>CASWRE010000011.1 GCA_949471785.1 uncultured Lachnospiraceae bacterium | reverse complement strand
CAGGTTTTATGAGGCCTGCAAGTGTTTTTTTCATTATTTAACTGTCAAACTCCCGACCCTTGAACAGTAACGGATACAGATACGTTAATAAAATAACAAAGGAATCGGCTTGACTACGAACCTTTTTATGGTAAAATATAACTAATCTTATTATGTAAGACGAGATTTTGCGCCCTTTTTTGCAAAATCGGACAATACTTTACAGGAGGAATTTTTAATGGCTAGAAAGTGGGTATACTTATTTAGCGAAGGAAATGCCAACATGCGTGAGCTCCTTGGTGGAAAAGGTGCGAACCTGGCAGAGATGACGACCCTGGGACTTCCGGTGCCGCAGGGCTTTACGATTACAACGGAAGCCTGTACGCAGTACTATGAGGACGGCAGAGAGATTAACGATGAAATTCAGGGACAGATTAACGAGTATATCGTGAAGATGGAGGAAATCACCGGTAAGAAATTCGGAGACAACGAGAATCCGCTTCTCGTATCGGTTCGCTCCGGTGCAAGGGCTTCCATGCCGGGCATGATGGATACGATCCTGAACCTGGGATTAAATGAAACTGTTGTGAATGTAATCGCTGAGAAATCAGGCAATCCCCGTTGGGCATGGGATTGCTACAGAAGATTTATCCAGATGTATTCGGACGTGGTTATGGAGGTCGGCAAGAAGTATTTTGAAGAGCTGATCGACCAGATGAAAGAGAAAAAGGGCGTGACACAGGATGTTGAGCTGGATGCCGATGATCTGAAAGAGCTGGCTTCCCAGTTTAAGGCAGAGTACAAGAGTAAAATCGGTCAGGACTTTCCGGATGATCCCAAGGAGCAGCTGATGGGCGCTGTGAAAGCCGTGTTCCGTTCCTGGGACAACCCCCGTGCCAATGTATACCGCCGCGACAACGATATCCCCTATTCCTGGGGTACGGCCGTAAACGTACAGTCCATGGCCTTTGGTAATATGGGTGATGACTGTGGTACAGGCGTTGCCTTTACCCGTGATCCGGCTACCGGTGAGAAGAAGCTGATGGGTGAGTTTTTGACCAACGCTCAGGGCGAGGACGTGGTTGCCGGTGTGCGTACGCCGATGCCCATCGCTCAGATGGCAGAGAAATTCCCGGATGCATTCTCACAGTTCAAGAAGGTGTGCGAGACTCTGGAGAATCATTACAGAGATATGCAGGATATGGAGTTTACCGTTGAGAATCAGAAGCTTTATATGCTGCAGACCCGTAACGGTAAGAGAACAGCCCAGGCCGCGCTGAAGATCGCCTGCGATCTGGTGGACGAAGGCATGCGCACAGAGGAAGAGGCTGTGGCCATGATTGATCCGCGTAATCTGGATACGCTGCTTCATCCGCAGTTTGACGCGAAAGCTCTGAAAGAAGCTACACCGATGGGCAAGGGACTCGGCGCTTCCCCCGGAGCTGCCTGCGGTAAGATTGTATTTACCGCTGACGATGCAGTGGAATGGGCTGCCAGGGGTGAGAAGGTCGTTCTGGTACGTCTGGAGACATCCCCGGAGGATATCACCGGTATGAAGTCCGCACAGGGTATCCTGACCGTACGCGGCGGTATGACCTCCCATGCGGCTGTGGTTGCCCGTGGTATGGGGACCTGCTGTGTGTCCGGCTGCGGCGATATCGCCATGGACGAAGCCAATAAGAAATTTACGCTGTCCGGAAAAGATTTCCATGAAGGGGATTGTATCTCCATCGACGGCACCACCGGTAATATCTATGATGGCCTGATTCCCACTGTAGATGCTACCATCGCCGGCGAGTTCGGCAGAATCATGGGTTGGGCAGATAAATACAGGACGCTGAAAGTCCGCACCAATGCGGATACGCCGTCCGACGCAAAGAAAGCCCGTGAGCTGGGCGCCGAGGGTATCGGCCTTTGCCGTACCGAGCATATGTTCTTCGACGAGGAGAGGATCGCGGCATTCCGTGAGATGATCTGCTCCGACACCGTTGAAGAGAGAGAAGCGGCCATGGACAAGATCCTGCCTTATCAGCAGGGAGACTTTGAGAAGCTGTACGAAGCTCTGGAGGGCTGCCCGGTTACGATCCGTTTCCTTGATCCGCCTCTGCATGAGTTTGTTCCGACAGAGGAAGAAGATATTAAGAAACTGGCTGAGGCCCAGGGCAAGACCGTTGACGAGATCAAGACGATCATCGAAGGCCTGCATGAGTTCAACCCGATGATGGGTCACCGCGGATGCCGTCTGGCCGTCACCTATCCGGAGATTGCCAAGATGCAGACAAAGGCTGTGATCCGCGCCGCCATCAATGTGAAGAAAGCTCATCCCGACTGGGCGCTGAAGCCGGAGATTATGATCCCGCTTATCGGCGATATCAAAGAGCTGAAATATGTGAAGAAATTTGTGGTTGAGACAGCGGATGCCGAGATCGCGGCTGCAGGATCTGATCTTGAGTACGAAGTAGGTACGATGATTGAGATCCCGAGAGCCTGCCTGACAGCGGACGAGATCGCCAAAGAGGCTGACTTCTTCTGCTTCGGTACCAACGATCTGACCCAGATGACTTTCGGTTTCTCCCGCGACGATGCTGGCAAGTTCCTGGATGCTTACTATGACGCTAAGATTTTCGAGAACGATCCCTTTGCAAAACTGGATCAGACAGGCGTCGGCAAGCTGATGGATATGGCTATCAAACTGGGCAAACCCGTAAATAACAGCCTGCACATCGGTATCTGTGGCGAGCACGGCGGAGATCCGTCTTCCGTTGAGTTCTGCCATAAGATCGGTCTGGATTATGTGTCCTGCTCACCGTTCCGCGTGCCGATCGCAAGATTGGCTGCAGCACAGGCGGCTATTAACAATAAATAGAAACAAAGAAGAAGCATGGGGTAAATGATCATATAAAAAGGAAAAATGTTCTTTTTATGGGGGTTTTACCCTATGCGATAGATGTAATTGTTGAATCGATTCTGCATATAATAGAATTGGGCATAGCCAGGGTATTATTGTGGCTCCTGATATGCGGATAACCATAATGTGAGGTGGCAGGATAGTTGAAAACAAGCCGCATAATAGACACATTTGCTGCGAGAGATTTGCAGAGGCCGAGCAGACAGAATCCCAGAGACAGTCTTAGCGAGTATACGGAGCAAAGCGGTCATGAACTGGAATTGCGTCGGAGAAGGGCAAGAAGAAAAAAGCAAATGGTCATATAAATTGACATGTTAAAATGCTGCAGCCTCCCTGATTAAGAAATCAGGGAGGCTGCAGCGTTTTTGCAAGATTATACTTGAAAGACACTGAGGGAATAGCGTATAATGTCCTCTATGAGCGCTGATAAAGCTTTTGAGAAATAATATATAGAAAAAATGAAAGACAAGAGCAACGGTATTATTTCGGATTTTCAAAAGGGCCTGTTTTATGAAAGGGGATACAGAGGGAAAATAGTACTGTGAAGTCGGGCGTATCTAAATGCGAAAGAGGAAAATGTGATGAAAGCAGATGTGCGTATTATTCGTTTGGTACGAAAGATTATTCGTCAACAACCTGATAGGACGGCATGGGATGAGCAGGAACAGGATCTCTACTTTGCGACGGATTATTTCGACGTTATGAAGGTGGAGAAAAAAGAATTATCTTCTTCTTTTGCCTCTATTATGGGAATCTGGCCGGATGAAAAAATGGATATTCTTGATGTCGCCGCTAAAAGTTACTCTCTGTACTGCAGCGCAGAAATGATGAAATCCGAGACAGGCAAAAAGGAGTGTGGAGATCCTTTTTGTATAGAAGATGCAAGTATGCGTTTTCTGAGTGTGATCCAGATACATATCACACCGGAGGTTATGGCTCATTCGCTTCCGGAAAAATCCGCAAGAGAAATCATGGATGCCATTTATGAAGATCTTCATACTGCCGTATCAGAATTTTCCCAGGTTAATCAATGCGGTCCGATCACATTTCGGATATATAAAATGTTATCTGCGGGCGATTATGCGCTGGTGCTTCGGAGCGGCAAAGCGGAGACTTCTTTTCGGGTTTCTTCTATGTTGAGGCGCAGATTTGCCAGGGGATCTGAATGGAAACGGCTGGTTTTATACAAGACATATACGCTTTTAACACTGAACAATGATATCATCCGGCAGGAATTGGGAAAACAGAAAGCAAGTGACGAAACAGTGGAAGAAGAAACGCACCGGAAAGCCTGTTTTGTTCTTAGAGGCTGTTATTCCAATTTATATTGGGGAAATAAAGAAGAAGCAGACAAGGATCTGAAAGAAAAAGGCATATATACAATGATTCAGCTGCATGGTTTGAACGGGAGATATGATTTTAGTGTCCGCCTTACAGAAAAACAGTTTTTGACTTTACTGGATGATATCAAAGAATACAAGAAAACGGGGAATGTTTTGTCAAGCGCGGTAGAGGCGTCTGAAAACAATGGGATTGTAGCATATTTGAGATATTTAATGGAACACCATTATCTGTCCTATATCAATGAAAGATACCTGGTAGCCCAGGAAGATGAAGAGGAGTCCGGCACGTTTTGCAGCGAAAAATTGAGCGACATGATCCATGCAGTAACAACGGAGTCGAAGGAAGATTATCTGGAAAACAGAATCAATGAAATATATCGGACCGTGGAGGAGAAGTGCAGTGAAGTCCGGCAGGAAGTATATAAAATAGGATCTTACCGGAAAAATATGAATCACTATATGGACTTGATTGATAAATTGATCAAGCTGTGTTACGGAATTAACGGATTTTCGGATACGCGCATATATGCAGCTGTTTTGCTGGAACAGTTGAACGTTATCATAGAATCCATCGAAGTGTATATCGCAATATATCGGGAGACAGAAAAGAAGGAGAGAATACTTAGTTTACTGGAAGATTATATCAGAGAATCTGTCTGTGCCCTTGACAAGTATGCGCAGTATATACGCAATAATAATCTGCAGTCGCTCCAGACACCTAATTATAATATTGAATCAAATGTGAGTATGGAGAAGCTGCTGATCGGGTACAGCGAGTTTTTAAGAGTATTTACTGAGTTTTATCAGAGGAAAAAGATGAATCCGATAAACCGGGCGGATCAGTGCGGCTATCTTCCCATCGTGGTTCCGGCCCTGTCCAAAGAGGATGTGTCTGTTGAAACGCTTTTTCTTAAAGGCGTGATGGAGGATTGGGACAGAGAAAGAGAGATCAGGGCAGGTAAGCAGGATCAATATTGCATGGTTATCAGTGTGCCGACACTGACGGAGCTGGGAAATGTGCGGAATATGGTCACTACTTTGTTCCATGAGGTGGCGCATCAATTTCGGTATGAATCCAGGAAGGAGAGGAATGACGCCCTTCTGAAATATTTAGTCCATGCGATGATGCGGGATATCATAGATGAATGGAGATTGAGATTTCAAAGTACCACAGGAATCACAGGGTGGAATGAACTTCTCGGGAAATATTTGGTGCGCTCCTTTACGGACGCCTATTTGAAAATGAATTACAGCATGGATGGGAACGGGGAACTGAAATATTCTTTTCAGGAAGCTCCGCTTACTATTTTCCTGGAGCGTCTGAGAAGGGATATCCATAATGATTTTGGCTTTTGGGGCAAGAAAAGTAATATAAAGTCTGTCCTTCATATATTTTTGAAAAGGATTATGAATTATTATCGGCCAGGTGAGAGTCAGTGTCAGGACGCGATAGAGATTTTAAATCAGTTTCCTGAACAGGATAAAAGTGAAAGCTATGAGATCCAGCGGGAAAGTGAAAGTTATGAGATTCAGCGGGAAAAGGCTGTTAAATGTGCCTATGGCCTTGCATGGGAGTGTGCGTGTCAGAAAACAGGAAATACGGGACGGATATGGGGAACGAAGAAATTTAAAGCGTGGGTAAAGGAAAGGGAGACTTTTGATTATAGAGGTGAGTGGCAGAAAGCCTTTGGAAAGATTAGAGAAGAGAAAGTACAGAGCGCGGTAAAAGAAATATGGATGGTATTTTGGTTTTTTTTCAAGTGGATGTATGATGAATATGGAAGTGATGAAGCGGCCAAAAATTATGGTAATGCGAAAAGAAAAGAGTTTTTACAGAAGGCATATCAGAACATTACGGAGGCATGGGACGGGGAAGAGATTCAGAATTGCCTGAAAGATGATTTTGACAATAATTTATCCTGGATAGGCAGGGCATTGGGCATTGACCATATAACCGACGAAAACAACAGTATTTTTGAAAAAGAAATCGGCGAGGTTGTTATACAGCAATTCGATAGTATGATGAAAATGATCGACTGGAGAAGCAGAAAATACAGGGAAGAGACAGCGGATATGTTCATGTGTAATGCCATGAAGCTGACACCCTTTGGTTACCTGTATTTACTTGCCGTCAACTGGCCTAATAATCAGGAGGTGCCTGTCGAATATGCCAGCAGAAGCCAGAACATACTCCTCTTTCAGTGGTGCCTGGATGAAAAGGATGAACTGAGTTATAAAAAATTCAGGCAATTATGTGTTGAGATGCTTCGGGGATTGGAGGAGGCCGTTGCCGGGGCTGCCTGCAGGATTTGCCCAGGGGACGCAGAATCCGGTCTGCCATGGGAAAACGGAAATCCGGTTAGCCGGGATGATGAAAACCAGGTGATCAGGATGCTGGACAGGGCAGAGGAGCTGGCAGATTATTGCGAGCATATCATCGGGAGGAATGATGTCCGGGAAAAGTTCCTTAGGGAACAGGAATATGAAATGCTAAAGCTTTATGGGATTATGGCACATATGATGGTAGATATAATGGCATGGGGCGAAGAGAAGATCTGCTATTTTAATGATTTTGCAGAGCTGCGGGAAGATTACGTGAGAGGAGTCAGTAACCTGAAGGATTTGAATGAAAAAATGTGCGAAGATGAAAAGCCCTTAGTCCGGCGTCTGGGAGATTTCTGTGGGAAAATCAGCGAGATGCAGAATGAACCGTACAAACTGATGGGAAATACAGAAATGAAAGAAAAATTGAACGAATATAGTATTGATTTTTTATTGGATATGTATTGTGCGAACAAATGCCAGGTTGCACAGCGGATAGGAGGGGGAGCAACATGTCAGTTATGAGAAAGTGCGTCTGCAGCCTGGGGGATTATATGAAAGTGGTGTCTGAAATCGAGCAGCGGCGTCCCGGCAAGTATACGAGTCCGTCGATTCTGTGGTTTAGGGGGCAGAGCAATGCAGAATATTCATTGATCCCTTCCCTGTTTCGCACAAAGGCATTTGCCAAAAAGAAAGAGCAGGCGGGCAATTATACAAAGCTCCATTATGCGGAAGATATCCGTACGCAGCATTACATCGCAAAGAACTTCCATCTTCTGAACAAAGAACCTTCATCAAGAGTGGAATGGCTGGAAGTGATGCAGCATCATCAAATATATACCAGAGTCTTAGACTGGTCGGAGTCCAGTATGCATTCCCTGTTGTTTGCGTTAGAGCCTTTTTTTGACGAAAGCAAATATAAGGAAGGGGAGAGAAAAAAATGTGTGCCCTGTGTATGGGTTCTGAATCCCCAAATGTTAAACAGGAAAATCATAGAATATCTGAAAGAGGATCAGTATCTGCAAAAAGCGTTGATGAAGGATCTGAAATTATCCAAAATAGAACAGTGGAAAATATTAAAAAAATTGAGAATATATGGCGATACAGACGAATATTCGGAAACCGATGAAACCGCCCATATTGATCATATCGTTAATCTCAGCAGTATCAACGACGAGATCTTGCGTGACAGGAGCAGGTTGAAAGAACTGTTGGTGGAGGGGGATGTCATGAATCCGTATTATTATCTGTTGACAAGGATCTATTCAGACGGATATGTTCTTGAGGATAGAAAACTGCCGCCTCTGTGTGTCGTGCACCCCTATCATTCGGAAAGGATCAAAGCGCAAAAAGGGGTTTTTTCTGTATTTCCTTTTTATAAAAACCAGCCTTGGGAGTCGGATTTGAGAAAAAACAGTATCAACCCGGACGCAATGGATTATAATGCCATGGCGGCGGAATGCCTGTGTCAGATTATCATAAAAAACCCGCAGAAAGTGGCATTACAGATGATGAGCAATGGGATGAATACCAGTTGGCTGTATCCGGAGATGCCGATTGTTTCTTCGGAAATCGAAAACCACCGGATTATATAGGGGATTGTGGGTGAGCGTTCAGCTATTGGCAGGTCATCGCGCAGCGATTTTGTTCAATTGGAATTTGCGACTCCTGCCATATCATTTCACATACGGTATATCCGTTAATCTTAGGCAGCATGATATCCAATAGAATATGGTCAAAATCTTCTGTGTGAAAAAAGTTGATTCCCTCCAATCCGTCCGAAGCGGTAGTAATCTCGTATCCTGTAAAGGTAAGCGGTTCAGATAGTATTTTCTGTATTGTCGCTTCATCCTCAATTATCAATATTTTCTTATTCCTATACAGACCTCCATGCTAAATTATAGCAGGTGTTTAATAGTCGATTTGCCTGCATTTGGGATAATAATGTTTATATTATATGATAAAGTCTCCTGGAAGTTCGTGATAATGAATTGTTTAAACGTTTATCAAAAACTGAGAAAGAAGTATGGAAATTCCCACCGATATTTGTTACTATAGAGAAAACGAGTAAAGGTGGTTACTGCCATGAACAAGAGGATTTTAGCATTTGACTTCGGCGCGTCCAGCGGCCGCGCCATGATTGGTACTTACAACGGAGAGACCATCAGCCTTGAAGAAATTCACCGGTTTTCCAACGATCCGGTGATCGTGAACGGAGTGATGTACTGGGATATTCTCCGCCTGTTTTTTGAAATAAAGCAGGGTATTATCAAAGCCAAACATGCGGGTGGCTTTGACAGTATCGGTATCGATACCTGGGGCGTGGACTTCGGCCTGCTGGATAAAGAGGGCCGTTTGCTGGAGAATCCCATTCATTATCGTGATAAGAGAACGGACGGGATGATGGAGGAGAGCTTCAAACAGCTGAATAAAGAGCGGTTCTACGAGCTTACGGGTACGCAGTTCAATTTCTTTAATACGGTATTTCAGTTGTTGTCACTGGTGAAGCAGAGACCGGAGCTCCTGGAGCGGACGGACAAGCTGCTCTTAACGCCAGACCTGTTTATCTATTTCCTGACGGGAGAAAAGCATACAGAGTATTCAATGGCTACGACCACCCAGCTTCTGGATGCCAGAAACAGGACATGGTCTGCGGAAGTGCTGGAGTCTCTGGGCATTCCCGGACGTATTCTGACCGATATCGTGCCCAGCGGTACGGTAGTCGGAAAATTGAGCGATGAGATCTGTGAAGAGCTGGGCGTACCCGCTGTTCCGGTGGTGGCTGTAGCGGCTCACGACACCCAGAGTGCACTGATCGCCGTTCCCGCGGAGGAGAAGGATTTCATTTTCCTGAGCTGCGGTACATGGTCGCTGTTCGGTACGGAGCTGGATGATCCCATTATCGATGAGAAATCTGTCAGATACAATATTTCCAATGAGGGCGGCTGCGACGGCAAGGCTTCCTTCCTGGAAAATATTATTGGCCTCTGGCTGATTCAGGAGAGCCGCAGACAGTGGATCAGGGAGGGAGAGGAGTATGGATTCGGAGAGTTGGAGACTATGGCGAAATCGGCTCCGTCTCTGGTCAGCTTCGTAGATCCCAATGCGCCTGAATTTGTGCCCGCCGGAAATATGCCGGGCCGTATCCGCGAGTTCTGCCGGCGGACGGGACAGAAGGTTCCCGAAACCATTGCCGATGTGGTGCGCTGCATCGACGAGAGCCTGGCGTTGACTTATCGCAAGGCCCTGGAGGAGATCCAGGACTGTACCGGAAAAGATTATTCTACGATATATATGGTAGGCGGCGGTACCAACAGCCACCTGCTCTGCCAGTTTACCGCTAATGCCACGGGATGCCGCGTTGTGGCCGGCCCCGGCGAGGCCACTGTCCTCGGTAATTTGGTGCTCCAGCTTGCCGCAGCAAAGGATGTTCCGGAGATTGACGGCCTGTGGTCGGCCAGAAAACTGATCGCCCGTTCGGAAAAATTCGACACTTATGAGCCGCAGGATACGGAAGCCTGGCAGGAGGCGTACCAGAGATTTCTCAAAATTCTTCAGTAAGATATTGTTTTTTATGAAAGGCCGTATTGTTTTACGGCCTTTCGTCAATCTATTGCAAATCAGGACACTTTTTTGGGCAAATTACAGACTTTTTTAGTGTCCTGTTTTCATGTAAAATAATGACAGTGAAGTTCAGACGGCAGTGAAAAGATTTGGTTAATTATACTGCTGTGAATACAATTACAGGAGGTATTTTGATGAGTAATTACTATTTGGCCGTAGATATCGGGGCCTCCAGCGGCCGTCACATTCTCTGCCATATGGTCAATGGCAAAATGCATCTCGAGGAAATTCACCGCTTTGAGAACGGCATGAAAATGAAGGACGGCGAGCTCTGCTGGGAGATGGATCGGCTGCTTGCCGAAGTGGTTAACGGACTGAAAAAATGCAGAGAGATCGGTAAGATACCGGTCAGTATGGGTATCGATACCTGGGCTGTGGATTTTGTCCTGCTGGATCAGGATGATCAGGTGATCGGTAATACCGTAGGCTATCGTGACAGCCGTACAAACGGTATGGATGAAGAAGTATATAAGATTATCTCTCAGGATAAACTGTATGCCCGGACGGGTATTCAAAAGCAGCTGTTCAATTCGATTTATCAGCTGATGGCTGTGAAAACTAACCATCCCGACGATTTGGAAAGAACCGAAACCATGCTGCTGGTACCGGATTACCTGCATTTTTGCCTGACAGGAAAGAAGGTAGCGGAGTACACGAATGCAACCACAACTCAGCTGGTGAGCCCGGAGACCAAAGAATGGGACGACGAGTTGATCGAGATGTTAGGTTACCCCAGAAATATATTTCCTTCTATCGTAAAGCCCGGTACGGTGCTGGGCAATCTGAGACCGGAGCTGGTCAAGGAGATCGGATTTGATCTGGAGGTAGTGCTTCCGGCTACTCATGATACCGGTTCTGCGGTACTGGCCGTGCCGGCCAACGATGATGATTTTATGTACATCAGTTCCGGCACATGGTCGTTAATGGGTGTAGAGGCGAAAGCGGCAGACTGTTCTATGGAGAGTATGGAGGCTAATCTGACAAATGAAGGCGGTTATGATTATCGTTTCCGGTATCTGAAAAATATTATGGGGCTGTGGATGATACAGTCAGTGCGTCATGAATACGACGATGCCTATTCTTTTGGCCAGATTTGCGAGATGGCGGAAGAGTGCAAGGATTTTCCTTCCCGGGTGGACGCCAACGACGATTGTTTTCTGGCTCCGAAAAGTATGGTGGAAGAGGTCAGGGAATACTGTCGCAGGACAGGACAGCAGGTACCGGAATCTCTGGGCGAGCTGGCCACAGTGATCTATGCCAGTCTGGCGGAATGTTACGCAAAGACCGTACAGGAAGTGCAGAACATTACCGGCCGCAAGTATGGCCGTATCCATGTGATCGGCGGCGGGGCCAATGCCGGATATTTGAATGAGCTGACGGCAAAAGCCTGTAAAGTTCCCGTGTATGCCGGACCCACGGAGGCGACAGCCATCGGGAATCTGACTGCCCAGATGCTGCGTGCGAAAGAATTTGCCAGCGTTGAAGAGGCCAGAGATAATATTTTCAAATCCTTTGGCGTGAAAGAGTATACCTGCGAATAGGCGCGGATATCAAGGCGGAACTGTATAAAAGGTCGCTTTGCTATAGAGGGTGAAAACCCAAAAATCATATAATAATAGGAGGATGAATCCAATGAGCACAAGATATGAATCTGCAAAAGAGATTTATGCAAAGATGGGTGTGGACACAGACGCGGCGATTGCCAAAATGAAGACGATTCCGGTATCTCTTCATTGCTGGCAGGGCGATGACGTGATCGGTTTTGATCATGACGGCCCGTTGACCGGCGGTATTCAGACCACCGGCGATTATCCCGGCAAGGCCAGGACGCCGGATGAGCTGTTTGCCGATCTGGACAAGGCGATGAGCCTGATGCCCGGCAGGAAAAAAATCAATGTACATGCCTGCTATGCCATCTTTGAGGACGGCGAGTTTGTGGATCGTGATAAGATCGAGCCCAGGCATTTCCAGAGATGGGTGGATTTCGCGAAGGAGAGAGGCATGGGTCTGGATTTCAACCCTACTTTCTTTTCCCATCCGAAAATTAAAGACGGTCTGTCTCTTTCCAGTCCGGACCCGGAAGTGAGGAAATTCTGGATTGAACACGGTAAAGCCTGTATTCGTATCTCTACATACTTTGCGGAGCAGACAGGCGTTCCCTGTGTCATGAATATCTGGACCGGCGACGGTTACAAGGATGTTCCCGCCGACCGTATGGGACCGAGGATGCGTTACAAAGAGTCCATTGACGAGATCCTGTCCGAGCCCTACGATCCGAAACTGGTGAAACCCTGCGTGGAGTCCAAGGTATTTGGTATCGGCGTGGAGGCGTATACGGTGGGGTCTGCCGAGTTTGCGCTGAGTTATGCGGCGGCCAACAGAGATAAATGCCTGCCCCTGATGGACAACGGACACTATCATCCTACAGAGGTCGTATCCGATAAGATTCCTGCTCTTCTGTGCTTCTATCCGGAGATTGCTCTCCATGTGACCCGCGGTATCCGCTGGGATTCCGATCATGTGGTGCTTTTGGATGATGAGACGAAGGAGATTGCCCAGGAGATCGTTCGCTGCGACGGCCTGGACCGCACATATATCGCTCTGGATTATTTTGATGCGTCCATTAACCGTGTGTCGGCATGGGTGACAGGTTTCCGCAGTATGCAGAAGGCTCTGCTCAATGCCTTGTGTACCCCCAGCGCTTACCTGAAAGAGTTGCAGGATACTAATCAGATGTCCAGGAAAATGGTGGCAATGGAAGATTGCAAAATGCTTCCCATCGGCGATATCTGGGAAGAGTATTGCAGACGGTGCGGCGTGACTGCCAACGGTTATTATGATGAGATTGAGAAATACGAGGCAGAGGTTCAGTTAAAGAGAAATTGATTGGGAGCTTCGGTGACTGCCGATCGGACAAAGTTATACGGTTTTCCGTCCTTAGTTAAGGATGGAAAACCGTTTTTGCCGTTAGGCAAAAAAACCTGATACTGGCAGATTCCGCAGATTTCTGGTATACTTGCCGTATGGAGGTGTGTTATGAACGATATCGAATTGTTGGAGGCGCTTAGCGATATTGGAGGCGTTTATGGCTATGCTTTTGTGGATACGAAGGATCTGGTTTTTAATCCGGGATTCCGGAAGCTTTGCGAGGAAGATTCCTGTGGAAACTATGATGTAAATTATTCCTGTCCTCCCTATTGCGGTACGCCGGAGGAGATGGAAGCGAAAGTGATGCAGTACCGGCGAGTACTGGTGATGCAGACGGCCTGGGATGTAAACAGTGTGATGAACGCGTCGGAGGCAAAGGCAGTCAAGAAAAAGCACAATGAGATTTCTTTCAAGGTGCTTGAGAAGCTGGATGAGTTGGGCATCAGAGCGGACGCCATGATGGCGGGACCCTGTACCCAGTGTAAAAAGACGTGTATGCAGATGATCGGTAAACCCTGTCCCAGGGATTATGACGTGTATTCCTGTCTTTCCGCGTACTGCCTGGATGTGACAAAGCTGGCCGAGACGGCGGGCCTGGAGTGCTGGGCCGGAGAAAAACGGGTGCTGTATTTCAGCGTATTTATGTACGAGAAAGAATAAGGATACGTGAGTGGGAGAAGGATATGCAGCAATTTTTATTGGAACGGCTTCGGGAGATTACGGAGGAAGAAGAGCAGATTCTGCGGGGCAGCATGGGTGTGGAGAAGGAGCGCTACGCCACAGGCAACGAGTTTACCGTGGACAGCCGAAAGATGCTGGAGGAAGGGCAGCTGATTTCCGTACGCAAGCACACCCGATTTGTTCATTTTCCTCTGCATCGTCATACCTATGTGGAAGTATTTTATGTCTGTCAGGGCAAAGTGGTTAACAGGATTGAGGGAAAGACGGTGGAAGTATGCCAGGGGGAGCTGCTTTTTCTGAACCAGTATACGAAACATGAGATTCTGCCGTCGAAAACGGACGATCTGGCCGTGAATTTTATTGTTCTGCCGGAATTTTTTGATGTAGCTTCTCAAATGATTGGGAAGGGCAATGTACTGGCGGATTTTCTCGTAAATATTCTGCGTCAGAATCAGGAGAAGGGGGAATATCTGCATTTTAAAGTGGCAGGTATTCTTCAGATTCAGAATCTGATGGAAAATATGATTCTCTCTCTTCTGCAGGAGGAGGGGCAGAGTAATTTGATTAATCAGACGACCATGGGACTTTTGTTTATGCATCTGGTGGATTCGGCTCCCTATATTGAGATGCGGGTGCCTAACCACTATGACAACATGCTTACGATGTCTACACTGAACTATATCGAACAAAATTACCGGACGGCCACCCTGACGGAGCTCAGTGAGCGGCTGCATCAGCCGGTGCACACACTGAGCAAGATGGTAAAAGCCCAGACCGGTTACAATTTTACCGAGCTGTTGTTGAGAAAGCGGATGAACAAAGCCACACAGCTTCTCTGCGACACGGATCTGCCGGTTAACGATGTGATTGCGGCCGTGGGGTATGAGAATAACAGCTATTTTCATCGCATGTTCAAGGAACGGTACGACATGACCCCGCGGGCATTTCGAACCCGGCACAGGCAGGACGGTACGGTACGGCTGTAGGCCGGGAAAGTTCAGAAAAAAGCGAGGTAAATTTACAAATATTAAATAATATTAAAAAAATTACCAGGTATGGCGCGGCGTTGGAAATTGTGTTAGTATAACCCTGAAATATATATTCTTAGAAAGGGGAGTTGTTATGATTACATATGGAAAAAGACGGGTAAGTATTTTGCGCCTGTCTCTGGTGGGACTGGCCTTTTTGGCTGCGGTGATATGGACTGCTCTGGGAGTGTATGCCGCATCGCCGAAGCTGGAGACGGACAGGGCGTCCGGAGCCTGCAATTATACGATAAGCGATGTGGCTGAGGATACTTCAGTGAGCATGGCCGTGAAAAACAAGGACGGCAAAGAAGTATTCAGAAAAGATAATCTGGAGGTCAAAGAAGGAACGGCCGGCGGCAGTTTTTCTCTGGCGGATCTCGGGAACGTATTCGGGGTCTACACCGTAGAGTTTGTGGTCGGTGAGGAGAATATTTCTGCCGGGGAGTGTGATCTGTCGATTCATGCAGACGCCGCGGAGACCAGTGTGTCCGGCGAAGATTCTGATGCGGTGAGAAGCTTTCAGGTGAAGCGTTCCGGCAAGGACGTGATTGTGCCCGGTAAGGCGAAAGCCGAGCTGCGGGTCTGGAAGGACGGCGCAGATGAGAGCGACGCCAAGATTCGGCAGGAAATGGATATCAACGGCGGCGATTCCGGTTTCAGCTGGAAGGATGTGAAAGTCGGCGAGTCCCTTTCTTACGGAACCTGGTATGCGCGGGCTGTGGTGTACGGCGCTGATGACAGAGACCATGCCGTATCCTTGGATAAGGTAAAGTTCACCCTTGCGGCTGCAAGTAAGAGCTTTACTACGTCGGAAGCTAAAAATGGTTTTACCGCCGATATCCAGGGAGTGGCTTCACCTCTCGGCGTAAAGAGTCTGAGCTTCGAAGTGTACAGCAGCGCCGGGAATAAAGTTTACACAAAGACGGCTAAAAAAGAGAGCGAGGGTAATTATTCGCTTACCATATCATTAAAGAGCTTAAACAAATATACACTGGACACCTACACGGTCAAGGCAGTGCTCACGGACAACAAGGGCGGCAGTGTGACCCTGGATCAGACCGCAACGGCAGACATGCAGCTTAAGGGCGGTACATTAAAGGCAAAGCTGGCCAGTCAGCAAAAGACAATCAAACTTTCGCTGAAAAAAGCTTATGCGGCAGGAAAATTTAAATCAATTCAGTTTAAAGTATACAAAAAATCAAAAGGCGAGAGCAAAGCGGTCACGGTAAAGGGAAAATACAAAGCCAGCAATGATACCTGGTCGGCTTCTCTGGCTTCGTCCAAGCTGAAAAAATATAAGTCGGGAACCTATGTGGTGAAAGTAGTGGGAACCACAAACTGGAATAAGCAGATAGAGGTTAACAGCACTACATTTAAGCTGGGAACCGTGTCTATGACTGTCAAGGGGAAAAAGCCCAGCGTTAAGAAGGGTACTTTTGTCCTGCAGACCAGTCCGGTTGAGTCCTCTGCCGGTGTGACGAAAGTCACCATGAAGGTATCCTGTTCTTCTAAGGACAGTTATACCTACACAGCCGAGAAGCAAAAAGATAACAGTTATAAGGCTACGGTAAATTTGGCGAATCACAAATATCATCTGGGTACGTATAAAGTTTCTGTCACTGCCACGATAGCTAATGGCATGACAACTACTGCGGCGAAATGTGAATATAAATTTAATCCGGATAATTTTATTTATGCGTCCGCTACCAGCAAAAAATTCACAAAGAAAATATACATCAAAAATCTGACATCCAAAGGCGACGTGACATTTGATGTGTGGACCAAGAGCGGCGGCACGGATGATCTGACCACTTATAAGGCAAAGCGTAAGGGAAATTCTGCCTCTGCGACGATCAAAATGGCCAATCTTAAACATTCCGGCACCGCCTATGTGAATGTGAGAGTAAAGGGAGCTCTGATTGACAGTAATGATTTTTCTTTTAAAGTGAAAAAATCAGATCTGGTTAAAAACGGCTGGTATTATGAGAAATATGCGGGGAAGACCTACAAATTCTACTACAAGAACGGTGTGAAGCAGACAGACCTGACGAAAGTGCTGGGTATAAAGGAGAGCACCAGTTCTAATGTAAATAAGTTCTATCTTGAGCTGAACCGGGCGGCCGGAGTGGTGACAGTGTACGCCTATGATTCACAGCGTAAATCATACTGCATACCGGTCAAAGCGTTTACGGTGTCTGTGGGAAGAAATATTTCCAGCAATGCGGGGGCGTCCGGTCTGAACGTAAACAGTTCTTTTACACCGCTGGGATCATACTCGATATCCTATAATGGTTCAGTGGCAAAATATTCTCTGAAACCGATGTACGAACCGGACGGAAGCATTGTCTATGCACGGTGGGCTTCCCATGTGGTGGGAAATGTGTACTTCCATGCTATAGCCGTGAGCCGTCAGTCCCATACGTCCCTGAACCCCAATACTTACAATAAACTGGGGAGGCCCGCTTCGGCAGGATGCATTCGTATGACGGTGGCCGATGCAAAGTGGATATATGACTATGTGTCTGTGGGCAGTACTGTGAAGATTTTGAAGGGATCATCCAAAAAGCCGGGTCCTTTTGGCAAACCCAAGACAATCAAAGTTTCTTCTTCCATCCATTATGATCCGACAGATCCGGCAATATCTGATTCCAAAAAGAAGAAAGATTATCGTGCCGGCAGGATCAGCGGTTATATGACCAAAAGCGGGAAAAAAGTAGGCTATTAAAAAATGCGGAGTGAGGATTGAGAGAGGATGCAGGTAAAAAAATATTTTCGGCAGGGCATATATGCCCTGCTCATCTCCTTATTTCTGACCGGTATTTCTGCGCCTGTCGGCGCCGCGGAAAATACCGGAGCGGCAGATGAAGTAAGCAGCGTGAAAGACATCGGGGCGGCAGAAGAAATACAGAAAACAGAAAACAAAGAAGAAACAGGAAAAAACGAAGAAACAGGAAAAAACGAAGAAACAGAAAACAAAGAAACAGAGAAAAAAGAAGAGAGTAACGAGACGGAGACTGGCGACAAATCCAAAGTGGAAGTTAAGACAGCGGAAGAGAACGGGTCAGAGTCAACGACTCCGACGGAACCGGAAACACCCAAAAAGGAATCCGTGACTTGTTCCGATTTTCAGACTTCCGCCTCTAAAAAGCAGCTGGCAAAAGGGAATTTTGTTGTAGAGGTGCGCGGTCTGGCCTGTGACAGCGGTATCAAACAAGTACGTATACAGGTATACAGCAAAGACGACAAGAGCAACAGCTATACGTATACGGCGAAGAAAAAATCTTCCGGACGTTACCGCGTGACGGTGGACATTGCCAGGCATAAGAATCAGCTGGGCGTCTATAAAGCCAAGCTGGTGGTGGTTGACAAGAAAGGGAAAAAGAAAACCTTGTCACAGCTGGCCACCTATGATTTTTCTGTAAATAAAGGTATCACGTCGGCAGAGCTTAACAAAACAGAAAAAAAGGTCAGTTTGAAGCTTGCGGACGCGTCCGTTCCCGGCGGAATCAAAAAAGTAGAGTTTTCTGTATACGCAAAGAAAGACGGGGCAAAAAAAGCACAGGTATTTTCCGCGGATTTGAATAAGAAGACGGGCGAATATACGGCCACGGTGAAGCTTGGAAAGCTCTCTGCGGATTCCACAGGCGTCTATGTGGCAAGAGCCAAAATATATGCCGCCTGCGGTGTGAACAAGTCATTGGACAAGCAGGAATTTGTGGTGTCGGACTGTAGTGGGAAACTGTCCGTTGCACTGGCAGACGAGAATGCCGGTACATATCGTTTGCGCGCATCTGACCTGTCTGCGCCTTCCGGTATCAAGAAGGTGCAGTTTAAAGTCTGGACCGGGTCAAAAAAGAGCGCCGTAATATTTGACGCCAAGGGAAGCGGGAATGCAAGATCCTATACCATGAGCCTGACGGCTCTCAAGGGATCTCTGGGCAAATATCATGTACAGTTGCTGGTGACTATGGGAAACGGCAAAATATCCACAGTGGCCAGCGATACGTTCAAGCCGGATCTGACAGATTATCTCTATGTGTTAAAACCGGAGAAAAACAATACCAGGAAAATTTATATGAAAAACATATCTCAGAAAGGTAAGGTGACTTTCCGGGTATGGAGCGATAAAAAGGGTAAAGACGATCTGGTTTCCTATAAGGCGAGCCGCAGCGGAAATACGGCAAAGGTTACTTTTAAGACCAGGGATCTGAAACATTCCGGCAAAGTGTATGTGGCTGCTTATGTGGCCGGGAAAAAGGTAAAAACTATTTCCATCAAGATACCTGCCTCGGATATGAAGAAAAATGGCTGGTATTATGAAAAATATAACGGAAAGACTTACAAATTCTATTATAAAAACGATTCTAAGGTAAAAAATCTGACAAAAATATTAAAACTAGGCAAAAATGAAAGTCTCTATATTGAAGTGAACCGGAGAAAGTGCACAGTGACGGTTTATGCCAGAGACGGCAAAAAAGGATACATTATTCCTGTTGCTGCTTTTGCCTGTTCTGTGGGTAAGGCCGGCACACCGACACCCAGAGGAACTTATTATACGGACCGTAAACACAGATGGAAGGTGCTGATGGGCCCGTCTTACGGACAGTATGCCACCCATGTGGTGGGAGGCGTCTATTTCCATTCAGTAGCCGGTTCGTCGAGAAGCGTGCATAATATCAAAGCGTCAAATTATAACAGGCTGGGATCGCCGGCTTCTCATGGCTGTATTCGCCTGTGCGTAAGGGATGCCAAGTGGATATATGACCACTGTGCGCTTAAGACAAAAGTTAAGATTTTTGACAGCTCGCATTCGGGGCCCCTTGGCAAGCCCAAGACGATTAAAATTTCCGGCTCCACGAATTATGATCCGACAGACCCAGCAGTGCGCTGAGATTTTAACGGGCAGAAGCTTTTGCTTCTGCCCGTTGCTGGTAACAGGCCAGACAGGCTGAATTCTTACACGAACAAAAGTAACGAACGGTTACCGTTATTGCGAATAAAAGATGAACTTTATTGACAAAATATGGGGAGATTGCTAGAATGAGGCAGATATGTAGCATGCTTCATGGGATCGTTCGAGAAATGAGGATATAGAAAATTATGAGACAGAGGGAGTACTTTAAGCGAATCGTGGCCTTTGGGCTGGCCATAATCTATATTGTGGCGATATCCGCGGTGTTTGCGGCCGCGTGGTACGGTTACTATGTTCCGGCCATGGATGAGCGGCCCTATTACAGAAACGGTAACTATGTGCTGATTGGTATTTATGCTCTGGTAAGTTTTCTCTTTTCAAAAATGTATGGCGGCCTCCGGGTCGGTTTTATGAAAAAAGCGGATATTATTTATTCCCTGGCGCTGGCCAGCCTGTGCGCGAATCTGTTTGGCTATCTGGAGATCACATTGATTAACGGCTGGTTCATGTCTGCCGGAGCCATGTTTGTGGTGGAGATAGCGGATCTGGTTTTTGCGATTCTCTGGACTCTGGTATCCTGTTGGATCTACCTGCAATTGTATCCTCCCAGAAAAATGCTATTGATTTACGGTGACAGAAAGCCGGACATGTTTCTTCAGAAGGTCACGAAACGTAAGGACAAGTATGAGATCTGCGGAAAAGTGCATATCAGCATGGGAGAGGAAACCATTTTCCGGATGATGAAGGATTATGAGGCGGTGATTATCTGGGATCTTCCCGCGGCGATTCGAAACCGTCTGCTGAAATATTGTTTTGCCCATTCGATTCGAAGTTATGTGACTCCCAAAATTTCTGATATATTGATTAAAGGCTCGGAGCGGATACATCTTTTTGACACGCCTCTTTTGCTCTCCCGAAATATGGGCCCCAGTGCGGAACAGGTATTTGCTAAACGTATTATGGATATTGTGATATCCGTCATTGCGATCATTGTATTATCACCGATTATGTTGTTGTGTGCATTAAGCATTAAATTGTATGACCAAGGCCCGGTACTCTATCGGCAGGAGAGGCTGACGATCGGCGGGAAGAGCTTCATGATCAATAAGTTCCGCAGTATGCGCATGGATTCAGAGGACAGAGGCGCCCGGCTGGCTACGTTGCATGACAGCAGGATCACACCGATAGGCCATGTGTTGCGCAATCTGCATTTCGACGAGCTGCCCCAGCTTTTTAATGTATTGAAAGGGGATATGTCCATTGTGGGGCCGCGGCCGGAGCGAAAAATGATTATGCGTCAATATGAGAAAGAGATACCGGAATTCTATTATCGTCTGAAAGTAAAGGCAGGGTTGACTGGGTATGCCCAAGTGTACGGAAAGTATAATACGGTTCCCTATGATAAATTGAAACTGGATCTTTTTTATATTCAAAATTATTCCATCTGGCTGGACATTAAACTGATGTTTATGACTTTCCGTATTCTGTTTCAGAAAGAAACTTCGGAGGGCATCAGTGATAATAAAATCACAGCGCTGCCGGTGTCGGAAAAAGGAGAACAGAAAACATGATATCTGTGGTAATTCCGGTTTTTAACGGGGAGGAGACTATTGTCCGGGCGGTGGATTCGGCCCTGAGACAACAGGTCAGTCTGGAAGTGATTGTGATTAATGACTGTTCTACGGACAGGACGGCGGAGATACTGAGGAGATATGACGCAGACGGACGTGTGCGCCTGCTTGACAATCCCTCTAATCTGGGTGTGGCGGAAACAAGGAACCGGGGCGTAGATGCGGCCCGGGGGGACTATGTGGCTTTTCTGGATGCGGACGACTGGTGGGAGGAGGGGAAACTTGCGGAGCAGGAGCGTCTTCTTGCCCGTACCGGCGGGGTGATCTGTTCCACGGCCAGAAGGCTGTGCTGTAAAGAATCCGGAAAAAACGGCCAGATCATTCATGTGCCGGAGAAAGTGACTTACCACAGTCTGCTTGGACATAACAGCATAGCCTGTTCCTCTGTGGTGATCCGTATGGATGTGGCCAGGGAGTTTCCCATGGCACACTCAGAAATCCATGAGGATTATTTGACCTGGCTGAAAATTTTGAAAAAATACAGGGTATGTTACGGTATAGATAAACCATATCTGAATTATTCTTTGTCCACTGTGGGGAAATCCGGCAGCAAACTGCATTCCGCCAAGATGACCTTTGGTGTGTATCGGCGGGCAGGGTTGGGTTTATTGGCAAGCTGCCTTTGTTTCGCGGCTTATGCGCTGCACGGCGTCTGGAATTATTACAGGCCCCGCAGGAAAAATTAACGTTGAATTATATGGCGAACGGAAGAAAAATATATTTTGGCAGGATGTATCGGCAAGGGTACATCCTGTCTTTTCATATACTGAATAAAAAAGGAAATTCACAATGCGGTTTTGCGAATTAAAACGTAAAGAAGTGATCAATACCTGTACCTGTTCGAGCCTGGGTTTTCCCGGAGATATTGAAATTGATATTAAGTGCGGAAAAGTGGCGGCGCTGATTGTGCCGGGACCGGGAAAAATATGTTCGATTTTTGGCAGAGAGACAGAGTATGTGATTCCCTGGGAATGTGTGAAACAGATCGGAGAAGATATTATTCTTGTGTCCATTGATGCCGAACATTATCTTCGCAATTGCGACAAATGAAAGCGGAGTGTGTCAAAAAAACTTTGTGAGAAAAAATCTCTGTATTCATTGTGCTGAATAAGATTTTGTGCTATACTATAAAAATATTTTCAGACAAGATGAAAGGGAGGAAGGATCATGCTGGTTCAGTTTTCGGTAACTAATTATAAATCAATTCGTGAGACGGCGGAACTGTCCCTGTTGGAAGCCAATATCACGGAGTTTGCCGACAGCCTGATACGTAATCGCCTGGATGGGGTGGGAATTTTGCCTGTTGCCATGCTCTATGGCGCCAACGGCAGCGGGAAAAGTGCTGTTCTGGAGGCGATGGCCCATCTGAAAGCGTTAATAGAGAAACCGGGTGAGACAATGACGCTGGACAAAACTTTTGCTCTGGGCACGGCGCTGAAGAAAGCGCCAACGGCATATGACCTGGTTTTTCGTGGGGATTACAAAGAGTATGAGTACCAGCTCAAGGTTCAGGACAGTATGGTCCGGGAAGAGACATTATACATAAGGAAGCTTACGGATACTACTTACGATGTGGTCTTTGACCGTGACCCGGAAGGCGTATATCTGGGAGAAGGGCTGGAATCACTGGATATTTCTCCTGTGACAGACAATGACCCTCTGCTTTCCTATGTACTTTCTGAGGTACATACGGAAGAATTTGACATGATTCGGTCTTTGCTCAGTGATGTGACATATATGGATTGTTCTGTGCCGGATAACGGGCCGGCGATAGAGGTCTGCCGGGATGACGACATGCGCCGGATGCTGACCCGGGCGCTTGCCTGCGGAGGTACCGGCATTCAGGATATATGGGAGGAAGAGGGAACTCTTGCCGTAAGGCACAGAGCGGGCGTTCTGCCTCTGGCGGCGGAGGGGCATGGCGTTCGTCAGGCCGTGCAGCTTTATGCGGCGGCGGTACTGGCTCTCACGGGAGGAAAGGTATTGCTGGCCGATGAGGTAAACCAGAAGCTGCATCCCAAAGTTTTTCGTTTTCTGCTGGAGCTTTTTACTGATCCTGAGGTTAATACGAAAGGCGCGCAGCTCATTGGTACATCCTATGATATGCCCACCATGGCGAATCGGGTGCTGCGCCGGGATGAGATATGGCTCTGCGACCGCAATGACAGAGGGGAGACGTCCCTGTATACGCTGGCTTTGTTTCTGAAAGAAAACGGAGAGAAAGTTCGAAAAGACGAAACATATTATAAACAGTTTTTGGAGGGCCGGTATGGTACAGATGTGATCCAGAGGCCCATGGTACAGGAGGAGAGAGCATGAAATGCCCCTATTGTTCTGCGGACAATACCCGTGTGCTGGATTCCCGGCCCGTAGATGAGAACGCGGCGATTCGCAGGAGACGTTACTGTGATTCCTGCGGGAAACGCTTTACCACTTATGAAAAAGTGGAGACGATGCCTTTGATCGTGATTAAGAAGGATCAGACCCGGCAGCAATATGACCGTTCCAAGCTGGAGGCGGGGCTGATGCGGGCCTGCTATAAACGGGCTATTCCGGTAGAGAAGCTGAATCAGCTTCTGGACAGTGTGGAGGGAGAGATCTACCGTATGTCCGACAGGGAGGTGCACAGTACTCAGATCGGCGAGCTGGTGTTGAAACGGCTGAAGGATCTGGACGCAGTGGCTTATGTCCGTTTTGCCTCCGTGTATCGGGAATTCAGGGATGTGGATGCATTTACGAAGGAATTACAGTGTCTGATGTAATAGAAATAATCAGAGAGGAGAAATGATTATGAAAAAAATAGAGAAATCGGCAAAGCTGGAGCATGTGCTTTATGATGTGCGCGGTCCCGTGGTGGAAGAGGCGGCCCGTATGGAAGAATCCGGCCTCAAAATATTGAAGCTGAATATTGGTAATCCTGCGCCCTTTGGCTTTACCGCCCCGGATGAAGTGATCTTTGATATGCGGAACGCGGTACCTGATTCTCAGGGATACTCTGATTCCAGGGGTATTTTTTCCGCCCGCAAGGCCATTATGCAGTATGCGCAGATCAAGAAGATTCCCAATGTGACCATAAAGGACGTCTATACCGGAAACGGCGCCAGCGAATTGATTCAGATGTCCATGAACGCGCTGTTGAATGACGGCGACGAGATTTTGATTCCCGCTCCGGACTATCCGCTCTGGACAGCCTGTGCGAATCTGGCGGGTGGAAAGGCCGTGCACTATCTCTGTGATGAAGAGGCTGACTGGTATCCGGATCTGGAGGATATTGAGAGAAAGATTACGGATCGGACAAGGGCCATTGTCCTGATCAATCCCAACAATCCTACAGGGGCTCTCTATGAGAGGGATTTATTGGAGCGTATCGTGGAGATCGCCAGACGCCACGAACTGATCATTTTTTCCGATGAAATGTATGACCGGCTGGTTATGGACGGCGGAGAGCATATTTCTGTCGCGTCTTTGGCGCCGGATCTATTCTGCGTGACCTTCAGCGGATTGTCCAAGTCCCATATGGTCTGCGGTTTTCGGGTAGGATGGATGATATTGAGCGGAAATAAAAAATCGGCCGCAGGCTATATCGAGGGGCTGAATATGCTGTCCAATATGCGTCTGTGCTCTAACGTACCCGGCCAATCCATTATCCAGACGGCTCTGGGAGGTTACCAGAGTGTTAATGAATATATCGTACCGGGCGGGCGGGTCTATGAACAGAGAAATTTTATCTATGAGGCGTTGAATGATATACCCGGGCTTTCAGCGGTGAAACCGAAGGCAGGTTTTTATATTTTCCCGAAGATTGACGTGAAACGGTTCAATATCACCGACGATGTCCAGTTTGCCCTGGATTTTCTTCGGGAAAAGAGGGTGCTGTTTGTTCAGGGAACAGGTTTTAACTGGCATGAGCCGGATCATTTCCGCATTGTTTATCTGCCGCGGATTGCCGTGCTGAAAGAATCCATGGAGAAGATGCGTGATTTCCTGGCGCATTATCATCAGGCATGAGAGGGCTGTTTGAACGGTTTTACCCCGATGAATGCTGCGGTTCCACATATCAGATTGATTTTGCCGGGTTGTATGCGGAGGGGTACCGGGGAGTGATTTTTGATATTGATAATACGCTGGTGCCCCACGGCGCCCCGGCGGACGAGCGGGCTGTCCGATTGTTTGACTCTTTAAGGGATATTGGCTTTGACGCCTGCCTGTTGTCCAACAATCAGCGGGAGAGGGTGGCCTCTTTCAATGAACGGGTAGGAGTGCATTTTATTGAAAATGCCCACAAGCCTTCGACAAAGAACTACCGGAAGGCCATGGAGCTGATGCACACGGGACTATCCGATACAGTGTTTGTGGGAGATCAGCTTTTTACCGATATTTACGGGGCAAAGCGGACAGGCCTTCGCACGATTCTGGTGTCCCCGATCCACCCTAAAGAGGAGATTCAAATCGTACTGAAACGGTATCTGGAACGGATCGTACTCTATTTCTATAAGAAATCTCTGTAATTGTTCAGTACAGGCCGAAGCACTTGCTGCTGAGGCCGTAAAAACATGATTCAAGTGTGCAAAATCCCATCGCCGCAGGCGATTTTAATTGGATTTTGCATCGTAACTGTGAAGGTACTGAACAGTTACAAATCTCTTAAAAATTGAGTGAGAGGAAAAAGCGGATGAATCATATTATTTTGATCGGCTTCATGGGCGCGGGGAAAACTACGCTGGGACGGAGACTGGCCCGGGCTCTGCGTCTGACATTTACCGACACGGATGACCGCATTGTGGCCAGAGTGGGGATGTCTGTTACGGCCATATTTGACCAATACGGCGAGGAGTATTTTCGCGAACTGGAGACGGAAATGTTACAGGAGCTTCTGGAGGAAAAGGAGCGCTGTGTGGTCTCTGTGGGCGGCGGGCTGCCGATGCGCGAGGAAAATCAGGTTTATTTGAAAAGGCTGGGCCGGGTTGTCTATCTGCGGGCCGGAGTGCAGACCCTCATGGGGCGCCTGGGGCGGGATAAATCCCGTCCGATGCTGAAGGGCGGAGATCTGAGAAGCAAGATCGAAGAATTGATGGCTATAAGACAGGATACCTATGAAAAGACAGCGGATTTGATTATTGATACGGACGGCAAGGGATTTGAACGGCTGATTTTGGAAATCTCTGAAAAAATAAGTTGAAAAAGTACGCTTTGTATTATAGAATAGAGCATATCTAAGCAACTTGAAGGTTTAAGGAGGACTGGTATTATGATTTCAGCAGGTGATTTTAGAAATGGCGTTACACTGGAAATAGATGGCAATGTTGTTCAGATTCTCGAATTCCAGCATGTGAAACCGGGTAAAGGAGCCGCTTTCGTAAGAACGAAATTAAAAAATATCATTAACGGCGGCGTGGTGGAGAAGACTTTCCGTCCTACGGAGAAATTCCCCCAGGCCCATATCGACAGGCAGGACATGCAGTATCTGTATGCGGATGACGATCTGTTTTATTTTATGAATATGGAGACCTATGATCAGATCGGGATCGGCAAAGATACGGTGGGCGATACATTGAAATTTGTGAAGGAAAATGAGATGTGTAAGGTCTGCTCCTATAAAGGAAATGTGTTCATGGTGGAGGCACCGCTGTTCGTTGAGCTGGAGATCACCGATACGGAGCCGGGCTTCAAAGGCGATACGGCGCAGGGCGCCAGCAAACCGGCCACTGTGGAGACGGGAGCCCAGGTAAACGTGCCTTTGTTTGTCAATCAGGGAGATAAGATCAAGATCGATACCAGAACAGGTGAGTATCTGTCCCGCGTGTAAGTACGCAAGGCCCGTCCGGACAGGCGTTTGGACGGGTTTTCTCTTTCGCATGTTTTTCATTTCTAAACCGCTTTTCGGCGGAAATTTCCATGAACGAATACATTTTTATATCTGAAATATGTCCCTGTTAATTTGAACGTTACGCGTAGCGTTAATATAATTTTACAGAAAGGATGAAAGTATGGAGTATGCAGTATTCAAACTCCGTCTGCAGGAGATTTTGCAGAAAAAGACAGGGGAGGGGGTGATCGTTGAAATCCGCAGTATACCCAAAAATAACGGCATTTGCCGTGAAGGGCTTCTG
This sequence comes from uncultured Lachnospiraceae bacterium, assembly GCA_949471785.1. Taxonomy (GTDB): domain Bacteria; phylum Bacillota; class Clostridia; order Lachnospirales; family Lachnospiraceae; genus UBA11957. Next base: position 42,645 of record CASWRE010000011.1, on the reverse strand, counting down.
ATCCGCGAGCCGGACAGCACCGTAACGCCCACGATCTATCTCGGGCAGATCTATGACGCCTGGGGTAAAGATCCGGTGCCCCTGGAAGAGCTGGCAGAACGGATACTGGAAATTTATTGCCGGGAGCGTAAAATGCTGCCGGACGACGTGTCTTTTTTCACGGATTTTTCAAAAGCCCGACGGCATATCTATCTGCGGCTGATTCATTATGAGAGGAACAGTGAGGCATTGCAGAGGATGCCCCATCAGAAAATCCTTGATCTGGCGGTGGTCTGCTATTACAGGATGGAGGACCGGGAGCTGGGTGATGCGACTATCTCCGTTATGGAGGAACACAGGGCGATGTGGAAAATCAGTGAGGAGAAGCTCTTTGCCATTGCCAGAGCCAATACGCTGCGGGATCAGAAGATCTGTTTTCTGGACATGGAACAGATGATCCGGGAGTATTCCGGTGACGGAGAATTTCCGGAAGAAATATTTTTTCGGGAAAACGTGGTTCCCATGTACATTCTGACAAACCGTGATAAGATGTTTGGCGCCTTTTGCGTTTTTTACCCTCATGTGCAGCAGCATATCTCTGATTATCTGGACGCTTCTTACTATGTGCTTCCCAGCAGCATTCACGAAGTCATTCTTGTGCCCGATTCCGGGCAGATTTCCGGCCATGAACTGCGAGACATGGTGGTGGAGATCAATCATTCCCAGGTGGACCCTATGGAAGTGCTTTCTGACAATATCTATTACTTTGACAGAGAAAAAGGTGATCTGACGCTTTTTGCGTGATGAAAAGCGTCTAAACAACATTTTTATGAAGAAACTATTGGCAGAATTATCAAAAGTCCGAATGCGGGCCGTGAAAAATTTGTCATTTTCTGCCGAAGTATCTGGCTTTACAAAGTTGATAGAATATGATATCATAGTTGGGTCAGGTTCTCTGTCTGACCCTATGCATCTGTAGCTCAGGGGATAGAGCAGTGGTTTCCGGTACCATGTGTCGGGGGTTCGAATCCCTCCAGATGTGTTTTCTAAAGATGAGTGGGAGGTGGAAATAGTGAATATCGATGATATCAGAGAATGGATTTCCGATAACCTCAGATATATTATATTGGGTGTTGGCGTATTGTTTATTGTCCTGCTGATCTTCCTGGGAGTAAGGCTTTTGGGAGGCGGCAAGAAGGGAAACAGTTCGGCAGGCGGCGGTTCATCTTCCTCCGCTTCTCAGACGCCGGAAGGGTCCCAGGCAGAAGGCAGTCAGGTAGTTCCTCAGGGAGAAGGAGCGGCGGCAATTGCAGTGAGCAATGACGCGGCGTTGGTTACGCTGATCCAGAATTATTATCAGGCATTATCTACCCAGAACGTGGATGTGATTCGCGGTATGGTTGACCAGTTAAGCAGTGAGGATGAGGCGTCTATCATGGCGGCAACGGATATAGAGAGCTATTCCGATGTGGCGGCTTATACAAAACCCGGCCCGACGGAAGGCACATGGGTCGTCTATGCCAGATATAATTATAAATATAAGAATTACAGCACGATACTTCCGGGACTGAGTCAGTTGTATGTATGTACGAACGCCGACGGTTCTTACTATATTTCGAACGGCGCCATGGAGGAATCGGTCAGCGACTACATAAAGAAACAATTAGAGGAGAGCGATGTAGTGGCGCTGATTCAGGAGGTTCAGACGGCAGAGAATGAAGCTCTCGCATCGGATCAGAATTTGAGTAATTATATTAACAATAAGGGACAGGTGGTTTCGGATGCTCTTCATGCGGCGGTTGGTACAGAGCTGACTATCGCTACGAAATGTAATGTGCGGGCAGCGGCAGATATCACTTCCGCCAAGCTGGGAACGCTGGCAGAGGGGACAAAGGTTGTCAAGCAGGGCGCAGAGGGCGACTGGGTTCAGATTGAGTATGAAGGCCAGACGGGTTATGTGAGATATGATCTTTTTCAATAAGTAGCAGATGAATATTCCATATGCGGCATATACGATGCCGCATATGGTTTTTTATATGGTAAAGTATGCAAACAGGCAGCGAGACCGAAGACGTCCTCTGTGTGGCGGCGGGTTTTCTGTATGATCGGCGTATGGTGCAAGGGGAGGTGGGGAAATGATGGACGGGATGCTGCGTATCAATAAGCTGCTCGGCGACGCGGGGGTGTGCTCCCGAAGGGAGGCAGACCGGTGGGTTGCGGATGGACGGGTAACGGTGAACGGTCAGCCGGTTCAAATGGGGCAGCGTATTTCTTCGGACGCGGATATACGGGTGGACGGCCGGAGGATTCACCGGGAGGAGCGTAAAGTACTGTTAATGCTCAATAAACCCCGTGGAATCATATGCACTGCCAGGCGGGATGAACGCGACAGCGTGGTCCGCTTTGTGGGATATCCGATCCGGGTCTATCCTGTGGGGCGCCTGGACAAAGATTCAGAGGGACTTCTCCTTTTGACCAATCAGGGAGAGCTGGTCAATCGGATCATGCGGTCCGGAAACTATCATGAAAAGGAATACGAAGTGACGGTTGATCGGGAAATAACGGAGGAGTTCGTGAAAGGTATGGGAGCCGGAGTACCTGTGCTGGATACGGTGACGCGGCCCTGTAAAGTGACGAAAACGGGAACTCATATGTTTCGAATTGTTTTAACCCAGGGATTAAACCGCCAGGTCCGTCGGATGTGCGCATACTTTGGATATGAAGTGAAGAAACTGAAAAGAGTGAGAATTATGAACCTGACTCTGAAAGATCTGCCGCTGGGCGAGTACAGGGAAGTGTCAGGAGAAGAGCGGGCGGAGCTTGAGCGGCTTCTGTCCGGCTCTTCGTCCCTGTCCTGGAAGGAGAGACATGGATAAAGTAGGGCGTATGAAAGAGCTGGCGACTTTGCTGCGAAGGGCATCTCAGGCCTATTATCAGGAAGACCGGGAACTGATGAGCAATTATGAATATGACCGGTATTACGATGAACTGGAGACACTGGAAAAAGAGACGGGCCTGGTGCTGGCCGGAAGTCCCACGATAAGCGTGGGATATGAGGCGGTGGATGAGCTGCCGAAAGTAACTCATGAGAGTCCGATGCTGTCACTGGATAAGACGAAGGACAGGGAAGCCCTGAAAAGTTTCGTGGGGGATCATACCACGCTTTTATCCTGGAAACTGGATGGACTGACCATCGTCCTGACTTATCGGGAGGGGCGTTTGTTCCAGGCGGTGACCCGGGGAAACGGCGTGGTGGGGGAGGATATCACCGGCAACGCCAGGGTGTTCTGTAATATACCGCTGCAGATTTCCTATACCGGAGAGCTGATACTGCGGGGGGAGGCTCTGATTACGTATGCGGATTTTGAAAGGATTAACAGTGAAATTGCGGATGTGGACGCCCACTATAAAAATCCCAGAAACCTTTGCAGCGGTTCGGTGCGCCAGTTGAACAATGAGATCACGGCGAAACGGAACGTCCATTTTTTTGCGTTTCGACTGGTACATGCCGAGGGGGTGGATTTCGGGAATTCCCATGCCCGTGAAATGGACTGGCTGAAGCAACAGGGCTTTGATGTGGTGGAATATCGGATCGTAAAAGCGGATACGCTCGATGATGCATTAGATCGCTTTGCCGCGAAAGTGGGGGAGAATGATTTTCCTTCGGACGGACTGGTGGCGCTGTATGATGACATTGCTTATGGGGATTCCCTGGGCAGTACGGCCAAGTTCCCGAGAAATTCTTTCGCGTTTAAATGGGCCGATGAGATCCGGGAGACGACGCTTACGGAGGTGGAGTGGAGCCCGTCGAGGACCGGACTGATCAATCCGGTAGCCATTTTTGAGCCGGTGGAACTGGAGGGTACCACTGTGAGCCGGGCCGGTCTTCACAATATCAGTATCATGCGGGGACTGGAGCTGGGTATCGGGGATAGGGTACAGGTGTACAAGGCGAATATGATTATTCCTCAGATTGCCGGGAACCTGACCAGGAGTGGTGTGATCGATATACCCAGTCGGTGTCCGGCGTGCGGAGAAAAGACGGAAATCCGCAGCGCCAATGATGTGGAGGCGTTGTATTGTGTAAATCCGGCCTGTCCGGCAAAAGCGATCAAATCTTTTGATCTGTTTGTCAACCGGGACGCCATGAACATAGACGGGATGTCGGAGGCGACGCTGGAGAAATTTATCGCCCATGGTTTTCTCCATTCTTTTTCCGAACTGTTTTCCCTGGGAAAATACAGGGAAGATATTATAGAGATGGAGGGCTTTGGGGAGAAATCCTTTGAGCGCCTGATGCAGGGGCTGGAGCGGGCCAAACATACGACGCTTCCCCGGCTGATCTATGCTCTGGGCATTCCGAATGTGGGGCCGGCCAATGCGAAACTGATCTGCGAGGCGTTGGGCTACGATACGGAGAGGATTCGCTGCGCCACGGAGGAAGAGTTAAGCGCCGTCGACGGCATCGGCGGGGTGATTGCCGGAACCTTCTGCGGGTGGTTTGCCGAAGAGGAACATCAGGCGGAATTTATCCGGCTGCTGGAGATTCTGGACATTGAGAAACCAAAGGTTCAAACAGAGGAACAGATTCTGACCGGCAAGACCTTTGTGATCACCGGTTCGGTGGAGCATTTTGCCAATCGGAAAGCATTAAAAGAGAAGATTGAGACTCTGGGCGGAAAAGTCACCGGAAGTGTAACCGGTAAGACGGATTATCTGATTAATAATGACCGGACTTCCGGTTCTGCCAAGAACCGGAAGGCGAGGGAATTGGATGTGGAAATACTGTCTGAAGAAATGTTTCTGGAAATGATCAGTCAAGCGTAACAAAAGTTTCTGGAAATGATCGGTCAGGCGAAACAAAAGTTTCTGGAAATGGTCGGTCAGGCGAAACAAAAGCAGGGAGAATTATGGATCGTAAAAAACCGGAGCTGCCCGATCTGGGGCAAAGTGAACTTTCAGAGAAAATGCAAAAAGGGAAAAAAGGCGTGGTCAAGCTGGTGTTTGGCCGGACGGCCGTGATCCTTTTGCTGGTAGCGCTGCAGGCTTTGTTTCTCGTTTTTCTTGGGCTGGTGCTGTGGCGGTATGTATTTTATGTATATGGATTTTATATGGCCGTTGCCGTGGGGATCGTTCTCATGATCATCAACCGGCCCGGCGTGCCGGAATTTAAGCTGCCGTGGATTGTGATGACCCTGGTGTTTCCCATTATGGGCGGGCTCTTCTATCTGTTTGTAGAGACCCAGTTCGGCACTCGTATTATGAATCGAAAAGTACTGGATCAGCAGGAACGGACCAGAGAATATATGCCGAAAAATCTGGACATTCTCGAAGAGATTCGGGATCAGGACGGGATGATCGGGAGCCTGGCGGGCTATCTTCAGAATAGCGGATTTCCTGCGTATCGCAGCAATGGTCTGGAGTATTATACATTGGGGGATTACTGGTTCCCGGCTATGCTGGAAAAACTGCGTCAGGCAAAAAAGTTCATTTTCCTGGAATATTTTATTATTGAACACGGAAAAGTCTGGGATCAGGTGCTGGAAATTCTGAAGGACAAAGTGCTGGAGGGCGTGGAAGTTCGCCTTATGTATGACGGGACTTTACAGTTTGCCTCCCTGTCCCACGACTACCCCCGCAGAATGGAAGCCGCCGGGATTCAGTGTAAGGTGTTTTCGCCCATCAAGCCGGCTCTCAGCACCTATCAGAACAACAGGGATCACAGGAAGATACTGGTCATAGACGGGGAGGTGGGCTTTACCGGCGGCACGAATCTGGCCGACGAATATATCAATGAGAAGGAACGATTCGGCCACTGGAAGGATACGGCCATTATGATTCAGGGGGATGCGGTGCGCAGCCTGACGGTTATGTTTCTGCAGCTCTGGGATCTGGACGGTTATGAAAATAATTATGTGGATTATCTCGACGTGTATCCCCGCCGTCTGGAGGAAAAGTATCCTGGGTATGTGATCCCTTACACGGACAGCCCTCTGGATCAGGAACCTGTTGGCAAGCTGGTATACATTCATATATTGCAGACGGCGAAAAAATATGTGCATATCATGACGCCCTATCTGATTCTGGATCATGATATGATTACGGCTCTGACTTTTGCCGCAAAGCGCGGCGTGGATGTGAGGATTATTATGCCCCATATCCCCGATAAAGCCTATGCCTTTGCGCTGGCCAGAACGCACTATCCGGAGCTTCTGCGGGCGGGTGTGAAGATTTTCGAGTATCTGCCGGGGTTTGTCCATGCAAAAACTTTTGTCAGTGACGATACGACCGCCGTGGTGGGTACGGTCAATCTGGATTACCGCAGTCTGTACCTGCATTTTGAGAATGCGGTACTGTTGTATGGCGTGGATGTGGTGGCGGATATGGAGAAAGATTTCGAGGAGACACAGAAGCTTTCCGTGGAGATGACGGAGCCTTTTACGAGGAAGCAGAGCCTGAAAATGAAAGCAAGCGGCTGGGTTTTAAAACTGTTCGCGCCGTTGATGTGATACTGGTTTTATTTTCCTTGAAAAAGCGTTGGTTTTATGTATAATAGAATGAGCAACCGGATGAGTATCATTCATCAGAATAAAGAGATTTAGAGGATTTAAGTATGATAGCTGCAAATAATGTGACGCTCAGATTGGGTAAAAAGGCCTTGTTTGAGGATGTCAATATTAAGTTTACCGAGGGGAATTGTTACGGGATTATCGGCGCTAACGGGGCGGGAAAATCCACGTTTTTAAAGATTTTGTCGGGAGAGCTGGAGACAACAAAGGGAGATGTGACGATCACGCCCGGGCAGAGGCTTTCCTTTTTGAAACAGGATCATTTCCAGTATGATTCTTTTACCGTGCTGGATACAGTGATCATGGGCAACGCCCATCTGTATGAGGTGATGAAAGAAAAAGAGGCCATCTATGCCAAGGAGGATTTTACCGATGAAGACGGTATCCGTGCCAGTGAGCTGGAGGGCGAGTTTGCGGAGATGAATGGCTGGGAGGCCGAGGCAGATGCGGAGTCATTGCTGAACGGACTGGGTATCCCCACAGAGCTGCACTATGAGACGATGGCGAATTTAAAGGGAAGCGAGAAGGTGAAGGTGCTGCTGGCCCAGGCCCTTTTCGGAAATCCGGATATCCTGCTTCTCGACGAGCCCACCAACCATTTGGACATGGATGCCATTAACTGGCTGGAGGAGTTTTTGATCAATTTTGACAATACGGTGATCGTGGTGTCCCATGACCGCTATTTTCTGAATAAGGTGTGTACCCAGACGGCGGATGTGGACTACGGTAAGATCCAGCTCTATGCGGGCAATTATGATTTCTGGTATGAGTCCAGCCAGCTTTTGATCCGTCAGATGAAGGAGGCTAACCGTAAGAAAGAGGAAAAGATTAAAGAATTGCAGGAATTCATCTCCCGCTTTTCAGCCAATGCCTCCAAATCAAAACAGGCGACTTCCCGTAAAAGGGCTCTGGAAAAGATCCAGCTGGATGAGATCAAACCGTCCAGCCGGAAGTATCCTTACATTGATTTCCGTCCGAACCGGGAGATCGGTAATGATGTGCTGGCGGTGGAGAATCTGACCAAGACCATCGACGGTGAACTGGTGCTGGACCATTTGACTTTTACTCTGAATCGGGAGGATAAGGTGGCCTTTGTGGGCGGCAATGAACGGGCGAAAACCGTGTTGTTCCAGATCCTGACCGGCGAGATGGAGCCGGACGAGGGCACCTACAAATGGGGCGTGACCACTACCCAGGCTTATTTTCCCCAGGACAGTACGAGAGAGTTTGATTCCGATCTGACCATTGCGGACTGGCTGACCCAGTATTCGGAGATTAAAGACGCTACTTATGTGAGAGGGTTCCTGGGCCGTATGCTGTTTGCCGGGGAGGATGGCGTGAAGAAGGTGCGGATTCTGTCGGGAGGAGAGAAGGTGCGTTGCCTGCTGTCAAAGATGATGATCTCCGGGGCCAACGTGCTGATCCTGGATGAGCCGACGAACCATCTGGACATGGAGTCTATCACAGCTCTGAATAACGGGCTGAAGAAATTCCCGGGCGTACTTCTGTTTGCCTGCCGCGACCATCAGCTGGTGGAGACCACGGCGAACCGGATCATGGAAATCATGCCGGGCGGACAGCTCATTGATAAAATTACTACCTATGACGAATATCTGGCATCGGATGAGATGGCGCGTAAGAGGGCCGTCTATTCCATGGTAGAGACAGATAATTAATGTTGGGAGGGGGGCAGTGTTTTGAAAAACGAAAATCGGGCGCTTTTGGAAAAATATGGGCAGACTCATCTGCTGCAGTTTTATGACAAGCTGGAGGAGGACGGAAAAGATGCTCTGGAGAAGCAGATTGAGGAGCTGGACTGGGGCCTTTTTTCCTGTCTGAATAATGACAATACGCCTTCGGGTAAGGGGAAGATTGAGCCCCTGGGCGCTCTCTGTGTGGATGAAATAGAGAAGAGGAAAGAAGAGTATACGGCGGCCGGTCTGGAGGCGATCCGGACCGGTAAGGTGGCTGCTCTCCTGCTGGCCGGCGGTCAGGGAACCAGGCTTGGCTATGCGGGGCCCAAGGGTACTTTCAATATCGGTGTGAACAGGAAACTGTATATTTTTGAGCAGCTGATTCGAAATACGCTGGATGTGGTGGAACAGGCGGGTGCCTGGGTACCTTTTTTCATTATGACCAGTGAGAAAAACCATGAAGAAACCATGGCATTTTTGAAAGAGCATAATTATTTTGGCTATAATTCGGAGTATATATTCTTCTTTAAGCAGAGCATGGCCCCTTCCCTGGATTATGACAAGAGACTTTTGATGGAGACAAAAGACAGGCTTGTATTTTCTCCCAACGGAAACGGCGGCTGGTTTTCATCCTTTATGAAAGCGGGGATGCTGAAAAAGGCGAAAGAATTGGGCGTAGAATGGCTGAATGCTTTTGCCGTAGACAACGTTTTGCAGCGGATTGCCGATCCCTGTTTTGTGGGCGCCGTATTAAAGCATGGCTGTGTATCCGGGGCCAAGGTCGTACGGAAGGCCGATCCTGAGGAGCGGGTCGGCGTGCTGTGCCTGGAGGACGGAAAACCGTCCATTATTGAGTACTATGAGATGACGAAAGAGATGAGTTACGCGAAAGACAAGAATGGCGAATACCTCTATAACTTTGGCGTGATCCTGAATTATCTGTTTCGTATGGACAAACTGGAGCAGATTGCCGAACAGAAAATGCCGGTGCATGTGGTGGAGAAAAAGATTTCTTATATTGACCCTGACGGAACGGCTCACATGCCCGCGGAACCTAATGGGTATAAATTCGAAACGTTAATATTGGATATGGTGCATATGATGGATAATTGCCTTTCTTATGAGGTGGTGCGGGAGTCGGAATTCGCTCCGGTGAAAAATAAGGAAGGAGTGGATTCCATAGATACGGCCAGAGAATTGCTCAAAGCGAATGGCGTGAGATTGTAAACCGGTGGGAATACAGGACATAAGGAGATTGCTATGCGGGGCTATCAATTAAAGATAACGGTAAAAGGAAGCAAGCCGCCGATCTGGCGCAGGATACTGGCGCCGGATAAGATTTCTTTTCGTGATCTGGACGATATCATAGAAGAAGCCTTCGGGTGGACCCACAGTCATATGTTTTCCTTTTATTTTCGGGAGGCGGATGAAAGCTTTCAGGGCGGGCCCATGGCAGAGCCGACGGATACGGCGGATGCGCGTATCGATGGCTGGCTGTGGGAGGGATGCACCTTTCTGTATACTTATGATTTTGGTGACGACTGGGAGCATACGGTCACCGTGGAAAAAATACTTCCCTATGATAAACGTTATCCCCAGGTGATCAAGTCCAAAGGGCCCAACATGATTGAAGATTGCGGCGGTATATGGGGCTTTTATGACTGTATAGACGATGCAGAGCCCTTTGATCTGGAGGAGGTCAATGCCAGATTCAGAACATGGGATATGGCGGAGATGACCGGGGAAGAGCCCTATGAAGACGTGGACGAGGCAGAAGGCTGGTCTATTCTGAATGATCTTGACGGGTTGGAAGATGTCTGGGATATGGATGTGTTGGAGGACGGCGCGTTTGCAGACAGTACGGAGACGCAACAGGATATGGCGGACGGAGCCCTTTTGAGAAAAAAAGGCTTTGTTTTTGACGACGGGCAAGAGGCGTCGGGTGAAATCGGGGGAGAGGACGACGAGTTTCCGGAGGATGAGGAAATGGAGGAGCTTCGTCGGCGATTCCCTAGGCCTGTCCGGCTTTTGGAAGTATACGCCCATTATAAAAAGGGCGAGCTGGAGATGGTGGCCAGGGCCAATGGTTTTGCACGTCACGGCGCCATGAAAAAGGCGGAGCTGTCCGCCTGGCTGTGTGAGCAGTTTTTGAGTGAACAGTTCTTTTCGGATTGTGTTTTACATGCGAGCAGAGATGAAATAGAATTATTTGAGGCGGCCATGGAAGAGGATGGTATTCTGCTGTCGGAAGAGCTGGTCAGTGGGTCGCTCCTGCTGTGCACATATGGCGCTTTTGCGGGTGATTATGATTTCTACCGGATTCCCGCTGATGTGGAGGAAAAGTACAGAGAGATCACAAAGCCGGAATTCCGGAAAAAACAGGAGACCAGTTGGATGATACGCGCCTGTTGCGACGCGGCTCTCTATCTGTATGGCGTCCTTACGCCGAAAAAGCTGTCTGAGATATGCAGGCAGTATGGCAAGATTGCAGCCGACGAGGAGATGCTGACGGATTTTATTCGGAGTCAGGCACAAAGCGGGGCACGTTGTACTTTGCATGACGGCTATCTGATGGATGCCATGCTTCTGGAATCTAATATGTATCGTCATGTCATAAAGAAACAGGAACCCTATGATTACTATATTCCGGAAACATGGGACGAGTTTCTGCAGTACGGTGAGCTGGAGTGTCAGGAACCGGATGAAAAGACGCAGTTTTACTTGGATTTTCTGCAGAAAAAGTGCAGGCTGGGTGAGGCGCAGAGTCTTGTCGCTTTCTATACGGTGCAGGAAGCGCTCAGGATGAATGCCGGTGATGACGGGATATTCCTTGCTCTGGAAAATTGCGGCTGTAATTTGAAGTCGGATAAATTCCGTCTGGAGGTCCTTCGGCAGTCTCGTCTGTTCAATCGGCATGTACGGCACTGGGATCTGAAAGGGCACACCCCCCGGGAAATCCAGGGGGATGATAAGAAGATTGTGCCGTTTGTCAGAGATGGATTTTGATACGGTCTTGTCAGTGATTGAACAGGCGTTTGATTTTTCCAGGCAGCCAAACGAGCGCTTTTCCTATGCGAAAAGACCAGGAGGCCCGGATATCCCGCATCTGTCGGCGTAATGCCGCGTTTTTTTGACGTAAAGTTTTGTTTTTTTCCTTTTCTGCCGATAACTTCTCTTTGTATCGAAGGCGCTGGTCACGATTTTTTTGTGATAATATTCTTTTTTGTGACATGGCCTGTATTTGCTGGATGTAGGTAACATGGGCGATATAGGCCAGAAAACATTCCGGGCTGTCGGAAAGCAGATGCTCTAAACAGTGATAATGCCATTCCGTATAGAAGTCGTCCCGGTTCTTTCCCCGTATGGACAGTTTCTCGAGTCCTTCTTCCTGAAGAAAAAGTACGCTAGAACGAAAAGCTTCCCATTCGCTCATATTTCGTAAAAGATAGAAAATGCTGCCCAGACACTTATTTACAAAGCTGTGTTCAGGAAATGCATGTAAAGATTTCAGATTTTCTGCCGCGTCAATCCATGCCTGGATAGGCGTCAGGGGCGAGCGCGATAATGTACCGACCAAACTGTCTGTCTGGTTTTTGCGATAGCAGAGCAGAGGTTCGTCCACAACCGTGATACGTTCGGCAAGACACAGCGCATTAACAACAAAATAAACGTCATTGCCGTTCCTGACGGGCTGGAAATTTAACCGGAGATTTTCAATATAAGATCTGCGAAACATTTTGTTCCATGGGGCCTCGGTGGTGAACGTCAGAATATGATCCGGATTTGTGGTTCTGTTAAAGGGAATGTGGTCCGGAAGCTGCTTCTTCTTCATATAATTACTGACGGGGACCTCGATCCCGCGGTCCTCTAAAAACTGATTTGCCCCACAGACACAAATATCCGCCAGGTCTTTTTTACACTGCGCATACATTTTTTCAAGGGCATACGGGTAAAAGTAATCGTCGGAATCCCAGAAAACCAGATATTCGCCGTTGGCATGGGATTTTCCCGTATTTCGCGCCGCGCCGGCATACTGGTTTTTCTGACGTAAAGTGGTTACGCGGCAATCCTGTTCCCGATAACGCTGAAGAATATCCCAGGAAGAATCTGTAGAGCCGTCGTCAACACATATGATTTCTATCTCCTTAAGCGTCTGGTTTATAATACTGTCTAAACATGTGCACAAATATTTTTCCGCATTGTAAACGGGTACAATGACAGAAACTTTCGTTTCCTGAGTCATATGCGCTGGCCTCCCTGATTCAATATTCCCAAAGACGCCGCCCAATCGGCATCCATGCTGTCGGTATTCTGTATGAAATTACCATCAGAAATATCTATATCCTACTATGAAATGGGAAAAAGGGCAAGGCTTTTCTTTTCCAGGTAAAGGATAATCTGTAATAGCGCCAAGGGATAAAACTTGGGACTTGTATTAAAAATGGAAAAATGATAGTATTAAAACGATAATGACAGAGTAAGGAGTGGCGGGAATGTTCGGATCAAAAGAGCAAAGAGATTTTCTGGCGGATGATACGGCCCGAAAAGTGTCCCAGATAGTTTTTTTCCTTACATTTGGGTTTTATATGATTTTGATGACGGCTTCTGTCACATCCTTAAGGTATGAAAGCGGTCCTTATCTGAAGAATATTCGGCATATGCTTTGGATCTGCTGTGGCCTGGCGCTGGTCAATCTGATTTCCTTTTGCGGTTATACTGTGCGGCAGTTGACGGTGATATTTCTTTTCTGCGCTCTTTTTGCTTTCGTCTGGCTGAAGACCGGGAGGCAGGAGTATCTTTTTTTGCAGAGTATGATGATTGCGTTTTCCTGCCGCAATGTTCAGTGGGAAAAATTGCTGAGATTTACATTTTGGTTTTGGATTCCTCTGTTTGGAACGGTGGTTGCCTTGAATTTCCTGGGTATTTTACCGTCCCTGACATCTGCCAGAGGAGACAAGCCCCGCTATAGCCTGGGTTTTTCCCATCCCAATGTGGTTGGCCTGTGCTGTCTCTGCTTCGTGTTCCTATGGCTGCTGATTCGGTATAAGCGGCTGAAAGTATATGATTACCTGGCATGGCTGGCCATTGCCGCCTTTACCTGGAATGTACCCAATAGCAAAACAAGTACATTTTTGCTTTTGCTTTTGTGTATCGTTACGCTTGTCATGAAAAAATGGGGCGATGCATTTGTGCACAGCAAGTTTATGCAAGGGCTTTTTCTGAGCGTGTATCCCGCGTTTGCTGTTCTTTCTTATTTAATGGCCTATTTTTATACGGGTGACAGCCCGTTTTATCTGAAACTGGATCAGGTGCTCTTTTCCGGCCGTCTGAGATGTGCGCGGGTATACTTTGATATGTATACGCTTACTTTGTTTGGACAGAAGATTAAGAATGTGGGAACTATGCGGGCGGCAAAAAAGGGGATTCCGTCCTACATTCTGGATAATTTCTATCTGCGTCTTTTGATTAACTCGGGGATCATCCCTTTTCTGATTATACTGGCATTATTTGTGGCGCTTATGTATAAAGCGCTGCAATTAAATGATCAAAGCCTGCTGATTGTATTGATCATAACGGCTGTTTATTGCGTATATGAATTTCAGTCCACAAAATTGATCTATTCTATCACTTTGTTTCAGTGTATATACTTCTTTTTCCCGGTGCGGTCGGGTGAAAAGAAAAGGCAATTAAACCGGACGGGAAAAAAGGAATGAGGCGGATGACGGTCCGGCTTGTCTGAACGGCTGCAAAGGTGCAGGATACGCAGCCCGATACGAAAAAAACCGGTTGCAAAGGCAAGCGGTCATGATATAATAGTAAGCGATTTTTAGATGAAACGTATGTATATGGCCTTTGCAACGCGGCAGCAAAGAAATACTACAGAAAATGAGATAATCATGTATACAAACATAAATTGGAGGTGAATCATGGTTGTAAAGGATGAAGAAAAAGAGGCAAAAAGAGAAAAGCAGAATGAGAAAATGAGGAGATATTGCTGGAGAGTCCGTCATTTTCATTTTATAAAGAAAAAAAAGATTGTTTTTTCGCAGTTCGGAGGAAATGGCTATGGCTGCAATCCCAAAGCCATAGCTGACGAGATTTTGCGCCGCGGATTGGACTGGGATCTCGTATGGCTGCTGAAACGGGGAACCGATCCGGCAAAAGCCGGCATTCCCGCCGGAATTCGTCCCATTGTAGCAGATGAGGAGTCCCGCAATTCCCTGTATGAACTGGAAACGGCACGGGTATGGATCAATAACATTCACTTTCAGGCGCTGATTGAGCGAGGGTTGGTCAAACGGAAAGGAACGGTTTATATCAATACGTTCCATGGCGGGATATCCTTTAAAAGCCAGGGGAATGACCGGCCGAATTATGCGGCAAAAATGAAAAGAATGTCCAGAAAGGTGCAAAATCAACTGAAGGATTGCGAAATGGTTGATTATATATTATCGAGCAGTGATTTCATGACGCATCCTCTGCAAGAATTTTTCCATGGGCACGGTGAGATTATGCGCATCGGAGATGCAAGAAACGATATCATTATCCGGGGATCGGAAGAGCTCAGGAAAAAAGTGAGAGACTTCTACGGGCTGGCTCCGGAGACAAAGATCCTTCTGTATGCGCCCACATTCCGGGATAACGGAAAGACCGATTGCTTTGATCTGGATTATGAGCGGATTCTGTCTGCCCTGGAAGAGCAGGACGGATGCCATTGGGTGGCGTTTGCCCGTATGCACCCAAATCTGCGTAAAAAAGCAAAGAAACTGATTCCTCAGTCGGATCGTGTACTGGATGCCAGCGCGTATTTGGATATGCAGGAGCTTGTGGTTGCATCGGACATTATGGTGACGGATTACTCTTCTTCGATTGCCGATTTCATGCTGTCCAGAAAACCAGGCTTTATGTATGCGAAGGATTTAGATAAATATGTGGAGACCCGCGGCTTGAATTTTGCGCTGGAGGACTTGCCGTTTCCCATTGCCCGGAACAATGACGAAATGGTGGATAATATTTTGAATTTCAGTCAGAAGGACTATGAAGAACATGTGCAGCGGTTTATTGACCAGACAGGTTATATTGACGACGGCAAAGCCTCGGAGCGCATTGTGGATTTCCTGGAAACAATTATAGAGCCCGGCAAGCATAGAGTATAAGGAAAGCTGTGAGGAGGTACTACCATGAGAAAAGTTATAACCTACGGGACATTTGATCTGCTACATTATGGGCATATTAATCTTTTGCGCAGGGCAAAGGCATTGGGGGACTACCTGATTGTGGCTTTGTCCACGGATGAGTTTAACTGGAACAGCAAGCAAAAGAAGTGCTATTTTTCTTATGAGGAGAGAAAGCAGCTGCTGGAAGCCATTCGCTATGTAGATCTGGTTATTCCGGAAACCTGTTGGGAACAGAAAACTCAGGACGTAAGGGAATTCCGTGTGGATACTTTTGTCATGGGAGACGACTGGAAAGGAAAGTTTGATTTTTTGAAAGAATCTTGTGATGTGGTATATCTTCCGCGGACACCGGATATTTCTACTACCCAGATCAAAGAAAATCTGGGAGGACAGCCGTAAGAGCGGAGACGGCTGAATAGTTATGGTAACTCAAAAAAATATAAGGAGGCAGAGTTTATGAAGAAAAAGGGAGTAGCACATGTGGTTGCAGTCTTCGTGCTGTGTTTTTTGTGGGGGCTTGGTTTCCTGCCGGTGACGGCATCGGCCAGCAATGGAGCTCCGGGCGTATGGAATC
This sequence comes from uncultured Lachnospiraceae bacterium, assembly GCA_949471785.1. GTDB lineage: Bacteria > Bacillota > Clostridia > Lachnospirales > Lachnospiraceae > UBA11957. The sequence goes on along the minus strand of CASWRE010000011.1, from coordinate 26,651 downwards.
CGGGCAAAGAGATCATTTCCTTAACCCTTGATGTCCGTTCGGGGGATATCACGGATACGTTTCAGGATGCGTTGAACATGGCCAGGAAAGATAAGTCTCACGCTTATGAGATTACGGTACCCGCGGGAACGTATAAAGTAAGCGAGGGGCTGCATATTTTCAGTAATACCAAGCTGAATATGGAAGGGGTTACCATACGGTTTACCGCGAAAGAGGGAAATATTCTGGTAACGGGAACCAGCATTATCAACTCTCTGAAAGATACCAGCTACAGCAAAGTCACCGGTTATGGCGGTTATGAGAACATCTATATTAATAAAGGCACCTGGGTGGCGAATCCGAAAAACGGCAGCAGTGTGATGCGTTTCTTCCATGGCAGAAATATCGTTTTAGACGGCATGACGGTGGATAACTGCGGCGGCAGACATCAGGTGGAGGTCTGCGCTTTGGACGGATTTTATGTGAAGGGATGTACGTTTAAAAATTATTCCAGGAAAAAGAGCGGTTCCAGCAAGTTTGAAGCTTTGCAGCTGGATATTCCCTGTGCAGACAGTGTTTACAAAGGCGTGCATGAAGACGGCACGATGATGAGAAACGTTTATGTGGAGGGCTGTACTTTCAGCAAGGTGCCCCGCGGCGTGGGAACCCATACCCAGCTTGTGGGTTCTTATCATGAAAATGTTTACATAAGAAATAATACCTTTACCAATGTTGCGGAAGAGGCAATCGTTGCGCTCAATTATTATAATTGTGAAATCAGCGGGAACAGGATTGAAAACTGCGGCGCCGGCGTTCTGGTGCAGACAATGAAAAAGAATTCCTCCACAGTGTATGCATTCACGGAGGACGTCAAATATAAGAAAGCGAAAAATTTCTATTCTGACCTGAAAACCAGAGTGGTCAATAACACCATTACCGTAAAGTATACGAAAGAAAGCGATGAAGTACAGGGCGTCAAGATTTACGGAAGAAAACTTTCAAAAGCGGAAAAGGGAGCCAAAGGCAAAAAGATTCCCGCCAGAGATTACTATGCCGGCGGCGTTGTTGTGTCCGGTAATATCATCCAGACAGCGGGACATGGTATGCATCTGATGGATGCAAAGAAATGCGTTATTACCAATAACCAGATTACCGGGAAAGGATTTAACAAAAAAGATCCCCGAGTCAAACAGAAAAAATATGACGGTATTTTCCTGGAGAAAGCCAGTACATCAAACAGCATTAGCAACAATAATATCAAATCCGCCGTCCGCAATGGTATATTTGTGTATGAAAAATCTTCTGTAAAAGATTTAAGCAACAACGTGATCGCTTCCAGCGGCAAATACGGTATCGGTATAGGAAATAAGAGTAAAAGTACAGGCGCGTTCACGAAAAATACGATAAACAAATCCAAGAGCAGCGGAATTTTCATCAGCGAATCCTCGACAGTGAAGTCTATTAAAGAAAATACCATTACCAGCAGCGGCGGGCATGGTATAGGACTGTGGAAAAAGTGCAAGGTAACGGGAGCCATAGAGAAAAATATAATTACGAAATCCGGTGATAAAGGTATTTCTTTATCTACGGGGTGTAATGTTGCGTCAATTGTAAATAATAAGATTACCACGGCAAAGAAAAACGGAATCTTTATTTACAACAAATCCAAAGCTAAAAAGATTAAAGGTAATTCGATTAAAGGGACGAAAAAGCCGGCAATCAAGAAGTAAATACCAGGAAAACACAGGTTGATACAAAATCTGTTCCACACATGCCGCCGGGTCTCTGATTCGGCGGCGCAAGTTGTGTTTGACGCTGTATTCGATTCATGATACAATATGTACTCAGTTTAGAATTTGATTGGTTGAAGGAGTCACAGAGTGAAGTACATTCAGAATTTTTGGCGCTATCGTTTTTTGCTGGCAGAGCTTGTAAAAAAGGGCATTAAATTAAAATACAGAAGATCTTATCTGGGCATCGTCTGGTCGCTTTTGGAACCGATCATGACTACCATTGTCCTCACTGTAGTGTTTGGCACGTTGTTCAATAATAAAGACAGAACATTTCCGCTCTATATCTTAACCGGACGGCTGCTGTACTCGTATTTTTCCAAATCGACAAAAGCGGCGCTCAAATCTATTCGGAGTAATGCGGGTATGATTAAAAAAGTATATGTACCCAAGTATCTGTATCCTCTTTCCGCCGTACTTTTTAATTATGTGATTTTTTTGATTTCCCTGATTGTGTTGGTGATACTTGGTTTTGTCGTGGGAGTATATCCGGCCTGGTACTGGATAAAGCTTGCCCTTCCTCTGTTTATTCTGTTGGTTATGACCTATGGCGTGGGGATGATCCTTGCCACTGTCGGCGTTTTTTTTCGAGATATGGAGTATCTCTGGGATGTATTTCTCATGATTATCATGTATACCTGCGCGATCTTTTATCATCCAGAGCGTCTGCTGAAAAGCGGCCATGCCTGGGTGTTGAAAGTGAATCCGCTGTACGGCGTGATCGGCAATACAAGAAATATCGTTTTTGGTAATTCCCTGGATTGGTCGAGTATGTTTTATGCTGTGGCATTTGCTTTTATCACATTGGCCATAGGTTTGTATGTGTTCCACAAAAAGCAAGATGAATTTATATTACAAATCTGATAGGAGTGAATGCGCATGGGTAAAAAGGCCTTAAGGGTAGATCATGTCAGTATGAAATTTAACCTGAGCAGTGAAAAAGTGGACAGCCTGAAGGAGTATGTTCTGAAATCCATTAAACGTGAGGTATCCCATGATGAATTCTGGGCCCTGCAGGATGTGGATTTTACGCTGGAAAAGGGTGATCGGCTGGGGATTTTAGGCCTTAACGGAGCGGGAAAAAGTACTCTGTTAAAGGTGATAGCCGGTGTGTTTAAGCCTACCAGAGGTTCGGTGGAACGCCACGGCAAGCTGGTTCCTTTGCTGGAGTTGGGCGCAGGATTTGATAAACAGTATACCGGCCGGGAAAATATTTATCTGTATGGGGCGGTTCTGGGCTACAGCAAAAGTTTTATTGACAGCAAATACGAGGAGATCGTGAAGTTTTCCGGTCTGCGAAAATTTATTGATGTGCCCCTTAAAAATTATTCTTCGGGTATGAAATCCCGTTTGGGGTTTTCCATTGCTACGGTTGTTGATCCGGAAATTTTGATTCTTGACGAAGTGCTTTCGGTGGGAGACGCGAAATTCCGGAAAAAAAGTGAGAAAAAGATTCTCAACATGTTTGATAAGGGCGTGACGGTATTGTTTGTGTCTCACAATCTGGCGCAGGTGCGGAGGCTTTGCAATAAAGCCATGATTCTGGAACACGGTCAGGTAAAGGCATTTGGCGGTATTGAAGAAGTGTCGGCTCTGTATGAAAAAATGTTAGAAGAGGCGTAGGATAAGATGATGAATAGCGGGATGAATCATAGAGTAATTGTTGAGAACTGCTGTAAGGCGACGGTGGATAAAATTACCTGGGAAAGGATATTCCTGACCTTTGAGGTGACGGTAGAATATCCGAATAATCCAACGCCGGATATTCCTCTTATATTTTATCTGGTGAATGAAGAATACGGCGCGGAGGCGCGGTTTAAACAGGAGCAGCTTGGCGGGGGCAGATATCGGCTGACACTGAATATTACCAATCAGGGTGAGAATCGCTGCGTCTCTTTTGGACAGTATGCGCTGGTGGTCTGTCAGGGAGAGCGGGCGCTGGCATCCTGCGAGGTCAGTACGGATCTGGTGTCGGAGCTGGACGCGGCTTCACGCAATTTCCTCTATGCGGGAAGAAAACGTGTGTATACGATCACGTTTTTTGTGGAAGAGGGAGACGACACCCTGCCGTTTGTCATGTATGTGATGCCTGCGTCAAAGGTCGGTATCATTTTTCCCCAGGCAAAGATGTTTCAGCGCACACCGTGGAGCCTGAAAAGCTCTCTGAATAAAAACCGCAGGCCCTTTTTGCGGGCGGTGTACCGCTTTTACCGCAAGCGTTACAGAGAAAATAGAAACACGATCCTGTTTATGACGGAGCAGAACCAATCCCTGGGCGGAAATCAGCTGGCCGTGATGAAACGGATGAAAGAGCGTGGGATGGATCAGGAATATACGATCATGACCAGCGCCAGGCCGGCGGCGGCGGAGTCTCAGCCCATGAAAACCTGGTTTCAGGTGATTAAAAAGATGGCCATGAGCAATATTATTTTTGTGGACGACCATGCGCCGATTCTGGACTGGATGTTCCTGGACAGGGAGACCAGAGTGGTTCAGCTGTGGCATGCCGGGGCGGGCTTTAAATCTTCGGGTTACAGCCGCTGGGGTCATGAGGGATGTCCTAGCCCGTCCAGCGCCCACAGGCAATACAGGTATGGGATAGCCGGCTCAAAGAGTATTGCGCCGTTTTTCTCCGAAGTGTGGGGCATTAACGATGAACAGGTGCTGCCGACTGGTATGCCCCGGATTGACGAATTTCTGAATCCGGAGTATAAAAAGGCGAAAATAAAGGAACTCTATGAGAAATATCCCGTATGCAAGGGGAAAAAGGTCATTCTCTTTGCCCCCACATACAGGGGGAGAAATAAAAAGACGGCGTACTACCCGTATGAGTTAATTGATTTTGAGCGACTGTATCAGGTCTGCGGCGATGAATATGTGGTACTGTTTAAGATGCATCCCTGGGTGCCCACGGCCGTACCCATTGATGAAAAATATAAAGATAAGTTTGTGGATGTGAATAAATATCCCAATATTAATGATCTCTTCTATTTTACCGATTTGTTAATTACGGATTATTCCTCCAATATTTTCGAGTATTCCCTGATGGGCAATCCCATGCTGTTCTTTGCATTCGACAAGATACAGTATTCTTTTTCCCGGGGATTTCATCGGCCCTATGAGGAATCGGCGCCGGGAAAGGTCTGTTATACATTTGATGAGATACTGAAGGCCATTGCCGGGAAAGATTTTGAACAGGAAAAAGTCAAAAAATATGTGGAGCATCATTTTGATCACATCGACAGCAATTCCAGCGACAGGGTGATTGACTGGATTGTCCTGGACAAGCTGCCCCGGGAGATTCGTGATGAACTGAAGGCCGTGGAAGATGCTAACCAGGCTATGCATAAGATGGTATTTACGTTTGAAGAACAGGTATAGGAGAATAAGATGAATATAGCGATTATTTTTGCCGGCGGCAGCGGTGTGCGCATGGGCGCGGGTGTTCCGAAGCAGTTTTTGGAGATTAACGGCAAACCGGTGATCATTCATACGCTGCAGCTTTTTCAGCACCATGATATGATCGACAAGATCTATATATCCGTTCTAAAGGATTATATTTCCTATATGGAAGAACTGGTGGAGGATTTTCGTATCCGCAAGACGGCTGCAGTGGTTGCCGGGGGAGAGACGGCCCAGGATTCCATTTATAATGCGTTGAAAAGGGCGGAGGCGGAGAATCCGGAGGATTCGGTGGTTTTACTTCATGACGGTGTACGTCCTTTTGTGTCTTATGACGTGATTGCGGGAAATATCCGGAGTGTGCATGAACATGGCAACGGAATTACCTGTACGTCCTGTTATGAGACGATTCTTCTCAGCAAAGACGGCGTTGAGGTGGACTCGGTGCCGTATCGTAAAGAGACATTTGCCGCTCAGGCCCCTCAAAGTTTTCTGCTGAAGGATATCATTGCCGCTCACGATGTGGTTCGTGCCAGGCCGGAGCGCTATGAGAATATGGTGGATGCCTGTACCATTTTGCGCAGCCAGGGTCTGGATGTGCATATGGTTCCGGGAAACAGAGGCAATATCAAGGTGACTACGCCGGAGGATGTCTATATGTTCCGGGCGCTTCTTCAGTATAAAGAGAATGAGCAGGCCTTTGGCCTGGGTCTGACGAACCGGCTGGATGCGCGGATGCATAAGGGCAGGCATCAGAAAATGTAGGACGGTGTTCGGGAGGTGACAGGAATGATCAAAGAATGTGCAGAAAACGCAATTCTTCAGGAAGATATGGAGTGGATTGTAAACAGCGGCTGTCCGGTGGAAGATTTAAAAGGCAGTACCGTATTTGTCACAGGAGCTACCGGTCTGATCGGCTCTCAGGTGGTGAAAGCGCTGGCCTGTGCCAATCGATTAAAGAATCTTCATATCCGTGTATTGGCGCTGGCCCGCTGTGAGGAAAAGGCACGGAAAGTTTTTGGCGATCTTCTTTTGCGCGGAGATATATCCGTGGTGTATGGCGATGTCAATAAGAAGATTGAGGCGGAAGAGGACGTAGATTATGTTATCCATGGCGCCAGCGCAACCAGCTCCCGTTTCTTTGTGACGAATCCGGTAGAGACGATCCTGACGGCTTTGAGAGGAACGAAAAATATTCTGGAGTTTGCCCGTGAGAAAAGGGTAAAGGGAATGGTCTACCTTTCTTCCCTGGAGGTATATGGCGTGCCGCAGACGGAGAACGGCCGGGTGACAGAGAAAGATTATGGCTATATTGACCCGATGAGCGTCCGCAGCAGCTATTCCGAGGGAAAGCGTATGGTGGAGTGCCTTTGCGTTTCCTATGCTTCGGAATACGGCGTACCGGTGAAGGTAGCCAGGCTTTCCCAGACATTCGGGGCCGGTGTGGAGTATGATGACGGGCGTGTGTTTGCGGAATTTGCCCGCTGCGCGGCGGAGAAAAGAAATATCGTTTTGCATACGGCAGGGAATACACTTCGTTCCTATTGCTACACCAGGGATGCGGTTTCTGCTTTGATCTATATTCTGGTGAAGGGCAGTGCGGGAGAGGCGTATAATGTGACCAATGAAGATACCGCCGTGACCATCCGTGAGATGGCTCAGTGCGTTTGCGATACATTTCCGGAGAGCGGGATCTCTGTGGAATTTGATGTGCCCGAGGATCTTGCTTCTTTTGGGTACAATCCGGAGATGGTGATCCGATTGGACAGCTCCCGCCTGAAGGAATTGGGTTGGCAGCCGTCTGTAGGTCTGCAGGAAATGTTTGTTCGTATGACGGCAGGAAAAGATTTTCAGAGGTGTTTTAGGATATAGTCCAGCAAGTCTGCGCAGGAATGGCCCGACTCATAGGAACCGAGGAGTTCGCGATGGTGTTCGGGCCCGTTTTTGTATACGCCGGAGAGCAGCTGCGGGAGAGTTTTCGTGAGCTCTTCCATGGTGTGGCAGATGGGAAAGCCCCAATCCCGGATATCTACATAGAATCCTCTTCCGCGGCAATAATCGTCCAGATCCGGTGTGTATAAGAGGAGAGGGCGATCAGTCAGTGAGAAATCCCATACAATGGAGGAATAGTCGGTGATCAGCCAGTCAGCCGCGCATAGAAGCTCCTGGGTATCGGGGTAGGCAGACGCATCCAGACAGTGGTCCGTGAGATTTTTCAGACAGGCCACGTCTCCCGACTGGATATGTGCGCGATAGAGCAGATACCAGTTTTCCCCGGTAAGACGGCGCAGTTTCTCCAGCAAAAAACCTGCGTCCAGGGCCGGATATTTTGGGGTATGGGTGCGGAAGGTGGGCGCGTAGAGTAAAATGCGCACGCTTTCCGGAAGGCTGAAAGCCTGCCGTACACTTTTATAGAAGATATCTTTCTGTCCGGAAAAGAAAATGTCATTTCTGGGCATGCCGACAGGCAGTATTTCCCCGCTATAGAGAAATGCGCCGCGAATTACGTGGCGGGAAAACTGTTCACAGCCGGACAGGAAGGCATCGGTGTGGCGGGCGGCATGTTCCATGCGTTTTCTCGTGGCGGCATTGGCTCCGGCGGCATCGTTTTCCAGTTTTTTGTAAGCCCCGCCGCCGTGCCAGGTGTTGATGCACAGCTGTTCCCTGCGGAAAGGGAACCATGTCATATAGCCGCCGTTGGAAATGACAATTTGTGAGGTCAGAGTATAGTAAAATCCTTTCGGAGTGAAATGCCTGGCCGTTCGTATGCCCTTTTCCCGCAGAAAAGTATAATTCTCTGGTTTTTTAAAGAGCCAGACCAGCTCAAAGCCGTGGGGCCGGGTTTTGAGAAGATATTCGCAGAAATATTTTGGATTGCAGGCGTATTCGCAGAGGGAACCGCCCTCCAGGCTCAGGAAAAGTATGCGGTTTTTCTTTACGGGGAATATACGCAAGAGGAAAAGTGGCAGAGTGATCAGCTTTTGCAGGATATATTTAAAATAATATTTCATATAACCTCCGGAATCATAACGTTTTGGAACAGACAGAAAAAAGCATCTGCCGTCGATAAGGTATAGCATAGCATAAATGGCGGCCGTTTGCAAATAAATGGAGAGTTTGATAAGAGCAGGTTCCGCAACAGTGAAGCCGAAGGCTGAACTGTTACGCGCAGACTACACCGGACTGCTGCAGGGAGACAGGATATGGATCGACTGGGAAATTTGTGGATAGAAATGTTGCAATATGAGAAATTACCAGAAGCGCCCAAACAGAGCCAGGAGTTGATTGTTTGGCATGGGGGGCTGCGAAATCTGGTCAGGGAGGGCGCCGGAATACTTTCCAGAGAAAAGGGATGGTCGGTGAGTGTAGCGGAGGATCTGCCGGACCTGGCCGACCGTGATGCCTATGTGCGCTACTGGGTTCTTACAGCTGAGGAAGACGCGGGAAGAGTTTTTGTATCGACGGATGCCAGCCAGATCGTTATTCCTGCCGTGTTTGGCCTTGAAGAGGATGAATGCCTGCGTTTTTCTGAATTTGAGGATTATGAGCGGTCGTTTCTGTCGGGGCATCACTATATCTGTGCCGGGGAACTTCTCTGTCGCCTCTTCGCTCTGATTTCCTCCGCGGATTCTTCACAGAAATATATTCGTCTTTCCGGCGGAACATTGCCTTTGGCTGACGGCGCTTATATGGTATGGAAAACGGTCCGGCATCCAGAGCCGTTTTTCTATTTTGATAATACGTACAACGGAAAACTGAGAGAACTGCAGCAGTGTCAGCTGGCCTGTCTGGAAGAGTTTGACCGCATATGTAAGGCTCATGGCATCACATATTTTCTGGGGGGAGGGACTCTTCTCGGCGCGATTCGCCACCGTAATCTGATTCCCTGGGATGATGATATTGACGTGATGATGCTCAGAGATCAATATGAGAAATTTCTGTCTGTGGTACAAAAAGAGATCAGCCTGGATTTCTATTATCAGTCAAACAAGACAGATCCGGATTATCACAGTATTTTTGATAAGATTCGTATGAACGGAACCGTATTTAAAACAGAATTTTCCCGGCAGTTTTCGGGGATGCATCAGGGGATATTTGTCGATATTTTTGTCCATGACCGGACGGCAAAGCACAGGCCAGGTCAGAAACTCCATGTGTTTTTTACCTTGTTGGCCCGGTCGCTGGTATTCCATAAATGGGAAGGCACGGATATGCATTTTTATGGAAAAATGAAGAGGTTGTGCCGGATTATGACCTGGTATAAAAACAGGACGTCCATGAAAAAACTGGAAAGGATACAGCATAAAGTGGTTACGCACTTCTCCAGAAAACATACAGGATATTTATATGACGGGACCGGGGAGCATTTGCGCCACGGCGCTTTTCCGGAGAAGTGGCTCTCAGATGTGCGTATTGCTTTTTTGGGTGGAAAGCCTTATCCTGTGCCTGTGGAAGCCGAGAAATATCTGGAATATTCCTATGGGAAAGACTATATGCAGCTGCCGCCTCCGCAAAAAAGGAAAGCCACTCATCCGGTGGTGGAGCTCAAAATGAGAAGCCGCAATGAGATCAATTAATGAACAATTCAGATTCGAAAGAGGATTAAATATGCCAGACCCGTCATAGAATAAAGAAAAGAATATGCGGATAAGCAGGGTATGAAGCGATATTGGCTTATCATTACATTGAGTGCAGCGATATGTATGTTTGTGGCGGTTGTGGCATTGAGAGGTTGGGAATCTTTGGCCGTGGTTGTGCTTGACAATCTGCATATGGGGAAAGAAATGGAGAATAAAGCAGAAGGAGCGGAGGAAGAAACAGAAAGTCAGCAGCCAACAGTGGCCATTACTTTTGACGACGGCCCGATTCCCGGGTGTACGGATACACTGCTGGAGGGATTGCGGGAGAGAGGAGTCTGCGTTACCTTTTTCCTTTTGGGTGTGAATATAGACGGGAATGAGGAGCTTGTCCGGGAAATGGCGGCGGAGGGTCATCTGTTGGGAACCCATACACAGAATCATGTCAATCTGCCCCTTCTTCCTCTGGATGAGGCCATCGAGCAGGTGACGTTGACTGCCGACAAGATCGAGTCTCTTACCGGACAGGAAGTGGAGTATGTCCGTCCGCCTTACGGGGAGTGGAATGACAGTCTGGAAAAAAATATACGTCAGATTCCAGTGGGCTGGTCCGTCGATTCCCGAGACTGGGCTTTACAGAATACCAAGGCGATCACGGACAGGGTGATGGATGAGGTGGAAGACGGCGATATTATTCTGCTTCATGACTGCTATGATACCTCGGTGGAAGCGGCTTTTCGCATTATCGACGAATTGAAGGCCAGGGGGTTCCGCCTGGTTACGGTAGACCAATTGGTTGACGCCTGACCTATCTGAAACATACAGAAATTTGTTTTGAATTTGATGAAAAAATGACAATATGACGAAAAAGAGATTTGCACAGGAAAAGCATAAAAGCATATTGACAAAACTTATGTAAAGATGCATACTAAGATTATCAAATATTTCAAATGCACAGAGAGCTCTCGAACACTGAAAACATGGTTTCTACAAAAGAGTTGCGGAGGATTTTGACTGCAGCCGGATGGGAGGTGCGCTTGAAGAAGGTTATGATCAAACTGAACAATATGGATGACGTGCAGGGACTGGTATCGATCCTGGCCAACTGCGACGGGGATTTTAATTTGTGTAAAGGCAGAATTACCGTGGATGCGAAGTCCATTCTTGGCGTGTGCAGCCTGGATCTGAGCGGTCCTCTGGAGTTGTGGGTTTTTGAGGATGAGATGCAGGACGTCATGGAGAAGATTCGTCCTTATATGCTGGCCGGATGATGGACAGGCTTTTGCGGAAGATAGGAAAGCGTTTTGAATAGAGGAAAGAGATGAACCGGGTAGAATAGCAGATTTCCACCCGGTTCTGTCTGTTGTTTTTCAGGAAGACAGAGCTTTAATCGCCTGACGCTGTATGTTATTCAGGCAGTCGGTAATATCCTGGGAAGTGTTGGGCAGAGTGCGGAGCGCGTCACAAATAATGGCCTCAAATTCATGGGGGGGCAGATAGCCGTTCAGCTTTTTCTGGGGATAGATGCGGGAACGGCAGGCATCCATGGAGTCCAGAGTAAGATCCATCCAGGGATAAAGCTTCCGAAGCTCGTGATTTTTGTAAGGATATTCCAGGGCCGAGGCGCCGGAGAGGATGGACATATAGTAGGAAGTATGGCGTTTATGGAGCCAGTGGAAAAGCTGGGTAACATCGTTGATCCTGGGACATACCCTGGGAACGCCCAGGTGCCAGCCAACATTTACCGGCGTGCGTCCCGGTATATTGCTGTAACCGCTTTTGTGCAGGTATTCGGAATGAAAGCTGTTCTGGATCTGAGCGGCATATTCGGTAAAGGTGATGATCATGGCAACATTACCTTTGGAAAATTCCGGGAAAGCTTCCTGGGTGGAAAAGATATCCGGCTTGGAATAGCGAAGACTTTCTTTAAAGCTTGCCATGGCACGGGCATTTTGCGGGGAATTCAGGCACAAATGGCCATGGGTGTTAAAAAAACTGCCGCCGTGGCTCCACAGGCGAGGCTCAAATTCCAGAGCCAGCTCTTCGTTCAGCCCCATGGCGATGGCCGTACCATATTCTGTGGGAGAGTCGTGGTTGAATTCTCTGGTGAAGAATCGGGCGATGGTATTGAATTCTTTCCAGGTCTTAGGCGGACGCAGGGAAAGCTTGTGATCTTTCTTGTATTTTAATCCCAGTTCCCGGTCAGAAAACAAGTCTCTGCGGTAGAGCAGAAACTGTGTGCCGCCGATAATGGGGAAACCATAGTAACGGTTATTGCGGCAGCAGTTTTCCAGGTTTTTAGGGATAAAGTAGCGCATCATTTCCGGGTTGGCGTAGATCTCATCCGTAATATCTCTCAAACAGCCGGTTTCATAAAGGTAGGAAAACCAGGAAGTATCATAGAGATAGATATCATATCGTGGATGATCCCGTTTGGAATCCTCTTCGATTACGGTGAACAGATCTCTGAGCTCCAGGAGATCGAAATTTAATCGAAGATGATATTTATGGTAAAATTCCTGGCTGACTGCCTGGATAGCGCGGATGGTGGGCAGGTCGGCGGCGGCGATATTCAGCGTGCCGAGGGATAGATCAGAATTTTCCAGGTTCAGGTTTCTGGGCATTGGCAGCCGGATGGGATAGTTGGTGATCGTGTCCCGAAGCAGATGAAAGCGATTTTCCGGTTTTTCGGATTGCTCTACTACATTGATCAGGGCCTGACAGCTCTGCACACCCAGGGCATAAGCGGGCCGGGTCGTGCGGATAATGTTCGGATAAAAGGAGGAAAGATTCCAGTTATCCACATCCAGCGTGATCAGGCAAATGTCTTCGGGAATATGCAGGTTTGCCAGATGACAGGCTTCGATTACCCCCTGGCAGAGAGCCTGAGAGGAAGTAATGATCGCCTGAGGAGGATCGTTGATCCAGGTCTGCAGGGAGACTTTAAAGGCCCCTTCCTTTGTGGTATCTGTGGTCAGCTGACGTCTGGCGCCATAGTACAGCCCGGCCTGGTCCATGGTATCCTGAAAAGCCGCGATACACTCGGATTCGGAAAACAGATTGTCCGGACCGGTCAGGAGGGCAATATCCTTAAAATTGCTGTTGATCAGCCGCTGGGTCAGATACTGTACGGTGGTGTAATTGTCAAAACCGAAGTAGATAGCGTCGATCTTGCTGGGCATGCGGTCAAGAAAAACCGTTTCCTGTTTGTGTTTTAACAGCGTGTTCCGGAAAAATTCGGTATTCTGAGGCTGACATGTGACCAACAGGATACCGGCGCTGTTTTTGCTGATGGCATTTTCAATCAGCGTCTGCTCCTTTCTCATATCGTTGTAAGAGCAGGAGATATTCAGCGAATAATTCATATTTTCCGCCTGCATGATCATGCCTTTCAAAAATTCATTGTAGCATAGATTTTCCAGGTCGGGGAAAATGGCGCAGATTTCCCTTGAAGTCTGACTTTTCAGGCTTCTGGCCTGGGAATTGGGGATATAGTTCAGCTCACTGATCGCCTGATTGATGCGGGCTCTGGTTTCAGCGCTCAAATTGTGGGTGTTGTTGATACAGTAGGATACCGTGGCCACAGAAACGCCGGCCCGGGCTGCCACATCCTTTAATGTTGCCATGGAACAGACTCCTTTGTTTGATCATGCATATTCGCATAAGTGTACAGGAAAATATGTATGTATCATATTCGTGAAAAAAGTATACAAATCAAGTGTGTCACAGAAAAAGCAAAATGTCAACAAGAGGATGGAATTTCATTAATTAACCTCTTGTGTTTTTACTTTTCTTGTAGTAAGATAAAATGTCGTAAAAAAGGGAAAAATAGTACCTTTATTATATAGCGGGAGGGATTTGTATGCCTAAATTTTTACGAAAAATGAAGGATGATTTTTTTTCGTCCATACATAATTTTACAATGCAGACAAAATTGTTGTTTGCATTGTTTGCACTTACACCATTCATTAATTTCTTTATGATTGAGCTTGTGAACGGGGATTTCAGTGTCCTGAGACATTTAATCGCTGTTTTGAATATTCTGGTCATTGGTTTCCTCATGATTACCGTTTTCATGATAACAAATTCCATGAAAATTTCTATTGTTTCTATCACGGCGCTGTCTTTCATATTCAGCTATGCCTGCTATTTTGTATACAAATTTCGGGGTTCACCACTGTATTTCACCGATTTGTCCACCATCGGCGCTGCCGCCGGGGTTGCAGGGGAGTATGATTATACCTTAACTGCCCAGATGATTATACAGCTGATTGTTTCCCTGCTGGTCATTGCGGCCGCAATCTTTTTAAAAGAAAAACAGCATTTGGAAAAGGAATTTCGACTTCCGCTTCTGGGTATTTACGGCGTTTGCTTTGTCCTTTTTCTGTACATATTTGTTTTCAGTACGACACTGGCCAGCTGGAATGTAAAGATACATCATTTTCATACCAGGAGTTCTTATAGAAAAAACGGCGCGGTGGTTTCTTTTATCCGCACGGCTCAGATGACCAAGGTAGACCGGCCGGAAGGCTATTCTATCGAGGCTGTCCAGGCGCTGGCAGATAAAATAAAGGATGAACTTGGCGAAGACGTTTCACAAAAGGAAGCGTATAAAAACCCCAATGTGATTGTGATAATGAATGAATCTTTTGCGGATATACAATCTCTGGGACAGCTGCCCACCAGTGAAGAAGTGATGCCCTTTATTAACAGCCTGACGGAAAATACCGTAAAAGGCAAGGCATATGTCTCTGTGTATGGAGGAAAAACCGTTAACAGTGAATTTGAATTTTTAACAGGAGATTCCATGTTTTTCCTGCCCAAGGTTGTGCCTTATCAGATGCTGATCAGAAAACCGATCGAGGGGCTTACATCGACTCTTTTGAGCCAGGGGTATGAGGAGGCCATAGCCATGCATCCCTATAAACCGGGAGGCTACAGCAGAAATAAAGTATATCCGCTGTTAGGTTTTAGCCAGTATCTTTCACAGAAGGATTTTTCCAAGAAGGAGATTACCCGTATACGAAAGTGGATTTCCGACGATACGGATGTAAAGCGGATCATTTCCGAATATGAAAAGCATAAACAGTCCTATGATTCGCCCTTTTATATGTTTAATGTGACTATGCAGAATCATGGCCCTTATGATGAAGATTACGATAATTTTGATGTAAATATAAAGATTACGGACCCGAATTATTATAATGCGGAAGCAGAACGCTTTATCAATCTGGCACATTTATCGGACGCTTCATTGAAAACCCTTGTGGACTATTTTGAACAGGTAGATGAGGATACGGTGATTGTATTTTTTGGCGATCATATGCCCAGATTGGATGAGGAATTTTATGAAAAAGTAATCGGCAAACCGATCAAGGAGCTCTCGGAGGAAGAGAACATGGAGCGATATCAGGTTCCTTTTCTGATCTGGTCGAATTATGATATCGAAGAGCGCGAAAATGAAAAGATCAGCCTGAATTATCTGGCCGCTTATATGTTTGAGGTTTGCCATCTTGAGGAAACACCGTTTTACAGGTATTTGAATCAGCTTCGGAAAGAAGTACCTGTGCTCACCGTGAATGGATTTTACGGGAAGGACGGTACATTTTACAGTGACGAGGAAGATTCGTCGGAAGGCTCTCCCTATGATGAACTGCTGCAGGAGTATCGTTTATTGCAATACAACAATGTATTTGACGACAAGAATCGAGTGGAAGATTTTTTTGATTAGGATTTGACGATTGTCGGGGATATAGAACGTAAAAGCCAGTGGGATCTTTTTTACAGGAAAATGATCCAGCTGGTTTTTATATGGGAAAACGGGCGGCGGGACAGACCTCCGCCCGATTTTTCATAGTGGGATTAAACGTTTAAATCATTATAAAAATCAGGCTGTCCTTTTATCACGCCATCGTTTATAATAAAAAATATAAAGAGGATGGGAAAAAATGATAGGAATGATTTCCCTTTTAGCATGACAGGAGGCAGGGATATGGTAGAGACAGATGTTTGCGTGGGTACATGGGAAGGCTATACCCGCAGGGATTTTAAACTGGACGGCCATGAATGTGTATTGGTTTCACCGAAGACACCTCACCCCGGGAAGCCGTGGGTGTGGCGGGCGGAGTTTTTCGGCGCGTTTGACTATGCGGATCGTGCTCTGCTGGAAAAAGGATGGCATGTCGCGTACATAGGCATCAGCGATATGTATGGCTGCCCGGAGGCAGTGGCCATTATGGAGCAGTTTTACCGCTATATGACGGAAAAGGAGGGGCTGAGCCCAAAGGCGGATCTGTTTGGCTTTAGCAGGGGCGCTCTCTATGCGGTAAATTTCACCGTGAGTATGCCTGAGGCCGTATCCACGCTGTATCTGGACGCGCCGGTGCTGAATGTGACAAGCTGGCCGGGGGGATTTGGCGATGCCGAGCGGTATGATAAGGAATGGGAAGAGTGTAAACAGGCGTATCATATCTCCGAAGAAAATGCATTGGCATTTGAGGGCAATCCTCTGAATAAGATGGATCGGCTTCTGGCCGGGCATGTGAAGATTATGCTGGTGGCCGGCGGAGCAGATACCGTGGTGCCATATAAGGAGAACGGAAAGCTTCTGGCGGCGTATTATGAGGAACATGGCGGCCCGATTCGGGTGATCGTAAAACCGGATTGTGACCATCATCCCCACAGTCTGAAAGATCCGGCTCCGATTGTGGCGTATATCATGGAAAATTTTGGGTAACTATTTAGGGGTTGAGTAATGACCTGTATATTTATAAGAAAGGAGTTCATGAAAAATGAACAGTATTGAGCGTTTTTTGGCAACAACAGAGAGAAAACCTGTGGACAGGCCGGCATGCTGGCTGGGCGATCCCACACCGGAGGCTGTTCCGGCGCTTTGTGACTTTTACCATGTAAAAGATATCAAAGAGCTTAAGAGAGTTTGCGGCGACGATTTTTATGCGGTGGAGATTCCCTATAAATCTCCGACATGTTCCGCGATTTTCGCGGCTTTTGACTGGTATATGAACGGCAGTAACGTGGATACAGAGCACCGTACCCTGACTGCTGACGGCTGCTTTGCTCAGTGTGAGGATGTGGATGATGTGAAAGCCGTAAATTTCCCGTGGCCTGATCCGGCGCTGTACATTGATCCCGAAGAGTGCAAGAGACTGGTGGACGAGGCGCCTGCCGACAAGGCCGTGATGGGTATGCTCTGGGCCTGTCATTTCCAGGACGTCTGCGCGGCCTTCGGTATGCAGACCTGTCTGATGAACATGGTTGCCGAGCCGGAGATGGTGCACTATGTGGATGATCATATCGTGGCCTTTTATGAGAAAGCGCTGAAGATTTTCCTGGAAGCGACCAAGGGTAAGGTACATGCGATCCTGATCGGTGACGATATGGGAAGCCAGAGGGGCCTGATGATCAGCCCGGAGCTGATCTCCGAGTTTGTCATCCCCGGAGCGAAGAAGCTGATTGAGATTGCCCACAGTTATGGCGTGAAGGTCATGTATCACTCCTGCGGTTCCATCGTGGAGGCTATTCCGCTGCTGATCGAGGCTGGCGTGGATATCGTTCATCCGATCCAGGCCCTGGCAGCCGGCATGCAGCCCGACAATCTGAAAGCGAAGTTTGACGGCCAGATTTCCTTCTGCGGCGGTGTGGATACCCAGGATTTGCTGCCCAACGGTACACCGGAGATGGTAGCGGATAAGGTGAAGGAGCTCCGGTCTTATTTCCCGACGGGCTTGATTGTGTCCCCAAGCCATGAGGGCCTGCAGCCGGACGTACCGCCGAGAAATATCAAGGCATTGTTTGACGAGGCTACCAAAATTTACGAATAAGCTGTCTTTTTGGGGAAAGAAGGTATTTTTATGATTAAGCGTATTGGGGAAATGATAAAGATCAAACCGGAGGGGAAGGAACAGTATAATGCCTACCATGCCAACCCGCTGCCGGGTGTAAATGAGATGATCAAGGCATGCCATATCAGGAATTATTCAATCTATCAAAGAGGCGACTATATGTTTGCTTACTATGAGTATGACGGAGATGATTTTGACGGGGATATGGCGAAGATGGCGGAAGATCCGGCGACTCAGCATTGGTGGAGCCTGGTAAAACCGCTGATGCAGCCTCTGGAAGATCGGAAAGAGGGGGAATTCTGGTCCGGCATGGAAGAGGTGTATCATCTGGATTAAATTGCAGTGGCACAGCCTTCGGTATGTGTCTGAGCGGTCATAGATCGCAGGGAGAGAGCGTTGATGAAAGTCGGCGCTCTCTTTCTGGCGTCAGAAATTTCGGAGAATAATGGCAGGCTGTGTAATTCGGAGAATCAGGAGGCAGGGAAGCATGGATTTATTTTCGTATATGAAGGAGAAAAACCAGGAGAAAGAATCGCCGCTGGCGTCCCGGATGCGGCCCAAGACACTGGATGAGGTGGTGGGGCAGCAGCATATCATCGGTGAGGGGAAAATGCTGTACCGGGCGATCAAGGCGGACAAGCTAGGGTCGGTCATTTTTTATGGGCCGCCGGGAACGGGGAAGACGACGCTGGCAAAGGTGATCGCCAATACCACCAGCGCCCTGTTTACGCAGTTAAACGCTACCACGGCGGGGAAGAAGGACATGGAAGCGGCGGTGAAGGATGCCCAGGATCAGCTCGGGATGTACGGGAGAAAGACGATACTGTTCATTGATGAGATCCATCGCTTCAACAAAGGACAACAGGATTATCTGCTTCCTTTTGTGGAGGACGGAACGGTAATTCTGATCGGGGCGACGACGGAGAATCCCTATTTTGAGGTAAACGGCGCTCTGTTGTCACGTTCTGTTATATTTGAACTGAAAGCTCTGGAAAAGGAGGACATTGCCCGGCTGCTTGAGCGGGCGGTGACGGATGAAGTCTGTGGTATGGGAAGCTATGGGGCAGTTCTGGAGGATGAGGCGAGGGATTTTCTCGCGGATATCGCCGGGGGTGATGCAAGGGCGGCCTTAAATGCCATAGAGCTTGCGGTGCTGACTACTCCCCGGGGAGAAGACGGTATGATACGGATCGATCTGGAAACTGCTTCGGAGTGCATTCAGAAACGTGTGGTGCGCTACGACAAGACGGGGGATCAGCATTACGATACCATATCCGCGTTTATCAAGAGTCTGCGCGGTTCAGATCCGGATGCGGCGGTTTATTATCTGGCGAAGATGCTCTATGCCGGAGAGGATATCAAATTCATTGCCCGCCGCCTGATGATTTCCGCCGCCGAGGACGTGGGCAACGCTGACCCACAGGCCCTTGCCGTAGCCGTGTCAGCCAGCCTGGCCGTGGAGCGGGTGGGAATGCCGGAGGCGCAGATTATTCTGGCCCAGGCTGCCGCCTATATTGCGGGAGCGCCGAAAAGTAATGCGGCCAGTCAGGCCATTTTTGCAGCCATGGAGTCTGTACGAAACGTGAAAACCACCGTTCCCGTTCATCTTCAGGACGCCCACTATAAAGGGGCCGCCAGGCTGGGCCACGGAACCGGCTATCTGTATCCTCACGATTATGAGGAGCATTATGTGAAGCAGCAGTATTTGCCCGATGAGATTGTGGGAAGTAAATTTTATGAACCGACCAGGATAGGTGAGGAAGAGAGTATTCGTAAGCGGCTGGAAAGGCTACGTAACCGGACATGAGAAAAGATAGCAGCCCGACGTTCATAAAATGCAGAGCCGGCCATTGAGAACGGCGGCATCTCTGCATTTTTTACGGATACTTTGGATTTACAGAAGTGTTTCCATTACAAGATTATATAGATCCGAGCTTTTTTCACGCCATTTTTTGCAGATTGTCATGGCTGCTTCTTCGGTAGGAACGGAAAGGGAGAGATGCAGCAGGTCGTGATTCTTTTCCCGGATGGCGCAGTCCACAGTATATTCCTGCCATTCATTCCGGTCATAGATGGCGGGGTAGGAATGGCGCTCCAGCAGTTCAGTGCCATGTTCCCGCAGATACGTATCGATTTCTCTGCGAATCTCCGGAGAAATATTGCGCCGGAAAAGATCGATGGTACTCAGGCCCTCCGCCGTGATGGTGTAAAGAAAGGTGTTACGGTATTTTTCAGGATAGACCAGTCCGTCGTCGGTCATCTCCGAGAGAAGCTGCTGTGTAGTGAAATAGTTGGTATATTCTTTCTCTACCATCAGGTCGCACAGACGGCCAGTAGTCAGGGGCTCCCGGGCCGTTTCCAGTGCATAGAGCAGGATCAGTTTGTAGAGTGTGAATGCTTCGGTCATGGTTTTCCATCCTTTTCATATTTTTTCCCCTGCCAGGTATCCAGAATTTTCAGTCGATGATGCAGGTCGTTTAATACGGTGCGCTTGGCGAGGCTCCAGAGAGGCGCGATCAGCAATTCTTTCGGTCCGTCTCCGGTGACCCGATGGATGACAAGATCAGGAGACAAATTCTCGAGGCAGCAGATGAGCAGATTCAGATAGTGTTCCCTGCTAAGCGTTTCAAATCGGCCGTCTGCATAATCGCGGGCCAGATCGGTGTCTTTCAGCACATGGAGAAGCTGCAGCTTTACCCCGGTGATGGGCTGGGTATTGAGAAATTTCATGGTTTCCAGCACATGTCGGTCAGTTTCTCCGGGAAGTCCCAGAATCACATGGGTGATAATCTGGGAAATTCCTGCCTTATGGAGTCTGTCTACGGCATCCGTGTAGCAGGAGAGGGGATAGCCCCGCCGGATATAGCGGGCAGTGTCCGCATGAACCGTCTGCAGGCCTAGTTCGATCCAGACCGGTTTGCGGCGGTTCAGCCAGGCAAGGAGATTTACCGTCTCGTCCGGGAGACAGTCGGGCCGGGTGGCTACGGACAGGGCGGCCACGTCGGGACAACTGATGGCCTCGGTAAACAGGCTTTTCAGAACATCCGCCGGCGCATAGGTATTGGTATATGGCTGAAAATACGCGATAAACTTTTTGATGGGGCGTTTGGCACGGATCAGGACAATCTGTTCTTCCAACTGTTCTGTAACAGACATATGACGGCTGCCGGCAAATTCACCGGAACCGCCCGCGCTGCAGAAAATACAGCCTCCGGCGCCCAGCGTGCCGTCCCGATTAGGACAGGTCATGCCTCCGTCCAGGGCCAGCTTGTATACTTTTTCTCCGAAAGTGTCCCGGCAATACGCGTCCAGGGAATAGTAACGTCTTCCGTACCAGCGGGATCGGTTCGTCATTTTTCCGGTTCGGCTTTCCGGTCCAGCCTGTCCATGACCATAGCATAACCGTCGTTGCCATAGACGAGGCAGCGGTTAACGCGGCTGATCGTAGCAGTTGACGCGCCGGTTTTCTCCGATATTTCCGTGTAGGTGTTCTTTTCTCTCAGCATCCGCGCCACTTCAAAACGCTGTGACAGGGACAGCAATTCATTGATGGTACAGATATCTTCAAAAAACGTATAGCATTCTTCTATTGTTTCCAGACTGAGTACAGCCGCAAAAAGCTGGTTTACGGCTTCGGTATGAAGTTTCTTATTCATTCCTTTCCTCCGATAGCATTTCTTTGGCTTTCCTTTTCGGTTTAGCCACAGTTTCTTCATTTTAGCACACTGATAATTTACTGTAAAGAAGCGAGTTATTTTTTCTTAGGAGTTCCTTTTTTCGTGTTTTCAGGAAATTGATCCAGCAGTTTTTCAATGACCTGTTTGCGGATATATACATCAAAGCTCAGCAGACAGATCGAAGTAAATAGCTGGAGAAAATCCTGCTCTTCTTCGGGGTAATCCTCAAAAATCCGGCTGCACCGGAGAGATTCCTGCTCCAGATCGCTCAGGAGCTTGTCCATTTTGTCAGGAGCCTGGTTGAAAATCCTGGTGTACACTTCCGACAGACTGTGCTCGCTCTCAGTATCAAAATAAACATTGTTTAAGGGCGTTAAGAGTTTTTGAATATCAGTGATGGAAAGAAAGTTTTTAAAATAGTATATGAACACCATGAGTAAGACATGGTTTCTGCTGTATTTTTTCTTTTCGGGAGGCGGGAGCAGATGATTTTTGGCGTAGTTGTTAATCATGGTTTTGGTCAGTATCTTGTCTTCGGGATAGCGCCGGGTATAATCCATTCGGTTGTTCATGAATGTGGTAACCTGATCCATGTACAGCGGGATATCAGGGATTTCATCCGGTCGGATATAGTCAAATTTGTCTAAAAATTCCGCAATGATTTTCCGCAGTTCTTCCTGATTGATATCCATGAATGCATACACCTCCAATAACGCATAAATTAAGGATATATATAATAGGATTATACTCGTGCCGGCGGGAAAAATCAAGCCGTCTTGGCTGGGGCATTTGCATCCGTTTGACGGATTATTGCTGTCCGATACGTTCATTTCACGTGGAGGTGGAAAATTAAAAAGAGGATTTGTGGGGCGGTTGAAATAAGGGGGCAGATAGCCTATAATGAGAGAAGTTTTACGATTGATGAAATGGGACGGAGGAGGATATGGAGTTAAATAAGCAGCAGAGGGAAGCAGTGCTCTGTACAGAGGGGCCGCTTCTGATTATAGCGGGAGCAGGGTCGGGGAAAACACGGGTGCTGACTGAGCGGATCGCCTGTCTGATCAGCGAAAAGGGCGTAGCGCCCTGGAACATTCTGGCCATCACCTTTACGAATAAAGCAGCCGGAGAAATGCGGGAACGGGTGAATCAGTTGACAGGCGTTCAGGGGGACAGTGTTTGGGTCAGCACCTTCCATTCTCTGTGTGTGCGGATTTTGCGCCGATACATAGACCGCCTGGGGTATGACAGGAGTTTTACTATTTATGATACGGACGACCAGAAGACAGTGATCAAGGCGGTACTCAAGCAACTGGATCTGGATTCTAAGATATTCAAAGACAGGGCGGTACTCTCGGCGATTTCCGCGGCGAAAAATGAAATGATCTCTCCTGAAGAATATGCGCTGAATGCGGCGGGGGACTGGAATAAGCGGGAGATTGCCCGGGCTTATAAGGCCTATCAGCAGCATCTGTGGCAGAGCAATGCCCTGGATTTTGACGATCTGTTGGTTAAAACGGTGGAGCTCTTTAAAAGCCAGGAGGATGTGCTGAGTAATTATCAGGAACGGTTTCTCTATATGATGGTGGACGAATACCAGGATACGAATGCGGTGCAGTTTGAACTGATCCATCTGTTGGCGAAGAAATACAGAAATCTCTGTGTGGTGGGGGATGACGACCAGTCAATTTATCGTTTCCGTGGGGCGGATATCCGGAATATTCTGGGCTTCGAGGATGTGTTTCCCGACGCGCAGGTGATCAGGCTGGAACAGAATTACCGTTCCACTCAGAATATCCTTCACGTGGCTAATGCGGTGATTGCCAATAATCAGAGCCGGAAAAGAAAAACCCTCTGGTCGGCCAATGAAGAGGGCGAACTGCTGCATTTCCGACAGTTCATGAACGGTTTTGAGGAGGCGGAATATGTGGCCGGAGATATCGGAAAAAAGGTGCGAAACGGAGCGCAGTACAGCGATTTTGCTATTCTGTATCGCATCAACGCGCAGTCCCGTTTATTCGAGGAAAAATTTTTGATGGCCAATATTCCGTATCGCCTGGTGGGCGGCGTGAATTTCTATGCCAGAAAAGAGATTAAGGATCTGCTGTGCTATTTAAAAACTGTGGACAATGCCCGGGATGACCTGGCGGTGCGCAGGATCATCAATGTGCCCAAGAGGGGAATCGGTGCGGCCAGTCTGACTAAAGTGCAGGATTACGCAGATGAAAGGGGGCTGTCTCTCTATCAGGCTCTGTGTGAGGCCTCCTGCGTGCCTTCCCTTGGCAGGACGCTGGGTAAGATCGAGGGATTTGTGACGTACGTAGAAAGCCTGCGGACCGTGGCTTCGGTGGTCAAGGTGTCGGAGCTTCTGGACAAGATTATTGAACAGACCGGTTATGTAAAAGCCCTGGAGCTGGAGGGCACCGATGAGGCAAGAAGCCGTATAGAAAATATCGACGAGCTGATCAGCAAAGTGGTAACCTATGAGGATGAGGCAGATGAGCCTTCTTTGAGCGGCTTTCTGGCGGAGGTGGCGCTGGTGGCCGATATTGACATGGTGGAGGACGATCCGAACCGGGTACTTCTGATGACCCTTCACAGCGCCAAGGGACTGGAATTTCCGCAGGTGTATCTGACCGGTATGGAGGATGGTATGTTCCCCAGCTATATGACGATCACCTCCGATGACCGGACGGAGCTGGAGGAGGAGCGCCGTCTCTGTTATGTGGGTATCACCAGGGCCATGAAAGATCTGACCATGACCAGTGCAAGACAGCGGATGATCCGCGGCGAGACCCAGTATAATAAGGTATCTCGATTCGTCCACGAGATCCCCCGGGAGCTGGTGGATTTGGGCAGGGAAGCTTTGCCGGAGAGAAAAACGGACAATATGCCCCGGAACACAGCCTACCGGCAGATGCGGGCCGATTTCCGAAAGCCTGCCTATGCCGCAGATCGGACGGCCTCCCCGGCTTTTCGTCCCGGCAGTTCCATGGGGACGCCGGACGGCGGGCTGGACTACGAGGTGGGGGATACTGTTCGTCATGTGAAATTCGGCACGGGAATGGTGCTTAATATTGTCAAAGGCGGCAAAGATTATGAGGTTACGGTAGATTTTGAGCGATACGGCACGAAAAAAATGTTTGCGGCCTTTGCGAAATTACAAAAAATATAGTGTTTTGTCCTGTTTACAGAACTTGAAAGAATAAAGCCATTTATGCTTTTGTCATGAGATTGATGAAATTTATGTGGTAAAACGGACGCAATGGTGATATAATAACGATATCTAAGGAAAGGCGGTAAGCATTATGAACAAAATTGATGAGTTGATCGCATTGTTAAGGAAACAGGAAAATGAAGATAAGAAGTGCAGGAACATAGTTTTGTGGATGCTGGCTATTATCGGTACGATTGCAGCCGTGGCCGGTATCGCGTATGCCGTATATCGTTTCCTGACGCCGGATTATCTGGAGGATTTCGAGGAAGACTTTGAGGACGAGTTTGAGGATGCTTTTGAGGAGGACAAGACTGAGAAAGCGTCTGCAGAGGCTCCTGCCGAAGAGGAGAAAGAGGCTGTGGAGGCTTCAGCCGAGGAAGAAAAAGAGACGGCAGAGGAATAAAATACAAAAATCCGGCAAATGAAGACCGGGAAAGTAGTGGAGGCTTCGGCGCCAGATGTGTGCCGGAGCCTTTTTTTGATTTTCAGTAAATATCATGCAATAATAACTTTTCCAGACAGTATGCGATTTTCACTCATGGAGAAAATCGGGCGGCTGTCTGGAAATATGGAGGAGAAATGAAAAAGGGAGACAGATTTGAGGGAAAGATTACCCGGGTGGATTTTCCCAATAAATGCAGGGTAGAGACAACCGATGGTCAGGTAATTCAGGTGAAAAACGGTATTCCCGGGCAAAGTGTCAGCGGAATTGTACAGAAGAAACGGGCCGGCAGACTGGCAGGGCGAATTCTGCAGGTATTGGAACCCTCTCCTTTGGAGACGGGGGCTCCGCTGTGCTCTATATTTCCTGCCTGTGGCGGCTGTACCTATCAGACGATGGCTTACGAAAGCCAGTTGAAGATGAAGGCGGCTCAGGTAAAGCGGCTTCTCGACGCGGCTCTCCGGGAGGCGGGACAGTTGAACGAACAGGGGGAGCCGGATTATATATTTGAAGGTATCAAAGCCAGTCCGGCGGAGCTTGCCTACCGCAATAAAATGGAGTTTTCTTTTGGCGATGAATATAAGGGCGGGCCTCTGACTCTTGGCCTGCATAAAAAAGGCAGTACTTATGATATTTTGTCCGCAGGTGACTGTCAGATTGTTCATGAGGATTTTTGTGCTATATTGAATTGTGTGCAGGCATATTTTCGTGAAAATCCTGTTCCGGTCTATCGCAAAATGCAACATACGGGCTATCTGCGTCACTTGTTGATACGCCGGTCAGTGAGCAGCGGCGGGATTTTGGCGGCGTTGGTCACCACCAGCCAGGAAGAGCCGGATCTGGAGATGTTTAAGGACAGGCTGCTGGCGTTGCCTCTGGAGGGGCATCTGTCGGGTATTTTGCATATCATTAATGATTCCCCGGCAGACGTGGTGCAAAGTGACTGCATGGAAATTCTTTATGGCCGAGATGATTTTTATGAGGAGCTGTTGGGCCTGAAATTCCGTGTTACACCTTTTTCCTTTTTCCAGACCAATACAAAGGGGGCGGAGGTACTTTATGAAACAGCCCGCGAGTTTATCGGCGACACGAAGGACAAGGTAATCTATGATCTCTACAGCGGCACCGGTACGATCGCTCAAATACTGGCTCCGCTGGCCGACAGGGTAGTGGGAGTGGAGATTGTCCCGGAGGCCGTGGAAGCCGCCAGAGAGAATGCAGCTCTAAATGGCCTGTCAAATTGCAGGTTTTTGGCCGGGGATGTGTTGAAAATGCTGGAGAAGATTGATGAGAAACCGGATTTGATCGTCCTTGATCCCCCGCGGGATGGGGTGAATCCCAAAGCCCTGAAAAGGATTATTGAGTATGGGGTGGAACGGATGGTGTATATTTCCTGTAAGCCTACCAGTCTGGCCAGAGATCTGGAGATGCTGATTGGAGGCGGGTATAGTGTGGAGAGAGTTCGGTGCGTGGATATGTTTCCTTTTGCTGCGCATGTGGAGACTATTGTGTTGATACAAAAGAAAACCTCGTAGAAATCCTTTATTTTAGGCACTTTGCGAAGCATTTCATGTTCACTTCGGAGGGTGAAAAAATCCGAAATAAGCACCTCAAAAACTACTTTGACGTTTCGGTGGTAGTTGATATCGGGTGTGGGAACACAAACGGAAAATAAAGGGTTTGGGCAATTAACGTGTCTATGTAGTGT
>CASWRE010000010.1 GCA_949471785.1 uncultured Lachnospiraceae bacterium | reverse complement strand
TACTGCCTAAAGAGGTGGTGGTAAATCTAAATATCAACGTGTCAGCACACTAGATGGAAAAACAATCCGTTCCACAACAGGGATGAAACATATGGGCAGTCCTCTGCATATTATTAGTGCGCAAATTTGTGAACTTGGAATTGTCTCCGGCGTTAGAAACGCTTTTAGCCAAAAACAATGAGATTCCTGCGGCACAGGAGCTGCTGAAGAAAACAAATATTAAAGTATGCCTGATTGTTGCGGATGCGCTGAACTGCCAGCAAAAAACTGCGGAGATAATTGTCAAAGGGACGGGTGATTACTCATTGGACGCAAAAAGCAACCAACCGAATCATGAGAGTGAAATTTTTGAATATGTTTAAGACAATGCGCTTCGGAAGGACATGGACTGTGAAAAAACAGAGAAAAACCGTAACCGGATTGAAACCAGAACCGCATATTCCACGGGATATGTTGCGTGGCTGTATGGGAAACCTAAATTGTATGGGTGCAATTAAAACTGAACTATTGTGGATGCAGGCAAAATCACTGCAGAGATTGCCAAGGCAAAAGCCGAAACTGAATTTGAAAATTATCGTGTCATTCAGGACAGATTGTTTATGTCTGACTTTGATAAGTACATGCTGGAACTGGAAGAGAATGCAAAGAAGTAACAGGTCGTTTCTTGCTTTCAATGCTGAATTTTCCAGCATGTAAGGTCGAGTGCATGGAAAACGTGCCATATAGAGTGTGTGGTGGGAATGCAAAGGAAAGATATTAAAATTATCCAGTCAAGAATAGTCTGGATTTTTAGTGAAAGAAAGTGGGTGTCAAAATGAAAGGATCAGAGTGCAGGCTAATTGAATACATGGAGGGTTCCAAAAAGCGCTTTATGATTCCAGTGTATCAGCGTAATTATGATTGGAGAACTGAGAACTGTAAACAGCTTTACGATGACTTGGTTAAGGTCATTAAAAACGATAGGCGGAGTCATTTCTTTGGTAGTCTTGTATCGGTATATAATCCAAGCGGACGGAATACGGAATTTCTGGTAATTGATGGACAGCAACGGCTGACGACTGTATCGCTGCTGTTCCTTGCCATGTACAATCTTATGAAGAACGGCACAGTGAAATCGGAGGATGAGTCGCTGTCGAAACAGTTGTATGAGGATTTTCTGGTGGATAAATATCAACCGGAGGAAAAACGCATCAAACTCAAACCGGTGAAGAACGATCAGAAAGCTTTTGGCAAACTCTTTTCAGATCCGTCAGAGCATGTGCGAGAGTCCAATTTGACGGCAAATTATAACTATTTTTATGATCGGATTCAGAAGCAGGAAATCACAATTGACAAGCTGTTTGATGCGATTTGCCGCCTTGAGATTATCAATATCACGTTGAACAACGACGATAATCCGCAGTTGATTTTTGAGAGTCTGAATTCTACTGGCCTGGATTTGAATGAAGGTGATAAAATCAGAAACTTTCTCCTTATGGGAATTCCCTCCAAAGAACAGGATGCGTATTATGAAAAATACTGGAACCAGATAGAGATCTGCACGAAATATGATGTGAGCACATTTATCAGGGACTATTTGAGCGTGAAGCAGCAGGCGATTCCGCAGCAAAAGAAAATATACGCTGTCTTTAAAGACTATGCGGAAATGAGTAGTTTTCAGACAGAGACGCTTCTCATGAATTTGTTGGAGTATGCAAAGAGGTATGAACTGCTTCTGAACGGAAAGACCGGAAGCACAGCTCTGGATGCCTGCATCTATCGGTTGAATCGACTAGAGACAACAGTAACGAGGCCATTCTTTCTTGAGGTGATTCGTCTGTACAACGAGAACAAGCTGACTCTTGAGCAGGTCACGGAGATTTTTCTGATTACAGAGAACTATCTCTTCCGTAGGAGTATTTGCGAGTTGCCGACGAATGCATTGAATAAGATTTTCCTGATGCTGCACCGAGAGATTGTGCGCTATGATGGCGCCGAGACAAATTATGTGGAAAAATTCAAGTATGCGCTCCTGTCGAAAAAAGAGAGGTCTCGTTTCCCTGACGATGCGGAATTTTCCACAGCGTTTGCAAAGAAGCCTGTTTATCTCATGAATAGCAAGAATAAGATTTATACTTTTGAGAGATTGGAGAATTTCGGGACAGCTGAGGATAAGGACATATATCGTCACTGCGATGAAGGTACATACTCTATCGAACATATTATGCCGCAGCACCTAACGCCGGCATGGCAGAGGGAGCTTGGCGGGGATTTTGAACAGATACACGAAGAATGGCTGCACCGTGCCGCTAATCTGACGCTTACGGCTTATAATTCCAAATATGGCAATAGTACATTCGCAGAAAAGAAAACGATGCAGAATGGTTTTGAAGACAGCGGTATCCGTATGAATACCTGGATTGCCAGGAAGGAAAAATGGACGCTGGCGGAGCTTGAGGAGCGCAGCAGTTATTTGACGGATAGAGCTTTAGCAATTTGGCAATTGCCTGTGACTGATTTCCTGCCAAAAGATAAGCAGATGGATTCCTATACCTTAGAGGATGAGGCGGAACTTACAGGTCGGTTGATTGCCAGATTTACCTTCAAGAATACGGAACAGCCAGTGTCAAGCTGGGTAGAGATGTTCCAAAAGGTGATTCAAATATTGTATGATCAAGATAAAACCATTATCACGAAGCTTGCTATGTCCGACGAAGATAATATCGCGTTGCATTTTAATACAACACCGAATGCATTTAACAAGAGTGTGGAAATCGGCGACGGCATCTATGTGTGGTCGAATACAAGCACACAGAGTAAGCTGTCAGTATTGAACCGCCTGTTCAGGCTGTATGATGAAGCCCCGGCTGATTTGGTATTTTTCCTCCGTGATGAGAGTGAGCTGACAACGGACGAGCCGGGAAGCAGGCATGAGCTTAGGAGAAGGTACTGGACTTATGCATTACCGTTTATTAAAGAAGCCCATGGGCAGGATGGCTCTTTTGCAAATGTCAATCCGAGCCGGGAGAATTGGGTAAATGGTTTCTTTGGCATTAGCGGTTTCAGTATTTGCTGTGTGGCAAATTATGATGCCGCTCGTGTAGAGATTGTTTTTCAGAAAGGCGATAAAGCGGAAAATAAGAAGGCTTTTGATGCACTGATTTCACACAGAGGCGAAATTGAGAGTGCATTAGGCGTTTCTTTGACTTGGAATCGTGCAGAGGATAAGAAGGCTTCAAAGCTATATATGCAGCTTTCCAATGTCAGCATAGAGAATGCGGTAGACTGGCTGCAAATGGCCCGTTTCCATGCCGAATGGAGCAAGAAGTTTTATGATGTAATTGTGCCCTATATTGCTGGTGCATAGAGAGTGCGCCGAGGCGTGAATCTCTTGGAAAAAAATCCTGCAAAGGATTATGCATAGTGCAGATATGCCTGTTACGAAATATTCTATAGCGTGCGATCAAATATCTTGACAAACCTACCGACGGTATGATAATATTGCAAATACATACTGAAAGTATGTTAAGAGGGGGAAGGAGACATGGCAAGAAATAAGCATCCGGAAGAAACTGTAAATTTAATATTGGACGTTGCATTCCGCTTATTTATGGAAAAGGGATATGAACATACTTCCATTCAGGATATTATTGATCATTTAGGCGGTCTCAGCAAAGGCGCTATTTATCATCATTTTAAGTCAAAGGAAGATATCTTAGTTGCCGTTTCAGACCGGATGACGGCGGAATCAAACCAGATGCTTGCCGTCATCCGTGACCGTTCCGACCTTAGCGGCAAGGAAAAATTGAAAACAATTTTCGCAGAATCCATCAACCGGCCGGTACAAAACGATATTTTTACGGTGGCTCCGGACTTTCATAATAATCCGAGACTTCTTTTCAGCCTTTTGCACGATACCATAGAGCATGCGGCGCCAGCCTATATTTTGCCGATTATTAAGCAGGGTATTTCTGACGGCTCCATCCAAACGGACTACCCGGAGCAATTGGCGGAACTGATTTTACTTGTGGCGAATGTCTGGATGAATCCCATGATATTTGACAGCTCGGAGGAAGATTCTTGCCGTAAGTTTATGGTATTCCGGCAGATGCTGCAGGGATTTGGGCTGGATATCGTAGATGATGAAATGTTGCAAAGATTGCGGGAACTGGCGCTGATCTATCAAAAAAGCAGACGATGAGAACCTGCTTTGCAGAGTTGCGCCGTCTGCAGACGGCACAAAATTGGGCATGCAGGTCTTTCGGATCGGTTCATATCCGCCGTAGATGAATATCTGCCCTGGCATAAGGGCAGATATATTTTGAGACACATACATACCGGCGCGCGGTACTGAAAAGAGACAGTAAACGAAACTAAAAAAACGGAGGTTAATCAAGTTGAATCAAAAATTATTTTCAAAGGATTTTACGTTAGTTGTCATCGGCCAGATTATCTCGTTGTTTGGCAATGCCGCCATAAGATTTGCCTTACCTCTATATTTATTAAATTTGACAGGCTCGTCGGCGCTTTACGGAACTGTTACCGCCTGCGCTTTCATTCCTGCCATTTTGCTTTCGCCTGTTGGGGGTATTGTGGCAGACAGGGTAAATAAAAGAAATATTATGGTAATACTGGATTTCTCTACGGCGGCGATCATCATTGCATTTTTTCTTCTTATGAATAACGTGAATCTCATTCTTCTTCTGACGGTTACGCTGATGCTTCTATATGGCATCGCGGGCGCCTATCAGCCGTCCGTGCAGGCCAGCGTCCCGGCGCTGATCAATCAGGATAATTTTATGGCGGCAAACGCTATGATCAATACGATCAGTTCTTTTGCATCTTTAACGGGTCCTGTACTTGGCGGTATTTTATATAGTGCATATGGATTAGAAACTGTATTGTGGGTTTGCGCAGTATGCTTTATCCTGTCCGCGGTTATGGAAATTTTCATTAAAATACCGTTTCGGAAACAGGATTCAAATGGTAGTATATGGGAGACGGCCAGAATCGATTTTGCAGAGAGTATCCGTTTTATCCGAAAGGAGAAGCCTGTTATCGGAAAAGCCCTTTTTGTAATTTGCGGTATCAATTTGTTTCTGTCTGCAATGATTATGGTTGCCATGCCATATCTGATAACAGAGGTATTCAACCTGGAGGCTTCACAGGCAAACAGACTGTATGGTTTTGCGGAAGGGGCGTTGGCGGCAGGCGGGCTGGTCGGTGGGATCGGCGCGGGTATTTTCTCAGATAAACTGTCGATTCGTAAAACGGGCAGTCTGATCATTGTATGCGCGATATGTGTGTTTCCGATTGCTGCGGCATTGATCTTGTTTTCATCCGGCATGATGAATTATATGGTCGTGATCGTGTGCTGCTTTACCATTATGGTGTGCTCGACAATTTTTTCCGTGCAGATGATGACCTTCATCCAAACAGAAACTCCGCAAAATTTAGTCGGAAAGGTGATTGCTGTCATTTTTACCGTTTCCATGTGTGCGCAGCCCTTGGGCAATGCGTTATATGGCGTCCTGTTTGAAATTTGCCAGGGATATGAATACGCTGTTGTTATATTTGCGGGAGCCGTATCCCTTATGATTGCTGTTAGCGCGCAAAATATTTTCAGAAGATTTGCGGCAGAGTGAAAAAAGCAGGAATGGAAAGAAATTTGACATTTTAAAATTAAAAACATGTTTTTTGTCACAATGGCAGGGGAGCGTTGTCTAATCAGACAGGAGGTAAAATCATGAATAAAAAAACCAATGAAGAATTACAGGCTTTGGCAGATAAAGCCACGGCGGGGGATAAAAAGGCCCTGGAAGCCCTTGTCGCACACGTGCAGGACACGATATTCAATTTATCCCTGCGGATGCTTGGCACATTTGCGGACGCGGAGGACGCCACACAGGATATTTTGCTGAAAATGATTACGCATTTATCGTCTTTCAGAGGCGACAGCTTATTTACGACATGGGTATTCAGCATTGCCGTCAACCATCTGAAAAACTACAAAAAACACATGTTTGCCCATTGCCCGCTCCGTTTTGAGTATTACGGCGATGACATAGAAAACGGAAATATACAGGATGTGCCGGACTTAACGCAGAATGTGGAAAAGGATATTCTGGCAGAGGAACTGAAAATGTCCTGTACCAACGTCATGTTGCAATGTCTGGATACGGAAAGCAGATGTATTTTCATACTGGGAACCATGTTTAAGATTGACAGCCGCATGGCAGGAGATATTTTGGATATGGCGCCGGAAACGTACCGCAAACGGCTTTCCCGAATACGTAAAAAAATGGCGGATTTTCTTGGACAGTATTGCGGAGAATATGGCAGCGGCAAATGCAGGTGTAAAGACCGGGTGAATTATGCGATACAAAACCATCGGATACATCCGCTGCAACTGGATTATACGGCGGCCACGGAAATTCCCGTGCAGACAATGCTCGATGTAAAAAATGCTATGGAAGATATTGACGACTTATCACAGGATTTCTCGTTTTGCAAGCCCTACCAGTCTCCCGAACGCACGAAACATCTGATACAGGAATTTTTAGATTCTACGCAGTTTTCCATTATCCAGAATTCATACAGGAGATGACAGATTATGAATATACAGGTAATTACAACATATTTATCGGCATTGGGTTCGAATAACAACCGCGAATGGTATCATGCGCATAAGGATGATTACAAGAAGGCAAATGCGGCGTTTGAAGAGTTATTACAGGCATTGATAGAGGAAATTGGAAAGTTTGACGGCAGTATTTTACATAACCATCCGAAGGATCTTACCTTTAAGCTTGTAAGAGATACCCGTTTCAGTCATGATAAATCACCGTATAATCCTGCGTTCCGCGCCCATATTTCTGCTAAGGGTAAGCTGCCTGTCCCTGTGGGCTATTACCTTATGATAAAGCCGGACAATCAGTCCTTTTTAGGCGGCGGCCTGTTTGCCGATATGTTTAAAGACGCAACAGCCATGATACGGAACTATATTGTCAGGAACGGTGAAGAATGGGAAAAGATCATCCATGAGCCGGATTTTGAAAAATATTTTACTGTGCAGGGAACGGCATTAAAGAAGGTTCCCGCCGGGTATGAGAAAGAACATCCACAAGCGGAATATTTGAAATTTAAGAGCTGGTATCTGGAATATCCGATAAAGGATGAAGAACTGAATGACGCAGAGGCATTTCTCGCAAAGGCCGCGGAACTTTTCCGAATGATGAAACCATTTAATGACTATCTGAATAAAGCGCTTGCGGGCTTTCAGATGCCGACGAGGTAACGAAATACGTAAAGAGAAGTTTCAGTAAATTCACCCGGCAGAGGTTGAGAAAAACGAACATTATCAGATTGTGTTTACCGGTCAAATGTCTTATAATGTACAGGCAGCGGTACGAGTAGTTAGAAGATCCTTATGATACAAAGCATTGAGATGGAAAAAAGGAGATGATATGGATATTACGCTGGAAAAAGTGGAGGCGTGTAAAAAGGACGTATTATTCAGGCTCTTACAGTATTCTTTATTTGAAGAGAGCCTGGGCGATCAGAGCGACATGAATGAAGACGCATTATTTGATTATCCGTGGTTTGAAAATTATTTTACGGAAGAGGAACGGGAAGCGTATTTTATTCGGGAACAGGAAACGGACAGTCTGTTAGGTTTTGCGATGATCAATACGTATGTGCAGAAATGTGATTTTGGTCACAGTATCGCGGAGTTCATGGTACTGCCCAAGTTCAGGCGAAGGGGAATCGGAAGGAAAGCGGCCGCGATGTGTTTCGCTATGCATGGCGGTAAATGGGAGGTTTCTCCGGCTGCCGGAAGCAGACAGGCGTATGCATTCTGGAAAACTGTCATAGAAGAGTATGCCGGTGAAAATATTCGATATGAGGAGGGCATTTTTCTGTTTTCCAAACGGTGATGCCGGATAGTGGTTCTTTAGGCAGACGCGGTATGGCGAGAATGAGTTTTGGAAAACTTTTGCCGGGGACAGGAGAGGTGAATAGCTGCCCGTACTGTCCGGAAGAGTAAACAGAGAGTCAGGAGAGAATACGATAACATGAAAGATGATTTGAAAAAAATACCGGGAATAGGCGCAAACATGGAAAAGCATCTGCAAGATATCGGAATCCATTGTATTGCAGATTTAAAGGGGAAAGATCCGGAAGAATTGTACCATTTGGACTGCCTGGAAAAGGGTTTTCAGGATGACAAATGCGTATTGTATGTATTTCGCTGCGCGGTGTATTATGCGGAACATGAGCGGCATGACCCGGAAAAATTAAAATGGTGGTACTGGAAAGACAGACAGTATCCGGAAAGAGGATAAAGGACGGGTTTGACTGCAAAACCCGTCCTTTTCTATAATATAGCATATCCGGCAAAGCGGCTCAAGGTTTTTCATATTTCTTCTTTTGTATCACAATGTATGTGTATAACCACAGCAGCTTTGAGAGAAACGAAGTAAAAACCGCACAAAATCAGCACTTCATAAAATTTTCACACAATTTTAGCACTCAACGCTTGACAGTGCTAACAACATGTGTTATATAATATCTATAACAAAAAAACGCAGGGCGAAGTAGAACATTCGTCCTGTCAGTACAAAGAAAGAAGGTATCGTTATGTTGAGACCCAGTATTTTTACAGATAATTTTGTGGACAATATGTTTGAGGACTTTTTTGGCGACGGCTTCTGGCGCCCGACAGGAGTGCGCAGCGTGAGCGCCATGACGACGGATATTCAGGAGCTGCCGGACGGATACAAGATTGATATGGAGCTGCCGGGATTTTCCAAAGAGGATGTGCAGGCAGAGCTGAAAAAAGGTTATCTGACTATCCGAGCCAGCCGCAGCCAGGAGAAAGAGGATAATAAGGATCAGCGTTATATCCGCAAGGAGCGTTACAGCGGCCATTATCAGAGGAGCTTCTTTGTAGGAGAGCAAGTCCAGCAGGAAGATATTAAAGCCAGGTTCCAGGACGGCGTTTTGACGGTGGTGGTGCCGAAGAAGGAGAAAAAACCGGAGGTGGAACAGAGCAAATTTATTTCTATCGAAGGATAAAAAGCTTTTGGAAATGTCAGTTTCCATGGCCAGAAAGCAGAAGAAAAGTCAGGCTTGCCGGCCATTGTGTCTGGTAACATATAAATATTGCTAAAAATTTCACAATTAAAGGGGCGGATATTGTTTATCATCCGTCTCTTTCTTGTCTGTCTGAATAGTCGCTGTATTTTTCTTAGTGCAATAGCACAAAGATTCCGGCGTAACTTTGTCTATTCCCACGAAAATAATAAAATGTACATAAATAAGGTGAATTTATTGCACATTTTCGTTATACTGTGAATGATGTTAAAAAAATAACAACCCTGAATATGGCAGGGCTTTTCCCGAAGGGAGATCCGGCGGGAAGGGGTGTATTCGGGGCTGAATCTGGCGGCACAGACCGCCACTGGAGGAAAACATGAGTAGAGAGAAGCTGACTTTTCACGGCGGTATCCATCCCCGTGGAGCAAAATCGCTGTCCAAGAAAGTGGCGATTCAACAGTTTCTGCCCCAGGGAAATATGATCTATCCGCTGTCTCAGCATATCGGCGCGCCCGCCGTGCCGATTGTGGAGGCGGGAGATTACGTTTTGGCCGGGCAGAAGATCGCGGAGGCCGGGGGATTTGTCTCGGCGCCGATTTATGCGTCTGTCTCAGGAAAGATCAAGGGGCTGGTGAATCATTTAACCCTGACCGGAGCCGTTACCACGGCCATTGAGCTGGAAAATGATCACGAATACCGCAGTGTGGAGTTCCCTGAGCCGACAGATCCGAAGACTCTGGACAAAGAGGAGATTCTGAGACGCATCGGCGAGGCCGGTGTGGTCGGCATGGGCGGCGCCGGATTTCCGACGCGGGTAAAGCTCTCCCCCAGGGAACCGGAGAAAATGGAGTACATACTGGTCAACGGCGCCGAGTGTGAGCCGTACCTGACATCGGATTACCGCCTGATGCTGGAGAGGCCGGAAGAGATCATCGGCGGGTTAAAGATTGTGCTGCAAATGTTTCCGAAAGCGAAAGGGTGCATTTGTATTGAAGACAACAAGATGGACTGCATAGAGCTGATGGAGCATCTGACCGCCGATGAGCACAGGATCGAGGTCAAGACCTTGGTGGCAAAATATCCCCAGGGCGGCGAGCGTTTCCTGATCCAGGCAGTAACCGGACGGCAGATTAATTCCTCGGGCCTTCCGGCGGATGCAGGCTGTATCGTGAACAATGTGGAGACGATGACGGCTATTTACCGGGCCGTGGTCTACCAGAAGCCGGTGATTCACCGGACCGTGACCGTGACCGGAAGCGCCATCAGACACCCCGGCAATTTTGATGTGCCCTGCGGTACTTGTGTAAACGAACTGATTGAAGCGGCGGGCGGTTTTGTCTGTCCGCCGGAGAAGATCGTTTCCGGCGGCCCGATGATGGGCTTTTCCCTGTTTAATACGGATACGCCCACCACAAAGACTTCTAACTGTATTCTCTGTATGCAGAAGGACAGGGTTACGGCAGTGGAGCAGATGGCCTGCGTCAACTGCGGCCGCTGCATGAGCGTCTGTCCGGAGAAACTGATACCGGCCCGTCTGGCCCGTTTCGCGGAGCATCACGATTCGGCGGCGTTTCAGAAATGGTACGGGATGGAATGCGTGGAGTGCGGCTGCTGCACGTTTATCTGCCCTTCCAAACGTCCTCTGGCCCAGTCGATCAAGTCCATGCGTCAGTCGGTACTGGCGGAGCGCAGAAAGCAGAATGCAAAGGGGGGAAAATAAAAAATGGCAGACTTATTACACGTATCGGCTTCTCCCCACATTCGTGCGAAGGCGGATACTCCTTATCTGATGAAAATGGTGCTGGCGGCCCTGGCTCCGGCGGCTGTTTTCGGTGTGGTAAATTTTGGCCCCCGGGCGTTACTGATCCTGGTTCTTACTGTGGTATCCTGCGTGGGCTTTGAGACTATGATGAACCGGCTGATGCACAGGCCGGATACGCTGGGCGATTACAGCGCGGTGGTGACAGGCCTTCTTCTGGGAATGAATCTGCCCGCATCCGCGCCCTGGTGGCTTCCCATTGTGGGCGGCGCTTTTGCCATCATTATTGTAAAAATGCTGTTCGGCGGCTTGGGCGAGAATATTATGAATCCGGCTCTGGGCGCCCGCTGTTTTCTGCTGATTTCCTTTGCGGGTCTGATGTGCGATTTCTCTGTTCCCTCCGGAGCCTTCTTACAGGTGGCGGACACGGTATCGGGGGCAACGCCTCTGGCAGCCGTAAAGGGCGGCGAGTCCATCCATCTGCTGGCTTCTTTTATCGGCTATACGAAAGGAACCATCGGAGAGACCTCCGCGCTGCTTTTGCTTTTGGGCGGTTTGTTCCTGGCGGTCACCAAGGTTATCGACTGGCGCATTCCGGCGTCTTATATCGGCAGCTTTGCGGTGTTTGTTCTGCTGTTCGGCGGGCATGGATTTGACCTTTATTATTTGGCCTGTCAGCTTTGCACTGGCGGTCTTATGCTGGGCGCCTGGTTTATGGCCACGGATTACGTCACCTCACCGATCACTCCCATGGGCCGGATTATTTTCGGTATCGCTCTGGGTGTGCTCACCGGACTTTTCCGTCTGTTTGGCAGCAGCGCCGAGGGCGTGTCCTACGCGATCATCTTCTGTAATCTGCTGGTGCCGCTGATCGAGCGGGTGACCATCCGCAAAGCCTTTGGAAAAGGAGGGAAAGCGTGATGAGTAAAATAGTAAAAGATGCCTTTGCCCTTCTGATGATTACGCTCGTGGCCGGTATTCTTCTGGGAGCCGTGCGGGATATCACGAAGGACCCCATTGCCCGGCAGGAAAAACTGACCGAGGATAATTCCTGTAAGGAAGTGTTTGCCGACGCGGAATTTGAGGATGTGGAAGATGAGGTCCTGCTGGCGGAGGCCCAGGCGGCCATGGCTCAGGAAGGTTTTGAAGTCCAGACCCTGGTGAAAGTGAAAAAGGCGGTGGACGCGGGAGGCAATCTGCTCGGCTACGTACTGAATATTGTCGATCCTGAGGGCTACGGCGGCGATATCAGCTTTATGATGGGCGTGAAGCTGGACGGCACACTGAACGGTATTTCTATCCTGTCTATCAGCGAGACCGCAGGTCTCGGTATGAATGCCGACACGGACGCTTTCAAAGGCCAGTTTAAGGATAAACAGGTGGAAACCTTTACCTATACAAAAACAGGTTCATCCGCGGACAGTGAGATCGACGCGTTAAGCGGCGCCACGATTACGACGAATGCCATGGTAAACGGC
This sequence comes from uncultured Lachnospiraceae bacterium, assembly GCA_949471785.1. GTDB lineage: Bacteria > Bacillota > Clostridia > Lachnospirales > Lachnospiraceae > UBA11957. The sequence continues at coordinate 60,517 of CASWRE010000010.1, read as the reverse complement.
GTCAATGCCGGCCTGAGCGCATTTCGTTATCTGGCGGGACAGGAGGGTTGATGATGAGAGAAAACACACCGGCCGAACGGTTATATAATGGTATTGTAAAAGAAAATCCCACCTTTGTGATGTTGCTGGGCATGTGCCCGACGCTGGCGGTGACCACGATGGCCATAAACGGCCTGGGCATGGGGCTGACCACTACGGTTATTCTGACCATGTCTAATCTGATGATCTCTCTGTTGAGAAAAGTGATTCCCGACGGCGTGCGTATGCCGGCTTACATTGTGATTGTGGCCTCCTTTGTGACGATCGTACAGTTTTTGCTGCAGGGCTTTATCCCTTCGCTATATGCGTCGCTGGGTATTTTTATTCCGCTGATCGTGGTAAACTGTATTATTTTGGGGCGTGCCGAGGCGTATGCGTCCAAGCATGGCGTGATTGCTTCTATATTTGACGGCATCGGTATGGGGCTCGGCTTTACACTGGCTCTTACCTGCATCGGTATGGTCAGGGAGCTGATCGGTGCTGGAAAGATTTTCGGTATCCAGATCATGCCTTCGTTTTACCATCCGGTTACGATCTTTATCCTGGCGCCCGGCGCGTTTTTTGTGCTGGCTTTTCTGATCGCGCTGCAGAATAAGTTTAAGATCGGCAGCGCCAGGGTGGGCGAGGACGGCCATCCGGCCTGTTCCCGGACCAGCTGTATGAACTGCGGCAACCGCATCTGCAGCGGTCGCATGGCAGCCCAAACGGAGAATAAGGAGGGTGAGGCATGAGAGAATTACTGATTATCGCCATAGGCGCGGCATTTGTCAATAACGTGGTGCTGAGCCAGTTCATGGGCCTGTGTCCGTTTTTGGGGGTTTCCAAAAAGATTGAGACGGCTGCGGGCATGGGCGGCGCCGTGATCTTTGTTATCACGATCTCCTCTTTTGTGACCAGCATCATCTACCGTGCCATTCTGGTGCCGCTGGATATGACCTATCTGCAGACGATCGTATTTATCCTGGTGATCGCCGCCCTGGTGCAGTTGGTGGAGATGTTTCTGAAGAAATCCATCCCGTCCCTGTACCAGAGCCTGGGCGTATACCTGCCGTTGATTACGACGAATTGTGCCGTGCTGGGTGTGGCTCTGACTAATGTACAGAACGGTTACGGCGTGCTGGAGAGCACGGTGGCCGGTATCGCCACCGCCGTGGGCTTTACGGTGTCCATTGTTATCATGGCCGGTTTGCGCGAGAAGATTGAGTATAACGATATACCGGAGCCTTTTAAGGGGATGCCGGTGGTACTGCTGACGGCTGGACTGATGTCCATCGCCTTTTTCGGTTTTTCCGGATTGATCTAGGGAGGGGACGCTATGAGTACAGGAGTAATACTCGCCGCAGCTCTGGTGGGGGGGACCGGTATCGTTATCGGCCTTCTGCTGGGCTTTGCGGGTAAGATATTTGCGGTGGAGGTGGACCCCAAAGAGACGGCCGTTCGCGAAGTTCTGCCGGGCAATAATTGCGGCGCATGCGGCTATCCGGGCTGCGACGGTCTTGCCGCAGCGGTGGCTAGGGGTGAGGCCCCGGCAAACAGCTGTCCGGTGGGCGGTTCTGCCGTGGCGTCGAAAATCGGCGCGATTATGGGCCAGGAAGTGACGGAGACCCGTCGGATGGTGGCTTTCGTGCACTGTGCGGGTGACTGCGAGAAATCAAAAATCCAGTATAATTATACCGGCATGGAGGATTGCGCCATGATGGCCTATGTGCCCAATGGCGGTTCCAAGATCTGTAACAACGGCTGCCTGGGATACGGTAATTGTGTACGGGCTTGTCCCTTTGACGCCATCCACGTCATCAACGGCGTGGCCCGGGTGGATAAGGAAAAATGTAAGGCCTGTAAAAAATGTGTGGCGGCATGTCCCCAGCATCTGATCAGCCTGGTGCCCTATGACGCAACGGTTCATACAGCCTGCAGCTGTACGGACAGGGGTAAAGTGGTTATGGTGGAATGTGACGCCGGATGTATCAGCTGTAAAAAATGTGAGAAAAATTGTCCCGCAGGAGCGATGAAACTGGAGAATAACGTTCCCAGGATCGATTACGACCTGTGTACGGATTGCGGAAAATGCCGGGAGGCATGTCCGCGGAAAAGTATTGTATAAGATCGGAAAGCGGAGGCGGACGCAAAGCCTTCGCTTACAATTCCCCGGAAAACATTGGGAGTGTTGCTCCCGGTTTCCGGGGAATTGCTGGTTATATCCGTAATTGCTGCCTGCACAACGCGTTAATTTTGAAAATATGCTCTTGCGCTTTTCAGTTCTATGGTCTATAATAGCCACTGTGCTGTGCTAAAGCAATGAGGCACAAAAGAGAAAAGGAGTGCATATTATTATGAAGAGATTAATTGCAATGGCCCTGACGGCGGCCACATGTCTGTCACTGTTTACCGGCTGCGGCGGTTCAGGAAGTTCGGCTGCGGGCAGCTCTGCGGACGCGGGAAGCGCGGCGGATACGTCTTCTGCGGTGAGTTCGGATGCGGACGCGACATCCGGTTCGGATGAAGCGACGGGTGAAAGTTCTTCGGCTGCGGGCAGTACGGCTTCCGGTGCAGATGAGGCGTCGGCATCCGCTGCGGCTGAGACATCCGGTTCTGACGAAGCGGCGGCTTCCGCCACGGAGGGCGAGTCCGACTGGGAATACATATCGGGCAAAGGCAAGCTGGTTGTCGGGATGACCCTGTTTGCCCCCATGAATTATTATGATGATTCCAACACCTTTGTGGGCTTTGATACGGAGATGGCTACGGCTGTCTGCGAAAAACTGGGCATTGAAGTAGAATTTGTGGAGATTAACTGGGATTCCAAGGAGATCGAGCTGAATTCCAAGAATATTGACTGTCTGTGGAACGGTATGTGCATTACACCGGAGCGCAGGGAAAATATGAGTATTTCCAACCCGTACCTGAACAACACGCAGGCGATCGTGGTGAAAAAGGATCGGGAGGCAGATGTTATGGCCGGCGTGGACGGACTGACCGTAGTAGCCGAACAGGGTTCTACCGGCGAGGGCAAGCTGCAGGGTACGATTGAGGATGACGAGACGGTGAAGGTATCCGCCAAGGAGTATTTTGCCAAGTCTAATTATGTTGCCTGTGATTCCATGGCAAAGGCTCTGATGGAAGTGAAAGCCGGTACGGCTGACTTGGCTCTGGTGGACAGCGTGTGCGCCTTGGCTATGGTGGGCGAGGGTACGGATTATGACGATATGGTGGTAAATCTGGACAATGATTTCGGTCTGCAGGAGTATGGCATCGCGTTCCGCAAGGGCAGCGACGTTACCGAGAAGGTAAACACAGCCATCGACGAACTGTACGCGGATGGTGTGGTGGAAGAGATTGCCGGAAGATATGGCCTGACGGAGATGCTGATTAAAAAATAACTATAGAATGTATGTGACCGTGAGGGCGTCGAACGGTTACAGATAAAACGGAGGATCGTAATGTCCGGACCTGTACTGGCCCTGTTTGAGGGTTTTGCTGAAAATATACGTTTATTTGCCGTGACGCTGGTGCTGGCAATCCCGCTGGGGCTGGTGATCACGTTTGGCTCCATGTCGAAATTTCGGCCGTTAAAGTGGCTGACCAGGGTGTTTATCTGGGTGATCCGGGGAACGCCGCTGATGCTGCAGCTGATGGTGGTGCTCTATGCGCCGGGGCTCCTTTTGGGTATTCCCATGAGCAACCGATTTATGGCCGCCACTATTGCCTTTGTGATCAACTACGCGGCCTATTTTTCGGAGATATACCGGGGCGGCATCGAGAGCATACCGAAAGGGCAGTATGAGGCCGGGCAGGTGCTGGGCATGACAAAGAGTCAGGTGTTTTTCAAGGTGGTTCTTTTACAGGTAATCAAGCGGATCGTGCCGCCCATGGGTAATGAGCTGATTACGCTGACGAAGGATACCTCCCTGGCCCGGGTTATCGGCGTGGCGGAAATCCTGATGAGCGCGGAGCGCTTTACCAAACAGGGCCTGATCTGGCCGCTGTTTTCCACGGCGCTGTATTTCCTGGCTTTGAACGGATTGCTGACGATCCTGCTGGGCCGTGCCGAGAAGAAACTGGATTATTTCAGGGCATAGGAGGTGCATGAGATGGCGATTCTGGAAGTGGAAAAGATCAGAAAGGATTTTGGCTCTCTGGAAGTCCTGAGGGATGTGAGTTTCTCCCTGGAGAAAGGTGAGACGCTGTCGATGATCGGAGCGTCGGGAAGCGGTAAGACTACGCTGCTGCGTTGCCTGAATTTCCTGGAAAGACCCACGGCGGGAGTGATCCGGGTGGGCGGCGAGGTGATTTTTGACGCGGCGGACCCGGCCACCACCGGTGAGAGCGAGATCCGCAGGCGCAGGATGCATTTCGGTATGGTGTTCCAGTCTTTTAATCTGTTTCCCCAGTATACGGCGCTGCAGAATGTGACGCTGGCCCGGGAGCTGAAGGAGAAGGAACAGCCCGGCTACAAAGAGCATAAGAAGGAGATCCTGCATCAGATCCGTGAGGAAGGAGAGGCTGTCCTGGACAGTGTGGGGCTGAAAGAAAAGGTGGATTATTATCCCCATCAGCTTTCCGGCGGCCAACAGCAGCGTGTGGCTATCGCCCGGGCGCTGATGATGAAGCCGGATATCCTGTGTTTCGACGAACCCACCTCGGCTCTTGATCCGGAGCTTACCGGGGAAGTGCTGAAAGTGATCCGCAAGCTGGCCGGCCAGAGAACTACGATGGTGATTGTAACCCATGAGATGCAGTTTGCCAGAGAGGTTTCGGATAAGATTCTGTTTCTGGACAGCGGGCTGGTGACAGAGTACGGTACGCCGGAGGACGTGTTCGAACGGCCCACCCAGGAGCGGACCAGGCAGTTCCTGGAACGGTATTTTGAAGACAAGAGATGAGATAAGAAGGCACTGGTCGGATAGTCAGATGCGGAGGCATCAGGGCTGCCCGTCCAGTGCTTTTTGCTTTGGTAGGATGGAGCGTTGGATAACGGAAAAACCCTGTTTCAGGATTGCGGGCCAGTTGCGTTTCCGTTATAGGAAACGGATCGCCGTTACCTGTTGATTTTCGTCGTAAACAGTGTAAAATTAGGAAATAAAATTATCGAAAATTTTTTATGTTGTCAAGCGGGGAGTCATGAAAAAGGTCGATTTTGAAAACGGAAAAACCATACAGAATATTATGCAGACGGCTTTTCCCATGCTGGTAGCGCAGCTTTTAAATCTGCTTTACAGCATTGTGGATCGGATTTATATAGGAAGGATTCCCGGGGAGGGGACCAATGCGTTGGGAGCAGTGGGTCTCTGTTTTCCGGTGATCGTTCTGATTATGGGGTTTGCCAATATGTATGGGATGGGCGGCGCGCCTCTGTTTTCCATGGAGATGGGCCGGGGAGGCAGGGAGAAGGCGGAGAAGCTGATGAATACCTCCTTTCGGCTGATTTGTGTGACGGCGGTACTGATCATGGCGGTGGGAGAAATGTTTTCCGCGCCGCTGCTGAGTCTGTTCGGCGCTTCGGATGCGACTTTATCTCAGGCGCTGGTCTATCTGCGGATCTATCTGCTGGGAACATTGTTTTCCATGGTCGCCACGGGGATGAATCCTTTTCTGAACGCCCAGGGGGTTCCCGGCATCACCATGCTGTCGGTGGTTACGGGGGCTGTGGCTAACCTGATCCTGGACCCACTGTTTATTTTCGGGCTGCAATGCGGCGTGGCCGGTGCGGCCATAGCCACAGTGATCTCCCAGGGGCTGTCCGTGGCCATTGTGGCGTATTTTATCCTGGGGAAACGGCTGGAGTACAGGATATATTTTCAGAGAGAAAAGCATCCGGGAGATTATTTTCCCTTTGCGAAGGATATCATGGCCCTGGGCCTGGCGCCGTTTATCATGCAGTGCACGAATTCCCTGGTGCAGATTGCCTGTAACAGCGTATTGATGCGTTTTGGCGGCGAGATCTATGTCTCGATCATGACCATCGTGTCCTCTGTGCGGCAGATTCTGGATACGCCTGTGATGGCGGTGGCGGAGGGGGCATCGCCGGTTATCAGCTATAACTACGGCGCGAAGCGGGCAGGCCGCGTCCGGGAGGCTATTACTTTGATGACTGTCATCGGCATTGCCTATACGCTGGCGGTCTGGCTGCTGATCCAGTGGCGGCCGGAATGGTTCATCGGGATTTTCAGCTCGGACAGGGAGCTTCTCGCGGACGCCGTGCCGGCCCTGCATCTGTATTTTGCCGCTTTTGTTTTTCAGGCGCTGCAGTACAGCGGGCAGACGGTGTTCAAATCATTAAATAAAAGAAACAAAGCGGTGTTTTTCAGCTTGTTCCGTAAGGTGGTTATGGTGGTTCCGCTGACTTATCTGTTTCCGTATTTTTGCGGGTTTGGGACGGATGGCGTGTTCATGGCCGAGCCCGTGTCCAATGTGGTGGGCGGGACGGCCTGCTTTGTGACGATGCTGGTCACGGTCCTGCCGGAGCTTAAGCGAATGGAATAAAGGTTTGGGGCGTTTCTTCCTGTTTATTTTGATCACTTTTGCGCGTGGTTCCCCTTATCACGGTATTCCTTTGCCAGTCGCTCAAATATCGGCAGCGAACGTTTCACCCGCTCGGTGGGGACGCAGTAGGCGATGCGGAAATATCCGGGGCAGCCGAAGGCGCTGCCGGGTACCAGCATCAGATCCAGGGCCATGGCTTTTTTGCAGAAAGCTTCATCGTCCGGCTCTAAGGAACGGGGGAACATATAGAAGGCGCCGCTCGGCTCCACACAGGAGTAGCCGTAGGAGAGCAGCGCTTTATAGAGGAGGTTTTTATTCTTTTCGTAGACCGCCAGATCAGCGGTAAGGCCGCAGGTATCTCCCACTGTGTGCTGCATCAGGGCGGCGGCTCCGTTGTGGCCGATGGTGCGGGAGATCTGGGGGCAGATGTCGATGATCGTTTCTGCTCCGGCGCATTCCGGGTTTACGGCCAGGTAGCCGATACGCTCTCCGGGCAGGGAGAGGGACTTGCTGAAAGAATAGCAGGTCAGCGTGTCAGGATAGAAACCGGCTACGTAAGGGCTGTCCGCCCCGTCAAAGAGGATATCCCGATAGGGCTCGTCGGAGATCAGAAAGATCGGATGACCCAGAATCCGGGCGTGTTCCGTGAGGATCTTTGACAGCCGACGGATTGTTTCGGTGGAATATACCACGCCGGAGGGATTGTTGGGCGTGTTGATGAGTACGGCGGCAGTGTGTTCTCCGATCTCTTTTTTCAGAAGCTCCAGGGGAATCTGGAAGGTATCCGTATCGGCGGGCAGAGTTTTTAAATGTATGCCGGCCCCGGCGGCGTAAGGATAGTATTCAGGGAAACAGGGAGTGAAGGTGATTACTTCATCGCCCGGATTGGTTACGGCCCGTAACGCGTGAGCCAGGGCGCCGGAGGCTCCGGCGGTGATAAAGATATGGTCGGATGTATAATGACAGTCATATTTTCGGTTCAGATCCGTGGCCAGCTGTTCCCGGACTGCGGGGAGGCCTTTATTGGGGCTGTAGCCGTGCAGGGTCAGGGGGTTCAGGGCGCTCAGTTTGCGGATCATCGTGTTGTTTACCGCCGTCGGCGTGGGCACGGAGGGGTTCCCCAGGCTGAAATCGAAAACGTTCTCCGTTCCGATCTCGGCCGCCCGGGCCGTGGCGTAGTGGAAGATCTCAAAAATAATGTCTTTTTGGCCAAGCATGGCCGTATATTGGGTGTTGATCATGGTGTATGCCTTTCTTATTGCTGGATGGGCAGGCAAAGCGTCTGCCGTGAATTATACGGTTAATCATCATTATACGTCTGGCGGGGCGGCGGGGCAAGAAATTATACTCGCAAAATCGGAAATTTGGTAAGATTATCGTCCGACAGGAATTTTTCTAAAAGCCGGGATGACAGCGCGCCGAAATCTGTGGTATACTGAAGTATACGCCGGAGAGCTTGGGGCAAAGGTTCCGGTATTTGCCAGGATTTTGCAGGAGGATGTCTATGAAAAAAATAGAGGCATGGCTTATATGGCCTGTCATAGCGGCCATTTTAGTAACCGGATGCGGCGGGAGCGGCAGGACAGGAAAAGCAGAGGAATCTTCCGCCTCGGCGGCGGCGGGCAGCCTGTCTTCCGGGGAGGAATCTGCGGTCTTCCGGACGGAATTTTCCGGTGTGGATATGGACGGAAATGAAGTATCTGAGGAAATTTTTTCAAAGTCAAAACTCACCATGGTCAATGTGTGGGCGACATACTGTAATCCGTGCCTGAGTGAGATGCCGGGGCTGGGGGAATTGGCAAAAGCCTACAGCCCGGAGGAGTTTCAGGTTATTGGGATTATCAGCGATGTGCAGGAGGGAGCCGGAACCGGGGAGTTGGAGATGGCGGCAGATCTGATTGCGCAGACCGGGGCGGATTATCCCCACCTGCTCCTGAATGAGTCCATATATAATGCGCTCCTCGCGGATGTGACGGCGGTGCCGACCACTTTCTTTATGGATGGGAACGGAGAGATCCTGGACATGGTGGTGGGCGCCATGGAAAAGTCAGAGTGGGAGGAAATGATCCATGGGTTTCTGGAAAAATAGCCGGCAGTATCTGTGGGTGTGGGGCACGCTGGCCGGGATCGTGTTCCTCGGCATCGGCGGCTTGCAGGGGCAGTTTGCGGTTATCTGGCAGAAGGCCGTAATGATCTGCATGGAATGTATCGGGATCGGGTGAGGGAATGAGGAAAATGCGGCTGGCCGTACAATTGCTGTTTACGGTTTTGACAAACGGCTATGCGTATGGCTTTGTGAGAGGAAAAATCTATCAGGGCAGCCTGAAATATGTCTGTGTGCCGGGGCTGAATTGCTATTCCTGCCCTGGAGCGTTGGCTTCCTGTCCCATCGGGGCGCTCCAGGCGCTACTGAATCAGAAGGGCTTTTCGGTTCCCTTCGGAATGATCGGCTTCTTTTTCGTAGTGGGAAGTCTCCTGGGGCGGTTTGTCTGCGGCTGGCTGTGCCCCTTTGGGCTGGCGCAGGATCTTTTGCATAAGGTTCCCGTTTTTGAAAAGCGGAAGCGGCTGCCGTTTCATGATATTCTGAAATACGGAAAATATTTGGTATTGGTGTTTCTGGTATGCGCAGGTTCATTGTTTCTGTTTGGCGGTTACGCGAAGGTTCCGGCATACTGCAAATATTTGTGTCCGTCCGGGACATTGTTCGGAGCTCTTCCCCTTCTTGGCGCCAACACATCCCTGCGCAGCCAGGCAGGCGGGCTTTTTTTGTGGAAACTGGGGGTACTACTTTTTATCGTCGTACTTTCTGTAAAAGTTTTTCGTCCTTTTTGTCAGTATTTATGTCCGCTGGGTGCTATTTACGGGTGCTTCAACCGTTTCAGCCTGGTGCAGATTCGATGGGAGAAGGAGAGGTGCGCCGCTTGCGGGGCCTGTGAAAAGTCGTGCCCTGTAGGTCTCTCCGTCAACGAGATATCCCGTTCCTCTGAGTGCATACGCTGCGGCAGGTGCGTGGGGGCTTGTCCGCAGAAATGTCTGCATTTTTCAACGGCAGACAGCAGCCGTGGAGAAACTAAATATTATGAACACAGGTAAAATGCCTGATGGAATGAGGAGGTCAGGTACATGGAAGACTATTCAATCATTATCCCGTCCTACACGGTGGGGCCGGGGGCCTATAAAGAAGTCCCGAAATACTGTAAATGGTGCGGCAAAAGGGCCGTGGTGATCGGCGGCCGCAAAGCCATGGCGGCGGCCCGGGAGAAGCTGCTGGCCGCCGTAGAGGGAAGCGCATTGAAGATCACGGATTTTTTCTGGTATGGCAAAGACTGTACCTTTGAGGCGGCGAAGGCCCTGGAGGAGCAGGAGAGCGTGCGCACAGCCGATATGATTTTTGCCGTGGGCGGCGGCAAAGCCGTGGATACGGCAAAACTGGTGGCTTTGCATCTCAATAAACCATACTTTTCTTTTCCGACCATCGCCTCTAACTGCGCGGCTTCCTCGTCTCTGTCCATCGTCTATCATGAGGACGGCAGTTTTTGTGATTTTGTCCACTTTCTTGAAGGGGCGCATCATATATTTATCGATACGGATATTATAGCGAGGGCTCCCGACCAGTATCTGTGGGCCGGTATGGGCGACACATACGCGAAATATTATGAGGTCAGCCTGTCCGCCCGAAACGAGCGTCTGGAGCATTTCAAAGCGGTGGGAGTAAACCTGTCCCGGATGTGCCTGGATACCATGCTGGAACACGGCGAGCAGGCCCTTAGAGATAACAGAGAGGGAAGAGCTTCTTTCGATCTGGAACAGACGGCACTGACCATCATCGTGACTACCGGATGGGTATCCATGCTGGTGGCCCGGGATCATACCATGGATTACAACGGTGGCGTGGCCCATGCGTTTTTTTACGCGCTGTGCGGTTTGCCGGGTTTTGAAGAAACTCATCTCCATGGGGTGGTAGTCGGCTTTGGCGTTCTAATGCTGCTCATGATTGACGGCCAGGAAAAAGAATGTGAAATGCTGCGGGATTTTAATAAGAAGGTAAATCTGCCGGTCAGCCTGCGTGAGATCGGCGTGACGGTGGAGGATGTGGCGAAGGTGGCTGACCGCATCATTGCGGACGAGGATGTGGAGCATTATCCCTATCGGCTGACCAGGGAAATGATCCTGGATGCGGCGAGGCGCCTGGAAAAATAGTTTCAGGGATGACAGGGGAGGCGGCACCAAACAGCCGCCGTATCTTACAGGCGCCTTTGGGGGATACGCATAAGATACGGCGGCGTTTGTGCAGAGACGCCGTGTGACAAAGCAGGCAAATACATCTGCACGTCAGGCCTGGGCATCGGCTACCATCTGCTTTTTGGTCACGTAATCATTCACTGTGGCCACAAATTCGTCCGGGTCAAAGCCGTGTACGATGGCGGCTTCCTCGATGGATTCCATCTGGGAGGCGGGGCAGCCGATGCAGTGCATACCCATCCCCATCAGTACGCCGGCCATTTCCTGGTCTTCTCTCAGCAGGTCGCCGATGATCACATCCTTGGTGATTTTTGTCATGGTAGAGTACTCCTTTACATAAAATGTAGTCTATACGCAGCGCTTTTGCATACAGGCGCTGTCTGATCTGAACAGGGAAAACAGTTCGTCCCCTATTGTCAGATATGTGTATTGTAACCCGTTTTACAGAAAAAAGATAGGTGCAAATCCACGGATTCTGTTGACAGTTTCAGAAAAAAACGGTATATTTACGACAATGAGCATCGGAAAATTATAGATGGAGGAAGTATTTTCTATGGATAATAAAGCAATGTACAAGCTGAGCTATGGCCTTTTCGTTTTGTTTGCCCGGGAGGGAGAGAAGGATAACGGCTGTATCATCAACACGGCGGCCCAGGTGACGGATTCGCCCCTGCGGATCGCCGTGACAGTGATTAAGAACAACCTGACCCATGATATGATCCACCATACGGGCGTCTTTAATGTGTCGATTCTCACGGAGAAGACGCCGTTCTCCCTGTTTCAGAAATTTGGTTTCCAGAGCGGACGCGACGCGGACAAAATGGAAGGGACAGCCTTTGCCCGCGCGGAGAACGGCGTGGCCTATCTGACCGGGGATTCCAATGCCTGTATTTCCGGAAAAGTGATCTCCGAGACGGATCTTGGCACCCACACGATGTTTATTGCGGATGTGACCGATGCCGTGACGCTGTCGGAAGAACCCTCCACCACTTACGCGTACTATCAGTCCCATATCAAACCGGCGCCGAAAGCGCCGGCGGCCGGCAAGGTTTCCTGGGTATGTAACGTGTGCGGCTATGTGTATGAGGGGGAGGAGCTGCCGGAGGATTACGTCTGTCCGCTGTGCGACCATGGCCCGGCATTTTTCGACAAGGTTGTGGAGATGCCCAAAGAAAAGAAAACGTCCTGGGTATGTACGGTATGCGGCTATGTGTATGAGGGAGAGGAACTGCCTGAAGATTATATCTGCCCGCTGTGCGATCATGGAGCGACCTATTTTGAAAAGATTGAGCAGACTGTGGCGAAGCCCGAGGTGACGGAATGGGTATGTACGGTATGTGGTTATGTGTATGAAGGCGACGAGCTGCCTGAAGATTATATCTGTCCGCTGTGTGACCACGGAACAGCCTATTTTCAGAAACTTGAGATGGATTGATGTGAAAGAATTTGGAAATGTACGCAAATTGCGGTACGGTAGTTGAAAAACCGTGCCGCTTTTTTGTTGTGCTTAAGCACACGGAAATATTTCGGCGGAAAATTTTCCCAGGCGACGTTTCGCGTATTTTTTCCGATAAACTAAAAAAAAGTACCGGCTCCGGTTATAGTTTTGTGGTGAAACAAAGGACAATACCGCTGCCCCAAAGCATGGCAGCGATATTGCCACAGTATAAATTGCTTTTTTGTAAGACCCTATTTTTTTTCGCAGATAATCATTTGCTGCTGCGTGAAGGCGGGCAGCTCCAATTCCCAGACGCCGTCTTTTTCGTTGACAGGCAGCGTCTGCCGCTGGGGATATACGGTGTATGCTTTGCCCACAGGCACGGTAAAGATCAGCGTGCCTCCGCTCACGGGAGAGGTTTCCCCCTGATAGCGGTTTGGCAGGGTGGACAGCTGATGGATCTGGTAGTAATCTTTTTCCTCAAAATAGGCCGTGCGCAGAATATTCGGAATGTCGGTTTGATTGCGGACCGTGGGCCGGATAGCCATAAGGCGCAGCAAATCCCGGAAGAAATCACCGCTGTCCCGGTAAGTTTCCCCGGCGGACATGGTGAAATAATCAAAAGCCAGGTAGATGACGACGCCGTCTCCTAGGCGGTTTTCCGTCACGGCGGGAATGGAGGCTGCTGCTCCCGGCGGCGGACTCCACCAGTTGATCCACTCGGTGGGGGAACAGGCCACGCAGGGCAGGACGAAATCTGCCAGCGTCTCGGCTGTCGTCGGTTCTGCTTCAATGAAGAATTCGCTGACCGGAGGGGTGGTCACGGAGAGCAGCCCCCGGAAATTCCCGGGATCGCGGGCTTTGATGTATGCGCTCCAGTCGTTCTGCCGGTATTCCTCGTGTTCGGTTATGTAACGGCAGCCGGTGAGCCGCTCCACGGCGCAGGAGGAGAGAGGGGTCAGGGACTCGTCCCGGGTACCGGTGCGCCCGCTGACGATGAGCTTTCCGCCGGCACGGACATAAGATTCCAGTGCATCGGCCAGAGCCGGTCTCACCACATAGACTTCGGGCATCAGGATCAGATCATAATCGGCCAGGGAACCTTCCGCCGCCTGGTTTTCCGGAAGGACGGTGTAGGGGACTTTGGCCTGTTCACAGGCGATCATGGCGCCGAGAATGGCGTCCGTATGGGGGCTGTGGCGTTTCATGCGTTGGATGGCGTCGGCCACGAAAGCGTCCGGGCCGGCGGATTTAGAAACGTCGCTCTGGATGATGCCCACGCAGCGAACGGGCCGGCGGGTTTCGGTGAACCAGGGCTCCATTTTGGCCAGCTCGGCGTAGGCGCTGCCCAGCCTCCGGGCTTCCTCATGCTCCAGGGTGCCGTCGATGTGCTGGGAACCGGAGTACATGCCCACCCGGCAGCCCTGGGCCGCAATGGCGGACAAGTCGCAGATATAGCGGGCCGGTTTATCATAGTTGTACACGGCGCTGGCCTCCCCGGGGGCCAGCATCGGATACTGGCCTTCGGCCGTATCCCTGGCATAGGCGGAAGAGAACCAGTTGTCCTTTAAGAGCGGCTCGCTATACTGATAGTCCAGCATACGGCGGATGCGCTCCGGATAATGACAGGCAAAATTGATGGTGATAGCCAGCTCCGGGTCTATAGCCTTCAGACTGGATCTGATTTCCTGTAAAAATTCTTCTGCGTTGTCGTCGAGGAAGGCGGTTACATCCACCCTGTGGGCCTGCAGATTCACCTGGGTTTCCGGCAGATCATAGCCGAATCGGGAATGGAATTTCTTCCTGCAGTGCTCACAATAACACAGAGAGGCGCCGAAAATATCCAGAAACAGGGCGTCGGGCCGATAATTTTCCACGATCTCTTTGAGCTGGGCCAGAGCGTAGGCGCGGTATCCGGTCTGGTAACAGACCAGACTCCATTTGGCATATGTATCGTCACGGATCAGCGGCGTGCCGTCGGCTTTTTGTACCCGCCATTCAGGAAAACGGCGAGCGGCCCCTTCGTCGTATTCGATACAGTAATAAGCGACGAACTCAATATTCTTTTTGGCGGCACATTGCCGGACGGCACCCAGCCAGTCTCCCTGCACGCCCGCGTGTTTGCTGGCGCCGGGAACCCGGGAGTCATAATAGGTTACTCCCCAGTGATCCTTGCAGTAGTACATAAGCGAATCGATATCCGCAGTCTCAAAGAAACGGTCATATTCCGCAATATCCAGATGATTCAGGGGGACAGCGGGGGGCTGCGGGGAATGATGGTCAATCAGATAGCAACGTTTGGTTGATTTGAATTTGTCGCTCATCGTTCCTTCCTTTCTTTTGATGATCTCCTGATAATGAATGGATTAGGCAATAGATCCGGTGAATGGAACTGCCGGAACTGTTACGCTATTATAGCATTGATATTGGTAATATTCAACAATAGATTGCGCCTTTTCTTTAGGAAAATCCATGGGTAATTAAGAGGAATTTAATGAATATAAAGGAAATATAACTTAAGTACTTGACAAGATACATATAGTTGGGTTATCTTAAATGTATAATTAATAGCCTGAAAAATGAAAAAAAAGTAAGCGAATTGCATAAAGGAAATTTGCAGGAACACGTAGACCCACATATGATTGTAAAAAACCGATATATGGTGTTTACGTTTTTTTATTAGCTCAGTGGTCTGACCACTGAGCCCTGGTTCACTGTTGTCTGTCATACAGAGAGACGGTAACGGGATATTTTTCGGGTCGGATTATAGGAGGTGAGTATATGGATGTCGGGAAAGACGCAGAGGATGATCTCCTGGCGCTGATCCATGAGGGAGACGAGTATGGCCGGTATCTTCACGCAGTGGTTCCTCCGGTATTCTTAAATTCTCTTCATGTATATAACAGTGTGGAGGAGTACAACAGCGTAGATATTTTTTCGGATGACAGCTTTGTCTATGCCCGCGACGGCAATCCTACGGTGCGGATACTGGAGCGAAAAATTGCCGCGCTGGAGCATGGCAGCAGGGCCGTGGTCTTCGCTTCAGGAATGGCGGCTTTTACGGCAGCGGTGTTTGCGACCTGTAAAGCGGGCAGTCATATTCTGTGTATGCGGGATGTGTACATGCCGGTAAAACGTATGATCGATACGGTGTTCGGACCTCAGTTCGGGATGACGGTCACTTTTGTTTCCGGCAATGATCTGCAGGAAATCGAGGATGCGGTGCGGGAGAACACGGATCTGATGATTCTGGAGAGCCCTGCCACCTTTGTGTTCCGAGTGGTGGATTTGAAAGCCATCGCCGATATCGCGAAGCGGAGAGGCTTTAAGACTTACATAGACAATTCCTGTCTGACGCCGATTTTCCAGAAGCCTCTGGATATGGGCATTGATCTGGTGATGCATACCATGTCCAAGTATATGGGCGGTCACAGTGACATCGTGGGCGGTGTGCTGGCAGGTAAGGATGAGGCGTTGATGCAGAGAATCATGACCCAGATGCGGGAGCTTTTCGGAAGCATTATGGGTCCTATGGAGGCATGGCTGACGATCCGGGGCTTAAGGACTCTGGAGGTGCGCATGCAGCGGGCCTGTGAGACAGGCCGGGCAGTGGCGGAATATCTGGAAAGTCATGAAAAAGTGAAACGGGTCTATTATACGGGTCTTTCCTCTCATCCCCAGGCGGATCTGATCGCCCGCCAGCAAAAAGGACATTCCAGTCTGCTCAGTTTTGAGCTGGATACCGACAGTATGGACGATGTAATACATTTTGCCAATCGTCTCAGGCTTTTCGGCAAAGGCTGTTCCTGGGGCGGCCATGAGAGTCTGGTGATTTTGCCCTTATATAAAGAATCGGAGGAAGCGCGGGAGCTCATCCGCGCCGACCGGAAGCTGATCCGCATTTATTGCGGACTGGAAGGAAGCGGTCATCTGATCGCTGACCTGGAACAATCGTTAAAACAACTGTGAGCCTGTGACAGAGGCAAACGGGTTTTAAAAAAGATCATATGATTAAAGGAGGACAATCATGAAGAAAAGAGTTGTATCCATATTGCTGGCTTCAGCCATGGCAGTGACAGCTTTTACCGGATGTGGCGGTGGCGGCGGAAGTTCCGCGGCGGAAGCATCCAAGACCAGTGAGGCGGGAAGTGCAGCGCCCGAGGCCAGTGCTGCGTCCGAGGCAGGGAGCGCGGCGGCATCCGGCGAATGGAGCCGTGAGTTTGAGGGAACATCTTTAAGCTTCCTGGACGTTGCTCCCAGCGATGTGCGGACATCTTATTATGAAGGTATTTTCCAGAAATTTTATGAGGCTACAGGTATCCAGGTGGAGTATCAGAGCGTGCCCTGGGATGATGCGGCCAACAAGCTTACCGTGCTGGGCGCGTCCAATACCCTTCCGGATGTAATGACCACATGGAACGGCTGGCTGGGCCAGTTTACGCAGTCCGGCTGGGTGATTCCGCTGGATGACTATATCGGAGACACGGTTTCCGAGTATACCGACGCGGTGGTGAATATTCTCTGGGAGAGTGAGAAGACCCGTTACAACCACATCTATACGGTTCCGGACGGTCTGATGGTGAAAGGTATCTATGTGCGTAAAGACTGGTGTGAGGAGCTGAATATCGAGCTCGATCCCACCAAGGCATGGACTTACGATGAGTATTTTGATCTGGTGGAGAAGCTGACCGATCCCGAGAAGAATCGTTACGGCGCATCCTTCCGTGGCGCCAGAGGCGCTCTTGATCCCCTTTGGGTGTACCTGCAGGGTTATACAAACGGAGCCACCTTCGATCAGAAGGGCAAGATTCAGATGACCACCGACGAGTGCCTGACAGCTTTCAATAAATGGCTGGATATCTACAGAAACCACTGGGCTCCGGAGGATTCCATCAACTGGGGCTTCACCGAGATGGTAGATAACTTTGTCGGCGGGCTGACCGGAACTCTGATCAATGACTCTGAGGTAGCGGCCACGCTGATCAACGGTATGGACGACAGCCAGTGGACGGTTATGCCGATGCCCACATCCGAGAAGGACGGCAAGATTTACAACACGATCAATGCTCCGTATGCCTATACGATTTCCGGTAATTCCGAGAATCCGGATGCTTCCTGGCTGCTGATTCAGTATTTGACGGCTGCCGAGAATCAGGCGGAGTACTGTCAGGCGACCGGTGAGATCCCGATCAAGAAAGACGCTTCCGGTCTGGACTATTATGGCGCTGACGGCTACTACGGCGTGTTCCTGCAGGAGATGAACGACGAGACTCTGGCCGTACCCACATCCTTTGGTACCTTCGATTTTACAGACCTGCATCAGGGTCTGTTCCACGAGGAGATCCAGAGCTGCCTGCTGGGCGATCAGGACGCCAAGACGTCCCTGGATAATATCTGCAACGCCCTGCAGACCAGAATGGATGAGTATATGGCCGAAAATCCCGATGCGGGTATCGAAGTAGCCCTGACGATGAAGGGACAATAATGTAAGAATGGTTGTAACTGTTCGGCGCAGGGGGGGATGGCAGTCTCCCCCTGCCGCTGTCTGACAGAGAAAAAATGTCGGCACGCAGAAAACGCAAAGTATTGTGTGAACAGTAACCACAGATACCGTTTTTAAAGAGGAAAGGAGGAACTCAGTTGACTAAGAATAAGTCTGGTGGTAAACTCTCATTGCAGACAAAGCGCAAACTGCAGCCTTATCTGTATATAGCGCCAGTATTGATCTTGTTGCTTATCATGTTTGGCTACCCGCTAATTAAGAGTATTGTTATGTCCTTCCAGGATTATAAATTGTCCAGGCTGGACAAAGTGTCCTGGAATAATTTTCAAAACTATATATCCATGTTTACGGATAAATCTTTTCTGCTTCTTTTAAAGAATTCTCTTGTGTATGTGGTGGTAGCCGTTATAGGCCAGTTTTTGCTGGGCCTGGGTCTGGCGCTGGGCCTGAACGGAAAGTTCAGGGGGCGCGGGATCTACCAGTCTATCGTATTTCTGCCATGGGCATTTTCGGCTTTCGTAGTAGGCCTGCTTTTCCGGTGGTCTTTCAACGGCGAATATGGCGTGGTTAATGACGTACTGCTGAAGCTGGGTATCATTCATGAGAAAATCTCCTGGCTGGGTACGCCGGGACTGTCCCTGGCGGTGGTGATCATGGCCATGATCTGGATCGGCATACCGTTTTTTGGTATCAATATCCTGGCAGCCTTACAGTCTGTGCCGGAGGATATTTATGAAGCGGCGGATATGGACGGCTGCGGTACGTTCCGCAAGTTTTTCACTCTGACGCTTCCCTATATTAAACCTACGATTATCATGACCATACTGCTCAGGACGATCTGGATTTTCAATTCGTTTGATCTGGTGGTGATCGTCACCGAGGGCGGACCGGCGAACTATTCCCAGACGCTGCCCTCTTATATGTACACTCAGGCGTTTTCGTCTTACGATTTCGGTCTTGCCGGAGCCTTCGGCGTATTGCTGATGGTGATTCTGACCCTGTATGCCCTGATCTTCCTGAAGATCACTCAATATGATAAGGCAGGTGATTTCTAAATATGAACAGATCGACGAAGAAAAAAGTTGTCGGTGTCATTCGTTTTTTTGTACTGGCTTTCTATCTGCTTCTGGTGGTGTTGCCGATCTATTGGATGATCGTTACATCCTTTAAGACCAATGCGGAGATCGTAAACGCGCAGGTGATAACCTACTGGCCGAAAACATTTACACTGGACAATTACAAAGGGCTGTTTTCAGTCATGAATTACGGCACTTATCTGAAGAATTCATTGATTGTTACTCTGTCCACCTCCCTGGTGGTTACGGTGTTGTCGATTTACGGCGGTTACGGCCTGGCCCGGTTTAAATTTCGGGGAAAGGGCGTGGCCATGGTATTCTTCCTGGTTACGCAGATGATTCCCAGTATTCTGGTGATCATCCCGCTGTATGTGGTGTTTTCTCAGATGCACCTGATTGATACCTATACGTCGTTGTTTATATTTTATACAGTGACAAACCTGCCCTTCTGTGCGATTACCATGCGCAGCTTCTTTGAACGAATACCCTATGCGCTGGAGGAGGCGGCCTTTGTGGACGGCTGTTCCCGGGGGCAGACCCTGTGGAAAGTGGTCCTTCCCGTTATGTTCCCGGGCATAGTGGCTGTGTTTGTATTTGCTTTCATCGGCGCGTGGAACGAGCTGATTGCAGGAACGATCTTCTTAAATACACAGAAGATGTGGACGATCCCCATCGGCTTAAAGTCCCTGGTGGGCAAGTACAATGTGGATTGGGGTTCCATGATGGCCGGCGGTTGTCTGGCCCTTCTGCCCACGGCGCTTATGTTTATTTTCGTGCAGAAATATATTGTTGAGGGAATGACGGCCGGCGCCGTGAAAGGCTGATCGGCGCAGAGTAAACAATCTGAGGAGGATTCCATTGCCCGCGGAAACGACAGAGACAAAACCGGTGAGAAACGGTGTGCTTTATATGCGGCTGGCAGATGAGATACTGGCCTACATACGGGATAATCATATCCAGAGCGGAGAGCGGATTCCATCGGAGAGGCGGCTGGCGGAACTATTTTCTACCAGCCGGACCTCCGTCCGGGAGGCTGTGCGCGTTTTGCAGAATAAAAATATTCTGGAGGTCCAGATCGGCAACGGTATGTTCGTGAAATCAGGGCTGACGGAAGGGACAATTCATATTCAGCTGTGGAAAATTGACTACATGGAAATTCTCGAGCTGAAAACCCTTCTGGAATATTCGATCATTGCCAAGTTGTGCGAGTACATATCTCCGGCAGACCTGCATGCCATAGAGCAGTCTCTGGCGCCGCTGGAAAAGGCTTATGAGAAAGGCGTTTTTGACCAGAAGGCAGACTACCGGTTCCATCAGAAAATCCGGAGTTGCTGCAGGAATCTGACGCTGGTGCAGCTTGTGGATAACCTGGTGATTAAGCTGGACGAGTACAGTAAGCAGATGGAAGTGCAGAGAAGGGCCTGGTATCATACCGTTCCCCTGCACCGGGAGCTGTACAAGGCCATCCGGGATCACGATGTGGAGCGGGCTCATACGGTATTTTACGAGATTTTCGAGATCGATAAGAGGGCGTTGGAGGAATAAAGTTATGTATGGTTTTGACTATTTTCCCGACAGGAGAAATACGGGGTCGATAAAATGGGATATGGCTCCGGAGGGCGTGCTGCCCATGTGGGTGGCGGATATGGATATCAGCGTTGCGCCTCCCATTGAGGAGGCGATCATGAAGAGGGCCATCCATCCGATGTACGGCTATTCCAATGAGGAGCAGGAAGAGCTAAAGGAGATTGTGGCCGGTCACTATGAGCGTACGTACCATACGCGGCCGAAAACAGAGTGGATCGTGTGGGTTCCCAGTGTGATGCCGGGGCTGACCCATTGCTGCAAGATGCAGGGCGGCTCCTTTATCTATTCCATACCCATGTATAATCATATCCGTATGCTGACGGAGGAGACCCGGCAGACCGTGATTGAGGTACCCATGAAACGGGACGGGCAGTATCGTTTTACGATGGATTTTGACGCGCTGGAGCAGGCTCTTACGCCGGAGGTGCGGACGTTCATACTGTGTAATCCTCATAATCCGGTAGGGCGGGTATTCACCCGGGAAGAACTGGAGCAGGCGGTGGATTTCTGCGAAAAGCATGATCTTTTGCTGGCCAGCGATGAGATACACGGAGAGCTGGCGTTGCACAAACCCCATATTCCCATGTTTTCCCTTAGCGAACGAGCGGCAGCCATCAGCGTGACCGTGGCCAGCGCCGGGAAAATCTGCAACATTCCCGGTCTGCCCATGGGTTTTGCCATCATTCCGAATGAGAAAATCAGAGAACGTTTCGTGACGGAAAAGGCCGGAACCTATCCGGCGTTTAATGTGCTGACGCTGGCGGCTTACCGCAAAGCTTTTGACGGGAGCTGCGATGCATGGAAAGAGGAGCTGCGCCACTATTTGTCGGAGAATCTGGCTTATCTGGAACAGCGTATCGAGACGATACCGGGGCTTCACATGCCCCACAATGAAGGGACCTATCTGGCCTGGATCGATTGCCGTGAGCTGCATCTGGAAAATCCCGGAAAGTATTTTCTGGAGAAAGCCGCCGTCATGATGTCCGGTGGAGAGGTCTATGGCGATCCCCAGTGCGTGCGGCTGAATTACGGCTGCCCCCGCAGTCAGCTGACGGAGGTATTGGACCGGATCGAGAGAGCGGTAAAGGAGATAGGGTAGCGGCGGTGCGGACGTGTTTTTGTCCACGGCAGGCCCCGATAAAGAAGAGAGAAGAGTATTGTGACTGAGAAATAAAGCGCAAAACAGCGCCCCCGGATGTTGTCCGGGGGCGCTGTGGCTGTGTACTGACTCAGGCGTTGCCCAGCGCTTCCTCCAGGGCGGCGATGACGACCTTCAGCGCTTTGATGCGGGCGTACCTTTTATCGTTGGATTCGAGGATATACCACGGCGCGTAGGTGGTGCTGGTTTTGGCGATCATCTCGTCGATGGCGCTCTCATAAGCGTCCCATTTCTCCCGGTTCCGCCAGTCTTCGTCGGTGATTTTCCACTGCTTTTCCGGGTTGTTCTGCCGGTCGGTGAAGCGGGCCAGCTGGGTGTCCTTGTCGATGTGCACCCAGAATTTGATGACGATGGCGCCCCAGTCGGCGAGCTCTTTCTCAAACTCGTTGATTTCGTTGTAGGCTCTCTGCCAGTCATTCTCCGAGCAGAAGCCTTCCAGACGCTCTACCATCACGCGGCCGTACCAGGTGCGGTCAAAAATGGCAAAGTGGCCGGTCTTTGGGAGACGGGTCCAGAAACGCCACAGATGATGGCGGCTTTTTTCAAAGGGCTGAGGGCTGGCGATGGGATGGACCTCGTAGCCCCGAGGGTCCAGAGCTGCGGTCAGC
This sequence comes from uncultured Lachnospiraceae bacterium, assembly GCA_949471785.1. Taxonomy (GTDB): domain Bacteria; phylum Bacillota; class Clostridia; order Lachnospirales; family Lachnospiraceae; genus UBA11957. The sequence continues at coordinate 38,382 of CASWRE010000010.1, read as the reverse complement.
CGCTTAATATTGCCGCCCTTGCCGGCGGCGTCCCAGCCTTCATAGGCGATGACGATGGGAATATCGCGGAGATAAGCCTGGTTGTGCAGCGCTCGCAGACGGGTCTGCAGTCTCTTGAGCTCTTCTCTGTAGGCTTCCGGTTCGATGGTCTTATCCAGGTCGATTTCGGCCAGTTTCGGCATTTTTTGCAGCGGGAAGATATTCTGGATCAGCGGCACGGTCAGGGCATGGTTTTTCAACGCAATGTCGATGGCCGTCACCAGCGTCTCCATTACCTGCAGCTCCGCCCATTTACGGGAGCGGGCGTCCAGTACATACCAGGGGGAGGAGGAAGAGCTGGTGTCCTCCAGGAAAGTGTCGAAAGCGTCGCGGCATTTGCTGTAATGTTTGTTTTCCCATAGATCGTAGTCATCCACCTGCCAGGCGGTATGCGGACTGGACAGCAGGAGGCTCAGGCGTTTCTTCTGTTCCTTTTTGGGAATATGGAAAAAGAATTTCAGCACCAGATAACCGTTGTCGGTCAGGGAACGCTCAAAGCGGCATACACTGCCGATGCGGTTTTTGTATTCTCTGGCGCTGAGGCGTCCAAACAGCCGGTCCTTGATGATCTCGGACATCCAGCCGGAATCCAGAAATTCGAATTGCCCGGCCTCGGGAATCTGGGTAAAGTACCGGCAGAGGAAAGGCCTGCGCTTTTCATCCTCCGTGGGATCGTGCATGGAAACGGCCGTAAAGAAACGGGGGTCCAGATTTCGGATGACTTTACCCAGGATCGTGCCTTTGCCGGCAGCGCCCCAGCCTTCGAAAAGGACGAGCACGGGCAGGCGGTTCTCTTTCATCTGCATTTGCTGGGCAAACAGTCTGCTGTGGGCCGTTTCCAGCCGCTGGCGGATCTCTTCGCTGTCAGGTTTGGGAAGGGAGTTCCAAGTGTCAATCATAAGTAGTTCCTCCTGGAAATATTGAATCATGATGTATAAGATATTGCTTATAGTATACCATATTTTTGGAAGAATTATCTGGAAAATGCTTGGGTGAGTTGTATAAAAAATGTCATGATTAATAGTGACATTTTTCCGGAGCGCAGTTTGGGTCAGGGAATGAAAAGACAGGAATATTTATAAATTTATAGAATCATACCAATATGCAGATTGATATGATGGCATAATTGCGGTATGATTGTGGAAAGGCTATGGCCGCCGGTTGATTTCCCATGTCGAGGAGCTGGCCCGGCGCGACGGCCTGGCGCGCGTACTTTTGAACACGTACAGCTTTCAGGCGCCGGGGTTTTATAAAACGCTGGGTTACACCCAGCTATTGGAGATCCATCCCTGTTTTGGCGAATACAGCCAGTACATTTTTTTGAAAGAGCTTTCCGGGCGGGGAGACAGATTATGAAAGTCAGGGAGATGGCATGTATGATCAGACGGCGGATAAAGAAGGACATGGGGTGAAAGGAAGGTATATGGAAGCATATCAGAATTTTGCAAGGGTCTATGACCTTTTTATGGAAGATGTGGATTATGACGGGTGGAGCGCCTATCTGGCGGGCCTGTTAGAGGAATATGGCGTGGCGGACGGCCTGGTGCTGGATCTGGCCTGCGGTACGGGGAATATCACGGAGCGGCTGGCGGCGATGGGGTATGATATGATCGGCGCGGACTGTTCGCCGGATATGCTGGAGGCTGCCATGGAGAAGCGGGCGGCCTCAGGGCATGATATTTTGTATCTGCAGCAGGATATGCGGTCTTTTGAGCTCTACGGCACGGTACGGGCGGTGATCTGCGCTTTTGACTCTCTGAATTATATTCTCGACGAAAAGGAAATCGCGGAGGTGTTCCGTCTGGTCTGCAATTATCTGGACCCGGGCGGGGTATTTATTTTCGACGTCAATACCTGTTACAAATACGAACAGCTGGGAGATACGACCATTGCCGAGAACCGCGAGGAGGCCAGTTTTATATGGGAAAATTGTTATGACCGGGAGCGGCGGATCAATGAATATGGGTTGACGCTGTTTATCCGTGGGGAGGACGGGCGTTATGAAAAATATGAGGAGCTTCACGAGCAGAGGGCCTATCCGCTGCCGGTACTCCTGAGACTGCTTGCCGAAAACGGGCTTGAGCCTGCGGCGGTGTACGACGCCTTTACCCGCGAGCCCGCCCGGGAGGAGAGCGAACGGGTATGCGTGGTGGCGCGGGAGTGCCGGAAGGAGGAATAAAAATGGACTATATCGTAAGAGCCATGGCGGCTGGCGGGCAGATCCGGGCTTTCGCCGCGGTGACGAAGGAAACCGTAGAGACCGCGAGGAAAAATCACAACACGAGTCCGGTGGCCACGGCGGCGCTGGGGCGGCTGCTGACTGGGGGAGCTATGATGGGAGTGATGATGAAGGGGGATAAAGATCTTCTGACTCTCCGAATCCAGGGCGACGGTCCGATACAGGGGATCACGGTGACGGCGGATGCCCACGGGAACGTGAAAGGCTACGTGGGTAATCCGAATGTGCTGATCCCGGCCAACGCAAAGGGAAAGCTGGATGTGTCGGGGGCCGTGGGCCACGGATTCCTGCAGGTGATCATGGATATGGGCCTGAAAGAGCCCTACAACGGCCAGGTGATGCTGCAGACCGGGGAGATTGCGGAGGATCTGACCTATTATTTTGCCACCAGCCAGCAGGCGCCCTCGGCGGTGGGGCTGGGCGTGCTGATGGAGCACGACAATACGGTGCGCCGGGCGGGAGGCTTTATCGTGCAGCTGATGCCTTTTGCCGAGGAAGAGACGATCGCCCGCCTGGAACGGCAGGTGGCGGGGATCTCCTCGGTGACGACGCTGCTGGATCAGGGGCATACGCCGGAGACACTGCTGGAAAAAGTGCTGGAGGGTATGGAGCCGGAGATCAGTGAGAAGACGGAGACTCGGTTTTACTGTAACTGCAGCAAGGCCAGGGTGAGCCGGGCTCTGATCAGCGTGGGCCGGAAGGATCTGAGAGAGATGATTGAAGACGGGCGTGAGGTGGAGATGAACTGCCATTTCTGCAGTACAAAATATATGTTTTCCGTTGAGGAACTGAAGGAACTGTACAGGACGATAGGAGAAAAAGATGATTGACGGTTTTATAAAGGCGGCTTGCGGAATCCCGGAGATTGAGGTGGCGGATTGTGCGGTAAACCGGGTGCGTATCCGGGAGAAAATCGGAGAGCTGGAACGGTTGGGCGCCAGGATCATGGTGCTGCCGGAGTTGTGTATCACGGGATACACCTGCGGGGATTTGTTTTGGCAGGTCTCTCTTTTGCGGGAAGCGAAGGAGGCGCTGCTTCTTCTGGCCGAGGAGACGAAGGATGTGGATGCGCTGATCTTTGTGGGGCTGCCCATGGAAATTTACGGCAAGCTGTTCAATGTGGCGGCGGCTCTGAAAGGAGGAAAGGTGCTGGGGCTTATCCCCAAAAGAAATATTCCCGCTTATGCGGAATTTTACGAGGGACGCCATTTTGCGCCCGGTCAGGAGGAAGTGACGGAGGTTCTGATCGGCGGGGAAAAGGTCCCTTTTGGGACGAGGCAGATATTTGTCTGTGAGACAATGCCGGAGCTTAAAATAGCGGCGGAGATTTGTGAGGATCTGTGGGCGCCGGCGCCGCCCTCGGTGGGACACGCTATGGCGGGAGCCACGGTGATCGTCAATCTGTCGGCCAGCGATGAGATGACCGGGAAGGATACTTACCGGCGTATGCTGGTGTCGGTCCAGTCGGCCAGCCTGATCTGCGGTTATGTGTATGCCTCCGCCGGGGAGGGAGAGTCCTCTACCGACCTGGTATTCGGGGGGCATAGCCTGATTGCGGAGAACGGCGTGCTGCTGGCGGAGTCCGAGCGTTTTTGCAATCAGACGATCAGTACGGAGCTGGATATCCAGCGCCTGGCCGGGGAACGCAGGCGGATGACCACCTATCCCGTTCAGGACGGATCGGGCTATCGCCTGACGGAATTTTCGCTGAGGCTGATGGAAACGCCTCTCACCCGGAAGATAGATCCGAAGCCCTTTGTGCCCGGCGACCAGAGGGAAAGAGACAAACGCTGTGACGAGATACTGAATATTCAGGCTATGGGATTGAAAAAGAGGCTGGCCCACACCCGGTGTCGGAGTGCGGTGATCGGCATTTCCGGCGGCCTGGATTCCACGCTGGCGCTGCTGGTGACGGCCAGGGCTTTTGACAAGCTGGATATTGAACGAGAAAAAATCACGGCCGTGACCATGCCCTGTTTCGGCACCACGGACCGGACGTATACGAATGCCTGCGAACTGGCCCGCTGTCTGGGCGCGACATTGAAGGAAGTGGATATCCGGGAGGCGGTGACTCTTCATTTCAGGGATATCGGCCATGACGGCGACAACCGTGATGTGACGTATGAGAACGCCCAGGCCAGGGAGCGTACCCAAGTGCTGATGGACGTGGCAAACCAGACCGGCGGCATGGTAATCGGCACGGGAGATCTGTCCGAGCTGGCCCTGGGATGGGCGACTTACAACGGCGACCATATGTCCATGTACGGCGTCAATGCGTCGGTACCCAAGACGCTGGTGCGCCATTTGGTGAGGTATTTTGCGGATACCTGCGGCGATGAAAAGCTGGCGGACATTCTCTTCGACGTTCTGGATACGCCGGTGAGCCCGGAGCTTTTGCCCCCCGAAGACGGGAAGATTTCCCAGTGTACCGAGGAGCTGGTAGGGCCTTATGAGCTGCATGATTTTTTCCTGTATTATATGCTGCGGCTGGGTTTTGCGCCGGGAAAGATTTACCGGCTGGCGCTGAAGGCTTTTGAGGGCGTGTACACGGAGGAGACGGTGCGGCGGTGGCTGAAAGAATTTTACCGAAGATTTTTTATGCAGCAGTTTAAGCGGTCCTGTCTGCCGGACGGACCGAAGGTGGGCAGCGTGGCCGTCTCGCCCAGGGGAGACTGGCGGATGCCCAGCGACGCCTGTGCGGCGGGCTGGCTGCGGGAAATTGAGGAACTGTAAAGACTGACGGGGTCGCCCGGTTTTCGATGGGGAAAACCGGGCGGCCCCTGGGCTTGGGAGAAAGAATCTGCAGAACTATTGAGCTTTCTGATTGGATGCTTTGGACAGAGCCGTCTGTATGGCGTCCAGAAGCAGGGCGGAGGTGTATTTGGATTCTTCGGTGCTTTGAATGTTTTCGGTGGACTGGGTGTCGATGATCTGCGCGGCAATGCCGTCCAGAGACGGCTGCATCAGGGGATACATGGTTTCGACGGATTCACTGATGTTGACCAGTTCTATGGCGTTGATGTGATTGGCATCCACAGTAACCTGTACGTCGAAGGAGGTATCGTTCAGCGCAATGGTTGCGGAATAGATGCCGGGAACATACAGATCCTGGGCCGTCACGGAGGCTGATGTGGGCGCTGCCTCCCCGCCCTGGCGGGATCGGAACATGATAAACAGCAAAACCAGCAAAAGTATGGCAAATACCGCAAACAGCATGGTGTAAATGATTTCCTTCATATGTAATACTACGATTTTTGTACGGGAACTCATGGGCGCACTCCTTTTCTTTCTTTTTATATCCTATTCGGCAGTTGGGAAAATATGCTAAAAGGGGCTGCTATTCAAACAGCACTTTTTTCTGGTCAAATATTTTTTCGCGGGGTATAATGGGACGTAGCTGTAAATGAGACGTGACAGGTAACGATTCTGTTTGCCGAACCGTTACCGGGGCGGCGGTGAAGACCGCGTGGAGGGCAGTATGTCATTGCAATTTATTTTGGGCGGCGCCGGTTCGGGCAAATCCCGTTTTCTGTACGAAACGATTATTCAGGAATCCATGGCCCATCCGGACAGGCAGTACCGAATTTTGGCGCCGGATCAGTTTACCATGCAGATCCAGATCGAGATGGCCCGTCTCCATCCCCGGGGGGGACTTCTCAACATTGATGTGCTGAGCTTTAACCGGCTGGCCTACCACATTTTTCGGGAAGTGGGCTGTCAGACTCCTCCGGTGCTGGAAGACATGGGGAAGATCTTTGTCCTTCAGCGGGTAGCCCAGGCGAAGAGAAAAGAACTGGCGGTGCTGGGCAGCCAGATTGATAAAAGCGGCTGTATACAGGAAATAAAATCGCTTGTGTCAGAGCTGATGCAGTATGAGATCGGACCGGATGATCTGGCCGATATTCAAAAAGGTCTGACGGGCCGGCCTCTTTTGGAAGAAAAGCTGGGCGATATCCGGATACTGTATGACGGCTTTAAAGAATTCCTGGAGAACCATTATGTCACCTCCGAAGAAATTCTGGAACTGCTCTGTGATGTGCTGCCGGAGGCAGAAAGTATGAAGGACGCCACGGTGGCGCTGGATGGCTTTATCGGCTTTACGCCGATTCAGAACCGGCTGCTGGGCGTAATGCTGGGATGCTGCCGGAAGGTGTATGTGACGGTGACGATGGACGGAGGGGAGGATGTATACAGCAGGGGCAGTATGCACGACCGTTTCTGGAAGAGCAGGAAAACGATTCATGAGCTGCTGAAAAAGGCAGGGTCCGCCGGGGCCGCTGTGGAGGAGCCGGTGCGGATGGAACGCACGCCGGCCTGCGAAAAGAGGCTGATAAAAACGCCGGCCCTGGAATTTTTGAATCATCACCTTTTCTGTTTCGGGTCTGACGTCTATGAGGGAGAACAGGAGGAGATACAGATTCTGGAGGCGTCCGGTCCGCAAGAGGAGATGGAGGAAGCGGCCCGCCGTATCCGTCGTCTGGTGCGCGAGGAAGGATATCATTACCGGGATATCGCCGTGATTGCCGGAGATCTGGAGAAATACGGCTGGGAAGCGGAGCGGGCGTTTACCCGGGCAGAGATTCCCTGCTTTATTGATGCCCGTCACACGGCGCTGATGAATCCCATGGTGGAGTGTATACGGGCTCTCTGGGATATGCAGGTCACCGGATTTAGCTATGAGAGCGTATTCCGATATCTGCGCTGCGGTCTGTCGGAACTTTTGGAGGAGGAAGTTGACGAGCTGGAAAATTACTGTCTGGCGCTGGGGATTCGGGGAAGAAAGGCCTGGGAGCAGCCTTTTCTGCGTCACAGTTCCCATATGGACCCGGCTCGCGTACCGGAGATGGAGGCGCTTCGGATACGTTTTATGGAAGAGGTCGGTTCTTTTACGGAGGCGATACGGACGGCGGGGCGCACGGTGGAGACCTGCTGCTGCGCCCTGTATGAATTTCTGATTTCCCTGTCTGTCCAGCAGAAACTGGAGGCGCGGCGCAGGCAGTTTGAGGCGGAAGGGGAGGCGGCCATGGCCCGGGAGTACGCCCAGGTCTATCGGACGGTCATGGATCTTCTGGATAAGCTGGTGGAGATTCTCGGTGATGAGAAGATTTCTCTTAAAGATTTTCGCCAGCTGATGGAGACGGGGCTGCAGGGGCTTTGTATCGGCATTATACCGCCCACGGCGGATCAGGTGCAGGTGGGAGATGTGGTACGTACCCGGCTGAGTCAGGTGAAAGCGCTGTTTTTTGTGGGCGTCAATGAGGACAGCATTCCGGGAAAAGGCGGCGGGAGCGGCATTCTGTCGGAGTCGGACAGAGATCTTCTGGAGAAGATGGCCGTGGAGCTGGCTCCCACGGCCAGAGAGGAGCTGTATATTCAGAAATTTTATCTGTATCTGCATTTGACGAAACCTTCCCATTTGCTGACGCTGTCCTATTCCCGCAGCAGCGCTTCGGGTAATCCCATTGGCCCCGCCTATCTGGTCGGCGCTCTGCAGAAGCTCTTTCCCGGACTGACAGTAGAGCCGGTCAGAGAGCCGGAGGGCGGCCGGGGGGTGTGGCACCGGGAAGACGGGCGGCGTCTGCTTATTGCCGGCATGCGGCGTCTGGATGACCGGCCCGCGCCGGGCTGGTGGCGGGAGCTTTTGGCCTGGTTTATCCGCGTGGAAGACTGGCAGGAGGAAGCTCGACGGCTTTTTCATGCGGCTTTTTATCGGAAGGAGCAGGACAAGATCGGCTCGGCGGTGGCAAAGGCGCTCTACGGCGGGGTACTGCAGAACAGTGTTTCCCGCATTGAGCGCTATGCGGCCTGCGCTTACGCTCATTTTCTGCAATATGGCCTGCAGCTTAAGGAGAGGGAGGAGTATGCGTTCCGACCGCTGGATATGGGGAACATTCTTCACGGGGCTCTGGAGCGATTCGCCCGGCTGGCCCATGAAAGAGGATTCACGTTTGCGTCAGTGCCGCCGGAAGAAGTAGAGGCGCTGCTGGCTAAGGCGCTGCGCCGGACGGTGGAGGAGTATGGCGGCCAGATCCTCGACGGCTCCAGCCGCAGCCGCTATCATGTGGATCGGGCGGCCAATATCCTGCGGCGCAGCATCCGTGCCCTGCAGGAAGAACTGGCGGACAGTGACTTTGAACCGGTGGGGTTTGAGGTGGATTTTGATCATCAGGCGTTTCTGGACGGTATGATGCTGCGGCTTTCCGAGGAGGAACGGATGTTTCTGCGCGGGAAGATCGACAGGCTGGATACCTGTGAAGACGGGGAAAACCTTTATGTGCGGGTGATTGATTATAAATCCGGGAATACATCCTTTGATTTTGAGGCATTTTATTATGGATTGCAGCTGCAACTCGTCTTGTATCTGCGAGCGGCTATGGAGCTTGCGGAAAGGGAGCATCCCGGCAGGCGGGTGGAGCCCGCCGCGATCCTCTATTATCATATGAAAGATCCCCTGGTGGAGGCAAAAAACGAACCGGAGGCGGAGACGCAGCGGCGAAAGGAGCTCCGGTTAAACGGGCTGGTGGCTTCGGACGAGCGTATATTAAAGCATCTGGACCGGACGCTGGAGCCCGGAAAGAAATCCCGGCTGCTGCCGGTGGAAGTAAATAAAAGCGGAGAACTCTCCGGCCGTTCCCAGGCAGTCGGGCGGGAACGGCTGGCGGCGCTGACGGATTATGCGGCGGACAAAGCGGCCCGTATCGGCCAGGAGATCCTGGAGGGGCATGTGGAGCAGAATCCTTATCAGCGGAAAAACCGGACGGCCTGCTCGCTGTGCGGCTGCAGGGAGGCCTGTGGATTTGACGAGAGACTGCCGGGATGTGAGTTCCGCCGGCTTAAGGAGATGGATGATGGCGTGATCTGGGAGGAAGTGTTCAGGACGGCGGCCAGAAATCGGGAAAGGTAGGCGGCTGTGGTAACGGCGACGCCGCGGGCCGGACTGCGACAGGCCGTGCGCGGCGGCAGCGTCTGTGCATTGGCCTTTGGGTTAATATAGGGAAGGAGCATCAGTCAATATGAATACAGATCGAAACAGGACGGAGGAATTGACAGCGTTTATCGGTGAGAGCCCTACGCCGTATCATGCGGTGGCGGCCATGGAAAAACGCCTGGCGGACAGAGGATTTGCCCGGCTGCATGAGACGGAACATTGGGAGCTTGAAGCTGGGCAGGGATATTATGTGGTGCGGGGAGGGACTTCTCTGCTGGCGTTTCGGGTGCAGAAGGCGGATTTTACAAATTTTCAGACCGTGCTCTGCCACAGTGACAGTCCCTGCCTGCGGATCAAGGAAAACGGACAGATGACGGCGCTGAAACGGTATGCCCGTATAAATGTGGAGAAGTACGGCGGGCTTTTGATGGCGCCCTGGCTGGACCGTCCGCTGTCGGCGGCGGGACGGGTGGTTCTGGAGACGGAGCGGGGGGTGGAGGAGAGGCTGGTAGATTTTGACCGGGATCTGCTGCTGATTCCCAACATGGCCATTCACATGGACCGCAAAGCGAATGAGGGCAGGAAATATGAGGTGCAGAAGGATCTGTTGCCGCTCTATGGCCAGGATATTGCCGGAGATACTTTTATGACGCAGCTGGCCGGGCTGGCCGGATGTGGCGCGGATCAGATTCTGTCCACAGATCTCTGTGTGTATAACCGGATGGAAGGGCGGATCTGGGGCGCGGAGCGTGAATTTTTCTCGGCGCCGCGGATTGATGATCTCCAATGTGCTTTCGGGGGACTCTGTGCGTTTCTCGGAGGCAGCCATCCGGATACGGCCGCCGTGTTCGCCGTACTGGATCATGAGGAGGTAGGCAGCCGGAGCAGGCAGGGTGCGGATTCCACTTTTTTGCGGGACTGCCTTGGCCGGATTAACGGGGCTTTTGGCCGGGACAGGGAGCAGTATCTGCGGGCCGTGGCGGCGGGATTCCAGATCTCGGCGGATAATGCCCAGGCCGTGGCGCCCTCCCATCCGGAGAAATACGATCCGGTGAACCAGGTGTTTATGAACGACGGTGTGGTGATCAAATATCATGGCGAGCAGAAATACACGACGGACGGCCTGTCGGCGGCGGCGGTGAAGCGTCTGGCCGCCCGGGCGGGCGTGCCTGTCCAGGCGTACACGAATCATTCGGATGTGGGCGGCGGTTCCACGCTGGGCAATCTGTCCAACAGCCAGGTATCTTTTCTGAGCGCGGATATCGGGCTTGCGCAGCTGGCCATGCATTCCCCCTATGAGACGGCGGGGGTGAAGGATACGGGATATCTGGTGAAATTGCTGGAGACGTATTACCAGAGTCGTATATGCAGGGAACCCAAAGGTCTGCATTGGGAATAAGGAAAAATCGTTCGGCCCGCAGGCGTGGCGGCGCCGGACGGTCGCGGGCGACAGACCGGCATTGAGGGCTTTTTGAGTCGGGAACGGCAGGAGAGAAGGAGTAGATCATGGCAATGGAATGGACGGCGGAGCAGCAGAAGGTCATCGGCCTGCGGGGAAAAAATATTCTGGTCAGCGCGGCGGCGGGTTCCGGGAAAACGGCGGTGTTGGTGGAGCGGATACTGCAGAGAATTACCGAGGGGGAGAATCCGCCGGATGTGGATCAGCTTCTGGTAGTGACATTTACCCGGGCGGCGGCGGCCCAGATGAAGGAGCGGCTGATGGCGGCTCTGGAGAGGCGGCTTTTAGAGGAACCGGACAATGTGCACCTGCAGAAGCAGACTACGCTGATCCATCACGCCCAGATTACGACCATCGACGGCTTCTGCTCCTATGTGGTTCGCAATTATTTTCATCAGATCGACCTAGACCCGGCGTTCCGGGTGGCGGACGAGGGAGAACAGCGGCTCATGGAGCAGGATGTGCTGGGCGAGGTGCTGGAGGCATCTTATGAGTCCCGGGATGAGGATTTTCTTTACTATGTGAGCTGTTTTGACGACGGCCGGTCGGATCGCAGGCTGGAGGATATCACACTGAAATTATACCGGATTGCCCAGAGCCAGCCCTGGCCCGGGGAGTGGCTGCAGGAGTGCCTTTTGCCCTACCGGGTGCAGACGGAAGAGGAATTGAGACAGGCTCCGTGGATAGAGCAGATTCTCCGGCTGTCCCGGGCCTTCCTCCAGGAGGCCCGGGAGCTGAACCGCAGGGCCCTTCTTGTGGCGGCGTCTCCCGGCGGTCCCTCACAGTACGGGGAAGCCCTGGAGAGGGACAGGGAGTTTCTGGAACAGCTTGCCTTAGCCGAAGACTATGAAACCTGGCGTCGGATGTTTTTGGGATGGAAGCCGGCGGCCCTGTCCAGAAAGAAAAATCCCGATATGTTGGAGGAGAAAAAAAACCTTGTCCAGGAACTTCGCAAGCAGATGAAAAAACTGGTGCAGGAAAAGATAGGAGACGCTTTTTTTTCTGCGGAGCTTACGGATATACTGTCGGATATGCAACACTGTGAGCGGTGTGTTCGGGCCATGACGGCTCTGACTCTGCGATTTGCCGGGCGGCTTTCTCAGGTGAAACGGGAGAAAAATGTACTGGACTTTTCGGATATTGAGCATCTGGCTCTGGCTGCTCTGGTGGACAAGACCCCGGAAGGCGAGCGGCGCACGGCGGCGGCAAAGGAACTGTCTGCTCGTTTTGCGGAGATCATGATCGACGAATACCAGGATTCCAATCTGGTGCAGGAGAAGATCCTCACGGCCGTTTCCCGCATGGAGGACGGAGAGCACAATATTTTTATGGTGGGAGACGTCAAGCAGAGCATCTACAAATTCCGCCTGGCCCGGCCTGAGCTTTTTATGGAGAAATATGACGGCTATCCGGTCGAGGAGGACGCCGGGCATCAGGAAGTTGATCAGACAGATGAGAATGACGAGAGAAAAAGTCTCAATATACGCGTAGACTTGCACCGGAATTTCCGCAGCCGTAAGGAGATTGTGGACAGTGTCAATTACCTGTTTCGGCGGATCATGACGCGTTCCCTGGGCAATATTGCCTATGATGACGCCGCGGCTCTCCGGGCCGGAGCCGTATGGCCCGGGGAAGACAGGGACACGTATATGACGGAGTTGCTTTTGGTGAGCAGGGAAGGCGAAGTGGCCGGGGAGGCGGGGAATCCTCAGGAGCTGGAAGCACACAGGATTGCCGACCGTATCGGGCGCATGGCGGGACGGGAAACGATCATCGACCGCCGTACCGGAGAATCTCGTCCGGTGCGCTATCAGGATATCGTTATATTGCTCCGCACGGTCAGAGGCTGGTCAGAGACCTTTGTGCGTGTGTTAAAACAGAAAGGTATTCCCGCCTATGCCGTCACGAGAACCGGATATTTCAGCGCTCCGGAGGTAGTGCTGACGCTGAATTATCTGCGTCTGCTGGACAATTTCCGGCAGGAGCTGCCCCTGGCGGCGGTGCTTACCTCCCCGGTCGGAGGACTCAGCGCGGAGGAGCTGGCAAAGATAAAGACGGTTCTGCCCAAAGAAGACGGTTCCGGCCCGGCCCGGCAGGGCTTTCGTCCCCTGTACAGTTGTCTGAAAGAATATCTGAGCAGGGATGAGACGGACGAGCTGTCCGTAAAGCTGCGCCGTTTCATGCATACATACCGTTGTATACGTGATAAAATCTCGTACACGCCGGTTCATAAGATCCTGACCATGATTTACGAAAAGACCGGTTACCTCGCCTATGCGTCGGCCATGCCTGCCGGGGAGCAGCGGGAGGCCAATCTGCTGATGCTGGTGGAGAAAGCGCTGGCGTATGAGAAAACCAGCTACAGCGGCCTTTTCCACTTTGTCCGCTATATTGACAGTCTGCAGAAATATGAGGTGGATTTCGGCGAAGTGTCCCTGGCCGGGGAATTGGCGGACCAGGTACAGATCATGAGTATTCATAACAGTAAGGGTCTGGAATTCCCGGTGGTATTTGCGGCGGGTATGGGGAAGTCCTTCAATGTCATGGATACCAGGGAGATGGCGGTCATTCACCCGGATATGGGGATAGGGATTCCCCGCATTGACCCTGTTTTGCGGGTGAAACAAAATACGTTATACCGGACGGTGATGCAGTATCAGATGCAGGAAGAAATTTTGGGGGAGGAGCTTCGCATTCTCTATGTGGCTCTTACCCGCGCGGAGCAGAAACTGATCCTGACCGGAACGATAGACCGGGTAGAAAAAAGGATTGCGGCGGCCGGGGCCGCTGCAGGCAGGGAGGATACGGCCCTGGGCTATGCCGTGCTGTATCAGGCCCGGTCCTGTCTGGACTGGATTTTGCCGGCGCTGGCCGAACACCCGGCTTTTGCCGGACTGGCAGAAGACTTATACGGGCGGGCGGCGGAAAAAGAGGCCGAAAAGCCACGGCCGCGGTCCGGGCATGGGGAAGCGGAACCCGAACTTCGCCTGGAGCTTTTTACGGCCGAAGATCTGATACACGAGGAAATACGTCAGCAGACCATGCGTCAGGATGCGAGGCTGCAATGGGAGAAGCTGGATAGCGAAGAGACATATGACGCATCATACAGAGAACTTCTGGAACGGCGTCTGGGCTGGTGTTATCCCTGGGCCGATGAGGCGCAGATTCCGGCTAAAGTGAGTGTGTCGGAACTGAAGGAGCAGCGTTTTGAGGAGGAACAGGGCCATCAGCTTTATGAGGAGCCGGAGATCATCCCTTATGTCCCGGTCTTCATGCAGGGCAGTCGTCAGACGGAAAGCGGAGGGGCCCGAAGGGGCACGGCTTATCACCGGGTCATGGAGTGTCTGGATTATGCCGCCTGGCAGCAGGGCGTTTCCTGCGAACGGCAGATTCGCCGTCTTGTGGAGCAGAATAAGCTGTCTGCGGAGGATGCGGCCATGCTCCGCGCGGCGGATTTTGAACGTTTTCTGCAAAGCCCGCTGGGACAGCGGATGGCAGCGGCGGCCCGGGAAGGAGTTCTTAAGAGAGAGCAGTCGTTTTTTCTGTCGGTACCTGCAGGAGAGGCGGACAGTAGTTGGGCAGACAGCGGCGAGACGGTGTTGATCCAGGGAGTCATTGACGCCTATTTTCCCGCAGAGCAGGGGCTTGTGCTGGTGGATTACAAGACGGACCGGGCCGAAAGCCGGGACGGCCGTGATCTGGCGGAAAAATATAGGGTACAACTCCGGTATTACGGGGAGGCTCTGGAACGTCTGACAGGGCGGAAGATCTGTGAAAAATGGCTGTATTCCTTTTCGCTGGGAAAAGCGTTGGAAGTACCTTTTCAGGCGGCAGGTGAAAGAGGCCCGTTTGCGGATGGGGAACGGTGTGTCTGCGAGAATACCCCCGCTGCAGAAAATAAGTAGGAGGTACGGGAAATGACGTTTTTTGAGGTGCTGTGCGCAAATCTGCTCAGCTTCAGTGCGGTGGCGCTTTTTTTTGCCGGGACGGCCATATTGTTAATCGGACCGGTTCCTTATCGGGACAAACGACACCGGTATGCTGTCATGGGCGCCCTCATTTCGTATATTATTATCCTTTCACTGGTGGGAACGGTATTCTACAAGACGGGCATGTTCGGGTGGCCTTACAATGGAGGAGAGATACTGTTGCAGTATGTTCAGGCTCTCGGTTGCCTGCTGCTTCTGCGGGTGATGTACAGGAAACCTTATGGAGCTACTCTGGGCGCGACTATCTTCTTGCAAGTTGCTTATGATTTCGGCTGGAATCTGGAGGAAGTATTTGCGCCGGATAAATTCTACCATCTGGATAATCTGACGGAACGAAGAGAATATCTGTTTTACGAGTGGGTGGCGATTCCCCTGGCCCTCGTGTTTGTGGCCCTGCTTTTGTACAAACTGGGGGTGGGAAAACTCTACAGGCTGTGGGAGCGCAAAAAACCCGGGGCCGGTGTCTGGATATTCATGAGTTTATATCCGGTTCTATCCCAGATGATGCAGGAACTGGTAAAGAGATCCGAGAAAAGCCAGGACTATAATCCGCTTACGGCCATCATTTTTCTGTTGATCATATACATGATCTTCATGCATGGCGCCAGGGAGGAGATGCACAGGAAACAGATTGAGGAACAGCAGGTCAGTTTGCAGCAGCAGGCCGTTTACATAGAGAATCTGGAGGGGCTGCAGCGGGAGATGCGCCGGTTTCGCCATGATTTTAAAAATATGATGGCCGGGATGTATATACAGGCCAGAGAGGGGGATCTGGCGTCTATCCAGTCCTATATTCAGGAGATGACGGCGGACTTTGATATGCAGGTGGGCAGCCAGATACGCATGATGAATCAGCTTGCCAATATTCGTATGGCGGAGGTAAAGGGATTGTTTCTGGAAAAACTGAAAGAGATGCAGGCGCAGAACATTTCCTGTGAGCTGGAGGTCCTGAAGCCTTTTGAGGGTACGGTCATCCGCAGTACGGATTTGTGCCGCTGCCTGGGCATTTTGCTGGATAATGCCATGGAGGAGGTACAGGGAAAGGAGGGGGGAAAGATCTACATCATGGTCAGCAGCCAGAATGGCGGCACCACTTTCCGGGTAAAAAATACGCTGTATTCCTCACCGGATTTTCCCAGAGTGGGGACGCTGGGATACTCCACCAAGGGGGAAAACAGGGGAATCGGGTTGGCGAATTATAAGAAGATTCTGCAGGAGTATGAGCAGGCGCTGCCCGTGACGGCGATGCAGGAGGGCTATTTTATACAGGAATTGAAAGTGTCAGGATAACCGTTTGATCATAGCGTTTCCACTGCGTATGGGGCAGTTTAAGTAAAGCAGGTATACAGGGTCCGGAGCGTCTGCGCCGTTTGGGCACGGAGAGGGTTCATTCAGGCAGTTTTAAACGAAAAATCTGAGGAGGATGATAGAATAAATCTGTCGCCGCCCGGGGCTTTTAATCGGGCGCAGCGTTTTTGAATTGTGGAATACATAGCAAGGAGGAAGAAGGTATGAATTCAAAAATGGAGAAACGACAGCTTATTATCTTTGGAGTGGCGGCATATGCGCTGCCTTATCTGCTGGGGATTTTGATGTGGTACGGGTATACGAAACAGATCGGCCTGGCCGCGTTTCCCAATGCCCAGATGATGTATCCGGCTATGGGTGTAATGCTGGCTTTTCTTTTGACCAGGGGGACCGACAGGGAGATGCCGAAAGCTTTTTATCGGTGTTTTATTGGGACGACGGCCATCCTGGTTGTTCTCACGGTGGGCACGGTATTTGCTCCGGAGGCGATGATAGAGATGCCGGGGGGCCGGGTGTCGGCTTGTCTGCTGATCCTTCAGTATGTCCAGATCCTGGGAAGCCTGATCTGTCTCGTGTGTCTGATTGCGGCCGGTAAAAAGAAGCGGGAAGCCTATGGACTGCGGTGGAAAAAGGGGAAAGCGTCTGTGGTTTGCATCCTTTTGTTTCTGGTTCTGTATTTTCTGCGGGTGGTTATCGCCTATGGCTTGGGAGGACAGCTTTCCATGTTTGCAGAGATCATGGCCAGCCCTCAGACCTGGATTATCGTGGCGATGCTGCCGTTGCAGTTTCTGCTGGCGTATATTGCATTTTTCGGAGAGGAATATGGCTGGCGTTACTATCTGCAGCCCATTCTTCAGGAGAAATTCGGCCTGCGCCCAGGGGTGCTGCTTTTGGGCCTTTTGTGGGGGCTGTGGCATCTGCCGCTGGATATTTTTTTCTATGTGACGCCGGATAAAGGGCTGATCATGGTGGTGAGCCAGATCATTACCTGTGTGGGACTGGGGATTTTCTTTGGTTATGCTTATATGAAGACGGAGAATATCTGGGTGCCGGTGATTATGCATTTTCTGAATAACAATCTGGTGCTGGTGATTTCCGGGACTGTCTCGGCGGATGTGATGGAGAATCAGAATGTGGCCTGGAGCGACATTCCGCTTGCCCTTGTACTGAATGGAGTATTGTTCGGCGTGTTCATTTTGGCAAAGGAGTACAGGAGGAAGGAGTAGCGGATTTAGTCTCCGCTAAGGGCGTTTGGGCGGAGACAACAGAGAGGAGGCATACCATGCTGCCGGTGTATATATGCGAGGATGACGCCGTGCTGCGGTCTGCGCAGCGGAGATTTTTAGAAAGGCAGATCCTGATCGAAGGCCTGGATATGGAAGTGGTTCTGTGCAGCGGTCATCCGGAGGAGCTTTTGCAGGCGGTGGAAGCTTCGTCGGGACGGGGAATCTATTTTCTGGATGTGGAGCTTAAGGGTGAGTCCATGGACGGGTTTTCGCTGGGGCAGGAAATCCGGAAACTGGATTCCCGGGGATTCATTATCTATGTCACCGCCTTCGCTGATCTGGCTTTTGAGACATTCCGGTATCACCTGGAGGCTCTGGACTATATTGTGAAAGGGGATACGGAACGGATGTATGCGGGCATCCGACATTGCCTGAAAGTGATCACGGAACGGATGTGTGAAGAAAACAAGCAGGAGCGCAGTTTTTTTTCCGTGAAAGTGATGGATGTGGTGAAGCATATTCCGGTGGACGAAATCATGTTTTTTGAGACGGCGGGGCGTACCCATCGGATCGAGCTGCACGGGAAAAATGACCGGATCGATTTTATCGGGAGCATACGCGAGCTGGAGAAGGAGCTGGGGGAGCGTTTTCTGCGGGTGCACAGAGCCTATCTGGTAAACATGGCGCAGATCGCCCAGCTGGATCTGAAAAACAGGGAAATCCTGATGCAGAATGGGGAGCGGTGCCTGTTTTCCCGAAAGATGAAGGATCTGCTGCTGGAGAAGTTACGGTAATTTTTTACGGTATTCTCTCGGCAATACCTGAAAAAAGGACTTAAATGCCACGGTAAATTTGCTCTGGCTGTCATAACCTACGGTCTGGGCGATTTCCGCAATGCTCATATTCGATTCTTTCAGCAGCTTGGCGGCCTGTTCCATCCGGTGTTCCTTAACGTGTGCGGCAATGGATGTGCCGTATACCGATTTGAAGGCGGCTTTCAGCGTCGTCGAATTGATCAGATACTGCCGGGAGAGCTCTTCTATCGTGACTCTTCGATCCATATGCAGAAGAAGATGATCGTGGATTTCCCGGACGATTTTTATCTGCTCCGACGGCGGCTCTGCGGTCGCCGTTTTGGACGTACCGTCCATTTCGGCCAGGTACAGGAGCAGTTCTAAAACTTTGATCCGCTGGTATGGCAGCCGGAATTCCTGCGGCAGTTCATAAAAAGAGGAAAAAATGTGTTCGGCCCGTGTGTTCTCCACAGGAAAGGAGGCGGTGCCGATGTGCGAGAATTTATTCCACAGCACGGAGCGGAAAAGTTCTGTGCCTCTCAGTTGTTCAGGCGGCCGGGCGGATGCTTTCTGCAGATCTACGCGGAGTACAAGCCCCTGGCACTGCCCGGTGGGAAAGCGAAGAACAGAATCCCTGCAGGTTTTCCCGGCGTGCAGGGAAAAGCTTCCCGGATTCAGATACCGACGGTTTCCGTCATCGGTTTCCCAGGCCATCTGTCCGGTATGGCAATAGCTGATCTGTACCATGCGATCCGACGGATTCTGGGGCGCGGATGGGGAATCTGTGGCCGGGGACAGGTAAAACAGCTCCATGCCGGGATAGAGAGAAATAATCCCGTAATGATTTGGTTCAGGAAAGCCAGGGGAGCTTTTGGTTGTTTTTGTCATATCTGTACACATGGGGTCAGCCTCGCAATTCCGGGCAGGTGATTTCCATGACCTGCTCGATCATCTGGTGCAGCAGACGGCTCTGTCTGGTGTCTGCCGCACGGTAATAAACCTCTTTTCCCTCGCGGCGGCCGATGATAAGGCCGCTGTTTTTTAATGGCCGGAGATGGTGGGACACGGCAGGACTGGAGATGTCCAGCATAGCGGAGATATTGAGGACGCATTCTTCACAGTGGCACAGGAGCCAGAAAATGCGGACTCTGGTGGTGTCGCCAAGATGCTTAAATACTTCCGCCACGGTTTGAAAATGTTCTATATCGTCAAGCTGTTTTCGGATTACCGCGGTTTCTTCCCCTTCTCCATGATAGTGGGGTAATTTTGTAAAGGTCATAAGATATTCTCCTTCTTAATGCCTGTTTTCGCCCAAACGGGAATACTTTTCGCCCGTTTGGCAGAGTATGCCCGGGGCATATTGACTTGTGCTTTTTACGGTATTATACTATGGGCATAATAATTAAACAAGTGCTTAAACGTTAAATTAAAAAAGAATAGCAAGGAGGTTTTTTATCATGAAAAAAACGTATAAGATCGAAGTGGACTGCGCGAACTGCGCCAATCTGATGGAGGATACAACCCGCAAGGTCGCGGGCGTAGAGACGGCCACTGTGAATTTCATGACCCAGAAAATGATTGTAGAGTTTGCAGACGGTCATGATCCGAAGAGCGTAATGGCGGAGGTGCTGAAAGCCTGCAAGAAAGTGGAGCCGGACTGTGAGATTTTCCTTTAATCCGATACATTTTCTGACTTTGACGGCACCCCGAAAAGACGCTGCGGCAGTTTTGGAGTGCCTTTTTTTGCCCGATATACGAAAAAACTGTCGACGGCAGATTTTCAGAGGTATGGTATGTGAAACATATAAATGATTAAGCAATCGTTGAAAGGAGCGTTTTATGCAGGAATTGGTTGTAAGTGTGCTGCTGGGCGTCGTTATTCTGACCGCCGCGGCGCTGCTCATTTTTGTGGGCGGGCGTGAAAACGGTATGACCAGAAAGCAGAGGATTATGATGATCCGCATCCTGATCACCGCCGCTGTTCTTCTGGGCCTCCAGTTTGTCTCTGCGGAGGCATTTGACGGGTTGGACGGGTATGCGTTTCCGTCCGCGGGGCGCCTGATTCGTCTGGTGTGTTATCTCATAGGATATTTCATTATCGGATATGATATTCTGAAGAAAGCAGGCAAGGGTATCAGGAATCGCCGGGTATTTGATGAAAATTTCCTGATGACGGTGGCTACAGTGGGCGCTCTGGCCCTGGCCATTTATGAAAACGGTGAATATCTGGAGGCAATCGCCGTCATGCTGTTTTACCAGATTGGTGAATGGTTCCAGGGGTATGCGGTGGGCAGGAGCCGCCGTAATATCAGTAACCTGATGGATATTCGTCCGGATTACGCCAATGTAGAGGCGAATGGGAAACTGGAACAGGTGGACCCGGACGAGGTGGAGGTCGGCAGTGTGATCATCGTCCGGCCCGGAGAGAAAGTGCCCATCGACGGCATCATTGTGGAGGGCAGTTCCAGTCTGAATACCAGCGCGCTGACAGGGGAAAGCCTGCCGCGGGAAGCAAAGGCCGGGGAGGAGGTCATCAGCGGCTGTATCAGTATGACCGGTGTTCTAAAGGTACGGACAACGAAAGAATTCGGGGAGTCTACTGTTTCCCAGATCCTGGATCTGGTGGAAAATGCCAGCTCCAGAAAGTCGAAATCGGAAGATTTCATTTCGAAATTTGCCAGGGTCTATACGCCGGCGGTCTGCTACAGCGCTCTGGCGCTGGCGATTTTTCCTCCGGTGATCCGTATGGCTTTCCTTGGGCTGGCGGCGGAGTGGGGGGTATGGCTTTACCGGGCGCTGACTTTTTTGGTCATCAGCTGCCCCTGCGCCCTGGTGATCAGCATTCCCTTAAGCTTTTTTGCCGGCATCGGCGGAGCGAGTCAGGAAGGGGTTCTGGTAAAGGGTTCCAATTATCTGGAGAGTCTTTCCCGGACCAGATATGTGGTTTTTGATAAAACAGGTACGCTGACGAAAGGTGTTTTTGAGGTAAACGGCATCCATCACGCCGTTATGGATCAGGAAAAGCTGCTGGAATATGCCGCTCTGGCCGAGAGCGCTTCCTCCCACCCGATCAGTAAGAGCCTGCAGCGGGCCTACGGAAAAGAAACGGACGCGGGCCGCGTGACGGATATACAGGAGATCAGCGGCAACGGCGTCATGGCGAAGGTGGACGGTACGCCGGTGGCCGTCGGCAATGACAAGCTGATGCGGAGCTTGAATCTCTCTTACAGCGATTGTCATCAGACCGGTACGATCATCCATGTGGCTGTGGACGGGGCCTATGCTGGGCATATCGTGATCTCCGATGTGGTGAAACCCCATGCGAAGGAAGCAATCGCGGCTTTAAAGAAGGCCGGGGTGGAAAAAACGATCATGTTGACCGGGGACGCCGGGAAAGTGGCGGAGCGGGTGGCCGCATCCCTTGGCATCGACGAAGTTTACAGCGAGTTGCTGCCGGCCGATAAGGTCGCGAAGGTAGAGGAGCTTTTGCGGATGAAGCCGGATAAAGCGAAGCTGGCATTTGTGGGAGACGGTATCAACGACGCGCCGGTGCTGTCCCGGGCGGATATAGGCATTGCCATGGGAGCTATGGGATCGGATGCGGCCATTGAGGCTGCGGACGTGGTGCTGATGGATGATGATCCCCTCAAAATCAAAAAGGCTATCTGTATTTCCAGGAAGTGCTTACGGATCGTTTACCAGAATATTGTTCTGGCTCTGGTGATCAAATTTGCCTGTCTGACGCTGGGAGCGTTGGGTATTGCCAATATGTATCTGGCGATTTTTGCGGATGTGGGAGTTATGGTGCTGGCGGTGTTAAACGCGATTCGATGTTTGTTTGTGAAAAAATTATAAAAGCAGAAAAAGCAGCGGGCCTGTGTACATTCGGCGGAGAATGGGATCAACGATCTCAAAGGTTTTCCAGGGGGGGATGTGTGCAGGCCCGTTGGAATATGGACTTTTATATGGGAGATAGATAACGGACTGTGAAATGAACAGGGACGGAATAGAGATTCGTTAAATAGAATTGCATTGCGGAGATTTTTATGGTACAGTTTCAGTATTAACGTGCGGGGGCACGGCGAGGGGGGCAGGCATGGTAACGCTAAAGCAGATTGCCGCCATGGCCGGGGTGTCCAGAGGGACAGTGGACCGGGTGGTGAATCACCGGGGCGGTGTGAATGAGGAGACGGCGAGGAAGGTGCAGGCAATCATAGATTCTGTGGGATATGTGCCCAACAGTATCGGGCGGACCCTGGCGAACAGCCGGAAAAATTTTTGCCTGGGTTTTCTGATCTTTCAGAGTACCAGCGCGAATCCTTTTTTTACGGATGTCCTGCGGGGAGTGGAGTGTGCGGCCTGGGAGCTGCGGGAATTCGGCGTGACGGTGGAGACGGCGTCCTGCGGCATGGAGGACGCCACAGGCGGAGAACAGATTGAGCGGATTGACGAGCTTGTCCGTGCGGGAATTCAGGGACTGGCGATCACGCCTTTCGATCATCCGGCCGTGGCCGCAAAGCTGCGGGAGCTGGCCGGGCAGGGTATACCGGTGGTCAATGTCAATTCCGATCTGGCCGGTTCCGGACGGCTGTGCTATATCGGCAGCGATTACCGGAAGGCCGGGGAAACGGCGGGAGGGCTGATGGGCCTGTTCCATGGGACGGAGGGAAAGATCGGCATTGTGACCGGTTCGCCTCTGGTGGTCTGCCACACGGAGCGGGAGCATGGCTTCCGGGAGATACTGGAAAAAAGATATCCCGGACTTACGATTGCGGCGCGGGAGGTCAATCAGGATGATGATTTTGCCAGTTATGACGTGACCCGGCGGATGCTTGAGAAACACCCGGAGCTGACCGGGCTGTATATAGCGGCAGGAGGCGTGTATGGGGCGTGTCGGGCGGTGGAGACTGTGAGGCTGGCAAACAGGCCGGTGATCGTCAGCCATGATAAGGCGGAGACCACGCTGAAGATGCTTGAGAAGGGTGTGATCACAGCCACCATCGGTCAGGAAGCGTTCCGACAGGGACGCGAGCCGCTGCAGATACTGTATGATTATCTATCCAGGGGAGTTTCGCCGCAGGGGGACACAGTGTATACACGGCTGGATATTTGTATCAGGGAAAATATGTGACGCAGTGGCTTTTAAAAAAGCCTGGATGCCGCCTGTGACAGATAGGTTTGGCGCGATGGCCTATTTGAAAGGCGTTGGCCTATAAAGGGGGCG
Source organism: uncultured Lachnospiraceae bacterium (assembly GCA_949471785.1). Taxonomy (GTDB): domain Bacteria; phylum Bacillota; class Clostridia; order Lachnospirales; family Lachnospiraceae; genus UBA11957. The sequence goes on along the minus strand of CASWRE010000010.1, from coordinate 15,176 downwards.
AGCTTTCCAGACAGTGATTAGGGGCTGTCACGGAATATGCTTTCCTATAGGAATGGAGCGCCGTGATGTGCGGCGGTTTTCATAAAAAATAAAGATGGGAGTGATGTGAGATGAAAATTTTACCGGTTACTGATCCTTCGTTTGCCGCTTACGGCAAGGTGGTGGAGGGGTATGATTTCGGTGAGCTTTTGCGGGTGCTGGATGAGGTAAGCCCGTTGCCGGAGGGAGTCGTGTACGTGCCCGATCAGGCGGAGCTTAAAGAGCTGGCGGTGACGAAGCTGCTGGCGTCTAATGAATATGGCGGCATGCCGATCCAGATGGGATATTGTAATGGGCACAACACGAAACTGAACTGCCTGGAGTATCACAGGGACAGTGAATTAAATCTGGGGACGGAGGATTTCATCCTTCTGGTGGCCGGCCGGGCGGATATGGAAAACGGGCGGCTGGATACGGGCAGGGTGAAGGCTTTCTTATGCCCGGCGGGAGTGATGGTGGAGGTTTACGCTACTACGCTGCACTATGCCCCCTGTTCTGCGAAAAAGGGCCAGGGCTTTAAGGTGCTGATCGTATTGCCGGAAGGCACAAACGGTCCGAAACCGGAGACGACGCCTCTGAATGACGAGGATCGTACCCTGTGGGCCTGCAACAAATGGCTTCTGGCCCATGCGGAATCCGCTGAGGCGAAAGACGGCGCGCCGGTGCTGTTGGACGGTGAGAATATCGATATTGCCGGAATGATCTGAAACACATTTTTTTGAAAGGAAAATCTGCTGCAGGCGTTTAGTCTGCACAAGAAAGACGTATGAAAAGGGAGCAGGCCGTGCGGACGACCTGCTTCCGGCGATAAAACCGAAAAATGATCGTATAGATGTCGTAAGGGGTGTTGAGATGGAGATTACGGTTTCCTGTATGGCCTGTTTGCTGAATAAAGAGGAAAAGCGTCTGCGGGAGCAGACAGACGAAAAAAGGAAGGCCAGGTGCTTTCGTGAGATCATGGGACTTTTGGCGGCGGAGGGCGACGCGGCTACGGCGCCTTATCTGGTGAGCCGGATAAGAGAAATATACGCAAAATATTTCACGCAGGACGACGCCTTTGCGCCGATCAAACGGCACTATAACCGCCTGATGCTGGCCAGGGAGGCGGATTTTCGCAGGCGGATCGGGGAAAGTGCCGATCCGGTGCGTATGGCTCTTTGCTATGCCCGAATTGCCAATTATATTGATTTTGGAGCCAACAATCAAGTGACGGAGGAACAGCTTACAGAATTATTTGCTCAGGCAGACCCCCTGTCGGTGGACGGGGCTGAGTACAGACAGTTTTGCAGTGAGCTGGAGCGGGCAGGGAATTTCCTGCTGCTGGCGGACAACTGCGGTGAGATTGTACTGGATAAGCTTCTGATGGAGACACTGCAGAAACACTATCCCCGTCTGGCCTGTACGATGATGGTGCGGGGCGGCGATGTCTCGAATGATGTAACTCTGGAGGATGCGGCGGAAGTGGGTGTAGAAAAAGTGGCCCGGGTGATTTCCAACGGCACGCGGATCGGCGGTACAGATGTAAAGCACATCAGCTCCGATGCGCGCAGAGCCCTTGAGGAGGCGGATGTTATTCTGGCCAAGGGACAGGGGAATTTTGAGACTGTCTATGGCGGCGGCTACAATGTATATTACCTTTTCCTGTGCAAATGTGATCATTTTACCCGCCGTTTTGGGATGGAGAAATTCGGAGGGGTGTTTGTTAATGAGAGACGGGCTTTTTAGTTCCATAAAATTTTTTCACAAAATTCTTTTGCAGTTACAATTTTAACATTCTCATACTGACCGATTACGAGCAGATCGTTATCTCCGCTGACAATATATAAAGCATGAGAATCTTTTGCGCATGCAAGAAATTTATTATCGTCAGGATCGCGACATATGTTAACATGAGTAATCGATTTGATGATTTCCATGGCTCTGATCAGCGGACTTAAAATTGCCCTATTGATATGTCCCTGTTTTCTTCCAATCATTTCCTGAACAATTTCCTCGTATTCGTTTACAATTTCTGCCGTGGCACAGGCAGTTATCTTCTGACCCACAACAGCGCTAAGAATTTTTCTGGGAAACCCGCCAAAAAACACACCGGAAATCACGACATTTGTATCTATTACAATTCTCATACTCGTTTTTTCTTTCTAACAGATTTAATAATATCATCAACATCATTTTCACTATATCCAGCAGACATTGCCCATTTTTGGGCTTCGTCCAGTGAGGCCTCGAATTCTTCAGAAGAAGGAAGTTTTAAAGTTTTGAGCATAATAACATCTCCGGAAACATATGCAACCAGTTTGTCACCGGCATCAATCGACAGCAGCTTTCGGATATGAACTGGCAGGGAAATCTGGCCTTTAGAAGAAACGGTTAATATTTGTGTGCTCATTTGTTGATGCTCCTTTTTGTAAGAATTTCTTACTTATAGTATGCCATAGTTTGAAAATATATGCAAGAAAAAAGAATGGGTCAAATGTTTTGATGGAAGATAGAGGTAACAGATCAGCTTGTCCGAATGATGTGGGAAATGTTTTCTATGAAAATTTGGCGGAAGCAGAGAGGACGGGATAAAAACCTGCAGTGGCTGAGCTATACCTCATTGTTTCATGGTTGGCGCTGGATGAATAATGAATGGTAAGTGAAAAAGTGTTGTGACAGACTTTGTCGCGATGCTTTTTTATTGGGGAAACAGGAGAGAGAACAGGATGGGAAAATACTTTACAAAAAACATGCGGACTTTACATTTTGAGAAATATCTGCCATGTAAAGAACAGCGGACGGAAATGAGGGAGTGATTCATCGCATCCAAAGACAATGTCTATAAGGAAAATTGAGCTAACAGAAAGGATGGTAAAGACAGTATGGGTTATGAGAGAGTAATCGAGCTTGTTAAGTCAGCGAAAAAAATTGTGGATAATGAGATTTTAAAAAAAGATATCCATATGAAAGGGGCGGCAAATTTTGTGACGGCCGTTGACACGGAGATCAGCGGATATTTGAAAGGGCGGTTGAGAGAGTATTATCCGGAGATCGGATTTTTTTCCGAGGAAGAAGAGGGTAAGCTGTCAGATCCCTGCTGGATTCTGGACCCTATCGACGGGACGACCAATCTTGTGTACGGTTACAATATGAGCACGATTTCTCTGGCGCTGTATCAGGAAGGGAAAATACAGTTTGGCGTGGTGTATAATCCGTTTAACGGGGAATGCTTTATCGCTGAGTCGGGCAAAGGGGCCTATCTGGGGAGGCAGCAGATCCAGGTAAGTCAGCGGGGGATGGCGGAGAGTATCATCGAATTCGGCGCCGGTTCCACTCATAAAGAAAATACGGAAGTGAATTTTGAGATAGCAAAAAAAATATTCAGCCGGTGTATCGATATCCGGCGTATCTGCTCTTCTGCGTTGACGCTGTGCTACATTGCAGCCGGCCGGATCGACGGCTATTTTGAGAAAGTTCTCAAACCCTGGGATTATGCCGCCGGTTCGCTGATTTTAGAGGAGGCGGGAGGCGAGCTGTCGGATTATCAGGGGAAGGCGCTGCAGTTTGCCGGCCGTTCATCTCTGATAGCCGGAAATGGAAAAAATAACGGGGCTATGAGAGAAATTATTTCTGAATTTTATTAAATATAGAGGCTGAACAAATGAGAAGAATAAAAATGGATCGGGATGTGGGCAAAAATACCGGGGTGTATCATGAAATAATGACGGGTTCCGTCACGGTTTTCTTAGCTCTGGTAGATTTGTACTGCACGCTGTTTAACAATACCGTTGAAGAAAAAATTTTGAAAAGTATAGAGAATGTGACGGCGCGGAAGGCGCTGTTGTTTGTGCTGTACTTCATTGTGTTTAATATATTGTATTGGCTTGTGCTGGAAGCGGTATTCTACTTTAAAGAAAAAAGTTGGGCCAAGCGGCACAAAGACTTGTGGATGCGGGGAAAGTGGCTTCATATTCACATTAAAACAGATAATGCCATTCGGATCGGCGTGGTAGATATTCAGCAAAATTTTTATGAGATCAAAGTGGATGCGATGAATGTATCTTATCTGAAGAAAAAGGGATCGACGACCACAAAATGGGGATATTATTCTGCAAAATTGTCTGAGGAGAGCGGAACCCCCAATATGATTGGCTGCTATAAGTCAATCAAAGAGGGAATGACCATGGGGAATCAGGGAATACATTCTCTGTTTATCAAAAACCGGGATAAGAAAAGCCAGTATCCGATTGAGCTGTCCGGAATGTTCAGCGATACCTTCAAGATGGAGAAAAAGAATATGGAGCCGGTGCATCCCGGGGATCATTGCGGTAAGCTAATGCTATTTCGCTTATCAAAGAAAATGGAAAATACGCTCTATCGGTCGGGGCATCTAAACATTGAAAAATTAAGGACAATCGATCAGGACGTCAACTATGCAGATGAGCCGTTTGTGAAAGAATTGAAGGAATTGAAAACTATCTGACTAGTACGCCGAACATCAAAAAAATAAAGCAAGGGAAGGGTAACTGATTTTACAGAGGATGATTTTGAGATTGCCCTAAATATATTCTTGCCCTGTGGTAAACCTCCTGATATTATAGGCAGGATTGTTGTAGACTATAAGCATATATGAGTATGTAATAAAGTGGATAAAATATGAGATAGAAGAATAAAGGGATTTAATAACAGTAATATATGAGGAAAGAGCGGAAAGTGTTACGCCACTTTTTTATTAACAGCACTGTAAATATGAGGGCAGGAGGCGTTGGTGATGGGAAATACTAAGGAAAGCTCCGATAAATTTAATAAAAAAATAATTGCGTTGAGGGCTTTCCTTTGGTTGATAATTATTACGATCATACCTTGGATTTTGGATCTTACATATTACGGGATCATAAGGTGTAAATTCTGTATATTATTTTTAGAGATAATAGCATGTGTTCCTAGATACTTTGGAATGTCACATAAGGAATTGTGGGAGTTTATTACAAGTGCGGTTGGTGTAGTAATTACTATCGTTAGTATTTTTTTTACGTTTGCATTCGGATTATATGACCGTTTTGAAGAGAAGATATTTGGTATTCCCAGAAAAGAATTGCTAATGGAAGAAAAAGATGAACATCGTTTTGAAACAGTGCGATGGATGCTCATTATTCTTCCGGTATATCTGGTTTTTTGCGTCTCTTTTAAAGCCTGTATTGTCAGTTATTGTTTATTGTTAATCAGTTATGTTCTTCTTGTTATCATGTATTTCGGGTATCGAAAATCCTATATAGAAGATATAATGGTTAAATCGTTATGCCGAAAGATTTTGAGGGCGTTTCGGGATTTAGACAATATTAAGAACATGGGGCCTTGGAAAGAGTTCTATTGGATTTTGGACGATATCCATGAGTTTGTAAAAAAGGAACGCGACTGGAACCATGTCCGGCAACTTTTCTTCAGGTTTTTAGATGAAGTGCGGCAAGAAGACGATAACGTCTGTTTCGCAACCGTATATTATTTTATGTCAATAGTTTTTGGTTGGAAAAATCCAGTACATGAATTTGATGCATTTCGACTTGTGGAGCAGTATATGGGACATGTGAAATACGATAGGGCGCGACATGATTATGCAGATGCAAAAGACGAAGTATTATTGTGGGGAATGCTTGCGGCGCTGATTCCTTATGCAAAAGAAGGCGAGCTTATAAACTTTTTTGAATATTTTTCCGATTTTGAGAATCGGAGCCGCTATCGAATACAGCGCGATGGTGTGGAATTGTCAGAATATATTTGCCAAAAAGAATCAGCAATGATATTAGTGGCATTTGAAGAATGGCAAGAAAAAAATGATTCAGAAAAAAGAACGTTAGCAGTAATGGCTAACAAGATATACATAAGGGGGAAAGTCTTTTTTTCTGTGAATGCCCAATCCAGGCAGAGGGATACAATACTTTTATATGGACAAATTCATGAGAATCCAGTGTTTATTGAAAATATTTTAAAGATACTAGAAAATGAGGATTCGGAGAAGTTCAAGAAAAGTAATGTGGCTTATCTTGTTCAGAATATATAGGCTACGGGATAATCAAATAATCCCGAGATAGGCCATAGATGGAGGGCATAAAAAGTGACAGAGATATGCAGGGCAATTACATTTATAAATCATCATATACCGTGCAGAGAGCACGCGGATTTACATTTCAATTATATCACTTTAGGCTTTTTTGATGGTATGGATACCCAATTGCTGCATGTAGACTACAAACAGGACGGACTACAGGCTTTGTGGCGATATGTTCTGGAAAGGACGGCGCAGAATAGTGGATTGTATTCTTTTCAGAATTTATTTTGTTTTAGTGACGATGCATGGAATAATTGCCGTGACAGTGAATTTTGGGAAGAAAATACGGATAGAAAGTATCCGCTGACATTTGTTTCGTTGTTGCAATTGAATGAGTACTCAGAGGATGAAGATGGAGTGCGGAAAATATGCATGGGATATAGGAATATAGTTAACAATATGTTAGGAGATGAAGGGAAGGTTTATGTATATGGAACAATCGATAAAAATGATTTTGTCGTGTGTATGAAGTGTATGCATTATGAGAAAGCAGTTAAGACGATAAAGGAAATGCATAAGGCGCACAATACGATATATAGTTATACTGTCTTCTCCGTTATGAATCGTATACTGAAGGACCTGAATTGTGTGGATTATGAGGGGCTGTTTCAGCAGTACTTGCCGTCTATATGTTTAAAAGGAGTTGCTAATAGCTTTGACCCATTGAAAAATGTGACCCTGGATAAACGGTATTATAATTTTTGCATGCACCTTGTAAGTAACATTTACGCTATTGCTCCAGATAGATTAGCTGCATTACAGGGGATGGATGTGGAAGATAGTGATTGTGAAAAAGATGGGAAAAGAAAGATAATTAAGGTTGATTATAAAATTTATGATATTTTGGGAGATGATGATTTTCGTCTGATTGTCCGAGATGTAAACCTGGGCAGGCTCTTGAAGTTATATGCAGATGACGGCATGCTTTCATATAAAAATGACTTTTTCCGTTTTAGCCTTTTTTCGTCCGGTTTATTACTAAATACAGAGACAAAGATGGAAACCATAGATTTAGAAAAAGAGTATATAGATGAAACGCTGCAAAAAATGCATGAGGAATTTCAGACGCCGAAATGCGATTTGCTTGAGAGTTACATGAAAAGTATTAAAGCAGTTATCTCTCGAGATACGGTATGCGCAAATGAAAAAATAATAACTTGCTGTCATGCTATGTGGCAATTGATTCAGTCAATGAAAGCTTTGGAAGTAGCGCCAACAAAAAAATATGATTTTTTGTCTTTGTATTTTCCTTTGCAGGGATTTGTTAATATTCTGGAGAAAAAAATATCCAAAGAAAAAAGTGAAGCAGTTGAATTGTTTGTGGAGAATGAAAGTGTTTTTGATTTCATACAAAAAATCAGTATGACCATACATGGGACGCTGAGAACAGATATTCAGTTTTTTCAAATTCGGGATTTTAATTCTATTATTGATTATGCTCCGGCAAAATTACGGGCATTTTATACTTTGTGGACGTTTAAGATTAAGGATTATTATAAATTGTTTGGAGATGAGGAAGGTAACGATGGGGAAGGCAACAATGAGTATTCTTTTATATTCTCACCGGGAATGTTTAGCGGGACGTCCGTTCGGCAATTATTAAAAAAGAATGACGAAAAGCACCGCTTGATGCTGATAACCGTACCGGAGAGGCATTTATATATTCCCAAGTGGCTTTCCATACTAATAGTTCACGAGAGCGGCCATTTCGTGGGCTGGAGGACGAGAAACAGGCCTTACAGACAAGAGATTTGGGTGAAGTGCTGTGCAAGGACATTATTACTGGAAATAAGAAAATATGTTATGGAAAGCTGTCCGCAGACATTTGTAAAACATCTTCAGCGGTATTATAGAATGAATGGAAGGTTTGAGGAGGATTTTTTGTCTTGTCTGGAAAATGTGGTAAAGGATTTGACGAAGCATGAGCCGCTTTGGCCTCATCAATATCATTCTGAAAACTCATTTGATACAATTAATCAGGCATTTTGTGATGTGGGAAACATTTATATTGAAAAGCTGATTGGCGAAGAATGTGAGAGGTTAGCCAATAGCATTATGTCCGATTTGAATTTAAGAAAATTGGATTATAAAGAGTCCGCCGGAAAAATGAAGGAAATACGAAGTTGTGTTATCGGCTGGGATGAGAATATGGGGCGATTTTATGATTTATTTAAAATGTATATTTTACCAGATTTATTGGAGGAATTGCGTTATATATCCTCGGAGGCCTATTCGGATGTTGTCGCTATACTGACATTAAATTTGAGCCCGGTTACATACCTTTCTTCTTTCTTTTTTTGTGAACTGGACAGAAATTATCTGGAAAAAGAAAATCGTGATATGGATATGATACTTCCGCTCCGGATTGCGCTCACCGTGAGAACAATAAATAATATTGTCAGTAAAAAGGAAAACAAAGAATGGCTGCAGGATAATGAAAAGGATTTTTATGATGCGTGGCTTGGCGATGTATTATCGACCTTACCTCAAAAATTTCCATTTGAATCGGTTGAATCAGACCTTGCGATAAAATGCTATGCTATTTTTCGAAAACCGGATTACGGATTGAATGTTGGGGAATATGATGGCATCTACCATGCTCAGACGAAAAAAGTAAGTTTTGCAAAAACGAATTTGTTCGCTGATCAAAGAATACGGGATATGCTTCTGGCATATTTGGAACAATGTGCGGATGATTATTTATCTATGCTTATAGGAAATCAGACGATACAAACAAAAAAGAAAGATATTGTGTCAGTGTATTCCAGTATTGCCGGAAGTTATGCAAACAGGATGATGCAGGGAATGGAAAGATTTCTAAATAAAGAGTGTATGGAAGTAATGGGTATGTCCAGCGGATAATTTTGATAAAATATACAAAAATGGCCATAAAATGCACATAAAATAATTATAAAATGCGTATAAAAATATTTGACCAGATCAGTTGTGTGTGATATAATCTAATAGGTTCCAGTAAGGTTAGAAAAAAGGAGTGGCATATTTGAATAATAGTGGAGTGGCATATGAGATTCCGTCTCATGGTGTATGTGTAAAAGATCGCCTGTGGAAGCACGCTGAGGTGGACAGTAAATATTTTAATTTGAAAAGAGATATAGAAGTTGGTCTTCATGTGGGGAATATGGAGGATATGAGGCAGCAGTATCTTAAAGAGGTTTGTCAGGGTGTTCCGTGGGAAAATCCTTCGTAAAGGGTTTTTTAGATTTACCGGAATGTATGTGATTGTGAGAGAATCCAAGGCAGTACCGGCAAAGGCTTGGCTTGGATGGAAGGCTTTAGTAGCGGGCCATAAGGTTTACGACTTTTGGCTGATTTACAATACCCCTCGACTGTAATGGCGTACAGTCGAGGGGTATTTTTCTTTTCTTTACACCGCGTTATATTTTTGCCGGATAGAGTTCGTAATATAAATGACTTCCAACATATACGCGATTTGCATAAAAATTACTACCACATTTTAAAGTGCAAACCAATGTAAATATTGAATCTACGATCTCCCATACATCGTTTTCCACATCGCCGTCATTATAATATACACCCTGAGCGCAATCATCGACCAATTGGGTGACTCTTATTTTGAGTGGATATCTATTATTCTTTATGGCGCTTTCAAATTTTTCGAATTCTTTTTCGAGATTATGAACGTGAGTAGTAAAGAGTTCGAGCATCAGAATGTTTTTCCGGCCAAAGCTGATTGTTGAGTTATTCGCTCCGCCAATTCCTAAAAGTTTATTAAATGCAGGCTGTACTATCTGGATATACTGATATATATTCAGCTGGTCGCCTATATGTCCGTAATTAAATCCCAAGTTCACATTTTTTCCAACCATAATATCTCCTGCCCCTTTTACAATTTTGTAAAAATATACGATGACAATTTATCAACAAGATTCCAGAAATTTGGACTTGATATAATTTTTTTCAAACCATTGCAGGCAACATTTATGTAATGTTTTCGAGGATTTTTCTGCCCTGACTCTTCCTTAATAACGGCAAGACATTCTTTTGCCTCTTCTCTTTCTTCTTCCGTAATGTCCGCCTGATCCATAGCGGATTGGATTTGTAAAAGAAGTTGGGATAATTCGTTTAATTCACTTCCGACATTATATGTATAAGTGTCGCCTATAGTACCTATATTATTAGCAAGATTCACATTCTTTCCAATCATTAGCATTAGCTCCTTTAATATATTTGTTTAATTATCCATCATTTTATCTTGTTCCAAATGATAAACTGGTCAGCGCCGCATGATATCCTGACCGTAAAAAAACATGCATAAAATTTTTGGCATATTCTGAAGGGCCAAGCCATAATACAGCCTCATGCCACACACCTAAAGCCGCTCCCTGTCTGGCAGTCAGCCGGATAGGGAGCGGTAAAATCTTTCACTTTTGCCAGGCATTTTTGTCCGGATTCAATCATGATTCTATTATAATATTACGCTGCTTATAATATTAGCCAAAGTACCGGTGAGCAGATCCGGCATGTGCTGTTTTAAGATTTGTTTGGGTGAAAAATTTTTCTCTTGATCAATATCCAATAATAATTTTATGATTTGCTGATATTCCTTTTCCGTGTTATGCATCTTTTTTGCCTGTTCTTTTAGCAGGTATAAAATCTCATTAGTTTGTGTATCTGTTAAATTGTTTAATATTTCTGCAGTGTTTCCAATTTGAACACCGTCCATTTCAATATTTATGTTGTCTGAATGATTGCCTGTCATGTTATTCATGACTTTTGCATTATCGCTGATTTTCGTATTAGTCATTTTAATTGTAATTCCCATTGTTATCTCCCTTTTTACCAAAGCGCTATTTTGTGTTTTGAAGCTTTGTTTACGAAACAAACAGATCATTTAGTATTTTTGCGTTACCACTTATGGTGCTTTCGTTTATATTGACTTTTATAATATGTGTTCCGGTATCTTTTTCGGCCATAATAGTAGTTAACACTTTAAAAACCTGATCAAGAAAATTCTGATCTTGAAAAAGAAAAGTAAAGGTCATACCTGAGTTTGTTAAAATGATCAAATTTTTCTGGGATTTCAACTCTGAGTTTTTCAGATACCAAAAGTAAATATAAGCTGCTGCACATGCCATTAAAATGAGAGATATTGCCCAGGTGTATTTGAAAAGAAAAAGTCCGCCGCATAGTATTAGAATGGCCCACGTTGGAAACGGCATCAAATCTAAAGGTACTGTGGAAATGCTAGAGATATTTGATAATTGGATTACGGACTCTCCCCATGTCATGACATTTCCGGCAATGGAAAGCTGGGGGGTTGTGATAGTTTTTTCTTTTTTGAGTTCAATTTTCATGGTTGATCTCCTTTGTATGGACATATTTTAATTATAAAGTATACAATTGCATTACACAAAATGGTAGGAGGTTCACAACAGTATTGCCGGATAAAGTTGGATGAATCTGTAATAAATAAAAAAATGTATACTTTACGAGGAAAGGAGAGTATCATATAGAGAAAGTACATGAATAAAATAGAATTTGGAAGAATTGTCTTAAAAAGGAGAATTCAATTTTGTGAATTAATATGAAATTCTTGCTGCTGTAAGGTTAATTTTATCTTATTTGTTCCGATATTAATATGGAGAACAATAAGTATCTATAAATAGCATTAGATGGGTTCTTTCAGAGCAGAGTAATGCTTGCTTTTTCAACGGCAAAGTATGCTCGTGTGTGTGAACCAAGGGAGAAATGAGATGCGAAATATTAGTCAGTGGATGACATTGGGGTTTTTGGCAGGGACAACCATAATTTTATCCAGGAATGTATCAGCGCAGGAATCTGTGATAAATAGTGATTATGTGATATCGGAAATAGATAGTAAAGCTGGTATGGATGGCGAAATAGATGATGACACTGTAACAAAAGTAGATATAGATGAAGAGAATGATGATGAATCAGAGAAAAAAGCAATTCAGAAAGTTGTCCTGTCGACCGGCACAGAGGATATTTTTGACTTTATACTGGACCCCTATCAGTTAATTAATATGACGGATGCGGTTGCTTATGAAGGCAAGCGATTTGAGGAGGGCGCTACACTTTTTTTTAAACGCTCTGATGGAAGAGTGAAAGAGGACTACAGTAGCGTCAGTGATGAGATCGTGATAACGAATAAGGGAGATGTGCCGGTAGAAATTGAATTGACGGCCAGATTTTCTTCTTTGGGGAAGGTGGTTGTGACGGATGACGGAGAGTTCAAAAAGGACAAAAAAGCAAATATTTATCTGGCTTTGACAGATGGAAAGAATACAGTTCCTATTGATGATGACGGCGCCGCCATTCATGTAATCATTCCTGCTGTGACAGACGGAGAAAATGAATACTCTTTTTGGCTCACTGGTTCAGCAAACAAAAATGGAGACTGGGAAGCCTTAACAGATATTGTCCCTAAAGTGACAGTTGCATGGGACATAAAGCCAAATGGGGCGGCAATGGAAGCTGAAAGCGCCATACAAGATGAGGATACGGATATGGAATTGCCGAGTGCTGCAGAAGAAGAATCACCTTTGGATGTCTCAGGTATAAATGCTCCGGAAAACGTTAACCAATAAAAGTATATATATTATATTAAATAATAATTATGGACAATAAGGATAACAGTAAAAAAATATTTGTAACGAGAACGTATTTGCCGCCTTATGAGGAGTATGTGGAGGCTATCAAACCATTGTGGGATAGTTGCTGGATCACAAATATGGGAATGTATCATAAAAGACTAGAGAGTGAACTGGCGGCATATTTGGATGTACCGGAATTATCGCTAATGGTCAACGGGCATATGGCTCTTGAAATGACATTACAGGCTTTCGATTTCCCGGAAGGATCTGAAATAATTACGACGCCGTTTACCTTTATTTCAACGACCCATGCGATTGTACGAAATCATCTTCAGCCCGTATTTTGTGATGTGAAGAAATGTGACGGGACCATAGATGAGACAAAGATAGAAGATCTGATCACAGAAAAGACAGTGGCTATTCTCCCGGTACATGTCTATGGAAATGTTTGCAATGTGGAAGAAATACAAAAAATTGCGGATAAGTACAGTCTGAAGGTGATTTACGATGCGGCGCATGCCTTTGGTGTAAAGTATAAAGGAAATGGGATTGGCAGCTATGGGGATGCTTCGGTATTCAGTTTTCATGCGACGAAAGTGTTCAATACGATTGAGGGCGGAGCTGTTGCTTTATCAGATCACAGGTTGTATGAACGATTGTATAATCTGAAGAATTTTGGTATTCGCGGAGAAGAGTTAGTAGTATCTATAGGTGCGAATGCCAAAATGAATGAATTTTCGGCCATTATGGGATTATGTAATTTAAAATATATGGATAGCGTTATTCAAAAGAGAAAAAAGTGTTGGGACATGTATGTTAATGCATTAGATGGGATGCATGAGATCAGCTTTTTTAAAGATAATATTGTGGTAAGAAAAAACTATGCCTATTTTCCAATTCTTACGGAAACTATGAAATGCAGAGATAAATTGTATAATTGTTTGCGCGGGCAAAACATATATTCACGTAAGTATTTTTTCCCTTTGACATCGGATCAGGCATGTTTTAAAAATAAATATAAAATAGTTGAATTGCCTGTTGCCAGAAGTTTGGCGGAAAAAGTGTTGGTTTTGCCGCTGTTTTCAGATATGGAGCGAAGCGATGTTAGCAGGGTTATAAATACAATACAGGAGATAATTGTATGAAAATAGGTATTATGCAGCCTTACTTTTTTCCGTATATGGGCTATTTTTCTTTGATTAAATATGTAGATCGATTTGTTTTTTTTGATACTCCTCAATACATTAATCATGGTTGGGTGAATCGGAATCGTGTTTTAAAGCAAAACGGCAGTAGTGGTTATATTACGGTGCCAGTTCAAAAGTGTCATAGAGATATCGCAATCAAAGATATTCGAATATCAAAGAATTTTGATTGGAGAGAAAAAATTTATGGTCAGTTAACAGTATATAAAAGAAGAGCGCCATACTATAATAATGTAATAGAATTTTTGCATACTGTTTTGGATAAAGACTATAATCATAGTTTGGCAAATTTAAATATTGAGACAATTAAATCGGTATGTAGATATCTTGAAGTGGAAACTGTGTTTGATGTGTTTTCTGAAATGGATGTAAATATTTCTGAAGTGAGTCAGGCAGATGAGTGGGCTCTTGAAATAACAAATGCGATAGGTGGAAATATTTACGTCAATTTGCCTGGTGGCGTTAGTTTTTTTGATAGGGAGAAGTACATAAAACAAAATATCGAATTACAATTTTTACAGTCAAAGTTGCCTCCATATATTCAGAGAATTGGACATTTTGAAAAGGGTCTATCTATTATAGACGTAATGATGTTTTGTAATAAAAAAGAGATTAGTGATATGTTAAATGCATTTGTTATATTTTGAATAATTTATATTTTAGAATTTAGTAAGTGAATGAGATAGAGAGAAGCAGGAGATGTTTATGATTGAAAAAAAACCAGAAAAAAAAGATAACTATCTTTGTAAAATGTATGGATATAAAAATGCCAGAACTGCATTTAAAGATATATTACTAAATTTAAAGAATATAACGATATTAATACCCGCCTTTATTGGTTTTTCACCGAAGGAAGGCAGTGGAGTATTTGATCCTATAATTGAGACCGGTATAAAATATGAATTTTACAAAGTAACAGATGACTTGTTCGTAGATGTGGAAGATTTGAAAAAAAGAGTATTTGATCATCCGGGTAAAAAAGCGCTTTTAGTGATTCACTATTATGGATATGTCGATCCTCAGTATAAAAAAATCATCAAAATATGTAAAGAAAATGAAATAGATATAATTGAAGATTGTGCGCATGCTCTTTTTACGGAATATTGTAAGTACAGTATAGGAAAAGAGGCAGATTATTTAATTTATTCTATTCACAAACTTTTTCCATTTAAAAAGGGTGGAATTCTGAAGGTTAGAGATTCAAAAAAATTTCTTCCGTATCATAATGAGAATATGAATTATCAAATTTTT
>CASWRE010000009.1 GCA_949471785.1 uncultured Lachnospiraceae bacterium | reverse complement strand
TATATCTCAAATCCTTGAGAATGGGCTGTCAACTTTTTTTATACCACATCAAAATGTGTTGTGCAAATGACCCTCACTACTTACAACGAGGATTTGTGCAAAATGATTGAGCCGAATGTAAGTACGACAAAGGAACGCTTTGAAGTATTGAAAAAGCTGAGAGATTTACGGATACCGACAGTTGTATGGCTGACGCCGATTTTGCCGTTTATTAACGATACGGAAGATAACATTTCCGGTATTCTGGATATGTGTATGGAAGCAGAGGTTTATGGCGTTATTTGCTTTGGCATGGGATTGACGCTTCGGGAAGGGAATCGAGAGTATTTCTATGAACAGCTAGACCGCCTGTTTCCAGGTCTAAAGGGAAAATACATTCGTGCATACGGAAATCAGTATATGATAGAGAGCAGCAATAACAAAGAGTTAATGCGGCTGTTTCACCGTAAATGCGAAGAAAACGGGATTGTGCATGACAATGAGCAAATATTTCATTATCTGCATTCCTTTGAAGAAAAAAACAATCCTACACAATTGAGTATTTGGGATTGGAACGTATAAAAGGAGAAACTTCCTTTGCTGGAGAACGCAGATATGACAAGGTTTTTTATTCCGAGAGAAGGGACGGCATGATAAGCGATGGGACGGATTTTAGATGATGACCTGGTTTTTGAAATACTTTCCGTGGTGGAGGAGATCCCGGAAGGCTGTGTTGCCACTTACGGGCAGATCGCACGGCTGATCGGACGTGATAAAAATGCAAGGCTTGTGGGCAGGGCGCTTTGCATGGCCGAATTTTATGGGAAGTATCCCTGCCACAGGGTGGTAAACCATGCAGGGCGGCTGGTTCCGGGGTGGAAGGAACAGGAATATCTGCTCCGCAGGGAGGGCGTCCTGTTCAGGGATACTGCCCATGTTGATCTGAAACGCTGTCAGTGGGACTGCTAGATCAATGGGGTTAGGAAATGTAAATAAAATGAGGATTTTTCCTTCCGTTTCTTAAAAATAGAAAAGCTCTTCGAACTTCTTATCTAATGCAATGCACAGAATCAACGCTAATTTGGCCGTAGGGTTGAATTGCCCTGTTTCGATAGAACTGATGGTGTTGCGGGATACGCCAACTAATTCTGCAAGTTGATTTTGTGATAATTTCCGCTCTGCCCGCACTTCCCTGAGATGATTTTTTAGTATAAGCTTATCGTCCAAATCATCACCGCCTTACAAAATCGTAGAAGATGTAATCAGATTATAGAGGTGACACCCAGACAGTGCGGATACCAATAGGGTGTACAGGATTACCATCAGCAGTTCGTGCTTACGACGAAGCTTGGCGTATTTCACCCAAAAAGTCGTCATGTTGGAGCTGAGAACAAGCGCCCATAGGCCATAATTAATACCACCTCCGGCAAATATCTGCATTGCACTAAAAAAAGCCGCGAGAACCAGCATTACTATGACTGCGCTTGTTCCGGCCTGCTTTAAAATTTCTTGCTCATAGATGTCCTTATTCTTATGTTCTGCCCGGCTTTTTTCCAATATTTCCTCTTTATTCATAACATAATCTCCTTTTCGTATTGCCAAGTTTTCTTGTCATAGTTGCATTATATATATGCCAAGTTTTCTTGTCAATAAATTTTGTCATAAATCTTTCATTTGGCTGACTGCGTTGTTGTGTTTTCGGCCATTGCTGTTTTTGCCGAACGGCCGGGCTATGCGGAGGCCTGGGTTCTGGGCGGCTGTTTTTTTGTGTGTAACAGTTTAGTTTCGGCTTCGCCGCTACATTTGTGTTGCCCGCGTACGATATGCGTATTGACAAAGCAGAACAAAATTAATATATTAGTATATAAGATCAGTCATATATTAAAATGTATTTGCAGATTAAAATTAAGGAGGTCGAAAGATGAAACGGCAGATTCTATCGGTTGTTTTGGCGCTGTGTCTGTGCATTTCTTTCCCGTCAGCGGTATATGCCTGGCAGGAAGACTTTCTACTGCAAGAGGAAGGGTTTACGAAAGCGCCTGCGTCGGGATCGGTTACCCGCGACAGTACGATCCCTGCTCCGACGGAAGTCTATGAGGCCATGATCGCATTGAAGGATCAGGATGCGTATAAAGAGGGAACGACATGGACGGATAATGAACCTTATTCGGCTTCTAAGGGATATTATCGTTGGAAGGGCGGAACTCTTGGAGGGACGAATATCGCCGCCACGGGCTGCGTCGCCTTCGCTTTTGTCCTCAGCGACACGGCATTTGGCAGTCTGCCGGCCAGGATGTACGCGAAGGGTGAGTTTGCGTTTACTGATATAAGGGCCGGGGATATTCTGCGGGTGAGCAATGACGCCCATACCGTGATTGTGCTTGAAGTGAGCGATGCGGGGGTGGTTGTCGCCGAGGGAAACCACAGTGGTAAAGTCCATTGGGGACGGGCAATTTCCAAGGCGGAGGTGATGAGCAATACCAGCCATTATATCACCCGTTATCCGGAGGGGTATGTCTCGCCGGACGATCCTGCTGCCAATGACATCATTGGCAAAGGAAGCCTTGACGGAGGGCCTACCTGGAAACTGACAAGGGCGGGTACGCTGACGATATCCGGCAAGGGAGCGATGCCGGACTTTAGCAGTGCCGTGGAGCAGCCGTGGAGCGAAAACGGCGGCAAAATCCGCAAGGTCGTGATCGAAAATGGCGTTACCCATATCGGTTCCTGCGCTTTTTGGAACTGCGGAGTTCTCAGCGCGGAGATTCCTTCCAGTGTGACGATGATTGGCAACAGCGCTTTCCGCGGGTCTTCGATCATTTCCGCGGAAATTCCCTCCGGTGTGAAAACCATTGGCGACAGCGCTTTCCAGGGATGTAAGAATCTTAGTTCCGTGACTGTCTCGGAAGGGGTGGAGATCATTGGGCAAAATGCTTTTAACGCCTGTACAGGTCTGACATCCATAGCCTTGCCTGCCAGTATTGGCGAGGTGGGCGCTGCGGCGTTTTGTCAATGCCAGTCTATGACAAGCGTGAAGTTTGCCGCCGGCAGCAAGCGGGTAAAGCTGGGCGACAATCTGTTTACGGGATGTTACTACCTGATGCAGGTGACGCTGCCGCGAAGTATAGACCGCATTAGCGAGGAGATGTTTCTAAATTGTCCCATGCTTCCCGGGGTGGAAATTCCGCAGGGTGCGGAAAGCATCGGAAGCAGAGCTTTTTCTTCCTGTTCCGGTTTTACCACGGTCCTGATTCCGGACAGCGTAAAGACCATAGGGATAGCCGCGTTTGCCAATTGTCCCTTGACGGATATCTATTTTACCGGTACCGAAGCGCAGTGGAGCGGCATAGGGAAAATAGGAGATACGGTGGCGGCCGTGTCAAAGGCGACGATACATTATAATTATACCCCCGCCGTCGGCCCTGATCCCGGTACGGATGATGACAAGGATCACAACAACGGCGGTGATTCCGGTGATCATCCGGATAATGGTAATAATACAGATAGCAGCGGCAATACAGGAAACGGAAGCAATACGGGAATCGGTGGTAACACAGGAAACGGAAGCAATACGGGAAACGGCGGCAACACAGGAAGCGGAAGCAATACGGGAATCGGCGGCAATACAGGAAACGGAAGCAATACGGGAAGCGGAAGCAATGCCGGAAGCGATGAAGACCAGACGCCGCAGCAGAAACCTCTTGCAAAGGGTAAGACTTTTACAGTCGGGAAAGTCACCTATAAAGTAACCAAAGCCGGCAAAGAAGTACAGCTGTTAACATCAAAATCCACAGCCAGGAAAGTCACGGTCAATACGGTTACCGGTACGGACGGTGTGAAGTATAAAGTAACCTCTATCGGGGCAAAGGCAATGCAGAAGAATAAGAAAATGACGAGCCTGATCATGGGAGCCAATGTAAAAACGATCGGAGCCAATGCATTTTCCGGCTGTACGAAACTGACGAAGGTTACTTTCGGTAAACATACGGCCACAATCGGAGCAGGCGCATTTAAAGGATGTACCGCTTTAAAGAAGACGCTTACGCTGCCGGACAGCGTGAAGACGATCGGGGCAGGCGCCTTCTCCGGCTGTCATAAGATTACGGCAGTTACCATCGGCAAGACATCGAAATCAGTTCTCAAGACGATCGGAAAGAGCACATTTAGCGGCTGTAAGAAACTTGGGAAAGTAACGATCAAATCAACAAAGCTTAAATCTGCGGGAAAACAGGCTTTCAAAGGTACGAAATCGGGTCTGAAAGTGAAAGTACCTTCCAGACAATGGAAAAAATATAAGGGGATCTTTAAAAAAGCGGGATTGAAGGCCAGACAGGTAACAAAGTAATTGTTAAGGCATATCGGATGTAAAAGTCTGATATGCCTGTTTTTTTTGCCTCTTGTATTACAAAAATTCATCAATTAGAAAATATATCAGACACAGAATAATAAAAATTACTATATATAAACATAGATTAAATACAATGGATAAAAATATAAAACTATGTATAATGCAATGTGTTAAAAACAGTGAAACATAATTATTTACCCATATTAGCATATAGAAGGAAATGAGCGACAGTATTATTAAGAGTGCATTACATTCCAGGTCTTCTTGCGAGATCAATAGCCATAAGAAAAGTACATAGGAAATAATACCTGCAACAATTTCCGTTATATAAGAAAAGGTAAAATTAAAATCAGAAAAGAATCCTTTTTTGAACGGAACAAGTTTGGTGAGGAAATTCCCGATGTCGGAAAAGGTAATGGGATGGAAATCCGTCAAATCAAATTTCTTAAGCATCGTGACTATATAAGGAAAAAGATAAAGCAGTATAACAATGATAACAAGGGCTATGGTAATGATGTTTAAGAATTTTAATTTGCTTTTTCTGTTATCTATTTTGGACTGGTTTTCGCTGGATTTTGCCTGTGAGCTCGAAAGATCGCCGATTTCTTTTTTTAATGTGATATATAAAGTGAAATAAAATATTAAGATGGCAATTAGGACAGTGATCAGTATGGAAAAATCAAACATAAAAGGATTACCTCAACTTTTCTTGTGAATATAAGTATATGACATTATTCGGCATAATACAAGAATTAATTCAACAACAATAGAGCGGGATAAAACAGACGGCTATGCTGATCCGAGTGAAACGGAAAAATATCATAGACGCAGACATCTTTACATGGTATAATAACGTATATTTTTCTGCGCGGGAGAAGGGGGAAAGACATGAAGAGCATACGTAAAAAAATCACAATCAGCCTGATGGCAACGGTTCTGATTGCTTTGATAGCAGTAGGATCATCCTGTATCACGATGAATTATAAAACGACCCTCGCCACGGTGGAACAGATGATGAGCGAGACGGTTGTTCTGGCGTCGGAGCGTATTGAACAGGAACTGACCGCCTACAAGAATGTGGCTATGGACACAGGCTGTATCCCTCAGCTGTCCGATGAATCCGTTTCTCTGGAAGATAAACGCGCCATCATAGATGAACGGGTCAGCATGCACGGTTTCCAACGGGGAAATATTATCAATGCGGACGGCTACAGTATTTTTGACGGAAATGATTATTCAGACCGGGAATATGTGAAGCAGGCCATGCAGGGAAACGTTTATGTATCCGAGCCGCTGGTCAGCAAGGTTACCGGAGAACTTTCTATTATGGTGGCGGCGCCTCTTTACGCCGGCGGAAGCCGGGACGCCGAGAAGGTGGGCGTGGTTTATTTTGTGCCGCCGGAAACTTTTTTGAATGATATTGTTTCTTCTATTAAAGTCAGTCCCAACAGCCGTGCCTACATGCTCAACAAAACCGGCGATACCATCGCCGATGTTACCCTGGAGACGATCACCACCCAGAATGTTGCGCGGGAGGCCCAGAGCGATGCGTCTTTAAAGGAACTGGCTGCTCTCCACACGGATATGTGTGAGGGAAAGAACGGTTTCGGAAGCTTCCGGAATTCCGACGGGGCGCAATTTCTGGCGTATGCTCCGGTGAATGGCACAGACGGCTGGAGCGTTGCCGTCAGAGCCCTGCAAATGGACTATTTGTCCGATACATATTTCGGTATTATCCTCAATCTGGTTGTGATTGCAGCCGCTATTCTGGCCTCCGTTGTGGTCGCTGTGAAACTTTCCGGTAATATCAGCGTACCCATGCGTGCCTGTGCCAGGAGGATGAAAATGTTGGTGGAGGGAGACCTGTCATCGCCGGTTCCCCAAGTTAAGGGACAGGACGAGACGGCGGAACTGACCCGTTCCACTGCTGAGATGGTGACCGGCCTAAACACGATCATCGATGATATCGGCTATCTGCTCACACAGATGGCCAATCAGAATTTTGATGTCCAATCTGCCCATCGCGAGGCTTATGTGGGCGGTTTTCAGAGTATTCTCCAGTCCATGCGCACTTTGAAGGTTGAGTTGAGCAATACTATGCGTAGAATCGACGCTTCTGCCAGTCAGGTGTCTTCCGCCAGTGGGCAGGTTTCCACGGGGGCACAGTCTCTGAGCCAGGGATCTGTGGAACAGGCCAGTTCGGTGGAGGAACTGGCGGCTACGATTACAGAAATTTCCGAGAGCGCCAAGAAAACGGCTACCGCCGCCGGAGAGGCGGGCCAGTTTGTGGAGCAGGCCGGCGCCCAGCTGGGTACTAGTGTGGAGTATGTCAAGGATCTGAATGTGGCGATGGAGAAAATATCCGAATCTTCTGAGGAGATCTCCAAGATTATCGGCACGATCGAAAGTATTGCATTTCAGACCAATATTCTGGCTCTGAATGCCGCTGTGGAGGCCGCCCGGGCAGGGACTTCCGGAAAAGGCTTTGCCGTTGTGGCGGATGAGGTGCGTGATCTGGCGTCCAAGTCTGACGCCGCCGCTAAGGCTACGAAGGTATTGATCGGGGGTTCCATTAGCGCTGTTGCCGAGGGAAGCCAGGTTGTAGACAAAGTTACAGAAGCTCTGGAACTCACCAGTAAGTATGCCGGCAATGTGACTTCTAAGATGGAAATTGTTGTGGAGGCCGTGGAGAATCAGACGGAGGCCATCGGGCAGGTCGCAGAGGGTATTGATCAGATTTCCTCTGTGGTACAAATGAACAGCGCCACCTCCGAGGAAAGCGCCGCGGCCAGTGAAGAGCTCTCTGCCGAGGCCAATAGCCTGAAACGGCTGGTAGACGAGTTTACCCTGGCAAAGGATTGAGAATGGTGCAAAAATGACGGAAAAACATGAAAGGAAATGAACGGGATGCTTTGTATTGCAGCGGCTCCATGCAGAGTCTGAGGGGACTGCATGGAGGAACGGCATGTGGCCGATATCCTCAGACTTTGCTTCTGTTTTAGAGAATTTCTAAAAACGAAAAGGAGCAAAGAAATGAAAATATTTAAGAAAAGTGAATTACTTGAGTTAAGAAACTTTCTGATGCTCTGGAGCACCCAGAGCATCTCTCAGCTGGGCAGCAGTATCACTGCATTTGCCTTAACATTATGGCTGTATGAGAAGACAGGATCTTCCTTAAGTACGGCGGCGCTTACCATATGTTCTTATGCGCCGTATGTATTAATGAGCATATTTGCCGGGGCATTGACAGACCGCTTTGATAAAAAGAAGACCATGCTTGGCTGCGATGCATTTGCGGCCATGTGTACAATCCTTGTATGGATTTTATTTCGGACAGATTGCTTGGCGGTGTGGCATCTATATGTTTTGAATGGGATATCCGGATTGATGAACACCGTGCAGCAGCCCGCTTCCGAAGTGGCTATGACGCTTGTCATACCGGAAAAATATTATCAGAAGACGAGCGGGCTTTGTTCTCTGTCAAGATCGTTGATATCAATACTAAATCCCTTAATCGCTACGGCATTGTATTCGCTGGCAGGGCTTACTATGGTCATTGCGGTTGATTTGGGGAGCTTTGCGGCTGCCTTTGCGACATTACTGTTTTTTATCCGGATTCCGCAAAAAAAGTGCGAAAAAGTTGAAAGTGTACTTACCCTGGCAAAAGAGGGACTTGTATTTCTGAAAGAAAATCCGCTGATTATGACGCTGATTTTATTTATGTCCCGTGTCAATTTAGTGGCGTCTGCTTTTGATGCGGTTTTACCCGGTTATGTACTTCCCAATCCGAAAGGCGGATCATCTGTTCTTGGCGTTGTAACATCCTGTGCCGGTATTGCCATGATTATCGGGAGCCTGATCGTTTCGGTTTTACCCAAACCGAAGGATCGAGTCAGGGTCATTTATCTGACGATGCTGTTTTCGTTAAGTACCGAAAACTTTTTACTGGCATTTTTCCGGGAACCGGTATTGTGGTGCGTCGGCCAGATCATCGGATGGATTCTTGTACCGGTCATGAGCGCTAATCTGGATGTGATTCTCAGAACCTCCATTCCCGTGAAACTACAGGGGCGTGTGTATGCCTGTCGTAATACGCTTCAGTTTTTCACTATTCCTATAGGATTGTTTTTAGGCGGTTTTATGGTAGATACCGTGTGCGAGCCATTGATGAGCGTGTATGGCGATCATTCAATAGTAAAAGTACTTTTTGGAACAGGCAAGGGTTCCGGCGCTGCGCTTATGATGTTTATCCTTGGTGTGATCGGCAGTATTATCTGTATTGCCGCGGGCAGGAAACTGAAAAAGTATCGGTATAGTGAAAAGTAGTTTTTATATGTCGGTTTGATACAGTGAAAAATAAGGTCTGTCGGATGGGAATGTCCGGCAGATCTTATTTTATGTGCGCGTGTATGTGATGCGGCATGTATGATCCTCTATAAATTGCAAAAGAAATTTTTGCAATTTTGCATAAAATTGTTGATTAATGTTGGAAAAAGATAGAAAATGTATATAAGGGGAGGAAGCCGGTATGAGTAAGCAGAGAATGAAAAAAGTATTTGACCAGGAGAGCCTGCCGATGACTTTTTATGCCCATACGATGAAGTTTGTTGAACGGAACTGTTATGACCAGAGATGCGCGGTTGTGTTTGAGGCAGTGCCGAAGGACGGGGTTTCCATGTTTGTGACAGGTGAGTTTCCGTTCCAGATTTCGCAGGCGGAAGACGACGGGGGGCTTTTGACAAAATTATGGACAGATTTTCAAAGGGGCGGATTGGAGGACCCGGCGTTCATGGCGCATAAGGCAGGCTATCTGGGAAAGGTGGCCAACGCGGAAATTGTCATGATGTCCCGCTCCTTTGCGAAGACGAAGTCCATAGCCAACGCAAAAAATGACTGGTGGGAAATAACGCTATATCAGACGGCCCCGTCGGAGGGGGAGGATGCGTGTCTGCTTGCGATACCCGGCTACGAGGAGATACAGGAAGAACTTGCCTTTGCAATCAGGCCTGTCTCCGCGGAAGAGGAAGAACGGCTATATCATCTGTATACTCGTTACGATCATTTGGAATTTGGGAAGGGGAAGAACGGCGGCATGGAAGCCATAGGCCCGGGAACTGTATTTGGAAAGGTACAGGTATTGTATGTGGGCGCCGGGCTTTGCTGCTGTCTGGAAGACGCGGGAGGGAATGTAATCGGCTATTTTGATATGGGGACGGAGAACGTTTGGTCTGACCGTGCATTACAGTGGGCAAATCCTGTGGGATATCCGGCTATGAATCAGGCGTCTGTACAGTCCTATAACGCCGTGCTGGGGGATGCCCTGAATGTACAAAATCTGGCTGTGATCATTTCCCACTGGCATACCGATCATGTGCAGATTTTAAATGATCTGGCGGTTGATTATTTGCAGAATCAGGCGTTTGTCACTTTTTGGCAGACCGCAGAGTTTCTTTTGCCGGATATCATTCAGGCACCGGGATGGGCGGTCACACATTATACGAATGTGGTTGCCGCCATCCAGCAGGCGGGAAACCAAAACGTAACCGTAGGACTCTATCAGGATCAGAATCAGAATATTCCCGTGTATCAGGCGCAGAATATCTCGATATTTAAATGTGACAGAGATGACAGCAGAATTATATGGAAAAACCACCATGATCATGGCATATGGGCGGCAGTTATGCTAAACAGTAACAGGACTGTTTTTCTGGCAGGGGACTGTGCCTATGATACGATTGCCGTCCGTAACATAAACGCTGCCG
Source organism: uncultured Lachnospiraceae bacterium (assembly GCA_949471785.1). Lineage (GTDB taxonomy): Bacteria > Bacillota > Clostridia > Lachnospirales > Lachnospiraceae > UBA11957. Next base: position 63,464 of record CASWRE010000009.1, on the reverse strand, counting down.
AGCTGGCGAACAACGGGCAGGGGTATGACTATCTGGTTGCGTCCCATCACGGCGGGGCCTATACGCATACGCAGGCCAGGAACAAAGCGCAGTATATACCACACACTGACCCGCAGGCGCAGCCGCCGCAAATCATTTATTCTGCCAACGGCGCTGCTTACGGGCATCCGAATCCGGTTAACGTGGCTGCTTACGGAAACGCGGGGTGGAACCACGTCTATTTGCAGACTTTTCCCGGTCAGGGATTTAATGTCTGCGAATTAACTTAAGGGTTGTCATTTATCCATATATACCGATGATTCCATAGAGTGTTCCGAATGCGGGGGTTTTGTGGGAGGAAATTCAATGAACATAGAGGCATTATACGAGCAAATCGAGAGGCAGATCGTGGACGGATGTTTCTCTCTCTGTGAGGAGACGACGGGGCTGGAGGCCATGGGGCGGCTTTGCGCTGTCTTTGGATTGGGTGTACTGGCTCTGCACGGAACTTCCTGTACTGTTTGGGAGGAGACTTTGATCCTGCAGGGAAGGTTTGCGCTGTCTTCCCTTGACGGGGATTTGCAGATAGAGGCCACAGTGACCGGAGACGGCCGGGTTTGCGCGGTTATCATGACGCCGCGGGTCAGCTTGGATGCCGCAGGACTTTTTTCTGCCTCCGGTTTGGTGATGAATCTGACCATGCGGGAGGGCAATGCGGAATTCTCGGAGCAGACGGCGGGACAAATTGTCCTGAGAAACCTTGCCTTTAGCCTTCTTTCTCATAGAGAAAGTATAGGCGACAGACGGCAGTTTCATGTACGGTGTGCAGACGGGACGGACGCCATAGATCTCGTAAACGCGGCCCTTGGCCTGCTGGGGCTGGATTTGTCTGTATTTGGGGTGGAGAGATCAAAGCTGTTTGAGATAAAAGAGCTTTCCTTTGTCTATACGGCTGCGTCTCAATGGCTGACGGAAACGGCGCAGGCGGCGGACGATTTTGACGACTATTTTGCGTGGAAGATCAGCACAGATATCGGCTTTCATTTTCAGAATATCTTCGGCATGGAAAATGTGGGTTTTGCTTTGGAAAAATACGGGAAGGAATATGACTTGTCATTCGACGGAGACATCGTTATTTTTGGCGGTCGGCTTTCGTTTTTTATTAGCTATGGCGGCGACGCGTTTGCGGCCGCCCTGTCTCAATGCGAACGGGCGCGTCCGGACAGTGCGGACGATATGGGCGTACTGACCGGGGAGAAGAATATCTTAAGCTATTTCCCGGAAAATTTTGACCCTGCAGGTGAACTCCAGTTGCATTCGATGAATTTTGTGGTTTCGTCGGATTTCAGGCATATTCAGAATTTTACGATTGCGTTTTTACTGGATTACCGATGGCAGCTTTGCGAGTCGGAGAAGATCGTGTTGTCCAATATTATGATCGCCTATTCCTATGATCCGGGGAATAAGGGATTCTGGATCACCGGCGACCTGCAGTTTGGCGAGATCTGTACGGCGCTTTACGCGGGGGTGGCGGCGGGTGAAGGAAAAAGCCCGCAGTGGAGTTTTCGCTGGAGGATGTATGAGGAGGAAACGGTGAGCCTGACGGAATTGATCGGTCAATGGGCGGACGCCATAGGAGCGGCGTCTACACAGATCAGGCTGCCGGAGATAGAAATAGGCAATGTGGATGTGGCGTATACGGCGGGGACCTTTTCTGCCGGCCTGGATATTCTGGTGACGGAATCCAGACTGTTTTCCTCCAGGACGGAGGTGAGAATTACTTCTTCGATAAAAGACGGCAGACGGGATTTTGAGGCGCAATTTTCATGGGCGAGCTTGGACCAGGGCCTGACGGCGGGACATATACTGGAGGAGTGCGGGGCCGGGGAGGCGGTCCGTGAGCTCCCCGCATGTATCCGGAATATCGGTCTGTCATCTCTGGACCTGCACTATGATTTTCTGGAAAACAGGATCAGCGCAAAGATCGTAATCACGAATGTAGGGACTTTAGCGTTTGAGATTGTATTTCGTGGAGATCAGGAATATGAGGTCAGCTTTGCGCCCTGTATATCGGAGATTTCCTTTGCCGATCTCCCCCTTGCTGGCGGGCTTGTGCGGCAGATCGCACCGTCTCCGGAGAATTTTACGGTTTCGGACATGGCGCTGTTTATCCGTTCCCGGGAATGCGGGGAGCGTCAGCTTCCGGCGGGGGTGAGCCTCGTCTGCCGCGTATGGGGTGAAAGAAGGGTATGCGCGCTTTCCGGCGGGGAGAAAGCCGTTCGGCAGAGCGCGGATGGCGACGACGGCCGGGACTCCAGGGTCGTCTGGCTGAATGTGGATAAGCGGCTGGCCATATTTTCCCTGTATAGGTTAGGCGTGGGGCTTGACGGGGAGTATGTCATGTTCGCGGTGGACGGTTCGCTGGACGTCTCTCCCCTGGCCTTTATGCTGACGGGAGCCGGTATGGGTATCCGCCTGTCCGAACCTGTGGAGCCGAAATTCTATCTGGGAGGATTTGGCGTTTTCTTTCAGAATGAGCTGCTCTCCATCTGCGGGGCATTTGTGAAGGATGGGGATGCCTATACCGGTGAATTGCTGATCAGAGTTAAGCAGATTTCCGCGGCTGCGGTTGCCGAGTATTCCCGGGACGGTTCTTTGATGGCTTTTGCGGCGGTTACGGCCAATTTCGGGGGCCCGCCGGCGTTTTTTGTGACGGGCGTATCTTTCGGATTCGGATATAATAAGAGGCTGATCCTGCCGGAGATTGACAGGATCGAGGAGTATCCGCTGATAGAAGCGGCAAAGGGCAGGCTGTCCAGAGAAAATATGGCGGATAAGCTAAGAGCCTGCCTGGTATGCGAGCCGGGGCAGAAGTTTTTGGCGGCGGGTATTCGGTTTACATCTTTTGGGATTGTGGACAGCAGCGCCATTATGACGGTCAGTTTTGGAAATGATTTTGAGATCGGGCTTTTAGGTCTTTCCGAAATGACCATGCCGCCCAAATGTGAGAAATCGCCGGTTGCCTATGCGGGCCTTGCGCTGAAGGCTGCAGTGAAACCGAAAGAGGGCGTGCTGAGCGTGGAGGCGCGGCTGACTTCGGAATCTTATATTCTGTCCAGAGATTGCAGGCTGTCGGGCGGGTTTGCCCTCTATTACTGGTTTGGGGGAGAGCACAGCGGCGATCTGGTGATTACGCTGGGCGGCTATAAGATCGGATACCGGAAACCGGCGCACTATCCAGATGTCCCCAGGGTCGGTTTTAACTGGAGGATCGGGGAGCATTTGGCTGTCACCGGTGAGATGTACTTTGCCCTGACGCCGAAGGAGGTTATGGCGGGTGGCAGGCTGAACGCCGTCTATGCCGTCGGAAAGCTGAAAGCTTACTTCATCGTGGCGGCGGATTTCTATATGGCATGGAAACCTTTTGCCTATGAGGCGTCCATGCAGGTGCTGGTGGGCGCGTCTTATCGGCTGGACTGCTGGTTTGTGCATCACACCTTTACGGTGGAACTGGGGGCCGGGCTCCACATCTGGGGCCCCGATTTCACAGGCACGGCCCATATCAGCTGGTTTATTATTTCCTTTGATATCCACTTTGGCAATACGCCCTATGATCCGGATCGGAAAATAGGGTGGACGGAATTTGTAGATTCTTTTTTGCCCGCAGGCGAGGAAAAAGCGCCGGAGCATGGGGCCGGGCTTTCCGGAGAGCCAAAGGCCGCCCCTCTTACGATTTCCTATATGGACGGCGTGGCCGCCGTGGAAGAAGGGGCGCTGTGCCGGGCGGATACGCTTTTGATCGGCATAGAATCGGCGGTTCCTCTGACCGGGTATGCGGTCAATCAGTTCGGGGAGAAGACGACGGGCCAGGCTTTTTCTGTACAGCCCATGGGAGAGGCAGAGCTGAAAAGCTGCCTTACGGTGGAGCTTCGGGATGGGAACGGGCGGTATGTGTCTGTCAGTACGTCTCCGATACGGAAAAATCTGCCGTCCGCGCTGTGGGGAAAGAAAGGCGGGGACGCCCTTGTCCGGGACGCGGTCTGCGGCCTGACAGTGGCGCCGGAACCCACAGGTTATATCCTGTTTCCGGAAAAACAGATGATTTCTCTGGAGCAGCTGTATTTACTGGGTACGATCGTGATCAGGGACGTTTTTGCCTATAAAGACCATGTGCCGTATCCCGCCTGTACGGATAAGGATTCGCTGCGGGTAGTATCGGACACTCTCGACGCCGCCGGTGTGCAGCGCTGCAGGAAAAGATTTTTAGAGGGGCAGGGGATCGACAGCGGGGATATATCCCTCCGTAAATATGCCTCCAATGCAGCTAATCTCCTGAGTGAGGACGTCATGGTAAAGGAGTAAGAGATGGAAGAAGAAATGAAACTGATCAGTTACATAAAACCGTCCGTGCCGAACGGAACATACACAATCCACGCGGCGCAGTCTGTGACGTCGCCGGAGGCTTGTGAATTTGAAGAGCAGGAAAGGTTTACGGTTGCGGGACATGCCTTTACACTGTCGGCGGAGGAGGTTTTTTCTACCTGTCCGGTGCACGACGAGAGCGGGGAATTTGGCGACATGCTGCCGTTTCTCGTCCTGGAGAACAGAACCTTCCCCTGGGAAAACAGAACCTGTCCAGAAAAGAACGGCGTGCCGGTTCCCTGGGTCGCGTTGCTTGTCGTGGCGGAGGGGGAAGATGCCGAGGAAAAGGACATGCCGGTCGGGGAACTGTTTGGGAAGAGGGAGAAGGGGATCTATTATCCGGAGAGGGCAAAGCTGCCCGGGATTTTTGCCGAAAAGGAGACGGATATCTGCCATGTGGTGGATCTGCCCAAAAAGCTTTACGATGAAATCATGCCTTCTGTAGACGACCTGCCCTATCTGTGCCATGCAAGGCGTGTGAATCTGAGAAGGACAGAGGACAGCGTCTGTGCCCGGGACGGTTTCTTTTCCGTCGTCTGCGGGAACCGCTTTATTCCCTCGGGAGACGGGAAACCGGTCAAAAGTACGGTTCATCTCGTATCGCTGCTGGGCATGGGGGATCTGACAGTCCCGCCGGACTGCGAAAAGGTGAGGCTGGTCTCCCTGTATCGGTGGCATGTGTTTTCACAGAAAAAGTCCGGGGAGAATTTTGCTGCGCTTATCAAGGGCCTGGAGGAGAACTGCGGCGTGATCTGTGATTCCATGGATACGGATTTAAAGAGGCAGGGATACAGCGTGAAAAAGCACATGACCCGCACCGGAGAGCAGACATACTCCCTGTACCGTCCGCCGCTGGTTCCCTTCCTCGACACAGAGGCGCCGGAGACTGAAAATAAGCATACGGCGGACGGGAGGCTGATCTATGACAGGGAGAACGGAATTTTCGACGTTACCTATGCCGCGGCCTGGCAGCTGGGAAGAATGCTTGCACTTAACCACCCGGCGGACGCGGAGAAGATCGCGCAGTTTCGGAAAACGCAGAAGCTGAAACAGCATCAGAGCAGCTTAAAGGCGAGTATGGATTTTGAGAAAATTGGTATGGAGAAGGTGCTGAGCCTTCTCGTTGAGAAAAATATGCTGGGAGGAGGCGGCTGTGATGAAAAGAATACGGATAGTGAGGACGGCAGTAAGGTCGGAGGATCTGTTTTCCGAGGATATTGTTGAGCTCATGACCCGCTTGAAATTGCTGTATGAGGTTCCGTTTTCTTATTTGGTGACGGAAGAAAATGTCCTGCCTCCGGAGAGTCTGCGGTTTTTCTGTATAGACGGCAATTGGACGGACGCCCTTGTACAGGGAGCCTTATCTCTGGGCCGGGTCTCCGAACAGGACGGGGACTTTGACCGGGCGGTGCACCGTGTGTCCGCGCCCGCGGCAAACTGCCGGCTGAGGCAGGTCCGTCTGGGGCTCATGCATGAGAATCATAAGAGGGATACGGAAGGGAAGGAACAGAACACGGCTTCGGAGATCCAGACCGGTTTCCTGCTCCGTTCCGCACTGGTCAGGCAGTGGAAGGGGTTGGAGATCACAGGAAAAAGCGGTGACAGGCAGATCGAGATTCTGCGCATGGAGACCCTGGCGGATGATATCCTGATCGCTATTTTTGACGGCGAGCTCACGGATCTGGTGATTGCGGAACCGCAGACCGGATTGCGGTTCGGCAGTCCGGATGATATCAGGATTATACAGGTGCGTTCCGTTTCCGACGATGATTCTTTTGGAAAATATCTGAGCGACAAGGTTGATCTGAACACATTTACACAGGAAAACGGGAAACTGCACGTCTCACGTCTCGCCGAAGAGCTGGAGAATGTGCTGGGACAAAAGATCGGCGCGGCGGAATGGGCTTTCGAGCTGATTGCGGTTGCGCACAGAGCGGAGTTTACAAAAAAATGAAGCAGTTAATGATTCCATTTTGCGTGGAGGCTTTTTTGTCCAATGGAAAGACCTCCGACAATAAAAGGGTTCCGGTCATTTCACCGGATTACAGAAAGGTTTCTTATACATCCTTTTTGGGTAGTAAAAACACACCGGGGACTTTTCAGACGGCTCCGGTACTGAAGGCCGGGGCGCATCTGCACTTTATCCTGCCGGACGCCTTTACCCATGCCGGGGAGGACGGCTATCCGGCGGTCCCCAACCGGTATATCGTGACGAGGCTTTATGCCGACGGCAGCGGGGAGAGGGTCATCACAAAGTGTTTTATGGTGGAGAGCGATTTTATGAGTACGGACACCGCCTATGCCGACAGTATCACGATTCCCAGATTCCAGGAAAAGGATCTGAGAAAAAACTGGAGGTATCTGGGCAGGAGCTACAGCCTGTCGGACGGGCCCGGCCAGGACAAGTACGGAGAATATCTGGAGAAGCTGACGGCGGTGGGGGCCGGTGATCCGATGTTTGCGGCCTATTATCCGTCCTGTTCCAGTGTGTTTGGCTTTTATGACGATCTGCGGGACGTCCCCCTGAACACTTCCGTTTCCTACTTTGTCGTCGGGTATTACGGCGATGCCGCGGACGACAGGTTTAGCCGTGTAAAGACCGCGGAGGATTTTCGGAAACTGCTGGCGGAAATGAATTTTTCGGTGCCGTCGGCGGGGGAGCCGTGCAGCGGCTGCGTATTGTTTGGAGAGATCAGCGGCATTCTCTGGAAAGGGACGGAAGAGGAGTATGACGCGCCGTCGGCGGGGGAGATCCGCGTGGCAGTGGGCAACACCTCGGCGGAGGCGTTATCGGCGGCCGTGGTTCATACTATGGGACTGAACGGGGATGCGGAGCGTTTCCTGACGGCGCTTCAGTATGATCTGGCAGACAGCGCGGAATTATCGGACGGGAATTATAAGATAGACGACGAGATCTTTCTGCGCCAGTTTCATCGTCTGGAAAGCGGCCGGGCGGGGGTCGAACTTGTATTATCTCCTCATAAGGGGACGGATGAGGACGGACCTGTCCTGGGAAAACGGTTTTCGGATTTTGTTAAAGCCGATGAGACGCTGTCCCGGCTAAAGAGAGAGCTTGAGAGTGCAAGAAACCGGCTGTTTTACGCCTGGGAACAGTATATGCTTTGTTATGAAGATCCCCGCTTTCTGCCGAAGGACGCCCCCGCAAAACAGGAGATGCTTAAGGAGATCCACCGGATCATCAAGGAGGACATAAAGGGGCTGGAAGAAAGGATTTCCGCGCAGGAGAAGATACAGAGCCGGTGCAGCGAGGGATTGGAGGAAGCGCTGGGGGAAAATGTCGCGGTGACTGAGACGCCGGGCGGGCTTTTCTATGTGTCCAAAGATCCGGTTCTTCTCTTTTATGGGCCGGGGATGAAAAGGGCCTATGCTTTCGGGGAGGACGGACGCTTTACGAACGACGGAACCCTTGCCTGTCAGACGGAAGTAGTGCGGGCGAATGTATCGCCGGATATTCTGAAAGACTGCCTTTGCGGCGCGTCATTTCCGGAAAGCCTGCCGAAGGAATATGAACAATGGCTGTATCAGGGAGCGCTACTGAGTAAAGACGCCCGGCCTGTGATTGAGAAAAAGGCGGGGAAGGTGGAGATCACGGGAAATGTACCGTCGGAAGTGGCTCAAAACGTATATCATAAAGAGCCGATTACGCTGTTTATGGCCTGGGAGGCAGAATATCTGCCCACAGAAACAGGCACGGAGCCGGAGAAAGCGCTGGATGGCTGGGAATACCGTGAGGACGATATCGGCTATCATTATGCCGGCGGCATGACGCCGCCGCAGCTGCAAAAGGAGTATATTTCCGGGCGGACGGTTCTGACGCCCCATGCGGCGCTGCAGTTATCGGAGAGCCTGAAACGGTGGCTGGAAACCCATCCCGGCGATAAACAGATGGCAGAGATAGCAGAGAAGATCAGGGATCTGGCCGTGGTTTCCCAGAATCTTGACAGTTTTACGAAAGCGATGCTCTCATTGAGGCAGACGTTTCAGTTCCCTGTTATGGGAGCGGGCGGCGACGAAGAGACGGTGCAGGAAGTGAGCGAACAGGCGCCGTCCGAGCGGGCGTCTGTCATTCCGGACGGGGCGCTGAGACATCTGCGGGGCGGCATGTTCGGCATCCACAGGATTGACCTGATCGGAACTTTCGGCCAGACCCAGTATGTGGCGGACAGTTCTTATTTCGGGGAGACAGAGATTACTTTCTCGGAGACGATGGAGAGGGTGGATAAAAACCATGGGCTGATGCCGCCGGCTTTTCAGGAACCGGTCAGGATTCGGTTTCGCTTTGTCAGCGCCGCAGACGACGGGGTGATTGCCTCCCCCGCCCCGGAAACTTCCCCTGTCTGCGGCATCGTTCTTCCGGAGCTGCTGAACAAAAGGCTGATGATTTATGACGCGGACGGAACCTGTATCGGCTGTGTCGGCACGGCCTACGAGAAAGAAAAGAAGGTGGCCCGGTGGATCGACGCAAACGATCCGGAGAGATCCTTTAGTGAGACTGCTATCCGTGACCAACGGCTGAGGGGATTTTTGCAGGGACTCCTGGATGTGGAGGGCGCGCTGGCGGATATCCTTCGTCTGATTGACAGTTACTATGAGAAGAAACTGATTCCCCACACGGAAAAGCTGATCTGGGGGAGGCCCTTTGTCCTGGCAAGGTGCAGCGTACAGTTTGAATTTTCGGGAACGCCGGAGTACGATAAGCGTTTTTCTGCTTTTGGCAGGTATGATACCAGAGGAGCGGAAAAAATCAGTTTTCCGGTTATGATCGGCGATATGGAGCGCGTTACGGACGGTGTCCTCGGATGTTTTGACGATGTCCTTGGGTATGATAGATTATGTCCCGCCTTTGGCGCGGCCATAGGGCAGAAGGGCGGTTATCTGCGGCCCCAGGATTCGGTCAGGATCAGCGCGGACGCCGGGGAAAAGCTGCTGAGCGTGCTGATGGACGGCCATGCCGCCGTCCATATACAGACGGGGCTGATGCCGGACCAGGCACAATTTTTGTATGCCTGCCACGGGGCGGCGGCCGACGAGATCCTTGCGGCGGCGGAGATGAATCCTGTGATTGCGTCTGCGGACGGCGTTGCCCTTCCGATGCGGGGTTACGGGTGGAAGTATAGGGCCGGCGGGGAGTTTATACAGCAGAAGATCGTGCCGCTATGTGCCGGGTTTGACGAGACAGTGATCATGGACGGGTTTATGGTAAAGGAGAAACAGGATGAGTAAAGGAATTATTGTGGAAATGCCGGAACAGCTCTATATTTCCTACAGTCCGGACAGAACGCTGGAAAATGAATTCTATTTTGTGATTTACAAACAGTACCGTTCCCTGGTCTGTCAGGGAAAGGCGATCCTGCAGTCGCCGTTTATCACAGTTAACGGTTTTGAACAACTGGTCAGGATACCGCAGAAGACAAAGGAGGAGCAGGACGTCCAGATCGAGGCGGCGGGCAGGCGGTTTGTCGGCCAGCTGTCCGTAGATCCCTCCTGGGTTGCGGCCTGTCACTATGACAGCGCCACGGAAAATCTGGCCGTTGTGCTCACCTGCACGGAGCCTGATCTGGCCGCGGATTTTAAAGTCAGGATCTTTACGGACAATTTTATCTGCAGCCTTGCAGATACGCATCAGCCGGTGATCCTCACGATCCACACAGAGGGATTTGAAGAGCTTTTTGGCGATACAGAAAAGTATTCGGATTACCGGGTCTGTATTCATGGGGCCTATGCGCCGTGTATCACAGAATTCAAGGTTCGCTGCGGCGGCATAGACTATGCCGATCAGGTTTGTGTGAATCCGTGCTTTGACAATCCGCTTACCCTTCACTGGAAAATCATGGGGAACGGAAGACTGGAGCACACACTCCAAAAAGACAGCAAATACATAAAGGCCGCGTCGGCGGTGGATACGATAGAAGATACGGTGGATGAAGCCGCCGTCTATACGCTGGCCGCGGATAACCTGAAAGGTTTCACGGACTGGGCCCAGATATCTGTGGCCATTACGGGATGGCATAAAGCGGGCAGTGTTGAAGGGCTGCCCGGGGATGCCCGGACGGCGCGGGGCATTGCAGGCGTGGCGAGATATGGGAATGCGTATTACTGCTATAGCAGCGCCGTCCTCTACCGGAGCGAGGACGGATGCAAATGGACAGAATACAGTAAAAATACAGAAGCCGGGGAGGGGAAATGGCCGTGTACCGCCTGCCGGCTATGTGGAGACAGCCTGTATATCATGGCAGGTAATGTGGGGGAGCGGTTAAAGATCATGCGGTTTCATTTTACGGATAAAAAATGGGAGATTTCCCCGGCTTATCAGAACTGTGTATCCGCCGACGGCCATCTGGCATTTTCGGAAAAATACAGTTATTACGCGCAGACGGCGGCTTCGGGAATGGTTGTATCGGGACATGATGATAAAAGCGACTGGTTTCAATGGAACAGAATCAATTTTGACATAACGGCGGACGGGAAACGGGCGCTGTACAGCGATCTGTGTTTCCGGAAGGATCGGTTTTACGCGGTCATCCTCTGCGATGATGAAAAATTTTATTTCTATGAATGCAGGGAGGAGACGGAGGAAGCGCTGTTTGTCTGCGAAGCGGGAGGAAAGGGCAGGATTTCCCTTTTGCCTACTGCCAACAGGCTGTTTGTCGCTGTGAATGGCAGGCTGTATGATGCGGACACGAAAGAAGCGGCAGACGGCTATTTTCCGCCTGCGGGGGAGGGAGGCTGCTGTCTGGGATCAGATCAGGAGGGAATATTCGGAATTTTCGGCGACGGGAATTTTTGGATATATAAGTAAGAAAGGAGAGAAAAAATGGAGCAGGAAAAATCAAAATTTGTCTCGGACGTCACGGTCCTGGGAAAGGACGGAGGGAAATTCTCGTTGTCCTACGAAACGATCACTTTTCTGGATAACGGCTGTTTTCACATCTATGAAGACGGTACGCTGACGATTGAATACAGTCGTCAATCAAAAGGATTCCGGTCTATGTCCCTATGAAATCCGCGTGTTCGGAAACAGGGGAGAGGACGGATGCGACAGTATCCATGGAGAAGACGGGGGCGAAGGCAAGGAGGGTACGCCCACGGAGGTGGAGATCCGCATCGGCACACTGAAAGACAGTATCCGTGTCATCGGCGAAGGCGGCGCGGGCGGCCGGGGCGGCAACGGCATGGACGGCCCGGGAGGCGGAGACGGCGGAGACGCTGCGCCGGCGGAAGAGGGGTGGGCGGATGCCTGTGTCGCGAAAGGCGGCCAGGGAGGAGACGGCGGACCCGGCAAAGGAAGAGGCGGAAAAGGCGGTAAAGGAGGAAAAGGCCCTGCCGTAAAAATTTTATTCGGAAAAAAGGAGGAAGGCGCCGAGATCCAAACCTCACTGTTATGCTCGAAAGGCGGCGAAGGCGGCCGGGGCGGCAGAGGCGGCCAGGGAGGCCGGGGAGGTAAAAACAGCGACGGAAGCCGCGCCAGGGACGGCAAAGAAGGCAGAAGCTGCGCCGACGGCCAGCCGGGCCGGGCAGGAGAAAAAGGAGAAATTACGGTGGGCGTATGGGAGAAAGGAGGGGCCGATCATGAGTCTTGAGACTTTTAAGAAAAAAATGGAAGAGTACGAGGGATTATATCCTCTGGATCTGACGGTGGAGGAGGAACGCCAGTATTATCTGGAAAGTCTGGGAGGAGAAGAAGACCTGAAGAAGAATTTCCCGGTGATGTACGGCGCCTTTCGGAAATCCCTGGAAGCCGATCCACATACTTTCCGGGATACGAAAGAGAAGGATGACGTATATTTTAATGTCTATGATTTGAAAAATGTGAAGGCGGACAAAAATGCCGACGGTGGATCTCCCGATACTTTTCTGGCAGCCTGCATTGAGGGAAGTTTTCTGGACAAAAATGCCGTAGTGACGGAAGCCGCTCCGGCCGAGAGCTTTAATGTACTGGTCAGCGGAAAGATTTATGATCCGCATTCGCCGAGGATGCCATTTATGGAAGTCCACGACAGTTTTAACCAGGTGAATAAAGTCGACCGCCAGTATCTGAGCAGGGAGCTTTACAAAAAAGAAGAATTTTGGAACAGAGAACTAAAGGCCAAGTTCACAATCACCGTTTATGACAGTCGGAACGGTATGAAATCGTACATATTTTCTAAGACTGATGACTTTGGGAGTCCTCTGAACTATGCGATTGAGAATATCCGTTTTGACGCGCCGGTTTCTACTCATCCGGAGACAAAGGAGATCCGCATTCTTTACGGGAGGTCTGCGCAAAATCTGGACAATCCCGATTACATTTATAAAAGCAACAACGCCGACGCGAACAAAGGGAAATTATGGACGATCGTGCCTGTTTCCGGAGAGGTCACTTTGAAAAAAATACTGAACAAAAATGATTATTATTCTTTTGCGCAGTTATCCAGGCCCGACCCGGACGAAGTGATGGAGCGTTCTACCCTGCAGTATGACAATATAGAGTGGAGAACTTACCGCTATGACCTGAAAGATGAAGAGTTGTATAATACGCTGAGTGACGGCAGTCATTTTAAGGTAACGGTGGGAAAGGATCACGCGGAGGTACTGCGGTTTGACCTGTTTAACCCTGACTGGAAGGAGGGCGACGACAGGCGTTACGACTGGCGCCATGATATTGATAAGGCCTCCACGGACAACAGACAGCGCATCTGCTATCTTCTGGGCGGATTTGCTTACGATATATGCAAAAAAAATGAACAGGGCGATGTCATCGAACCGGCAATGGAGTATCAGATCATATGCCGCAGCGTTGACCCGGAGAATCTGCCCAAAGGCCGCCAGTATTATACATTTGAGGCAAACAGCGGAACCATCTACATTCCGCCGATACGCTTGTGGTGGGGCTGCCATGCGAAGGAGGCCCGGATACAGATGGCGGACGGTTCAGGCAGGAGAGCGGATGAAATCCAGATCGGCGACCGGATAACGGGCTATAAGGGCAAGCTGCTGACAGTCAATAATATTTACTATGGACATGAAGAGGATATTGTCTGTGTACAGACGGATGGCGGCCACCGGATCAGGGTTTCTAAAGGCCATCCGCTGTTAAAAGAGGACGGAGCCGGAACGGACGCGGCCTGTTTGCTCCCGGGCGACAGGATTTTGTCAGGAGAAGGTATGCCGGTAACGGTAACTTCTGTTGAAACGGTACCTTATGATGACCAGGTGTATAATTTTACCTTTGAAGGGGAGGAAGAAGGAAACTACATCATTGCGGACGGGCTCTGTTCCGGGGATTTCTATGCCCAGAACAGGCGCAGCGGCAGGAAACCTGTGCCGGCACAACAGCAGGAAGCGCTTATGGAGGAGCTTGCCACCTTCGTGAAACAGGCGCGGTAATAATTTTCAGATATGTGGTTGCCGAGTCTCCGGCGCCATGATAAACTGGTGTGGTGAATCGCTAATTCTGGCGCAACTGTTCAGTACAGGCCGAAGCACTTGCTGCTGAGGCCGTAAAAACATGATTCAAGTGTGCAAAAGTCTTCACTTCGTTCCGGTCGGTTCTTAACGAGCGCCACTGGCGCTCAGAACCCCATCGCCGCAGGGCGCTGAACGTCCAGTGGACGTTCGCTTAGCGCCGACCGAAGCGGAGCGTAGACATTTTAATTGGATTTTGCATCGTAACTGTGAAGGTACTGAACAGTTACATTCTGGCATATGTGACAGGGAAAGGACGCGCAATGAAGGAGTTACAGGCCGATATCAAAAAGCAGGATTTCAAACGGGTATACCTGCTGTACGGCGAGGAAGAATATCTGAAAAAACAGTATAGAGACAGGCTCTGGCAGGCGCTGAATCCCGATCATGATACCATGAACGCGGCGGTCTATGCAGGTAAAGATACCGATCCGGCCAAGGTGATCGACCTGGCGGAGACTATGCCTTTTTTTGCGGAGCGCCGGGTCATTTTCCTGGAGGAAACCGGTTTTTTTAAGAACAAATGCGAGGGGCTGCCGGAATATATGGCCGAGCTCCCCGAGTATATTTGTATGGTGTTTGTGGAAAAGGAAGTGGACAAGCGGAGCCGGATGTATAAGGCGGTAAATAAAAACGGCCGCGTCGTGGAATTTAAAAAGCAGACGGAGCAGACGCTGGCCCGTTGGGTGCTGGGTATCTTAAAGAAGGAGAGGAAAAAGATCACGCAGCAGGATATGGAGCTTTTTCTCTCCCGCACCGGCACGGATATGAGCCGGATCGCCACGGAACTGGAAAAGCTGATTTGTTATTGTGCGGATGATGAGATTATTTCCCGCGACGCGATTCTGGAGATTACCTCGGAAATTTTGGAAAATAAGATTTTTGATATGATCCGGGCTATTACCGAGCGGAATCAGAGAAGGGCTCTGGATATGTATTATGACCTGCTGGCCTTAAAGGAGCCGCCCATGCGGATTCTCTTTCTGATTGCCCGGCAGTATAATATACTTTTGCAGATTAAGGAGCTGTCGGCCCAGGGTATGGGACAAAGTGAGATTGCCGCGAAAGCCGGTTTGCAGGGCTTTGTGGTGAGAAACGCCCTGCCGGTGGCCAAAAGATACAGCCTGCCCGGGCTGCGGGGGGCTGTGGAAGAGCTGGTACGCACAGAGACAGAGGTGAAATCCGGCCGGATTCCCGATGCCCTGAGCGTGGAGATCCTGATTGTGAAATACAGCGGCGGCGCGGCGTAAAGCGCCGTCCCTGGCAGAAACAGGTCGTAAAGGTAAGTTCATACGCCATTAGTCTGCTTCCAGTTTGTCACCTTCTGACAGACCGAGTTTGACAATGATTTCTCTTGGTATTGTGACCTGGACTTTTTGGCGTAATTCTGCCAGCATGGAATCGTCTCCTTTTTGAGTTTGAAAGTTGGAAATTCTTACGTTCTTACTTATAGTATATCCACTTTGGATGATTTATGTAAAGGGGCATGAAAAATATATACTTAAAGCTGCCTCTTGTTTACAATCGGAATACTTACAGCAACGCATACAATACACAAGAAAACAGTCATAACAATAGCTTTTATATATGCGTCTATTTCTTCTATACCCATCAAAATTGAGTTGATATTCATCAACACAGCAGGTGAATATGTCTTTACTTTCGGAATGATACTCAATAAATATGCTGACAGCGCTGTCCCGCCAACGCACAGAATAACACCTGCGTTATTTTGTAACAGCGATGAAAAAAGAACAATAAGGCATACAACCCATACACCGAACAGCCACCATATAATTACCGAGAAAAATAAGTTATTCGTAATACTGTTATCCCAAAAGTAAGCATTGTATCCATAAGTAATGGTAGAACATATTCCGTAGCCAACTGTCCAAAGCGACAGCAGCAGCGCAGTTTTTGCAAGCACAACCTTATATCTTGACAAGCCTTTTGTCAGTACGAGCAACAATGTTCCAGATTTATATTCTTTAGTAAATATATCACTGAAGATCAGTACAAAAGCGATCAGTGCAAAAGGAATGTTCTTAAAAAACTGTGTCCACGAGGTCAAGGCGTCTACTTGAACATTTGTGACAATTAACCCACTTTCTGCCATTGAATCGGACAGCATTTCCATCATCCATGGTGTTAGCTTTGCAACGGCAGGATTCATGATACCGAACAGAACAAACAGTAATATGAGAATCACGATTTTACCAGTCCGTGCAGTTTCCAGATATTCCTTTTTCATAAAAGTGAGCAGAGATTTCATTTTGTCACCTCCAAAAACAGCGATTCAAGCGTCGGCTCTATTCGTTCAATTTTTTGTATGGGAATCTTATTTTCAGAGATATATTTCATAATATCAAAAAAATGATTCCCATCTCCCTGAAAAACAAGCACATTTTCCTCTGTGCATTGGAGTTCACTAAATGCTTCTGTAAGCGTATCACGGACTTCTTTTTTCTCTATTTCAATGATAAATCCGTTAGAGGATCGCTTGTTTCGCAGTTCTGAAATGATTCCTTGCATAGCAATTTTTCCATCGTTTAAAAAAGCTGCCTCTGTGCAGATACGCTCCACATCTGAAAGAATATGCGTGGAAAAAAATACCGTGGTCTGTTCTTTCGCTGCAAGAAGTATATCCAAAATTTCCTTGCGGCCTGCTGGATCAAGTGCTGATGTCGGCTCATCGCAGATTAAAAGTTTCGGGCGGTTCAAAAGTGCCTGTGCAATTCCCAAGCGTTGTTTCATTCCCCTTGAAAATCCTTTGATACGGTGGCGCTCCCGCTCAAGACCGACCAACTCCAACAGCTCTTTACTTCTCGTCACAATGTCAGCTTTGCCCATTCCGCATACTTCTCCGCAAAGAGTTAAATATTCATGCGGCGTCATATAAGAATAAAATTCAGGCACATCGGGCAGATAGCCGATGTGCCTGTTGGTGTTGGTTTGCCCAAAATGCACCCTTTCCCCCATAACATAGATTTCTCCACTGTCCGCTTTTAGAAGCCCAAGGATTGCTTTCATTGTCGTTGTTTTTCCTGCACCGTTTTTTCCGATAAAACCGAAAATGCTGTGTTCGGGAACAGACATATCAAGCCCGCCAAGTACTTCCTTACTGCCAAAGTTCTTGTTTAGGTTTTGTATCGTCAGTACATCCATGTCAATCCTCCTTACCAAGCAGGAAGTATAGGATCGGACCGATAAACTCCATGCCGATAATTGCAATAATAAGCCACAAAGTACGATTGCCTCTTTTATAATTTTTATGTGTCAAAATGTGATAAAGCGTATAACCCAACAGAGCAAACTGAGCGATTGCCAGTGGGATTAAAAACGGGAGAATTTCCACAAATTTATCCATTCTTTTTTTCCTCCTCTCCATAGGTTTCCACACAAAAGCCTTTATACCCACAACAGGTACATGTCAGTTTTCTAAGCGTGGGAGTGTGCCCCGCAAAAATAGCCTCTTTTAGTGTAGGTTTAAAAATTTCATGGCACTGTGGACAGATATACGCAACTCTTTTGAAATAGAATTTTGTGCCCCAAATTGCATATGGAATGGCGATCAAAATCCAAAGAACAAAGGGCTGCCATATCCCCATGAAAATCCAGAGAATAATAGATGTCCACTGAATTATGCCAATAGGAATGCCTGTAATGAGCAGGATAGCGTGTAGCTGTCTCATTTTCTTTTTGTTTTCCATAACATAAGCTATATCACCGATAGATTCGATGGAGAAATTTTCTACGCCTTTTAGCTCTCGCTTAATCTCATCGAGTATATCAAGTTTTGCCTGCCTTTTGCGTACTTCCTCATAAAGAAGTTGTTCTTGTTGTTCAATCAAAACAGAAATAATACTGCCGGGATTATCCTCAGACAGCAATTCGCCTATGCTGTTGATTGAAATATCAACGTCACGAAAAAAACAGATGATCTTTAGCCTCTTTAAGTCATCCTCTGAATAAAGCCGCCTGCCGCCCTCCGTGAGTTCACTGGGCGTAAGAATACCACGGGTGTCATAATACTGCACTGTCCTAACGGATACGCCACAGAGCTTCGCAATTTCTCCAGTCGTGTATTTTGACATAGCTTTCACCTCCTTTCGCCCTTATTTTACTTCATTACGCAGCGTAACAAGCAACACATTACGCAGGGGGATTTTTGATAATTTCAAAATGTTATTCAATTTGATCTGCTCCATTCTATTTTTTGTTCATTTTCAGTCGCTTGTCCAACGTTTTTTGCGTCTTTAGGAATTCCGGCGTTTTTTCCGTTCCAGTCAATCTTGTTCAAATCTTCTTTGGACAAAGGGCGTTTCGTTTCCGTATCGAATGTAACGCTTTCCGCAAGAATATCCGCAGTTGAGCAACAAACAAGAGCAACAGATAGCCTGGCGGGTGCTTTGCCGCTATAAAAAGAATTGGTCAAAGTCGATGTATTCTTAAAAACTTCAGGGGCAGATATGACTCATGCGAATCATATCTGCCCCTGTTTAGAACTATCAGTTTCCCGACAATCCTTTTTGTTTACATTAATTCATTTTGTTTACCATCTGGCTCAGGCGGGAAACCTTGCGGGCGGTATTGTTTTTGTGATAAATGCCCTTGGAACCGGCCTTGCTGATCGTAGAGATCGCGGCGGTCAGAGAGCTCTGAGCCGCGGCCTTATCGCCGGACGCCACAGCGGACTCTACCTTTTTGATCGCGGTCTTTACACCGGAACGGACTGCTTTATTTTTCTCGGCATTTCTTCTGCCGACCAGAACTCTTTTCTTTGCGGATTTAATATTTGCCATCGTAAATTACCTCCAAAATTTTCACCTGTTTTTTCACGAAACGTCCATCAGTTATACATCAG
This sequence comes from uncultured Lachnospiraceae bacterium, assembly GCA_949471785.1. Classification (GTDB taxonomy): domain Bacteria; phylum Bacillota; class Clostridia; order Lachnospirales; family Lachnospiraceae; genus UBA11957. Next base: position 44,734 of record CASWRE010000009.1, on the reverse strand, counting down.
CCGACACGAATCTGATGCAAACATACTTCTGCTATTTTAGTCAAACAACCGGCGTTTGTCAATACATATTTTAAAAGAAAAAACCAAAAACTAACAGGAAAAGGGTAACGGTTCAGCCGGTCTGAACGGTAACGAAAAAAGAAAGGATGGCGGATGTATGGAAAAGACAGATATTCGGACGGATCTGGCGCTGGAGAGCAGGGAGAGATTTGAGCGGGATAATGTGGAGATCCCGGGGGTAAAGATCCGGGAGAAGCACAGTCCCTTAAAACGGGTGCACACAACGATCGTGCAAATCACCAATAAAGAGGGCGCGGAGATTATGAAAAAGCCCAAAGGCAGCTACATCACTATGGAGATCCCGGAATTTTCCGTGGCGGACGAGGAGATCCAGCGGGACGTGTCCAGCGAGTTGTGCCGCTATCTGCTGCGGCTGCTGAAAAAGAGGAAGCCGGCGTCGGTGCTGGTGGTGGGGTTGGGAAACCGGGACATTACGCCGGATGCTCTGGGCCCCAGGGTGGTGGAGCATCTGGCGGTTTCCCGGCATATTGCCATGGAATATGGCAGAGATCTGGTGCCCGGCGGCGGAAGTTGTGTGCTCAGCAGTATCGCCCCCGGCGTCATGGGGCAGACCGGGATGGAGACGCTGGAGATTGTGAAAGGCATTGTGGCGGAGACTTCGCCGGATCTGGTGGTGGCGGTGGACGCCCTGGCGGCCCGGAGTCTGAAAAGGCTGAATTGTACGATACAGATTACGGATACGGGCATTAATCCCGGTTCGGGAGTATTTAATCATCGAAACGGGCTGAATCAGGAAACACTGGGGATTCCGGTTATCGGTATCGGCGTGCCCACGGTGGTCGACGCGGCGACGATTGTATTTGACGCTCTGGAGGACGGCGGCGGAGGGCACAGCGATCTGCCGGAGCGCCTGCAGAGCATGTTTGTCACGCCCAAGGATGTGGACGAGACATTGAAAGCCCTGAGTTTGGCGGTGGCAGACGCGATTAATCTGGCTGTGGAGGAGATTGCCGTCTGATTCCCCTATTTTTCAGGCATGAAAAACAGGCTTGTCTCGTATAGTATAAAATGGGGTGTTTGGCTTGTCTGAACAGTCGCGCAAAAAGGCAGGATGTTTCGGTTGAGGGGAGGCGGTCACGGCGGACGGAAATAAATGGATGAGGCGTGCGGTCGGCATGTTGGGCTGTGTGGCCGGGGCGGCTGTTCTGGCCTGGAGCGGACAGGAGATAGCCGGACAATATGAAAATCCGGGACTGGCTCTGGAGGATGCCTGCCTGGCATTTGTGGGGGATGCCGCGCTCAGGTTATATGTACCGGAGCTGTATTATGAGACGGCGGATCTGTCTCTCTGGTATTCCCTGACGGAGGCGGTGCGGACCAGGATGCCGGTGATGAGCTTTCTGATGCGTCAGACGGGAGAAAACACAGTGGTGGAGGACGAATATACCAGACAGGAATTGATTGAGTCGGGCCGCCGGTCATTTCTCCAATCATTGCTGCGGGAAAATCAGAGACAGGCCGTGCAGGATGAAAATGCGGCCGCGGCGGGGCGCGGGGCGGAATCGGCCCAGGCCATGCCGGAAAGCGGGCAGGCGGTAACGGGGTCGGCGGACGGATCTTTTGATGACCGGGAGGGGAGCGGGGAGCAGGCGGAGAGCGCCTCCCAGGAACCTTCCGCCGCCGGAGATGAGAAACAGCCGCCGGACAGTCAGCAGAGCCGGGCAGACGGCGAAAGCTCCGGTCAGCAGGACGGCTCCGATCCGGCGGAAAGCGGGACGGACGGCAGTGCGGGTGAGCCCGGTCAGCAGCAGGCGTCCGGGGATGAAAAGGACGGGGCCGGACAGGAGACGGCGGAAAACGTCAGTGAAGAACCCTTGCCTTTTCAATCTCTTCTGGGGGAGGACAAGGAGAAACTGCAGGATTACGATACCCTCTTGGATCACTATTTTGTGGTGGACCCGGTCACGATGGTGGATAGTAAGCTGATCAACCTGCAGGATCTGGCCGAGCCGGATATGACCATGAAACAGTCGGCCGACCAGGGATATCAGATTTTGATTTATCATACCCATTCCCAGGAAAGCTATGAGGATTCCCGGACCGGGGACAGCAGTACTACGGTGGTGGGCGTAGGGGCATATTTGAAGGAGCTTCTGGAGGGTTATGGCTATTCGGTGTGCCATGTGACGGACAGCTTTGACCTGGTGGATGGCAAGATTGACCGGAACGAGGCTTACAGCAACGCCAGGGAACGCATTCTGGATATTCTTGAGGAGCATCCGGGCATTCAGGTGGTGCTGGACGTTCACCGGGACGGCGTCTCTGAGAGCAAGCATCTGGTCACGGAAGTGGATGGGCGGCAGACGGCAAAAATCATGTTTTTTAACGGCCTCAGCCAGACGCGGAGCGTGGGCAGGATCACGTATCTGGAAAATCCCTACATAAAAGACAATCTGGCATTTTCTTTTCAGACAGAGTATATTACGGACAGTATGTATCCGGATTTGTGCAGGTGTATTTATTTGAAGGGATACCGATATAATCTGGACCTTCGGCCTCAGTCCATGCTGGTGGAAGTGGGGGCGCAGACGAATACAGTGGAGGAGGCTAAAAACGCCATGATCCCGCTGGCGGAAGCGCTGCACAAGGTTCTGCAGTAAGGGAGCGGAAGATGGAAATTGATGGAAAGAATGGATTGTTTTGTGCTTTTTTCCGCAGTATAATAGGCAGAACAGGAGAAAAAATACAGGAAAAGACATGGAGATGAGAGCATGAAGGTTGTATTGGAAAATCTGACGAAAATATTCCCCGGCAGAGGACGGAAGGCCCGGGGGGAGGTGACGGCGGTCGGGGATTTTTCCTATGAGTTTCCGGACGGGAAGCTGATCGGGTTGTTGGGGCCCTCGGGGTGCGGGAAGAGTACGACGCTGCATCTGATCAGCGGATTGCAGAAACCCACCGGCGGGCGGATTTTTTTTGGGGACGAGGATGTGACAGAGCTGCCGCCGGAGAAGAGGGGGATCGGGCTGGTGTTTCAGAATTATGCGCTGTATCCCCATCTGACTGTGGAGCAGAATATCTTGTTTCCGCTGCAGAATTTTAAGGGAAAGGATAAATTATCCAGGACCCGGATGCTGGAAATGGCCGAGGAGGCAGCGAAGCTTGTTCAGATCGAAGAATTGATGGATCGCAGGCCCGGCGAGCTTTCCGGTGGACAGCAGCAGAGGGTGGCCATTGCCCGGGCTCTGGTGAAGATGCCACGGGTCCTTTTACTGGATGAGCCTTTGTCTAATCTGGACGCCAGGCTCAGGCTTCAGACCAGGGAGGAGATACGGCGGATTCAGAGAGAGACGGGAATCACGACGATTTTCGTGACCCATGACCAGGAGGAGGCCATGAGTATCTCCGATCAGATCGTGGTTATGAAGGAGGGGATCGTTCAGCAGACCGGCAGACCGCAGGAGGTCTATGACGATCCGGTGAATCTGTTTGTGGCGAAGTTTCTGGGTACGCCTCCCATCAACGTATTCGTGGGACATGTCCAGGGAAGCCGGCTGTATATCGGGGCAGATGCCGTTCTCGGCGTGACGGGCGTGCCTGACGGGGAGGTCTATGTGGGCGTGCGTCCGGAAGGATTTGTGCCTTGCGGGGACGGGCCCTTTGCCTGTGACCTGAGAGGCATAGAGGTCATGGGGCGGGATACCAGCCTGGTCCTGTCCAATGAGGTTTCCCTGAATCCGGTGATCCGTGCCATCGTCGGAGGAGAAACTCCCGTGAACGAGGACATGCAGACCGTTCGGTTTGAATTGAAATCCGGGAAAGTGTTCCTCTTTGACCAGGAGACGGAAAAACGGATGTATTTTGAGGGGAGCAGGCTATGAGAAAAGGATTCTTTCATGATAACGACTTTAAGGGCTGGCTATACCTGCTGCCGGCCATCCTTTTTCTGGGTGCGTTTCTGGTGTACCCCCTGATTGACGTGTGGATATATTCTTTTGAGGAAGGGTATAATTCCGCGGCCCAGACGTATTTCGGCGTCGGTCCTTACAATTATTCCTATGTGCTCCATGACCCGTACTTTTTGCAGGCCGTGAAAAACACTTTTATTCTGGTGGTCATTACCGTGCCGCTGTCTACGGGGATTGCGCTGATGATCTCCCTGGGCCTGCACTCGATCGGACCGCTTAAGGGCCTGTTTCAGACTGTATTTTTTCTGCCCTATGTGACGAATACCCTGGCTATCGGCCTGGTGTTTATGATTCTTTTCAAAAAAACAGCCTATTCGGAGGGAATGATCAATCTGCTGATCAATTGGTTTGGCGGTAATTCGGTGGACTTTATTGAGGGCCCTTACTGGGCTAAAATGTTTGTGCTGTGCGTCTATACCATTTGGGTAGTCATGCCCTTTAAGATTCTGATCCTGACCAGTGCGCTGGCTTCGGTGAACGAGGAGTATTACAACGCCGCCCGGGTGGACGGCACATCTTCGTTCCGCATTTTTATCCGGATCACACTGCCCATGATTTCACCGATGATTTTTTACCTTGTGATTACGGGTTTCATCGGCGCATTTAAAGCCTACAGTGATGTGGTAGCCCTTTTCGGTACTAATCTGAATGCGGCGGGAATGAATACCATGGTCGGTTATATTTACGACATGCTGTACGGCGACAGCGGCGGGTATCCGTCCTATGCGTCGTCGTCGGCCATCCTGCTGTTTGTCATTGTACTGACAGTCACTTGCATAAATTTGCTGATCAGCAAAAGAAAAATACATGTTTAAAGGCCGAACAGGTACAAAAGGAAAACAATATGGAAAAGAAAAAGGGTTATGATAAAATAGAGAGGGATATGAAAGTCCGCAGAAGAGGGAAGCAGACGGTGATCTATGTACTTCTCAGCTTGTGGGCGGCCATAGTGCTGTTCCCCTTTTACTGGATGCTCCTGACGTCGGTGAAAAGCTACAGCGCCTACAATTCGGAATACATCCCCCGGTTTTACACACTGTCTCCCACACTGGAGAATTATGCGGACGCTTTCACGGCCGTGCCATTGGGGAATTATCTGCTGAATACGCTGATCTTTGCCGTGATTACTACGGTAATCATGCTGGTGGTGATCATCCTGGCGGCTTTTGCCTTTGCCAGGCTGGATTTTAAGGGAAAAAATATTGTCTTTGTCGTGTTTCTTTCGCTGATGATGATCCCCAATGAGCTGGTGATGATCACCAACTTTGTGACGATTACCAATTTGGATCTGCGCAACACTTTCGCCGGATTGATCCTGCCCTCTGTCACGTCGGTGTTTTATATTTATCTGCTGAAAGAAAATTTTGAGCAGATACCGGACAGCCTGTACTACGCGGCTAAAGTGGACGGCACGTCGGATCTAAAATATCTGTGGAAGGTGATGCTGCCGATTTCGAAGCCAACCCTGGTCACCGTCACGATACTGAAGGTGATCGAGTGCTGGAATTCCTATGTGTGGCCCAGACTGATTACTGATGACGAGGCATATTATCTGGTTTCCAACGGGATTCAGGAAATCAGGGAAAACGGCTTTGGCCGTGAGAATATTCCGGCCATGATGGCGGCGGTGACGGTGATTTCCCTCCCGCTGATCCTTCTGTTTCTGCTGTTTCGCAGAAAAATTATGGAGGGCGTGGTCAGAGGAGGTACAAAAGGATGAGAAAAAAGGGCGGCGGTTTCATTTGGCGTTGTCTGTTGGCGGCGCTTATGGCGTGCAGTCTGAGCCTGCTCACCGGATGCCATGGCAGGAAGGCGGAGGCGGAGGCCTTTGCCATACCGGAGCGGTTTGATGATTCACGGGAATACGAGATTACGTTCTGGGCGAAAAACGACACCAACAAAACCCAGACGGCCATCTATGAGCAGGCGATTGCCGATTTTGAGGAGCTGTATCCGAATATTACCGTAAATCTTCGGCTGTATACGGATTACGGAAAAATATATAACGATGTGATCACGAATATTGCCACGGACACCACCCCCAATGTGTGTATTACGTATCCCGACCATATTGCCACCTATGTGACGGGGGATAACCGGGTTGTCCCTTTAGAGGGGCTGTTTGCGGACGAAAAATATGGCCTCGGGGGGAGCGAGGTGCGTTTTGAGGCCCCGGTGGCCAACGAGATTATTCCGCAGTTTCTGGAGGAATGCTTTTTCGGAGGACATTATTACGCCGTGCCTTATATGCGTTCCACGGAGGCCTGCTATATCAATAAGACTTATGTGGAAAAGCTGGGCTATACTGTGCCGGATGTGCTGACCTGGGATTTTATCTGGGAAGTCTCCGAGGCGGCCATGGCCCGGGATCAGGAGGGAAACTTTGCGGTCAATGGCCAGAAAGTGCTGATACCGTTTATCTATAAATCCACCGACAATATGATGATCCAGATGCTGAAACAAAAGGAGGCCGGGTATTCCACAGACCGCGGGGAGATGCTGCTGTTCAATGATACTACAAAAGGGCTGCTGTACACGGTGGCGGAGCACGCCGCAACCAGGGCGTTTTCCACATTCAAGATATCCAGTTATCCCGCCAATTTTCTGAATGCCGGCCAGTGCCTGTTTGCGGTGGATTCCACGGCCGGGGCTACCTGGATGGGGACGGACGCGCCTCTGTCGGATATCAGCGAGGATAAGATTGTGTGGTTTGAGACTGCGGTACGCCCCGTACCCCAGTTTGATACGGATAATCCCCGGATGATTTCCCAGGGGCCGTCGGTCTGTATTTTTAATAAAGAGGATTCACAGGAAGTGCTGGCTTCCTGGCTGTTTGTGCAGTATCTGCTGAGCAATAAAGTGCAGATCGCCTATTCCGAGACGGAGGGGTATGTGCCTGTGACTCTGACGGCGCAGAATTCTCCGGAGTATCAGGATTATTTGTTACGGAGCGGTGAGGACAACAGCGTCCACTATGAAATTAAGATTCAGGCGGCCCGACTGCTGTTGGATCATGTGGATCATACTTTTGTTACGCCGGTGTTCAACGGCTCCACATCCCTGCGGGATGCCGCCGGGCAGTTGATTGAGAATACGGTAAAATCTACCAGAAGGGGGGAGAGTATCGACGAGGCATATATGGAGAAACTCTATCATGATGTTGTTTCGCTGTACCGCCTGGATCAGATCGGCGGGCAGGGCAGCCTGTCCTCCGGGAAGACCGCGTTTGGCCCCCTTCCCCCGACGGCTGTCGCCCTGCTTTCCGCCCTGGCCGTGACATGGTTTTTAATAATTCTATATCTGGTATATAGAACCATGAAAACTAGAAAAGGCTATTGATAAATGATCTCAAAAGTAGTAAAGTAATGTTACAAAAAGTTTATGTGTGGGGACAAAATATACTGTGGAGAGGTGAAAGAGAACGGTATGAGCGAAGCATTTCAGATATTCAGTGACGGTTCCTGTGACCTGCCGCCCCAATTGGCAAAGGAAAAAGGGATAACAGTAGTGCCTTTTTATGTGTCTTTTGACGATGAACACTACCAGAAAGAAATCGAGGAGATCGGGGTACATGAGTTTTATCAGAGAATGGTGGACGAGCCAGGCGTGTACCCTAAATCGTCTATGCCTGCCGCCCAGGATTATATCGACGCATTTTTGCCCGCGGTGCGGCGGGGAACGCCGTTGATCTGTATCTGTATTACGACGAAATTCAGCGGTTCCCTGCAGTCTGCCGTGAACGCGAAAAATATGATTCTCGAAGATTATCCCGACGCGCGGATCACGGTGATTGACGCTATGGTTAACACGGTGCTGCAGGGACAGTATGTGCTGGAGGCCGTCCGTCTTAAGGAGAGTGGAGCGGGATATGAGGAGACAGTGGCCAGACTAGAAGAGATCAAATCTACGGGACGCATTTTTTTTACCGTGGGAAATCTGGCATATCTGCAGCACGGCGGCAGGATCGGGAAGGTGGCGGGAATCGCGGGTAGTATTCTGAAGATCCGTCCTCTGATTACCTTGAAACAAGGAGAGATTTTCCCCTCCGGGATCGCCAGAAGCCGGAAGAAATCGATGGAAAAGACCATCGAACTGATTGAGGAATATCTGGACGGGCAGGAAGAGCCCATTGATCATTTCAGTGTAGTGGTAGGGTTTGGCTATGACTATGAGGAGGCGGTGGTCTACCGTGACATGGTTTTACAGGCATTGGAGGAGAAATACGGCCTGCGGGAGCTTCCGATTTATCAGATCGGCGCCACCATCGGGGTACATACAGGCCCCTACCCGCTGGGCCTGGGTATTATTCGCAAATCCGTACTATCTGTGTAACAGTTCAGCCCGTCTGAACTGTTATTTTTGAGATTATAGACAAAAATTTCGGATTTTCCCATCATTGTTTGTCGAATACAGGGTTTGACCGGGGGAAGAATATGTGATAGAGTTATAAACTGAAAAATTCGGATAACTGTGAGTTTGCTAAACGGTTATCCACTCAGGAGGACATGAAAAATGAAAAAAAGTATTTCGCTCTTGTTGATTCTGGCCCTTGGGGCGGCCTGCGTGGGCTGCGGCTCTAAGGAAGGGAGCTCCGTGACAGGCAACGCTTCCGCCGGAAGCGCGGTGGAAGGAAGCTCCGCTGCCGGGAGTACGGCCAGTGGAAGCGTTGCTGCCGGAAGTGCGGCTGAGGAAAGCTCTGCCGTTGAGAATGCTGACAGTGGTTCCGCAACGGGAAGCACGGCGGATGGCAGCGATGCCCAAACGGCTTCGGCACAGGATGTTATGACTTATGATGAATATATGGCTGCGGATCTGGACACCCAGGTAACGGTGGAGACCTATGTACAGGCCAAACAGTCCTGGTGGGAGGATAAAGCCACCGTATATTCCCAGGATGAAAACGGGGCATATTTTCTCTACAATATGGCCTGCACCCAGGAGGATTATGAGAAGCTGACTCCCGGAACGAAGATCCGTGTGACTGGTTATAAGGCCGAATGGTCCGGAGAAATTGAGATTACCGACGCCACCTTTGAGATCGTGGACGGAAATTTTGTGGCGGAGGCAAAAGACGTCACAGAGCATCTCGGCAAGGATAGTCTGAATGATTTCCAGAATCAGTTTGTCTCCATGAAAGGGCTGACCGTAGAGGCTGCCGGGAAAAACGATGACGGCCAGGATGTGGCGTTCCTCTACAACTGGGACGGCTCCGGTCAGGACGGCGACGATCTGTATTTTAACGTATCCAATGCCAACGGCGATACGTTTACATTTACGGTAGAATCCTATCTGTGCGATAATACTACGGATGTGTATGCGGCCGTGAAAGAGCTGAACATTGGCGATAAGATTGATGTGAAAGGCTTCATGTACTGGTATGAGGGGCCGAATCCCCACATTATATCCGTGACACCGGCAAAATAAGATTCTATGGGCCGGTTATTAGAAAAGTACAGAGAGATCATCGCCTATGCGTTTTGGGGGATGATAACTACGGCAGTCTGCTGGGGGAGCTACAGTGTGTTTGCTCTCCTGCTGGGGCAGTATCAGTCCACATTTCACATACTGGGTATGGAGTTTTCCACGGTGATTTTTGTGGCGAATATCCTGTCCTGGGTCTGCGCTGTGTCCTTTGCCTTCGTCGTCAACAAAATGTGGGTTTTTAACAGTCGCAGCTGGGAAGGCGCGGTGGTGCTGCCGGAGCTGGGAAAATTTGTGACGGCCCGCCTGACTACAGGGATTATCGAGATTGTGGGCGTCCCTTTTCTGGTGAGCTGCGGTCTGGATCAGGCAGTATTCGGGATAGAGGGCATTGCGGCGAAAGTAGCCGTGACTGCGTTGGTGCTGATATTGAATTATGTTTTCAGTAAGCTTCTGATCTTTCGGAAAGTGTGAACAGGTATGGGGACGGACGAATATGTCCGTCCCCATACCTGCGTCAGAATATAAAATCGGGATTGTTATGCGGAGGCGGATAGAGTATAATGGGGGCAGCGGACAGGATGTCTGTCTGCAGGAAAATAAAGGAGGTAGAGAAAATGACGAAAGGTATAGTCAAAACGGGCAGGACACTGGCGTTCTGTCTGGCGCTGGTTCTGGGCATATGCCTGGCATCGGCAGGGCGGGTGGAGGCCGCTCCTTCATTGAACAAATCTAAGATGACGCTGTATGTCGGCGATAGCGCGTCGCTCAAGGTGAAAGGAACGAAAGCGAAACCTTCCTTCAAAAGCAGTAAGCCTTCGGTGGCTACGGTCAGTGGGGCCGGAAAAGTCAAAGCGAAAAAAGCGGGAACCTGCACCATCAAAGTAAAGGTGGGAAAAAAGACTCTGAAATGCAAGGTGACGGTGAAAAAGTCTGTTGAGCTGTCCAAGTATTTTAACAAAAATTTTGACAAGCTGAAAAAAGCGCTGGGTAAAATGAAGAGAAAGACCGATGATCCGGCCGGAAGTACCACGGATGATCTGTATGTCAGCACAAAAACTGATTCCAACAGTTTCTTTGTGAGAGTAAGCAGGAAAACGAAAAAGCCGATCATGCTTCAGAACGACGAACGCAAAAATGTGACGCTGTACGGCGTGCGATTGGGAGATAAAATAGACGCGGCGGAAAAGAAGCTGCTGAAGAAAGGGTTTAAGAAGAAAAAAACGGATGCCTATGACTGGGGCGAATGGCGGAATTATGAGAAAAAAGGTAAACGCATCCGTCTTCGCGTGATGAAAGACAGTAAAACAGTAACGTGTTATCAGTGGTTATAAAACACAAAATGCCTGCCGGCGGCAGGCATTTTGTGTTTTTTTGCATAGACTATAAGTAAAATGAGACTTGGGTACTCGTCTATGAATCTGTCCGATTATTTTGCCATGGCGCTGGAGAGTTATCTGCCCGCAGCTACCGCGTCTCTGGTCGGGAACGCGGATTATCCCGGATTGGAAGGCATGGTAAAATTCTATGAGACTTCTTATGGCGGCATACTGGTGTCCGCCGAGGTAACGGGACTTCCCCCTGTACAAGATGGCGACGGCACGGGCTTCTTTGGCATGCATATCCATGAGTCAGGGGATTGTACGCCGCCGTTTGCGGAAACAGGGATGCATTATAATCCCCTGGGCAGGCCTCATCCGATGCATGCGGGAGATCTGCTGCCTTTATTTGCCGACAGGGGTTATGCCTGGAATGCCTTTTTTGATGACCGTCTGACTATCAGGGAACTTGTGGGAAGATCTGTGATTATTCACAGGCTGCGTGACGACTTTACTACTCAGCCAGCCGGCGATTCCGGCGAGAAGATCGGCTGCGGCGTCATTCAGGCGGTGGCAAGGTAAAGAATTATGTTTAGAAAACCCCAATATAATACTATACAGGGTTTTAAAATTCCTTCATGCGTATAAAAACCGATGGATGTCGTTGGGCACGGGGAGAAAAGCAATACAGATTTAGTAACAGTTTAGACAGGCGGAATTATTACCAGATTTACGGGAGCGAGATCGGAAAAGTCATTTTACAGTAGATATTTTTATTTTATGAGTGTATAATTCAGTGGGACTTTTTTCGAAACAAACAACAGACCGGATGCTTTACCGGCGTCCGGCCGGATAAAGGAGAAAAATATGAAATCATCCAATGAACTGCGTACCATGTTGCGTTCCATCGACCACAGGAGCTATCCGGCTTATAAATCCCTGGCCGGGCAGTGGCAGTTTGACAGATATGTATTGAGTATCGATCATGTGCAGGGAGATCCTTTTGCCTCTCCGTCCAGTCTCCATGTGGAATTGTTCCATAAAGTGGACGGGTTTCCCGCCGCTTATTATAAAGAGGCCTGTTCCCGTATTGCGCTGCAGGATTATCTCACCAGACGGCTGGCCGGGCAGTTTGAGCGGTACAATTTCAAGGCCAAGGGGTCGGGAAAAAGCGGTCTGCTGTCTATCAGCCGCTGCGGCCAGGAAATTCTGGAGCGCAGCGCCTGTGAGATCACGGAGACGAAGCTGATCGTCCGTTTCCACGTGGGGTTCCCCGCTTTTGGCCGGTCGGTGAATGCCGGGGATATGGAGAAAATTCTCTTTGATTTTCTGCCCCGGTGTGTGGAATCCGGTCTTTTGTATGCGAGACAGGACAAGAAAAAGGTGGAGGAGACGGTTCATCTGGCCGAGGATCAGGAGGCCCTCAGAAAGATTTTAGCGAAAGAGGGGCTGGTGGCTTTCGTGGCAAACGGCGCGGTGCTGCCCAGAAAGAGCGGCATATCGGATCTGCCCATGGCAGGCAGCGTGCCTTTTACGTCCCCGAAAACCCTAGAGCGAACGTTTACGCTGCCCCACAGGGGAGAAATTACCGGCATGGCCGTGGCCCGGGGTATTACCCTGATCGTGGGCGGCGGGTATCACGGTAAATCTACCCTTCTGGAAGCGATTCAGTCCGGTGTGTACAATCATATCGCCGGGGACGGCCGGGAATTTGTGCTGACCGATGATACGGCGGTGAAGCTCAGGGCCGAGGATGGCCGCAGCGTGCGGGACGTGGATATTTCTCTGTTTATCAATGACCTGCCGAATGGGAAGGATACGAAAGTGTTCAGTACCGAGGATGCCAGCGGCAGTACTTCCCAGGCAGCGGCTGTGATTGAGGGGATGGAGGCAGGGACAGGCCTGTTTCTAATTGACGAAGACACCTCCGCTACCAATTTTATGGTGCGGGACGAATTTATGCAGCAGGTGATTTTGCGGGAGAAGGAACCCATCACCCCGTTTCTGGAACGGGCGAGGGATCTCTATGAACAGGCGGATATTTCCACCATACTGGTGGCGGGAAGCTCCGGCGCTTTCTTTCATATAGCTGATGTGGTGTTGATGATGGACTGTTATCGTCCTGTGGATATCACGGCCCGGGTGAAAGAGCTGTGCGAGACTCACACGGCGCCCCGGATACAGGCTCCCGGCTTTGCGGTACCGGATTTTAAAAGGGTTTACCCTGTCTATCGCCGGTCGGAGCGCCGGGATGCCAGGCAGCGGGGCAGGGAGAACCGCCATGAGCATATGAAGGTAAAGGCTTCCGGCCTGGAATCCTTTTCCCTGGATCGGGAAACCGTCAATGTGCGTTATCTGGAGCAGCTCACCGACCATGAGCAGACAGACGCGCTGGCCTGTCTGCTGCGCTACGGTCTGGAGCAGGTGATTGACGGCAAGAAGACCGTCCGTCAGGCGGTGGAGCAGATGATGAAGGCTCTGGATACCAGAGGATGGGATGCCGTCAGCGGCTCTTATGTGCCCTGCGGGCTGGCGCGGCCGCGGATTCAGGAATTGTACGCCTGTCTGGATCGTTTCAGAGGGTAGAGGGTTAACGATTGATATTCTGCAGATATTCGCTGTCCGGAATCCGGGAGGAAAGCACGGCTTTCTGGATGGCGGCAGTCATCACCTCGGTAGCCAGGGCGCCTGTTATATTGATATCTGCGGGAACGCCGCCTACACTGGCGGCATAGATCGTATCGCCGTCGGCTAAGGTGCCTGCCGGATTGATGCAGCGGCCATAGGCGCTGCGGGCCATGGAGGCCACCTTTCCCATCGCGGCTTTGGAGAGACCGGCATTGGTGACGACGGCGCCGATGGTGGTGTTGCCAGTGAAAGTATTATGCATGGTCATCAGTTTGGCCAATTCCTGCCGGGTGTCGGCGAAACCGGTGCGGTTTTCGTCCGTCATCCCGGCTGTTTTTCTGCCCGTGGCCGGATCGTAGATATCTCCCAGAGCGTTTACGATGACCAGGGCGGCCATCTGCAGCGGGCCGGCCTGTATGGCGTAAAATCCCAGGCCTGCTTTCATGGCCCGGCCCATGCCGAAGAGCTTGCCCACGGTGGCGCCGGTCCCGCCGCCGATATTGCCGGAGCCGCCGTCGGTGCCCGCGAGGGCCCGCTCGCAGGCGCATTCGCCCAGGGCGGCATCGGGCCGGACGGAGGCGCTGCCGTAGCCCAGGTCATAGATACAGGACTGGCAGACCAGAGGGACCAGGGCCGCTCCCGTATCATAACCGATGCCGTGCTTCTCCAGACAGCGCATCACACCGTCGGAGGCGGCCAGCCCATAGGCGGAGCCGCCGGAGAGAACGATGGCGTTGACAGGGTTGTCCGCGGTGAGGGGCATGGTCAGCGGAGTTTCCCGGGACGCGGGTCCGCCGCCGCTGATATCGCAGCCCACCTTTGCCCCAGCCGGGAAATACAGCACGGTTACGCCGGTTTTTGCCTCGTCGAGGGCGGCGTGGCCGATCTGTAGATTTTCTATTTTATCTGCGGAAATTTCTGTCATAAATTCAGACATAAGAGTCTCCTTTTTTCGTACTTTTGTCAGGGTCTGCGCAGCGCAGTCAAGAGTCTCCTTTTTTTCGTACTTTTGTCAGGATCTGCGCAGCGCAATTGCCAGAGTCCTGGATATGACGCTGGCTGCCAGGAAGCACACCGCGGCCTCAACGGCGCCCTGCAGGCCCACAAAGGCTACCACAAATACAAAGGGATTGGCCGCGCCCAGGGCCGCAGCCATATTCTGGATGTAGTCGGTATGGTAGAAAAACAGGACCAGAGAGCCCATAAACAGTACCGTATTCAGCACCGGGCATGCCAGGCTGGCGATATAGTAAGAGAATCTGCGGGTTTTCATATTTTTATGCAGAGCCGAGAAGATCAGGCCGCAGAGAAATCCCTCAAGGGTGCGGGTCACGACGGTGGTAATAAAGGTTCCTACAGGGCTGATGGAAAGCATCATAGTACCGAAAGCGGTGGTAAAACACTGGGAAAAGCTGGTCAGTCCGAAGGCTGCGCCGCACACCGCGCCGCCTTTGGGCCCGAGGATGATCGCGCCCACCGCCACAGGGATGGTCAGCAGTGTGATGGACAGGCCGGGGGTGCGGACGTAGCCCAGAGGGGTGAAGGACATCAACAGGATGATGGCCACCATCAGGGCCAGCTCCACCATATAGTGGGTGCCGGAAAACGGGGCTGTCATGGTTTTTGTGTCAGTTGTCATACTTTTTCTCCTTCTCGCCCGATAAAACGGCGCGGGGTATGACCCAATGCGGACCGTCCGGCCACACAAAGGCTGCCGGAAAAAGGAATGTGTATTGGACAATACCGAAGCGTCCCCTGCTTTTCGGGCATTTTCTGTTATTTAGAGTATTTGGGGATAAAAAGCGAACGCAAACGATACAGGAACGGGATAGGGATCACTTGGAAAAGCATCATGATCCGGTATGTCCTGTCAGAAACATCAGAAGATCCGCATGGCGGATGGAAACTTATACATGTTGCCGCCCTCTGCAGGGTCTGCACATGAAATAGGTAAAAAAGTAAAAAACTCTGATGCATTTTCTCTCGAATAACGCTCAGGCAACACTGTACCATAGTTTTTGGGGAGCCGCAATCGGTTTTTGGGATGCTTGAAGAAAAATACATGTTCTTACGGACTTTGCCTTGAGGGACTGGCTCTGCGTCGCGGCAAATGCAAAGTCCCGGGCTGAACTTCTGCACGGCAACCTCCGCAGTTACGGAATTTTATTGACGAATCCGGCCTGTCCGACTATAATAGGTAAGAATTACGGCAATTTATAGCTGACAGGGTGTTTTTCGTATCATATGATAATATACAGGACGCGGTCTCTGCCGTGGGAATGCAGGTATTGTCCTGCCGCCGCGGTGGTGTGTCCGGGATGGGAGGAATACATTTATGGGTAAGTATTTTGGCACAGACGGTTTCCGCGGGGAGGCCAATGTGGATCTGACAGTGGAACATGCGTACAAGGTGGGGCGTTTTCTGGGCTGGTATTTCGGCAGGGAGCACAGGGCGCAGATCGTTATCGGAAAGGACACGAGAAGGAGCAGTTATATGTTTGAGTATTCCCTGGTGGCGGGCCTGACAGCCTCCGGCGCGGACGCTTATCTGCTCCATGTGACGACGACGCCCAGCGTGTCTTACGTGGTGCGTACCGATGAGTTTGATTGTGGGATCATGATCTCCGCCAGTCATAATCCTTTCTATGATAACGGGATCAAGCTGATCAGTGGCAGCGGACAGAAGATGGACGCCGGTGTGGAGGCTCAGATCGAGGCGTATATTGACGGGGAAGGGCCGGAGATTCCCTTTGCCCGGAAAGAAAATATCGGGCGGACAGTGGATTTTGTGGCGGGGCGCAATCGCTATATCGGTTATCTGATCTCCCTGCCCACCCGTTCATACAAAAACTGGAAGGTGGCTCTGGACTGCTCCAACGGCAGCGCTTCGTCCATCGCCAAGAGCGTATTTGACGCTCTGGGGGCCAAGACGTATGTGATCCACAATACTCCCGACGGAACGAACATCAATGAGGGCTGCGGCTCTACCCATATCGGGACGCTGCAGCAGTATGTGAAAGAGAACGGACTGGACATCGGCTTTGCCTATGACGGCGACACGGATCGCTGTATCGCCGTGGATGAAAACGGCCGGGTAGTGGACGGCGACGCTATTCTCTATATCTGCGGCAAGTATATGAAGGAGAAAGGGGCGCTGAACAACGACACGATCGTCACCACGGTCATGTCCAATATCGGCCTGTACAAAGCCTGCGACAGAGAAGGCATCCGCTATGAGAAAACGGCAGTGGGAGATAAATATGTTTACGAAAACATGGTGACGAACGGATACAGCCTGGGCGGCGAACAGTCCGGCCACATTATTTTCAGCAAGCACGCCACCACCGGGGACGGTATCCTGACTTCCCTGATGATTATGGAGGTCATGACCCGGAAGAAAACGACGCTGGCCACGGCGGCCTCCGAGGTGCGCATCTATCCTCAGCTTTTGAAGAATGTCCGTGTGGCGGATAAGAAAGCGGCCCGGGAGAACGAGGCCGTACAGGCGGAAGTGAAGAAAGTAGCGGACTATCTGGGCGAGGACGGCCGCATCCTGGTGAGAGAGAGCGGTACGGAGCCGGTGATCCGCGTCATGGTGGAAGCCACGGAGGACGGGATCTGCGCCCGATGTGTGGATCAGGTGATTGCGGTACTGGAGCGGGAAGGCCTGGTGCGGCGGGGAGTGTAATATGAGAAGAATAAAGGTTCTGTTTTGCATGGCGATTATATGCCTTTTGCTGGCGGGCTGCGCCCGGGGGGGCGAGGATGATTATGACCGGGGCATGGCTGCCATGGAAGCGGATGATTATGATACGGCAATTTCGTATTTTGAGAAAATGACAGACCGGGGGGCTCGGAAGGCGGAAAGTTATCGGGGACTTGGCATAGCCTATTATAAGACCGGGGACTATGCTTCGGCCATGACGATGCTTTCCCGCAGTCTGGAGACCATGGAGAGCGAAAACGATGCTTTTACCATTGACGTACTGTATTTTCTGGGGGCGGCTTCGGATGAGTACGGTGAGCTGAACAGGGCTCTCGAAGCCTATACTCAGCTTCTGGAGTACAGTCATACGGCAGATGCCTACTATCGCCGGGGCCATGTTTATCTGGAACAGGGGGACGCCGACAGGGCGTCCGCAGATTTTGAGAAAGCCGTTTCCCTGGATGGACGCTATTCTCTGTATATGGATATATACCGGGACTGTGTGGAGTACGATCAGAACAGTACCGGAGAATCATTTTTGGAAAAGGCGCTGCAGACCCAGCCGAAACAGACAGAAGACTATTATTATCAGGGATGGTTTTCTTATTATTTGGGATACTATGATCAGGCGCAGAAGCTGCTCGTTGAGGCGGTGAACGCGGATGACGATCCCTCACGGCTGCTGTTGGGGAAAGTATATCTGGCCATGGAGGATACGGCCAGCGCCAGAAGTCTGTATCAGGATTATCTGAATCGTCATCTGGATTCGGCATCTGCCTACAATGGCCTGGTTCTGTGCGATATGGCGGACGGCGATTACGATGCGGCCCTGTCCAACACGGAGAAAGGGCTTGCTTTTGCCGCTGATGAGGATCGGCAGAGCCTGATGTTCAACAGGATCGTGATCTATGAGAATAAGAGAGATTTTGAAATGGCCAGAAGTCTGATGGAAGAGTATCTGAAAGAATATCCGACAGATGAGGAGGCCAAGAGAGAGTATCAGTTTTTGCAGAGCAGATGAGGGTATTATGGCAGAAGCGTGGAATACAGAGGAATTGACAGAGAGAGTAATTCTGGTGGGCGTGCAGGTGACGTTCGGACGGCAGGAGATTGCCATGGCGGATTCTCTGCGTGAGCTTTGCGAGCTGGTGAAGACGGCGGGGGCCGAGACCGTGGGCCGGGTGGTGCAGCAGGCCGAGGGGATTAACCCGGCTACCTATGTAGGCAGCGGGAAGGTGGAAGAAATTCGTCAGATGGTGTGGGCTCTGGGAGCCACTGGTATCGTCTGTGATGACGAGCTGTCTCCGGCGCAGCTTAACAATCTGGAGCAGATGCTGGCGTGTAAGGTGATGGACCGCACGCTGGTGATTCTGGATATTTTTGCGGGAAGAGCCACCAGCAGCGAGGGAAAACTGCAGGTGGAGCTGGCCCAGCTCCGTTACAGGGCCGCCCGTCTGGTGGGCATGCGCAATTCTCTTTCCCGGCTGGGCGGCGGTATCGGTACCCGGGGACCCGGTGAGAAAAAACTGGAGATGGACCGCCGTCTGATCAAAAATCGTATTTCCCATCTGAAAGCGGAGCTGGAGGATGTGAAGCGGCACAGAGATTTGCTTCGCAGTCAGCGGAAGGAGAGCCATATACCCACCGCGGCCATTGTCGGTTATACCAATGCCGGGAAATCCACGCTGCTCAACCGTCTGACCGGCGCCGGCGTGCCGGAAGAAGACAAGCTTTTTGCCACTCTCGATCCTACGACCCGGATGTTGGAACTGCCGGGAAAGCAGCAGATTTTATTGACGGATACAGTGGGATTCATACACAAGCTGCCTCATCATCTGATTGAGGCTTTCCGCAGTACCCTGGAGGAAGCCTGTTATGCCGATTACATTATCCATGTGGCGGATATTTCTCATCCTTTGCTGGATATGCAGATGCGGGTGGTCTATGATACGCTGCGCGGCCTGGGCGCCAATGAGAAGAAAGTGCTGACTCTGTTTAATAAATGTGACCGCATGGAGGAACCGGAGCACGTCCGTGATCTTAAGGCGGAACGCTGCCTGTACATTTCCGCCCTGACGGGTCAGGGGCTTGAAAAGTTCCGGGAGGCGCTGGGCCGGTTGATCAATGAGGATCATGTGCTGCTGGAGCGGGTATTTCCTTATACGGACGGCTCTCTTTTGCAGCTTATCCGCAAAAATGGGCGGCTTTTTGAGGAGGAGTATCTGGCCGACGGGGTGCGGGTTAAGGCCAGCGTGCCCAAGGAGCTGTACGGAAAGCTGTGCTGAATAGTTATATTTTTCCGTTGAACAGAGATATTTCGATGTCGGAAAAGCCCTCCGTGTTCATAGAGCGGAGGATTTTTTCGTATTCATTTTTACCCCTTCTATGCTGCAGGTCTGTGGAATCGGGGATTTCCATTCGCTGTATGGCCTCTTTTATTCCGCTGTTTTGAAGTGTTTGCAGGTAGTTTTCCTGTCCTTTATTTATAGAAGCAGATGCCTTTGGGGATGACAAATCCTTCTGCCGCAGATCTTCGTCTTCTTTCGCGGCAGGTTCCCGGCCGTCCTGCGGCTTTTCGGAAACTGACGGAGGGAGGAGGCCGTTTTCGGCAGAGGTTGTATTTGGCTGTGGTTTTGCTCTATGTAATGTCGCGGAAGAAATGTAGTACTGCATATTTTGCGGGGTAATAGACTTCTCCCGGGAGAGACTCAATTGCCGCTGCATTCTCATTTCTAACATTTTGATCGATTCATCCTCGGATTTCATGCATATCGTACCTCCTGTTCTTCCGACTTATTGTAACAGTTTTATCCTGTTTCTGCAATCAGGCTGCAGAGATTTCCTCATATTGGATTAAGACATAAAGCAGCAGTTCAGACAGGCTGAACTGCTGCAGTATCAGTTATTTTCCACGGTTCCAGAATGGCTCTGTTTTTTATAAGATTTGTTTTGGAGTTTCCAGTTATATTGATGCCCTTCTTCACCGAAGAATTTTTCCCGCATCAGATCATCCAGCAAAATGGCGGGAAGGGACAGAAAATACCAGATCAGAGTAAAAGGCAGACACACCTGCCCCATGACATTAAAAGGGGTATCAGAGTAGTCCCATATATGCCATTTCAGTCCCATATTGAGAATGACGCCAAAAAGGAATTCAAACAGAGTGACCAGCAGAGCGGACCAGAGCATCTGCAGCCAGATACTGGTTTCCTTGTCGGTGAATTCATTGAGCATGCCGATCAGCACACAGCACAGACCGGCCAGAAGAAACATGGACCAGTGAGAATATCCTCTGAACAGAATTTCTATACAGTAGTAAATCCATCCAAAGACAGCAAACAGAACGTAATATTTGCACAGGACTTTGATTGTTTCTCTCATTTGCCATACCTCATTTCTTAATAGTCTATGTGTATTGGTCGCGGTTCAGACCTGTCTGAACCGTGATGTGTATTGATGCAGTTCAATACCCTTATAACTATTGTAAATTCTGTTTTATTATTGTAGATTTATTTTTTGGTTATACATGTAAATTCATCCTGTAAATTACAGCGGTATTTTTATAACGATGCAGAAAGGAGATTCGAATGATAGAACGGGTAGAAGTGGGTCACATGCAGTCATATAACCTGCGGGATAAGCTTGCCGTTACAAAAAGGTATACGGGAAGTTTCCGGGGTATGCGTTTCCTGATACGGCCTGTGGGAGACAGCAGGGAGGACGCGGAGTTTGAGGCCTGCGTTTTTCCGGAACCCTTTAATTTTGAGCATACGCCTGAAGAAAAAAAAATATATGAAAGATTTCCTTATAGCGAGGAGGGGCTGGATCAGATACATATGTGGTTAAATAAAATGTATGAGGAAAAACAGAAAGACTGGCAGGACGCCATGGACGGAGGATGGATGGCCGGTATATGATATTCAGATGCCAAAAAGAAACAGAATAAAAGAGTTTCAAAAAATTGAATATGTGAGTTGACAGGCGTGAAGTGGTGTGGTAATATAAACGTGTATAATTATGAACAGAAACGGATAAGCCCCTGTAACTGTTCAGAACCTTATATAGGTCTTGGAGATTAGCCCTCAAAGCAGAAGGCGGGTGAAGCTATCTGGCTGGTCAGGGCATTTCCAGGCTCGCTCCAAACAGTTACATGATGAGAATTTATCCGATTTGTCTACACTACATGGTATGGAGAAAGGGGATCAAACGATCTGTTTTTCTGCCATAGGTTTATTCAGCAGATCATCGATGCCGATATCATAGTGTGCCGAAATGCGCCTCATAGCTTCCAGGGTTGGGATACGTATGCCGGTCTCGTAATTTAAATATGTATGACGAGACAGCCCCAATTTTTTTGAAAGCTCTGCCTGACTGCAACGGCTTTCGATTCTCAGGTAATGCAGATTGTTCTGTAAAATAGTATAATCAAACATAATAACCTCCTTGTCTTCTATTATAGCACAGGTCTTGTTTTCTAAAAAGGAGTTTCTACGTCAAATCCGACATTTTCGTGTCGTTTTTTTAAAATTGTATCATTACAGGCAGAAATCATGTTTTTCAGGAAAGTCTTTTCTGGCGGACCGGACCTGTCAGAGGTTCAATCAATTTGCAAAGGTTACTGTGAACGGAGCAAACAGTAACAAGAGACGGTCGTGAAATGTGACTCACGCTATTTTCGTGTTGAATATCATCCCGTACCCGTGGTATAATACCAAGAAACGCGCGGGCGTGTCAAGGTCGGCGGCACATAATCAGACAGGATGAGGCGGAGGAAAAATATATGAATAGACATGCGTTTGCCATGAAGATTAAAGAGGGAATGTCGGGCGAGTATCGGGAACGCCTGGGAAAGATCTGGCCGGAGCTGACAGAAGTGCTGGATATGAACAGCATATCGAATTTCAGTATCTGGAATGTGGAAAATATATTGTTTGGTTACTGTGAGACGCCTTCCGATAACGAGATAGATGCGGATGACAGGGAAAAGCTGCAGGAATGGGACAGATTTTTAGGGGTTGCTTACGAGTGGATTTCAGAGCCCTATAAGCCTATGCGTCTGATGTATCACGATTTTGGCAGGGTGAGGCAGAATAAAGAAATGATCCGGCATCGTGTATTTGTCACAAAGCTGGCGCCCGGCTCGGAGGAAGAGTATAAACGTCGCCATGACGCCCTGGTGGAGGCGAGAAACGGCGAGATTAATCCTGGTCCGGACAGTAATTTTTCTATTTGGAACGCGGGCGGCTATATTTTCGGATATGACGAGATAGACACCAGTATGGAACACCCCATGACGGAGGAAGAACGGGAAAGCAGTATCCGATGGGAAAAAAATATGCTGAATATTATGAGCTGGCTGACGGATGATGTGGATTGGATCACAGGCGAGCATCATTCGCATGTTGTTCGCGTATGTTATCATGAGTAGCAATGTCAGAACCACAGAGCAGTACATACAGATACTCCGCTGCCGGCGGCGGGGTATCTGATATTTTCATAGATCCTGGTACGTTGATGAGAAATGTGCCGGGCATGATTTTTGTTATGCCGTAGTATGCAGAAAACCTCCGGCGGAGGATTCTCTGTATGTTTGAGGGAGTGAATATATGCTGTCATCTGGCATGATGCTAAAACAGAGATATGAAATATTAGACGACATTGGCGCCGGGGGCATGGCCAGAGTATATAAGATTATGGACCATGTTCTGCACCGTCCGGCCGCGATGAAAGTGCTCAAGGATGAATTGCAGCATGACGAAGCCTATCTGCGGAAATTTCATCGGGAAGCCCAGGCAGCGGCGGGTCTGACCCATGATCATATTGTAAATGTGTATGATGTGGATCATGACCAGGGGTACTGGTTCATTGTCATGGAGCTGGTGGAAGGGCTGACGTTAAAGCAGTATATTAAGAAGAGGGGCCGTCTGAGAAATAACGAATGCCTGAGTATTGCGCTGCAGGCTGCGGACGGTCTGGCCGCCGCCCATAGGGCGGGAATCGTCCACAGGGATATTAAGCCGGAGAACCTGATCCTGACTCTTGAGGGAAATGTGAAAATTTCAGATTTTGGTATTGCCCGGGTACAGTCCGGGGAAACCATGACGGTGGATGTATGCGGGTCGGTGTCCTACAGTTCGCCGGAACAGGTCCGGGGCGGTTATTCTGATCAGAGAACGGATATCTATTCCCTGGGCGTGACCATGTATGAGATGTGTACGGGCACATTGCCTTATTCCGGCCATTCGGTGGTGGAGGTCGCCATGCAGCATATGGACGGTAAGCTGACGATGCCCAGGGAGATTTTTCCTGAAATCCCGGAGCGGTTTAATCAGATTATCGGGAAATGCATGAGTAAACGCATGGATGACCGGTATCAGCATATGGACGAGCTGATGCGGGATCTGATGTTGTGTATGAAGAATCCTGACAGCTCCATCCAGACGTCTTCTCCCAGAGACGCCATGCAGGGCGAAACCATGATTTTTTCAAAGGAGCAGGTGGACACGATCAAAAAAGGCGCGGAGATGGAAAGACGGAAAAAAGTAAAGCAGTTAAAGGAAAAAGTCAAGGGCAAGGCGTCTGCGGTGTCTGCCGGCAAGAAATTCAAAAAATCCAAAAAGGAACAGGCCTCTAAAAAGCAGTCCGGAAAAAAACAGGCGCGGGACGAGGAATATGAAGTATACGAGGAGGACGACTATGATGAAATCAGCTCGGGCCTGAAAAAAGCCCTGAATATCGGCTTGATTGTGGTGATTATTGTGGTTCTTTTATGTGTTATTGAGTTTATCATGTCCTCTATGGGTATGTTCAAAGGTATCACATCTCATATGCCGTCTCTGGATAAAATGACGGAATTTTTTGATCAGATCCGTGAAAAACTGGGAAGCGCAGAGATGCGTCAGTCTGTGGGGCGTGGGCTGAATAAGCTGCTCAAGGCTTTGTCGGGCGGTTCGTGAGAGTGAGGAGACCGGATAGGAGAATGGAGATGAATAAAAAAGGGATTCAGGGGCGGACGATATGGATGCGGTCGGCCCTTTTTCTTTTGTGGCTGTCTGTACTGACCGGCTGCGGCGGGACAGGGCAGTCACAGGACGCGGCGGCGAGGGATGCCGCCGGCGATCTGACAGTCGGCGGGCAGGAAACGCCGGGTCGGGAGGACGGTCTGACCGTGGAATTTATGGATGTGGGCCAGGGGGATTCGACGCTGATTCTCTGCGAGGGGGAAGCCATGCTGATTGACGCCGGCGACGAGTCGTCGGGTACCACTATTCAGAAAGAAATGCAAAAGCTCGGGGTGGAAGATCTCCGGTATTTTGTTTGTACGCATCCGGATGCGGATCATATTGGCGGCGCGGATGTCATCGCCTATAAATTCCCGGTGGAGACCCTGCTGATGCCGGAGCTTGAGCGGGATACAAAGGCTTATGAACAGCTGGAAGACAGCATTACCGCAAGAGACATTAAAGTGATTCATCCGGAGGCGGGGGAGACCTATGATCTCGGCGGAGGCAGCTTTACGATCGTAGGTCCCGTGGAGCAATATGGTCAGGATGACGCCAATGACTGGTCGGTCTGCCTGCGCTTTACCTACGGGGAGCTGGGCTTCCTGTTCTGCGGCGACGCGGAGGAAAAGGCGGAGGAGGATATGCTGGCCGCAGGCGTCCCGCTGGAAGCGGATGTGTATCATGTGAGTCATCATGGCAGCTCCAGCTCCACTACGGAAGCGTTTCTTCAGGCGGTGGGGCCTTCTTATGGGGTGATAAGCTGCGGACGGGATAATGACTATGGCCATCCGCACAGGGAAGTCACGGAGGCATTGACGGCCAGGCAGGTGCAGATCTACCGTACGGACCAGCTGGGGAACATTTTCTGCTACAGTGACGGAAAAGCATTAAACTGGAAAGGAGAATGTGATGCCGCTGCGGACGGAAAAGCGGACGCAGAAGCCGGCTTTTCGGCGGATGAAACGGCCGGGGAAGAGGCTTCCGGGCAGAAGTATGTGCTGAATACGAATACGAAAAAAATTCATTTGCCGGAATGTGAAAGTGTTGCGCAGATGAGAGTAAAAAACCGCCGGGAGATATACGCGGCACTGGAGGATCTGCTGGAAGAGGGCTACGATCCCTGTGGAAACTGCATGGGATGACGGGCGAAGTCCCGGGCGCCGTTCACAGAAGAGACATAGTTTGCTGTTATAGTGGTAAAAAAGCGACGATGTGTTTGGAGGCGGAAAAATATGAGCAAGTTAAAGATACTGGTGGTGGATGATGAGAGCCGTATGAGAAAGCTGGTCCGCGACTTTTTGGTTAAGCAGGACTATGAAGTGCTGGAGGCAGGGGACGGCGAAGAGGCCATGGACGTGTTCTATCACAATAAGGATATTGCCCTGCTGATCCTTGACGTTATGATGCCGAGGATGGATGGCTGGGAGGTATGCCGGGAAATTCGGGCGGAAAGCAAGGTACCGATCATCATGCTGACTGCCAAAAGTGACGAGAGGGACGAGCTTCTGGGTTTTGAGCTGGGAGTTGACGAATATATTTCCAAACCTTTCAGTCCCAAGATACTGGTGGCCCGGGTGGGAGCCATTCTCCGGCGGACAGGCCAGGCGGACATGGAAGAGACGCTTTCTGCCGGAGGGATCGTGATTAACAAATCGGCCCATGAGGTCACCATAGACGGAAAAGTCCTGGAGCTGAGTTTCAAGGAGTTTGAGCTTTTGACATATTTTATTGAAAATCAGGGGATCGCTCTGTCCAGGGAAAAAATATTAAATCATGTCTGGAACTATGACTATTTCGGTGATGCCAGAACGATTGACACCCATGTGAAAAAGCTCAGGAACAAGCTGGGAAGCAAGGGGGAGTTAATACGGACGATCTGGGGAATGGGATACAAATTTGAAGCTGAAGAATAAGGATATACAATTCAAATACTCTATCCGTGTCACACTGGCGCTGTACACTATTTTTTTCATTCTCCTGAGTCTGCTTTCCGTGGTGCTGCTGAATTTTCTGTTTATGGAACCGTTTTACGTGAGAAATAAATCAAAGACGCTGGAGACGGGAATGTATCTTCTGGAGGACGTAGAGGATTTGACGAACGTCGATTCTTCCGATCCCCTGTTTTCGTATTGTTCAGTAAATAACCTGATCTTTGTGGTGATTGACGAGGAAAGCAATTTCTACTGCAATGCCCGGTCGGGCCAGGGAGAGCTTCTGGCCAGTCGGCTGTTCGGCTATGTCACAGGCATAGATAACGCGCAGCCGGAGATTCTGGAGAGCACGGATACCTACAGAATTCAGAAAAACAAAGATTTTTTCACAGCGGAGAAGTATATTGAGATCTGGGGTTCATTTGACGACGGGCGGTCGTTTTTGATTCGTTCCCCCATGGCCAGTATTCGGGAGAGTGTGGAGCTGGCCAATGGATTTTTTGCCCGGGTGGGTCTGATCATGGCGTTGGTAGCCGGGATCGTGGTGTGGCTGTTTACTAAGAGGATCACCAGACCGATCACGGAGCTGACAGAAATTTCCCAGAAAATGACGGAACTGGACTTTAATACGAAGTATGTCAGCGGCGGCCGGGATGAGATCGGCGTGCTGGGCCGGAATTTTAACCGGATGTCGGAGGAATTGGAGCGGACGATCTCAGAGCTTAAATCGGCCAATCTGGAGCTGCAAAAGGATATTGAGAAAAAGGAACAGATCGATGAAATGCGTAAGGATTTCCTCTCCAATGTATCCCATGAGCTGAAGACGCCCATAGCCCTGATCCAGGGCTATGCGGAGGGACTGCAGGACAATATCAATGATGATCCGGAGAGCCGGGATTTTTATTGTGAGGTGATCATAGATGAATCATCCAAGATGAATATGATGGTGAAAAAGCTGTTGACCCTCAATCAGCTGGAATTTGGCAACGAGCAGGTGACATTGGAATGCTTTGACCTGACTGCGCTTTTGCAGGGAGTCGTGCAGTCGGCCAGGATTATGATCGAACAAAAAGGTGTACGGGTGAGACTGCACCAGAAGGAGCCGCTCTACGTGTGGGGGGACGAATTTAAGGTGGAGGAGG
This sequence comes from uncultured Lachnospiraceae bacterium, assembly GCA_949471785.1. GTDB lineage: Bacteria > Bacillota > Clostridia > Lachnospirales > Lachnospiraceae > UBA11957. The sequence goes on along the minus strand of CASWRE010000009.1, from coordinate 17,594 downwards.
TTATCACCAATTATGTGTCCAATGCGCTGAATCATATGGACGGCGAACGGATTCTGGATATCCGCTGCCGGGTGGAGGACGGCCGGGTGCGGACTTCTGTCTTCAATACGGGCGCACAGATTCCCGAGGAGGATCTGGAAAAAGTATGGATTAAATTTTACAAGGTAGATAAGGCGCGTACCCGGGAGTATGGAGGCAGTGGTATCGGCCTGTCCATTGTGAAGGCTATCATGGAATCACTGAAACAGGAGTGCGGTGTGGAGAATTATTCCAACGGCGTGGAATTCTGGTTCACACTGGAGGCTGGCTCCGAGGGAAATCTGTAAATATGCCGTTTATTCGTGAAATACGGCAGGGGAAATCTGATCAAGGAAATCAGGCGTTTTATAGCGGGACAGGGCTTCATGGATGCGGGTGAAGTCCTGTCCCAGTTTTTTGTTTTTGTGATGAACCAGCTTGAAAGTGCGGTCCCAGCTATGGCCGGTGCTTTTGAAGACATGGATGGTTCGGTTCCGGATATCTTCTTCCAGAAGACGTACCGACATCACGGTCATCATCCGGGAGGTTTTGACCATGGCCCGGATCGTCTCCGGTGAAGTAGCCTCCAGAGAGATGCGCATATCTATATGCTGGGTTTTCAGATAATTTACAAACAGGGCGCGGGTGCCGCTGCCTTCCTCCCGGATGGCAAAGTCCACGCCTGTCAGATCCCGGGGATAGAGAACAGGGCGGGTGGCCAGCGGATGATCATTGCTGCAGCAAAGCACCAGAAAATCGTCAATGATCGGTATACTGACCAGATCCTGGGCGTGGACGATTCCCTCGACAATACCGAAATCCAGCTCGGAGCGAAGCAGTTTGTCTTCGATGGTATGGGTATTGCCGGAGTAGAAATACAGGTCCTGACCGGTCAGGGAAGAGGACAGATCCTGGCGCAGACGCGGCAGCACACAGGTGCCCACAGTCATAGATACGCCGATGCGCAGCCGGTGACGGCCCTGCAGACGGGTCATGTTGGTCTCCAGCATATCGAAATTCTGGACAATGGGACGGGCCTCGTCGAGCAGACGGCGGCCCTCGTCCGTTATGTACAGCCTGTGGTTCAGCCGTTCAAAAAGACGGAGCTGGTAGTGCTCCTCCAGCTCCCGTACAGCCTGGCTCACCGACGGCTGGGTGATATAGAGGCTTTTGGCGGCGGCGCTCATGCTGCCGGATTCGGCTACGGTGAGAAAGATTTTCAGATGGCGTATGGTCATGGCATATCTCCTGAAAGTATACGGTGACAGAGAGCGAAAATGCTTTTGGCAGTTTTTGACTGCGTTATAAGTAATACCTATAACAGCAATAAAATAATACCATTTTCATTATGCTTCATCAAGTGTTATACTGGTTTCAAATAAAGAATAAAGGAGAAAAGCTGTGAAAGTATTGGTGATTGGCGGTGTGGCGGCCGGTACAAAGACGGCGGCCAAGCTAAAGAGGGAAGACCGAAGCGCAGAGGTGACAATCCTGACAAAGGGGAAGGAAATTTCGTATGCGGGATGCGGTCTTCCTTATTATGTGGGCGGTGTGATTGAGGATAAGAGTGCTCTGATTGTCAACACGCCGGAAAGTTTTTCACGCCTGACGGGGGTGGCGGTGCAGACCGGTGTGGAAGTGGTATCCGTAGACCGGGAGAATAAGACGGTGAAGGCTGTTCGGGTGGAGAGCGGCGAGGAGAGTGTGTTTGGCTATGATAAGCTGGTGATTGCTTCCGGCGCGTCTCCTTTTGTGCCGCCCTGTAAGGGTACGGATCTGGAGGGCGTGTACGTGATGCGTACGCCGAAGGATGCCATTTCCCTGAGAGGCGCGGTGGAAGAGGGTAAGATCCGTAGGGCTGTGGTGGTCGGCGGCGGCTTTATCGGCCTGGAAGTGGCGGAGAATCTGGCGCTTAAGGGTGTGAAGGTATCGGTCATTGATTTCGCCAGGACAATTCTGCCGGGATTTCTCGATGAGGAGCTGGCGTTTTATACGGAGAATGTGATGCTGGACAACGGTATCAACGTGGCGACGGGCGTGGCCTTGGAAGAAATCATCGGTGACGGCCGTGTAGAAAAGGTAAAAACCAGCAAGAGGGCCATGAAAGCGGATGCCTGTATACTGGCTATGGGTATCCGTCCCAATACGGGCTATCTGGAAAATACTGGTATTGAGATGTTTAAGGGTACGGTGCTGGTGGATGAGCATATGCGCACCAACGATCCCGCGATCTATGCAGTGGGCGATTGCGCCATGGTGAAAAACCGTTTGACCGGAAAACCCCAGTGGTCTCCCATGGGTTCCACGGCCAATATTGCCGGCCGTGGGGCGGCCATGAATCTTGCGGGCCATGAGATAAGCTATCCCGGCGTCCTTGGCACCGGCGTGGCCAAGCTTCCCGGTATTTGTATCGGCCGTACAGGTCTCGGTGAATCCCAGGCTAAAGACGCTGGACATGACGTTGTGACAGTGCTGACCGTGGTGGATGACAAGGCCCATTATTATCCGGGCGCCTCCTCCTTTATCATCAAGCTGATTGCTGATAAATCGACGAGAAAAATTCTTGGAGCTCAGGTGCTGGGCAAAGGCGCGGTGGACAAAGTGATGGATATTGCGGTTACGGGAATCTCTCTGGGGATGACGGTAGATCAGCTGTCTGCCATGGACTTCTCCTATGCGCCGCCCTTCTCCACGGCGATTCATCCGATGGCCCAGACGGCCAACGTGCTCCTGAATAAGATGGATGGGGCGCTGGATTCCTTCACGCCTGCGGAATATGCGGCCGGGGCGGCCGAGAGCTATACAATCCTCGACGCGGCTCCCGCGTCAACGATTCCCGGAGCGCGGCATATTGACCTGACCGCCGTGGAAGGCCCCCTGCCGGATTATCCGCAGGATGCAAAGCTTTTGCTGGTCTGCACCAAGGGCAAGAGAGCGTATCTGCTGCAGAACCGTTTGAAGTTCTACGGCTATACCAATACGAAGGTATTGGAGGGCGGTACCTTTTTCACTTCTTTCGAGGAAGATGAAGAATAAAGATGAAATGACACAGGGTATGAAACGGTAATTACTTGTAAAAACAAAACAGGAGGATATGTGATATGGCTACTTTGACGATCAGCCCGGAGGAAGAAAAACGGGTGAAAGGCCTTGGGTTTCTGAGCAATAAGGGAACGGACAATTTCAACTGCCGGATCATTACGGTCAACGGCAAGATGACATCGGAACAGCTGACGGCCGCCGCCGAGGCGGCAAAAAAGTTCGGCGACGGTAATATCGTGTTTACCACCCGCCTGACTGTGGAACTGCAGGGGGTTCCCTTTGACAAAATTGATGAATTAAGAAAATTTCTCTCTCAGCATGGCATGACCACAGGCGGTACGGGTTCCCGGGTACGTCCGGTGGTGGCCTGCAAGGGTACGACCTGCCAGTATGGGCTGCTGGATTCCTACGGTCTTTCAGAGAAGATCCATGAGAGATTCTACGTGGGTTATCATGACGTACTGCTTCCCCACAAATTTAAGATCGCCGTGGGCGGATGTCCCAACAACTGTGTGAAGCCGAATCTCAATGACCTGGGTATTATCGGACAGCATATTCCGGATTTTGACGAGGATGAATGCAACGGTTGTAAAAAATGTTCCGTGGTGGCCGCCTGTCCGATCAAAGCCTGCAAGGTGGAAGACGGCCTGCTGGAAATCAGCGACAGGTGCAATCATTGCGGCCGCTGTATCGGCAAGTGCCGTTTTGATGCGATTACCGACGGCAAGTATGGTTACAAGATCTGTCTGGGCGGCCGTTGGGGCAAGGAAGTCAAAATGGGCCAGGCCATGAGCAAAATTTTTACCAGCGAGGAGGAAGTGCTTAATATCATTGAGAAGGCCCTTCTCTTGTTCCGTGAGCAGGGTAAGACAGGGGAGCGTTTTGCGTCCACCATTGATCGTTTAGGATTTGATCGTGTGGAAGAATTGTTGCTTTCCGACGAGCTGTTGGAGCGCAAGCAGGAGATTCTGGATGCGAACCTTCATATGAAGGGCGGGGCCACCTGTTGATCATAGGTATACCATAGAGGGAAAGACGTCTGTTTGTGCGGGCGTCTTTTTTTGTGTGGTTTTTCGGACGGCCGGCTGCTGGCGCTTTTTGGGCAGATTGTCCTTGAGCTTACCGGAATCCTTATATATAATGGTATCGGAGAAGAGCAGAGAAGGGGCATGAGTGTATATGGTGATGGAAGATTACAGGATACTGATCGTGGATGATGAGCCGGATATTCCGGATTTGCTGGAAAAGGCGCTGAAGACGGAGGGATTTTCCTCTGTATATAAAGTGCATCGCGGAGACTTTGCCGTGGACGCCTGCAGGCAGATCAAACCCGATGTGATCATCCTGGATGTAATGCTGCCGGGGCTGGACGGTTATGGTGTGTGCCGGGAGATCCGGCAGTTTTCCCACTGTCCCATTTTGTTTTTGTCTGCCAGGAATGATGAGGTGGATAAGATCCTGGGGCTGGCTGTGGGCGGCGATGATTATGTGACGAAACCTTTCAGCCCCAGAGAGGTGGTTTACAGAGTGAAGGCACAGCTTCGCCGGGCGGCGTACAGACAGGATTCAGAGTCGGGCCCTGCGATGGTGGTCGGAGAACTGGCCATTGACCCAGAGGGATGCCGGGTGATAAAAGGCGGCCGGGAGGTGGAGCTCACGGCGCGTGAGTTTGAGATTCTGCGGTATCTGGCCGAGAACAGAGGACGGGTTGTCAGTCGGGAGCGTCTGTATGAGGCTGTTTGGGGTGAGGATGGTTTTGGATGTGACAATACGGTCATGGTGCATATTCGGCATCTGCGTGAAAAGCTGGAAGATACTCCCGCAAAACCGGCGTATATCATTACGATGAAAGGTTTAGGGTATAAAATGGTGGACCCCCATGAAAGGTAAAAAGAAACTCCGCCCGTTTTTTCATATATTTCTATTTGTGGTGGTCATTCCGGGCGGACAGTAACGACTCAGACGGGAAAAAGCCGCGTCCGGGACGAATTCTTGTTTTTTTTGCCAAGGGAGTGTGCTATACTATCTTAAACTTATAAAAACTGGCGAAGGCCAGGGCATGGAGGATTGGCCGATGATAGCCATTATTGATTACGATGCGGGGAATATCCGCAGCGTGGAGAAGGCCCTCGTTCACTTGGGCGAGGAAGCGATACTTACGCGAAACAGGGAGGAGATACTTGCCGCGGAGAAAATCATCCTGCCGGGGGTAGGGGCCTTTGGCGATGCCATGGAGAATCTGCACAGGTTCGGCCTGGTGGAAGTGATCCATGAGGCGGTGCGGCGGAAAATCCCTTTCCTCGGCATCTGCCTTGGCCTGCAGCTTTTGTTTGAGAAAAGCGAGGAGAGTCCCGGTGTGGAGGGGCTCGGCATTTTGCAGGGAGAAATTTTAAAGATTCCCCGCCGTGAAGGATTAAAGATCCCTCACATGGGATGGAATTCCCTGCATCTGCAGAAGCGTGGTCTTCTGTTCCGGGGCATTCCTGAGGATGCCTATGCGTATTTTGTCCACTCCTATTATCTGCGGGCGTCGGAACCGTCCATCGTGAAAGCCGTGACGTCCTACGGCGTCCGGATCGATGCTTCTGTGGAGCAGGGCCCGGTTTTTGCCTGCCAGTTCCATCCGGAAAAAAGTTCCCGGACAGGGCTTAAAATTTTGAAAAACTTTGCATCAATAGGCAGGGGGGCGGAATAATGTTTACAAAGAGAATCATTCCCTGCCTGGACGTGAATGCCGGGCGTGTGGTGAAGGGAGTTAATTTTGTCAATCTCCGGGATGCCGGTGATCCGGTGGAGATTGCCAGTGCTTATGATCAGGCCGGGGCGGATGAAGTGGTATTTCTTGATATCACGGCATCTTCGGATAATCGGAACACGGTGGTGGACATGGTACGGTCGGTGGCTTCTCAGGTGTTTATACCTTTTACCGTGGGCGGAGGTATCCGCACGGTGGACGATTTCCGCACGCTGCTCAGAGAGGGGGCGGATAAGATATCGGTGAATTCCGCGGCAATCGCTAATCCCCGGCTGGTACATGACGCGGCCATGAAATTCGGCAGCCAGTGTGTGGTGGTGGCTATTGACGCTAAGCGCCGGGAGGATAAGAGCGGCTGGAATATTTATAAAAACGGCGGTCGGGTGGATATGGGTATTGACGCGGTGGAATGGGCTATGAAGGTAGAGAGCCTGGGAGCCGGAGAAATCCTGCTGACCAGTATGGACTGCGACGGCACCAAGGCAGGCTACGATATTGAACTCACCCGGGCCGTGTCCGACGCGGTGGAGATTCCCGTGATTGCCTCCGGCGGGGCCGGGACAAAGGCACATTTTTATGACGCGCTGACAGCGGGAGGGGCCGACGCGGCGCTGGCGGCCTCCCTGTTTCATTATAAGGAGCTGGAGATCCGGGAAGTGAAGCGATACCTGGACAGCCGGGGCGTTTCGGTGCGCCTATAGAAAAAGAAGATCGCATGGCCGGAGACGCTGAGGCCGGATATTTCTGCACGTTTGAAAAAGATAGTTCTCTTGTCCGAGACACGGAAATAGTATAGTATAACAGCCTGGATAGGCGGGCGCGCGACCGCGGAGGAATTCTGTCGCACAAGTAAAATGTACAAAGGAGAAAAGATATGCCACCGATAAGCGGAGAATGGGCAAAAGCATTAAGCGGGGAATTTAGGAAGCCTTATTACAGGGAATTGTTTCAGAAGATAGGGGAGGAGTATAATACCAGACGGGTGTTTCCCGATCCGGACGATATATTCAACGCGTTTCATTTTACGCCTTTGGAGCAGGTGAAGGTGGTGATTCTGGGACAGGACCCCTACCATGGCGACGGGCAGGCCCATGGTCTGTGTTTTTCCGTGAAACCGGAGGTGGATATTCCTCCTTCACTGGTAAATATCTATAAAGAACTGGAAGATGATCTGGGCTGTTACATACCCAATAACGGTTATCTGGAAAAGTGGGCCAGGCAGGGTGTGATGCTGCTCAACACCGTGTTGACGGTGCGGGCTCATCAGGCCAATTCCCACAGAGGTATCGGCTGGGAGGAGTTTACCGACGCGGCGATCCGGGTTCTGGCCGCTCAGGAGCGTCCCATGGTGTTTATTCTCTGGGGCAGGCCGGCCCAGGCGAAGAAGATGTATCTGGATGGCACGAGGCATCTGATTCTGGAGGCCCCCCATCCCAGTCCGCTGTCGGCTTACAAAGGTTTTTTCGGGAGCAGGCCATTTAGTAGGACGAATCAATATCTGGAAGAGCATGGACTCACACCGATTGACTGGCAGATAGAAAATGTGTAGAGGAAAGGTTTATGGGTAAGAAAAACAGAGACAGTTTCGTGAAGCAGGCTTCGATTCTGATGGCTGCAGGGCTGATCGTGCGCATCATCGGTATGTTGTACAGAAGCCCGCTGTATGCGATCATCGGAGAACTGGGAAACGGTTACTATGGTTATGCCTATACGGTGTACAGTATTCTGCTTCTGGTATCCTCTTATAGTATTCCCATGGCGGTATCCAAGCTGATGTCGGAGCGGATCGCGAAACGGCAGTATCGCAATGCCAATAAACTGTTTCGCGGCGCTTTGCTCTATGCCTGCGTGGTCGGCGGCCTGGCGGCGCTTGCGGCCTGGTTCGGCGGGAGTTTTCTCCTTCCCGCAGGCGGTGACAATGCGATGCTGGCTCTGAGAATGCTGGCGCCTACCATATTTTTTTCTGCGATTCTCGGCGTGCTGCGGGGATATTTTCAGGCCCACAATACGATGGTGCCCACGTCACTGTCCCAGATTCTGGAACAGCTGGTGAATGCGGTGGTCAGCGTGGTGGCGGCCTGGCTGTTGGTGGAAAATCTGGCGGTCACCGATGCGGAGGTGGCCATCTACGGTGCGGCGGGCGGAACCCTGGGAACAGGGGCCGGCGTGCTGGCAGGTATTGTGCTGATGCTGATGTCCTTTACCGCCAATCAAAAAAGCATACAGAAACGTATCCGCAATGACCATACCGGGGTGGAAGATTCCTATCCGGAGATTTTCCGCACGATTCTTCTGATGGTGACGCCGGTGATTTTCAGCACCTGCATCTACAATCTGAGCTCTTATATGGATCAGTCCATTTTTGCGCCGATCATGCTGAGCGAGGGATGGGAGGAGGACGCCGTGACCAGCGCCTACGGTGTGTTTACCGGGCAGTACATGGTCATGATCAATATTCCGATTGCTCTTGCGAACGCGGTTTCCACGGCTGTGCTGCCGTCGATCTCATCTAGTTTTGCCATGCGGGATTTCCGGGAGACCCGGCATAAGATGGACGAAGCGATTCAGATGACCATGTTTCTCTGTATTCCCGCGGCGGTGGGCATGGCGGTGCTGGCCTTCCCGATCATGCATTTGCTGTTTCCCAATACGGGGGATACGGCGGGTTATCTGCTGATAGCCGGGGCGGTGTCGGTGGTTTTCTATTCGTTATCGACGATTACCAACGGGGTGCTGCAGGGCATCGGGAAACCGGCTGTGCCGGTGGAGCATGCGGCGATTTCTCTGGTGATTAATGTGGCGGTGCTGGCGGTGCTGGCAAAGTTTACGCCTCTTCATATATATAGTGTGTTGATTGCTACGATTGCCTATTCCCTCAGCATGTGCGTGCTCAACGGCCGGGCGGTGGCCGGACTGCTGCGCTATCGGATGCGGGTGCGGAAGATCTTTCTGGTACCCGTGATTGCCTCGGCGGTGATGGGGGTAGTGGCCTATGTGATGTATTACGGGTTGAGTACGCTCGTAGAGTCCAATGCGCTGTGCCTGGGAGCGGCCATACTGGGCGCCATAGCCACGTACGGCGTGTTATATCTGCGCTTTGCGGGAATTCCCCGGGAGGTGCTGCGGCGTTTTCCCGGAGGACGGATTCTGGTGGAACTGGCTACAGCCATGGGAGTCTATGGGCGGCGGTAAGAGAAAGGTGGGAGTCTCCGCCTTTTCCTTTTATAACCCAAAATCTCAAAAAAGGTTATATGTTCCTTTGTCCGGCTGAAAATATGTGGTATTGTATGGAAAATTACGCTATAATCCTAAAAAAGAGTAAGAAAGGAAAATTGGATATGGCTATATTCAAAAATCAAATACCCATATTAGAATTTGATACAGAGCCAAGTGCAGTTATCATGCCGGGACACCACTCGAATTATAATTTTCCACAAAAAGCCGTAATGCTTTTTATGGAGGCTGAAATAGATGATTTTGCAGCTCATCATGAATGTGAAATTATCGGGGAATTTGCCACTGTGACCAAAAGTTTTTGCGTCTATAAAACGCAAATGAATCATACAGATATCGCGTTTGTACAAGCGCCTCTTGGCGGGGCGGGCGCTGTACAGATTATGGAGCAGTTAATTGCAGGAGGAGTGAAAAAAATAATAGCCGCGGGATGTTGTGGGGCTTTGGTTGAGGATACCGAGGGCTCGTTTTTTGTTCCTGTCGCAGCGCTTAGACAGGAAGGAACATCCTACCATTATTTGCCGCCGTCACGGGAAATTGAGTTAGACTCTGCGGCGGTTAATGCAATATGCAGAGTATTGGGAAATGCGGGATTAAACTATAAAACCTGTAAAACGTGGACGACGGACGGTTTTTACCGGGAAACAAAAGAAATGGTCCGGTATCGAAAATCAGAAGGATGTTCCGTCGTGGAAATGGAATGTGCATCTATGGCGGCGTGTGCAAGAATGCGAGGCGTCCTATTTGGACAAGTGCTTTTCACCGCCGATTCTCTGGCAAATGTTGAGGCACATGATATAAGAAATGAAGGCATTGGTTTTTTCGCGGCAGCCATGAACATTGCCATGGAAGCAATAACGGAGCTGTAGACAGGAGGACGGAAAAACCAGGTCGCCATGCTGTTTCCGGGGACGCCGTCACCTGGGACAGTATTCAGGATGCTGTTTTGGGGGAGAGGTGACGTGGCTGTAAAATCCGGATTGAAGAGACAGCTCGTTTTTGCTATACTTTAGTGCAGAATAAGTGGTCTTTTGACATATACCAGTGTTCCACCCTGTCAGAACTGTGCACAAGTGCAATTTCTGGCCGGACGGGGCGCCAGTATACAAAAGGAGGGATAATAGTATGTCAAAACGGATTATGTGCTTTGGTGATTCCAATACATGGGGAGCTACGCCGGCGGAAAATCTGCGGTATGCGGAGGATGTGCGCTGGACGGGAGTGCTGCAGAGGGAATTGGGATCGGAGTATCGGGTGATTGAGGAAGGGCAGAACGGGAGAACATCCATACTGGACGACCCCATGGAGGGGAGGCTCGGCGGCCTGCGGTATTTTGCGGCCTGCTGTGAATCCCAGGTTCCCCTGGATCTGATCATTCTGATGCTGGGCACCAATGACCTGAAAGCACGTTTTAATCTGAGAGCCCGGGTGATTGCCAACGGGTTAAAACGTTATCTGGACGTTCTGAAAGTAGTTCCCCTGGCCGGGGAGGCGCCGAAAGTTCTGCTGGTATCGCCGATCCGGATTTCTCCTGATTACAGGAATCATCCCCTGTTTGCCGATATGTTTGGCGAGGGCGCGGACGTGCGGTCGGGCAGATTGGCGGAGGCATACAGGGAGATGGCGGAGGAGACAGGTATCGAATGGCTGGATGCGGCGCAGTATGCAAAGGCATCTCCGCTGGACGGCATTCATATGGAAGCGGAAGAGCATGAGAAGCTGGGAATAGCTATGGCGGAGAAGGTAAAACAGATCCTTGTTTAGTGTGCTACCTGAATATAATGCAGACAGTACGCTGGTGTACGCAGACATATGGCTGCGCCGTCAGTTTTTTTCGAAAAAGTAGAAGCCACAACGGAGAATTCTGACTGCGAACAGATGCTGCAGGATTTTAGGAGAGAAAAATATGCTGAGCTTTGTCAATGATTATTCCGAGGGGGCCCACGAAAAGCTGCTGCAGAGGCTTGTGGAAACCAACAGGGAGAGCCTGGACGGTTATGGGGCCGATCCCTACAGTGAATCTGCAAAGAAGAAGATCCGGGCGGCCTGTGCCTGTAGCCGGGCCGACGTTTATTTCCTGTCCGGCGGCACCCAGACGAATCAGGTGGTCATCGACGCCATGCTGGACAAGTATGAAGGGGTGGTGGCGGCATCGACGGGCCATATCCACACCCATGAGGCAGGAGCCGTCGAGTATACGGGTCATAAAATACTGGAAATACCCCATCAAAACGGCAAGCTGACGCCGGAAGCGCTGGAAAACTATCTGAAAGCCTTTTATCGGGATGAAAATCATGAGCATATGGTGTTTCCGGGCATGGTATACATTTCCCATCCCACGGAGTACGGGACGCTCTATACGAAAGCAGAGCTGCAAAGGCTGTCCGAGATCTGTGGAAAATATGCCATACCCCTGTATCTGGACGGCGCGCGCCTGGGCTACGGGCTGGCCTGCCCCGATACGGACGTGGCGCTACCGGATGTGGCAGAATTCTGTGATTTGTTTTATATCGGCGGGACGAAGGTGGGGGCGCTGTGCGGGGAAGCAGTGGTATTCACGAAGGGGAATACGCCCGGGCATTTCGTGACGCTGGTCAAACAGCACGGCGCCCTCCTGGCTAAGGGACGGCTGCCGGGTATCCAGTTTGATACGCTGTTTACGGACGGGCTGTATCGGGAACTTGGCCGCCATGCCGTTCATATGGCGGGGATTTTGCGGAAAGCTTTTGTGGAGAAAGGGTATACTTTTTATATTCAGTCCCCCACGAACCAGCTGTTCATTATTCTGGAAAATAAGCAGCTGGTTCGTCTGAAGGAGAAAGTCAAATTCAGCTTTTGGGAAAATTACGATGAGGATCATACGGTGGTGCGGTTTGCCACCAGCTGGGCCACAAAGGAGAGCGCGGTGCGGGAGCTGATTGCTTTGCTGTAGAGGAGATTTCATTCGTTTTTCTATTGCTGTTTTTTCCCATGTTGATTATAATAAAAAAGCAGGCGCACAGATGGTCTGGGCGGCTGCTTTTTTTGGAAAAGGAGAAGAATATGGCAAAACGAACAGACATTCACAAAGTACTGATTATTGGTTCCGGCCCCATTGTCATCGGGCAGGCCTGTGAGTTTGATTATTCCGGTACCCAGGCCTGTAAAGCGTTGCGCAGTCTGGGCTATGAAATTGTGCTGGTCAATTCCAATCCGGCCACGATTATGACAGATCCTGAGATGGCGGATGTTACTTATATCGAGCCGTTGAATGTGGAACGGCTGGAGCAGATCATCAGACAGGAGCGGCCCGATGCCCTGCTTCCCAACCTGGGCGGCCAGTCTGGCCTGAACCTTTGCGCGGAGCTTAATAAGGCCGGCGTGCTGGACAAGTACGGCGTAAAGGTGATCGGCGTCCAGGTGGATGCTATTGAGCGGGGCGAGGACAGGATTGAGTTTAAGAATGCCATGAATAAGCTGGGTATTGAGATGGCCCGCAGTGAAGTGGCTTACAGCGTGGAGGAGGCATTAGGCATAGCCGATCAGCTGGGATATCCGGTGGTGTTGCGCCCGGCCTATACCATGGGCGGCGCCGGCGGCGGCCTTGTATATAATAAAGACGAATTGAGAACGGTCTGTGCGAGAGGGCTGCAGGCCAGCCTGGTGGGTCAGGTGCTGGTAGAGGAATCCATTCTGGGCTGGGAGGAACTGGAGCTGGAAGTGGTCCGTGACGCGGACAACAATATGATTACGGTCTGTTTCATTGAAAATATTGATCCCCTGGGTGTGCATACCGGCGATTCCTTCTGTGCCGCGCCGATGCTGACGATTTCTGAGGAGTGCCAGAGACGGCTGCAGGAACAGGCATACAGGATCGTGGAGTCCGTGCAGGTGATCGGCGGCACCAATGTGCAGTTTGCCCATGATCCGGTGTCAGACCGGGTGGTGGTCATTGAGATCAATCCCCGCACTTCGCGGTCGTCGGCTCTGGCCTCTAAGGCGACGGGATTCCCCATTGCCCTGGTGTCTGCCATGCTGGCGACAGGATTGACATTGAAAGATATTCCCTGCGGCAAGTACGGCACGCTGGACCGCTATGTGCCCGACGGCGATTATGTGGTGATCAAGTTTGCTCGCTGGGCCTTTGAGAAATTCAAAGGTGTAGAGGACAAGCTGGGTACCCAGATGCGGGCCGTCGGCGAAGTTATGAGTATCGGAAAGACCTATAAGGAGGCCTTCCAAAAGGCTATCCGCAGTCTGGAAACCGGGCGTTACGGGCTGGGCCATGCCAGGGATTTTGATTCCCTGACCAGGGAAGAGTTGCTGCATAAACTGATCACACCGTCCAGTGAGCGCCATTTTATCATGTACGAGGCGCTGCGCAAAGGGGCGACGGTGGAGGAGATTTTCGATATCACAAAGGTGAAGAGATATTTCATTGAGCAGATGAAGGAGCTTGTAGAGGAAGAAGAGCAGATTCTGGCCTGCCGGGGCGGTTCTCTTTCCGACGAATTGCTGACCGCGGCAAAAAAGGACGGATTTTCCGACCAATATATCAGTCAGCTTCTGGATGTGCCGGAGGAAGAGATTCGGAATCGCCGGATCGGTCTGGGCGTGGAGGAGTCCTGGGAGGGCGTCCATGTCAGCGGGACGAAAGACAGCGCCTATTACTATTCCACCTACAACGCGCCGGATAAAAATCCGACATCCGAAGACAGGCCGAAGATTATGATCCTGGGCGGCGGCCCCAATCGTATCGGTCAGGGTATTGAGTTTGATTACTGCTGTGTACACGCTGCCATGGCCCTCAAAAAGCTGGGCTTTGAGACAATTATCGTAAACTGCAACCCGGAGACCGTTTCTACGGATTATGACACCTCCGATAAGCTGTACTTTGAGCCCCTGACGCTGGAAGATGTGCTGAGTATTTATAAGAAGGAAAAACCGGTGGGCGTGATCGCCCAGTTCGGCGGCCAGACTCCTCTGAATCTGGCGGCGGATCTGGAGAAGAACGGCGTCCGCATCCTGGGAACGTCTCCGTCCGTCATTGACCTGGCTGAGGACAGGGATCGCTTCCGGGCTATGATGGAAAAGCTGGAGATCCCCATGCCCGAGTCCGGTATGGCCACTAACGTGGCGGAGGCTACGGCCATTGCCGACAGAATCGGTTATCCGGTGATGGTGCGTCCCTCCTATGTGCTGGGCGGCCGCGGCATGGAGGTGGTTTACGACGAGGAGAGCATGACCCAGTATATGAATGCGGCCGTGGGTGTGACGCCGGACCGTCCGATCCTGATTGATCGTTTCCTGAATCATGCGACGGAATGTGAGGCAGACGCTATCAGCGACGGCACGCACGCATTTGTGCCGGCGGTTATGGAGCATATCGAGCTGGCCGGCGTGCATTCCGGGGACTCGGCCTGTATCATTCCTTCCGTCCATATTTCGGAAGAGAATGTGGCCACCATTAAGGAATATACCCGGAGGATTGCCGAGGAGATGCATGTGGAAGGGCTGATGAATATGCAGTACGCCATTGAAAAGGGCCGCGTCTATGTGCTGGAAGCCAATCCCAGAGCGTCTCGTACCGTGCCTCTGGTGTCCAAAGTCTGTAATATACGCATGGTACCTCTGGCTACGGATATCATCACCGCCGATCTGACGGGCCGTCCGTCGCCGGTACCCGCCCTGAAGGAGCAGCATATTCCCTACTACGGCGTAAAAGAGGCAGTGTTCCCCTTCAACATGTTCCAGGAGGTGGACCCGATCCTGGGGCCGGAAATGCGTTCCACTGGGGAAGTACTGGGACTGTCAGATTTCTACGGCGATGCATTTTACAAGGCCCAGGAGGCTGCCGGTATGAAACTGCCTTTGGAGGGAACGGCGCTCATATCTGTGAATAGAAAAGATAAGGCGGAGGTCGTGGAAGTGGCAAGAAGCCTCTATGAATGCGGATTTGCGATCGTAGCCACAGGGGCTACCTGTGAGCTGATCAACGAGGCCGGAATACCGGCGCGTCTAGTGAAAAAGCTGTATGAGGGCAGGCCGAATATCCTGGATATGATCACCAATGGTGAGATCGATCTGATCGTAAATTCGCCGGTGGGCAAGGACAGTGTCCATGATGACAGCTATCTGCGCAAAGCCGCTATCAAGGCTCGGATTCCCTATATGACCACTATTGCGGCGGCCAAAGCCACAGCCAGCGGGATTTTCTATGTCCGTTCTCATGCCAGCGGGAAAGTGAGCTCTTTGCAGGCGCTCCATGGACAGATTCATTTTTGAGACTAGTTGAGGTGGAAATGCCATGGAACAGATGAGTTTATTTGACGACCGGGCCGTCAGCGCCCCTCTGGCCAGCAGGCTGCGGCCGGAGAGCCTTTCAGAGTATGTGGGGCAGGAGCATTTGCTGGGGGAGGGGAAGGTGCTGAGGCGCCTCATCGAACAGGATCAGATCTCATCCATGATTTTCTGGGGTCCGCCCGGTGTGGGCAAGACTACGCTGGCGCGGATTCTTGCGGGAATGACGAAAGCGGAATTTGTAGATTTCAGTGCGGTAACCAGCGGGATCAAAGAGATACGCCAGGTCATGGGGCAGGCGGAGCAGAGCCGGCGAATGGGGATGCGAACGCTTCTCTTTATAGATGAGATTCACCGGTTCAATAAGGCTCAGCAGGATGCGTTTCTCCCCTTCGTGGAGCGGGGAAGTATCATTCTGGTGGGGGCTACCACGGAAAACCCTTCTTTTGAGATTAATGCGGCTTTGCTTTCCAGATGCAAGGTGTTTGTGCTGAAAACCCTGGAGGAGCCGGAGCTGTGTGAACTGCTTCGCCATGCGCTGACAAGCCCGAAGGGTTTTGGCGGGCAGCAGATCACGGTGAGCGAAGAGCAGATTCGGGTCATGGCCAGATTTGCCAATGGGGATGCCCGGACGGCTTTGAATACGCTGGAGATGGCGGTGATCAACAGCCAGATTGACAGCCAGGGAACGATCCGTCTGACGGACGAAACCCTGTCCGAGTGTACGAACCGCCGTTCCCTGCTCTATGATAAGAAGGGAGAAGAGCACTATAACCTGATATCGGCCCTTCATAAATCCATGCGGAACAGTGATCCGGACGCAGCCGTCTACTGGATGAGCAGGATGCTGGACGGCGGGGAAGACCCGCTGTATATTGCGAGACGTCTGATACGTTTTGCCAGTGAGGACGTGGGTATGGCAGATTCCCGGGCGCTGCAGGTGGCGGTGTCCGTTTATCAGGCCTGCCATTTTCTTGGTATGCCGGAGTGCAATGTGCATCTGGCCCATGCGGTGGTATATTTATCCATGGCGCCCAAGTCCAACGCACTGTACCGGGCCTGTGAGGACTGCAAAAAAGATATCCATGATGCCCCCGCCGAGCCCGTGCCCCTTCAGATCAGAAACGCCCCCACCGGATTGATGCGGGAATTACATTACGGCGAGGGTTATCAATATGCTCATGATACGGAAGAAAAACTGACGAAAATGCAGTGTCTGCCGGATACTCTCCGGGATCGCCGCTACTATCGGCCCACGGTCCAGGGGGAGGAAAGGCAGGTACGCAGCCGCCTGGAAGAAATCCTGGAATGGAAAAAAACAGCTCCGGACATGCCGTAACGCATGTCCGGGGCTGTTTTGCCATAAATATATGATCAAATAGAAACGGTGCGACGTTTCAACGGGAGGTGATCCGCTGTACGGGTCTTCTCCTTGCCGTATCCTCGCTGAGTTTTCCGTATATCAACGGATGAGCCAGTACGCATATGATCAGTCCTGCAGCAAGATCAATGGCGGAATGCTGCTTCACAAATACAGTGGAAATGCTGATCAGGACGCCGGCCGCGCCAAAGAAAAATTTCCAGCCTGGAGTCTGCAGCTTTGCGCATCGCCATCCGGCGAAGGTGACTGCCAGGGAACCCACCACATGGAGGGAAGGACAGACATTGGTGCTGGTATCGAAGGAATAAAATGCACCCAACATCTGGGTCAGCAGGTTATCCCGGGGAAAGACGGAGGGCCTGAGATACTGACAGGTAGGAAACAGGAAAAAGATGATCAGTCCCGCGGAATATGTGATAATGATGTAGCGCATGAAATCCTCAAAAAGCGGTACGTCGAACAACAGCAGATATATATGCATACCGGCCAGAAAGACGAACCAGAAAAGATAGGGGATAAGAAACCACTCACAGAAAGGAATCTTATCGTCCAGCGCGCAGTGCATCGGAAAATACGTGGACGTCAGATTCCCTCTCTCCGCCATATAAAACAGGATACCGAACAATGGCCAGAACAACAGCAGACGCAGATGCTGGAATTCGGGCGTGTTCAATTTACTAAGCCGGAACTGACGGTAATCTACCATTCCGGAAAAAATGCCTTGATTGTGTCTGTGTTGATCCTTTTTCATCGTCGTTTGGAGAGACGGGCGCCGGGCCTGGGTTCTCCTTTACCTCCTTTAAATTCAAAAACGCAGATATCATCGGGTAATGTCTTTTTTGAAGTCACCCTATTATAGAGTTTACGCGAAAGAGAGTCAATTCA
>CASWRE010000008.1 GCA_949471785.1 uncultured Lachnospiraceae bacterium | reverse complement strand
AGGGGCGGCTTTTGCGCAGCAAAACTTGGAATGCCGCCCCGAATCGTTACTTTGAACGGCCCCAGGCCGTGAAAAGTAACCTTAATCGTTACAAAGGGCCTGCCGCTCCCGTTTATTCCGGAAACGGCAGGCCCCCTGCCCGTATTTTACTCTTCGTAATCCCCTTCCACCAGCGGAATGGGCTCTTCTGCCTCGTCGTACGCGATCTCCTCTTCTTCGGGAACATCCTCGTCGTCGGCATATTCTTCCATGGTCAGCTCATCCTCGTCCTCTTCCTCGGACACATAGAGAAGCTCATCCTCCTCACTGTCCTCCTCGTCAAACATCAGCGTATCTTTACTGCTGATATCCGTATTCAACCGGACGTCGGAGTAACACTTCATTCCTGTGCCGGCCGGAATCAGACGGCCGATGATGACGTTTTCCTTAAGTCCCACCAGATGATCCACTTTGCCTTTAATCGCTGCCTCTGTCAGCACCTTGGTCGTCTCCTGGAAGGAAGCGGCGGACAGGAAGGAATCGGTGGCCAGTGCGGCCTTTGTGATTCCCAAAAGGATCTGTTTGCCCTCGGCGGGCTCTTTTCCCTCCTCCTGCAGCCTGTCGTTGGCGTCTTCGTAATCCAGCACATCCACCAGCGTACCCGGCAGCATATCCGAATCGCCGTTATTCTCAATACGGATTTTTTTCAGCATCTGGCGAACAATCACTTCGATGTGCTTATCGTTGATCTCCACACCTTGCAGACGGTACACCCTCTGTACCTCCCGCAGCATGTAATCCTGCACGGCGCGGACGCCCTTGATTTTCAGGATATCATGGGGATTTACACTACCCTCCGTCAGTTCGTCGCCGGCCTCCAGCACGGCGCCATCGGGTACCTTGATACGGGAACCATAGGGGATCAGGTACGTTTTGGAATCGCCGGTCTCATCGTCGGTGACAATGATTTCCCGTTTCTTCTTCGTATCCTTAATGGAAGCGACACCCTTAATCTCCGTAATGATCGCCAGACCCTTGGGCTTGCGGGCCTCAAAGAGTTCCTCCACACGGGGAAGACCCTGGGTGATATCGCCGCCGGCCACACCGCCGGTATGGAAAGTACGCATGGTGAGCTGTGTACCGGGCTCCCCGATGGACTGGGCGGCAATGATCCCCACCGACTCACCCACCTGCACGGTCTCGCCGGTGGCCATGTTGGCGCCATAGCATTTCGCACAAATACCATTATGGCACCTGCAGCTCAATATGGTACGAATCTTTATTTTATTAAAAGGTTTGCCATTCTCATCCACACCCTCGGACATAATCCGGGCGGCACGCATGGGCGTAATCATATGGTTGGCTTTTACCAGCGTCTCTCCCGCCGCGTTTTTCAATGTATAACAGGAGAAACGACCGGTGATGCGCTCCTGCAGGCTCTCAATCTCTTCCTTGCCGTCGGCAAACTCCTTCACCCACATACCGGGGATCTCGTCTCTGTCCGCGCAGCAGTCCGTCTCCCGGATGACCAGCTCCTGGGACACATCCACAAGACGCCTGGTCAGATAACCGGAATCCGCGGTACGCAGAGCCGTATCGGACAGTCCTTTGCGGGCGCCGTGGGCCGACATGAAATACTCCAGTACGTCCAGACCCTCACGGAAATTGGAACGAATGGGCAGCTCGATAGTATGGCCGGTGGTATCGGCCATCAGGCCGCGCATGCCCGCCAGCTGTTTGATCTGTTTATCCGAACCACGGGCGCCGGAATCGGCCATCATGAAAATATTATTATATTTATCCAGACCGGACAGCAGCTTGTGAGTCAGGACGTCATCGGTGTCCTTCCAGGTCTCTACAACCTCCTTGTAACGCTCCTCCTCGGTGATCAGGCCGCGCTTGAAGTTGCGGGTAATCTTATCCACGGTATCCTGAGCCTGCTGAATCAGCTCAGGTTTCTCCGGCGGCACGGTCATGTCAGAGATCGACACGGTCATGGCCGCCCGGGTGGAATACTTATATCCCGTTGCCTTAATATCATCCAGCACTTCGGCGGTGGTGGTGGCTCCGTGGATGTTGATAACCTTTTCCAGAATTTTCTTTAACTGTTTTTTGCCCACGTGGAAATCCACCTCGGGCTTTAGCACATTCTCCTCCACGCTCCGATCCACAAAGCCCAGATCCTGGGGCAAGATCTCATTGAAGAGCATACGCCCCAATGTGGTCTCCACCCGCTGGGAAATCGGGCGGCCCTCAAAGGCTCCTTCCCGGCGGATGATAATCTTCTGATGCAGGGTGATCGTGCCGTTTTCATAAGCCAGAATCGCCTGATTGACGCTGCCAAAATAGTGGCCTATCAGATCCTGGATCGTGCAGACCACGATGCGGTGGCGCTCCGGGCTTACGTTGACGCGGACAACCGTATGCACGTCGATGGGCGTCTCGCCGTCAGTCCTGCCCTGGGCTCTTTTCTCCTGATACGCATGAAAAGCATCCAGAGCGGCTTCAATGGAATCAAATTCCGCCGCCACTTCCTCCTCCCGCTCCGTACCGGTATAGTCGGCATAGCGGCTCATGGTCAGGTAATAGATACCGAGAACCATATCCTGGGACGGCACGGCCACAGGGCCGCCGTCGGAGGGCTTTAAGAGGTTATTGGGCGAAAGCAGCAGGAAACGGCACTCGGCCTGGGCCTCCACGGAAAGGGGCAGATGAACGGCCATCTGGTCGCCGTCAAAGTCGGCGTTGAATGCCGTACATACCAGAGGATGGAGCTTAATCGCTTTACCTTCCACCAGAATCGGCTCAAAAGCCTGGATACCCAGACGATGAAGAGTGGGCGCCCGGTTCAGCATTACCGGATGCTCCTTGATGACATCCTCCAGCACGTCCCATACTTCCGTCTGCAGTTTCTCCACCATTTTCTTAGCGTTTTTAATGTTGTGAGCCGTACCGTTGGCCACCAGCTCCTTCATAACGAAAGGCTTGAAAAGCTCAATGGCCATCTCCTTGGGCAGACCGCACTGGAAAATCTTCAGTTCCGGCCCCACCACGATAACGGAACGCCCGGAATAATCCACACGTTTACCCAGCAGATTCTGACGGAAACGGCCGGATTTACCTTTCAGCATGTCAGAAAGGGATTTTAAGGCACGGTTTCCGGGGCCTGTGACCGGGCGGCCGCGGCGGCCGTTGTCAATCAGCGCATCCACCGCCTCCTGAAGCATGCGCTTTTCATTGCGGACGATGATGTCCGGCGCGCCCAGCTCCAGCAGCCTTTTTAAGCGGTTATTTCTATTGATAATCCTTCTATACAAATCGTTCAGATCCGACGTGGCAAAACGGCCGCCGTCCAGCTGCACCATAGGGCGCAGATCCGGGGGAATGACCGGAATCACATCCATAATCATCCACTCCGGGCGATTACCGGACTCGCGAAATGCCTCCACCACCTCGAGACGCTTGATGATGCGGGCCCTTTTCTGCCCGGTAGCGCTCTTTAACGCTTCTTTCAGCTCTGCCGATTCTTTCTCCAGATCGATGGCGATCAGCAGCTCCTTAACGGCCTCGGCTCCCATACCGACGCGGAAAGCCATACCGTAAGTCTCCCTGGCATCCTGATACTCCCGCTCGGTGAGTACCTGTTTGTACATCAGGCTAGTGTCCCCGGCATCCAGCACGATATAATTGGCAAAATACAGCACCTTCTCCAGGGTCCTCGGGGACAGATCCAGGATCAGTCCCATACGGGAGGGAATCCCTTTAAAGTACCAGATGTGGGACACGGGAGCCGCCAGCTCAATATGTCCCATGCGCTCCCTGCGGACGGCCGCCTTCGTGACCTCCACGCCGCAGCGGTCGCAGATTACGCCTTTATAACGAATTTTCTTATATTTGCCGCAATGGCATTCCCAGTCCTTGCTGGGTCCGAAAATCTTCTCGCAGAAGAGTCCGTCCTTTTCCGGTTTCAGAGTACGGTAATTGATGGTCTCAGGCTTTTTCACTTCGCCATGGGACCATTCGCGGATCTTTTCCGGAGATGCCAGACCAATCTTGATCGCATCAAACGTCATTGGCTGATATACTTCCTGTTTATTTATCTCTGCCATTCATATCCCTCCTACTCTTCCTCCAGAGCGTCGTCCAGACCGGCATACGCGGGCTCTTCCTCGGGCTCCTCCACATCTTTCAGTTCCTCGCCCTCAAATTCCTGTTTACTGAAGCCGTAATCGCTGAAAGATTCCTCCTCTCTGCGGTAGCTTCTGTCTCCCTCAATGATGGAGCGCAAATCTGTATCACCATAATCGCTGGTCTCCATGATCTGTACCTCCGTATTGTCATCCTTAAGCACCTTGATATCCAGGCCCAGGGACTGAAGCTCTTTGAGCATGACCTTAAAGGACTCGGGAATACCGGGCTCGGGGATATTATCCCCTTTAATAATGGCCTCGTAGGTCTTGACACGGCCGATCACGTCATCGGACTTCACCGTCAGAATCTCCTGCAGCGTATAGGACGCGCCGTACGCCTCCAGGGCCCACACCTCCATCTCGCCGAAACGCTGACCGCCAAACTGGGCTTTGCCGCCCAGGGGCTGCTGGGTAACCAGAGAATATGGACCGGTAGAACGGGCATGAATCTTGTCGTCCACCAAATGATGCAGTTTCAGATAGTGCATGTGGCCGATGGTGGTGGGGCTGTCGAAAAACTCGCCGGTACGGCCGTCCCGCAGGAGCACTTTTCCGTCCCGGGAGATCGGCACACCCTTCCACAACTTGCGGTGGTCTTTATGTTCATCCAGATAGTCATATACCTCCGGAACCAGTTCTTCCCTGTGTTTCTCGGAAAACTCATCCCAGGACAGATTCACATAGTCATTGGCCAGCTCCAGCGTATCCTGGATATCCACCTCATTGGCGCCGTCAAACACCGGCGTGGCAATGTTAAAGCCCAGAGCTTTGGCGGCCAGGCTCAGATGGATCTCCAGTACCTGCCCGATATTCATACGGGAAGGCACGCCCAGAGGATTCAACACGATATCCAGAGGACGGCCATTGGGCAGAAACGGCATATCTTCCATAGGAAGCACACGGGAAACCACACCCTTGTTGCCGTGACGGCCGGCCATCTTGTCACCCACGGAAATTTTTCTCTTCTGGGCGATATAAATGCGCACCGACTGATTCACACCGGGAGACAGCTCGTCGCCGTGATCCCTGGTGAACACTTTCGCATCCACAACAATACCATACTCGCCATGGGGCACCTTTAAGGAAGTATCGCGAACCTCCCTGGCCTTCTCGCCGAAAATAGCGCGCAGCAGACGCTCCTCTGCAGTCAGCTCTGTCTCACCCTTGGGCGTCACCTTGCCCACCAGAATATCACCGGCGCGCACCTCGGCGCCGATGCGGATGATCCCTCTCTCATCCAGATCTTTCAGAGCCTCGTCCCCCACGCCGGGCACATCCTTGGTGATCTCCTCCGGCCCCAGCTTGGTATCCCTGGCTTCGGCCTCGTATTCTTCTATATGAATGGAGGTATATACATCCTCCTGCACAAGACGCTCGCTTAAGAGAACCGCGTCCTCATAGTTGTAACCCTCCCAGGTCATGAATCCGATCAGAGGATTCTTGCCCAGGGCCAGCTCGCCGTCAAAAGTGGACGGACCGTCGGCAATCACCTCGCCAGCCTCCACATGATCTCCTTTGAACACGATCGGCTTTTGATTGTAGCAGTTGCTCTGGTTGCTGCGCATGAATTTGGTCAGACGATAATTCTCCACCTTGCCGTCGTCGTCATATTTGACCGTGATCTCCCGGGAAGTAGAACGCAGCACCGTACCCGCTTTCTTGGCCACCACGCACACGCCGGAGTCCACGGCAGTCTTTGCCTCCATACCCGTGCCCACCACCGGAGCCTCGGTAATCATCAGCGGCACAGCCTGACGCTGCATGTTGGAACCCATCAGGGCGCGGTTGGCGTCATCGTTCTGCAAAAACGGAATCAGGGCCGTAGCCACGGAAAACACCATTTTCGGAGACACGTCCATAAACTCAAACATGCTCTTTTCGTATTCCTGTGTCTCCTCCTTATAACGGCCGGACACATTTTTTCTTACAAAATGTCCCTCGCCGTCCAGAGGCTCGTTGGCCTGAGCCACATGGTAATTGTCCTCCTCGTCGGCAGTCATGTATACCACCTCGTCAGTGACTCTGGGATTCTTCGGATCGGATCGGTCGATTTTCCGATAAGGCGCCTCCACAAATCCGTATTGATTGATTCTGGCATAAGACGCCAGGGAATTGATCAGGCCGATGTTGGGACCCTCCGGCGTCTCGATGGGGCACATCCTGCCGTAATGGGAGTAATGTACGTCACGCACCTCAAATCCGGCCCGGTCACGGGACAATCCGCCCGGCCCCAGAGCGGACAGACGCCTCTTGTGCGTCAGCTCGCCCAGAGGGTTGTTCTGATCCATAAACTGAGAAAGCTGGGAGGAACCGAAAAACTCCTTCACCGCCGCGGTCACCGGCTTGATATTAATCAGCGATTGGGGCGAAATCCCCTCGATATCCTGAGTAGTCATACGCTCGCGAACCACACGCTCCAGCCGGGAAAGGCCAATGCGGTACTGGTTCTGCAAGAGCTCGCCCACGGCACGGATACGCCGGTTGCCCAGGTGGTCGATATCGTCATCGTTACCCACATGATATTCCAGGTGCATATTATAATTGATGGAAGCCAGAATATCTTCCTTCGTCACATGCTTCGGAATCAGGTCATGAATATCCCGGCGAATGGCCTCTTTGATATCCTCCGGCTCTGTATTTTCGGACAGTATCCTGGAGAGCACCGGATAGTATACCAGCTCTGTCACACCCACGTCCTGAGGATCTACGTCCACAAAAGCGCGCAAATCCACCATCATATTGGAAAGGACCTTAATATTCCTGGTCTCCGTCTGTATCCACACGCTGGGGATAGCTGCGTTCTGAATGGTATCCGCCAGTTCCTCCGTCACCTTCGTCCCTGCTTCGGCCAGAACCTCCCCTGTGGTCTTATCTACCACATCTTCGGCCAGCACATGGCCTGTGATGCGCTTCCGGAACAGTAACTTCTTATTAAATTTGTAACGGCCCACTTTTGCCAGGTCATAACGGCGCGGATCAAAAAACATGGACATGATCAGACTCTCCGCGCTCTCCACGGCCAGAGGCTCGCCGGGACGGATCTTTTTGTACAGCTCAAGAAGGCCCTCCTGATAGCTGGCCGCCGTATCTTTGGAAAAGCTGGCCAGTATCTTGGGCTCCTCGCCGAACAGATCCAGGATCTCCTGATTGGTACCATAACCCAGGGCGCGGATCAGCACCGTAATGGGCACCTTCCTGGTACGGTCCACCCGAACATAAAATACATCATTGGAGTCCGTCTCATACTCCAGCCAGGCTCCCCTGTTGGGAATCACTGTGCAGGAGTACAGCTCCTTACCTAATTTATCATGAGAAATCGCATAGTAAATACCGGGGGAACGAACCAGCTGGCTGACAATGACACGCTCCGCGCCATTAATTACAAAGGTGCCGGTGGCCGTCATCAGAGGCAGATCGCCCATGAAAATCTCATGCTCATTGATCTCATCGTTCTCCCTGTTGTACAGCCGCACCTTGACTTTCAAGGGCGCCGCATAGGTAGTATCCCGCTCCTTGCATTCCTCGATGGAATATTTTACTTCATCCTCGCAGAGCGCAAAGTCCACAAATTCCAGGCTCAGCTTGCCGCTGTAGTCTGTGATCGGTGAGATGTCGTCGAAAACTTCCCTCAGCCCATCGGTCAGGAACCAGTTGTAGGAATCTTTCTGGACCTCAATCAGATTGGGCATTTCCAAAACTTCCTTTTGTCTCTGGTAACTCATCCGCATGCCTTTTCCCGAGGTAATCGGACGTATTCTGTTTTTCTCCATTGACGTTTCACCCCTTGTATCTGCAAAATTTATTACTGCCTTTTATATGCCTCCTTTTTGCAACCTTCGCAGCTGGAAAAAACAGGCATATCATGCCATAATAGTGCATTTTTTACTGTATCACACTTTTCAAGGGTTGTCAATAAAAAAAGGGGGATTTTTCGTGCGATTGCACAGTTTTTGAATTAGAATATCGTGCAGAATTTCTGTATCTGACGCTTGACAAATCGCCATTTTTCTGCATAGACTGTCGAAAATACCGGTTTTTTTCACCAACCGTCTACAGCAGGGCAAAAAGAACCGGATCTGCCCTCTGGCATTTCCGGTTCTCCATGGTGTCTCTGACTTTCTGATTATTTGAGAGTAACTTTCGCTCCCTCGGCCTCCAGTTTGGTCTTCAGCTCTTCTGCCTCAGCCTTGGATACGCCCTCTTTCACAGTCTTCGGAGCTTCGTCAACGACTGCCTTAGCCTCTTTCAGGCCCAGACCGGTAACCTCGCGTACAACCTTGATTACTTTAACCTTGTTCGGGCCAACCTCTGTCAGCTCTACGTCAAACTCGTCTTTCTCCTCGGCTGCCTCTGCCGGGCCGGCTGCAGCCACTACTACGCCGGCAGCTGCGGATACGCCGAACTCTTCCTCACAGGCTTTTACGAGATCATTCAGTTCCAGTACAGTCAGCTCTTTGATCGCTTCAATAAACTCAGCTGTTGTTAATTTTGCCATTTTTATTTACCTCCGATTATTTATAATTTACTGTAAACTCATGCCTTTGCCTCTGCCACCTGGCTGATGACTCTTGCGAAGTTGGCGATGGGCGACTGGATGCTGCCGAGCAGTTTTCCGAGCAGCTCTTCTCTGGACGGAACGCTGGACAAAGCCGTCACACCGTTTTTATCATAATAATTGCCTTCCACGACACCGGATACAAATTCAAGCGCCGGGGCAGCCTTCGCGGCTTTCGCGATAATGCGGGCAGGCGCTGTGGCGTCTTCTTTTGCAATGGCCAGGGCGTTTGTTCCTTCCAGATCCTTGCAAAGGGCTTCGCAGGGAGTATCTTTGAAGGCCAGGTTCATCATCGTGTTTTTGTAAACCTTGTACGCGACGCCTGCTTCCCGCAGCTCTTTACGAAGCTTAGTATCCTGCTCAACCGTCAGGCCGGAGTAATTCACAAGAATTACAGAAGCCGCTCCGTCAATGCTCTGCGCAATTTCGTCAACCACAGGTTTTTTCAGTTCAACTTTTGCCATGAATGGGTGCACCTCCTTATAGATTTTGATGTGTACCGCCGGTTTTTTGAAGTTAAAAAAGGCCCCTCTGCATACAGAAGGACCCACAAATTCCTGATCAGAATTGTACTCCTCGGCAGGCGTTTTATCCTTACGCCATACGGCGCCTGCTGTCTTCGGCAGATATCTTCGATACTATAGCATCCTTTTTGGCTTCTGTCAAGCACTTTGCCGGACGCTATTTACGAAAACTGGTATATACTCTCCCCTTTTTCAGGCTCCCCCTGCACTCGGCAAGTTCGCTGACCGTGACAAGCTGATAGCCCTTTTTGACCAGTTTGGGAATGATTGTCCTGGAAGCCACTGCCGTACAGTGATGCAGGTCATGCATCAAAACAATATCGCCGTCTTTTACATGATTCAATACGGCCTTGACTGTCTTTGACGCGCTTCTCGTCTTCCAGTCCAGCGTATCCACCGACCAATTGATCATCGGCATTCCGACGGCGCTTTTTACCTTGCCGCTGACTGCGCCTCCGGGCGTCCGGAGCAGTCTGGGCGATTTGCCGGTGATCTTTTTTATGATACGGTTGGTCTTGGATACCTGGCTTTTGATAGCCGACGCGCCCACACGGGTCAGAATCTGATGGCTGTAGGTATGGTTGGCGATTTCGCACCCCTGCTCGTAAGCCTTTTTGACCGTAGATTTGTAGGAAGCCACACGGTTACCCACTACAAAAAATGTAGCCACACTGTTGTTGGCTTTCAGCACTTTGAGAATTGCCGGCGTATCTTTGGAAGGACCGTCGTCATAGGTCAGGGCCACCATCTTCTTGTTTTTATCAATGCTGCGATACAGCACGCCTTTCTTATCAAAGTAACGGATATAGTGAGAAATCGTATGTTTTCCCGTCAGGCGAACACCTGTTTTCTTGTCAAAATAATAGCTTTTTCCGTTATCCTGATGGAGCCATCCCGTCCTTCTCTGACCATTGGACTTGAAATAATAGTATTTTCCGTCAATCTTTTTCATGCCGGTAACCATCCGGCCATTGGACTTGAAATAGTAGTACTTTCCGTTAATTTCCGTCATCCCCACGGCCATCCGGCCGTCCTGCAGAAAGTAGTAAGACTTTTTGCCGTCCTTATACCAGCTGTCGGTCTGCTTTACGCCGTCCACATAATACCATGTCTCACCGTTCTCCTTCACCAGGCCGTTCAGAACCGCCGGACTGTTGTCCTCGGCATCTTCCCGGGCCGAGGCCGTCTCCGCCGCCCCCACAGGCGCGGCCGCCATGCCAAAGAGCAGCATGACAATCAGTAAAATTCCGCACAACTTTTTATACATTTTCCATACCTCCTTACGAAGCCCAGTATACTCCTGTTCTGCACAAATAGAAAGCGCTGAAATATGAAAAAGTATAAAAAATCGTAACTGTTCAGTACCTTCACAGTTATGGAATCTGCTCCAGCCCCAGCTCCTTCTCCAGCTCTCCCGCATACTGCCGTGTAAAATCGGGAAATTTCTGCAGCAGATCAAAAATGGCCTCTTCCTCCCCCCTGTCCATATAATGCTCCAACAGTTCATCAAATTCTTTTTGGGTCGCGGGAATGTCTGACCCGTCTCGTTTTTCCGTTTTTTCCATATCCTCTCTCCCTTTATGTGCAAGATGTCTGACAAGACTTTCTGGATCTTATATTAATGTATTATATTTAATACACTAGGTTTGTCAACCGTAAGTTCACACAGTGTTTGCAAATCACAAAGGAGAAGAGGGAATGGAAGAACAAACTTACGGCCGCATCCAGATCAAACTCGCCAGCCTTATTGCGGCCAACCATATCAGTAAAAACAAGCTCTCCCACCGCGCGGAAATGCAGCGCACCCAGATCAATCAATATTGCAAAAACGAAATCACCCGGCTGGATACTGCCGTCCTGGCCCGGCTGTGCACCGCACTCAATTGCCGGATCGAGGATCTGCTGGAATTTATTCCCGGAGACAAAAATAGACTGCCATGACATGCATGGCAGTCTGTATATATCGGACACATGTTTCGCGCTTACACGAATTTCATCGGGTTCACCTTCACGCCCGGGCCCATAGTGGATGTGATTACTACACTCTTGAGATAGGTACCCTTTACTGCGGACGGTTTCGCCTTGATGATGGCATCCATAAGAGTCTGGAAGTTGTCGGCCAGGTCTTCCTCCGAGAAAGAAGCTTTTCCGATCGGCACGTGAATGATATTGGTCTTGTCAAGACGGTATTCAATCTTACCGGCTTTAATTTCGCTGATAGCTTTCGCGACGTCCATAGTCACCGTACCGGCTTTCGGGTTCGGCATCAGGCCTTTCGGTCCCAGCACACG
This sequence comes from uncultured Lachnospiraceae bacterium, assembly GCA_949471785.1. Classification (GTDB taxonomy): domain Bacteria; phylum Bacillota; class Clostridia; order Lachnospirales; family Lachnospiraceae; genus UBA11957. The sequence continues at coordinate 69,668 of CASWRE010000008.1, read as the reverse complement.
GCCCAGACGGCCCACAACGCCCATCATATCCGGTGTGGCCACAACCACATCAAAATCCAGCCATCCTTCTTTCTGAATCTTCGGAACCAGTTCCTCCGCTCCCACGAAATCAGCGCCTGCAGCCTGAGCCTCGTCAGCTTTGGCATTCTTGGCAAATACCAGTACACGGACAGTCTTGCCTGTACCGTGGGGCAGCACTACAGCGCCGCGGATCTGCTGATCTGCATGACGGCCGTCACAGCCTGTACGGATATGAGCCTCAACGGTCTCGTCAAACTTGGCCACGGCAGTCTTCTTCACCAATGCGATGGCGTCCGCCGGATCATATAATGTTGTGCGTTCTACGGCTTTCGCAGCCTCAACGTATTTTTTTCCTCGTTTCATTTTTCTAACCTCCTAGTGGTAATTGCGGGAATCTCCCTCCCACGTTCTATCTGATCTGTATCCTGTTACTCCTCAACAGTGATACCCATACTTCTAGCTGTTCCGGCGATCATACTCATGGCCGCTTCCAGAGAAGCCGCATTCAGATCGGGCATCTTCATCTCTGCAATTTCCTGGATCTTTGCCTTGGAAATGCTGGCTACCTTGGTTTTATTCGGAACACCCGAACCGGATTTGATGTTGCAGGCTTTCTTTAACAGAACGGCTGCCGGAGGAGTTTTGGTTACAAAGCTGAAACTTCTGTCCGCGTAGACAGTGATGATAACCGGGATGATCAGGTCGCCCTTGTCCGCTGTCCTGGCGTTGAATTCCTTTGTAAACTGTACGATATTCACACCGTGCTGGCCCAGTGCGGGACCAACAGGGGGCGCTGGCGTTGCCTTGCCAGCCGGGATCTGTAATTTAATATAACCTGTTACTTTCTTTGCCATCTTTGGCACCTCCTATAATGTGGTAATTGCGGGAATTTCCCTCCCACGAACGGCTGTAACCGTTCAAACTATAACCGCTCAGTACCTTCACGGTTACCTTACGCTTTTTTTACTTCCGTGAAACTGATCTCCACCGGCGTCTCGCGGCCAAACAGCTCCACGCTGATCGTTACGGTCTGTTTTGCTCTGTTGATGCTGCTCACCACGCTGGTCGTATCCTTCCACGCGCCTCCTGTCACCACCACGGCATCCCCTTCCGCAAAGTCAACCTGAATCCGCTTGCTGTCCTCGCTCTTGATGCCCAGAGGCAGCATCTCCGCCTCCGTGAGCGGCACCGGCTTGGAGCCCGGCCCCACAAAACCCGTGACGCCGCGGGTATTACGAACGACATACCAGGTATCGTCGTTCATGACCATATTCAGCAGGACGTACCCCGGAAACAATTTTCTTTCCACCTGTCTCGCGGCGCCATTGCGAAGCTCTACAACCTCCTCCATCGGAACACGGACTTCCAGAATCTGATCCTCCAGATGCCGGTTTTCTATTGTCTTTTCAATGTTGGCTTTCACTTTCTTTTCATAGCCCGAATAGGTGTGGACTACATACCAATTTGCTTCTGACATTTATCTACCCTTGTCCTTATTTAATCAGGAGATTTACGAGCTGCAATACGACGCTGTCGATCAGTGAAATCAGGATACCCATAACTGCCATAACGGCCACCACCGCCGTGGTCTCTTTCGCCAGGGTCTTGTTGTCCGCCCAGACGATCTTGCCGAACTCAGATTTCAGGCCGCTAAACCAGCTCTTTTTTTCTTTTTCCTTTTTTGCAGAATTCGCCATTCTTTCACCTCTCGCCGGCCGGATTACTTGGTTTCCTTGTGCATTGTATGTTTCCGGCAGAATCTACAATACTTCCTGGTCTCCATCCGCTCGGGATGATTCTTTTTCTCTTTTGTCATGTTGTAATTACGCTGCTTACATTCCGTACATGCCAATGTGATTCTTACGCGCACGACTTCCACCTCCATGTGTTCTTTTGCGTTATTCGACCCGGGAAAAATCCCCCTTCCAGCAAGAGATTTTTGGACATAAAAAAAAGACCCTTTCCCATGTCGTTATACAACTATAGCACGGGAAAGGGAGGTTGTCAAGTTTATCAAAGATCAGTTTTTCAAATTATGTGAACTGCTCAGCCTTCGGCTTCACTGTTACCCATTACCTTTCCGTCCCGGACGAAGGGCCGGAGAGCATCTGCCCGGTGAGTTCCGCCAGGGTATTCTCCCCCCAGCTGTAATTGGTCAGATAGCTGCCCATAAACAATTGAGCCGACTCTTCTTTGCCGGACAGATAGTCGTACAGGTCGCACTGTACTTTATCCATGACGATGCGGCGCTTTCCGTCAACGGTCTCCATCACATCCGGAATACCGTATTCCGCCAGGATATTTTTCAGACGCAGGGCCACTTTCCGGTAACGGGCCAGGGTCACGGCATTGACCGGCTCATCCTCCCACAGAAAACCGATGGCTTCCTCCGAGGAGACGTATCCGCCTCGCCGGTCTACCAGAAGAGCGAAGAGCTCTTTGGATTTTTTATTGCGGAACGCTATGGGTTTGTCGTCCACAAAGACGTCAAAATAGCCGAATGTCCGAATCTGCACCCGGCAGGCAGCGCCGCCGCTTCCCTCTTCTTCGTCCACACTGTACAGCATGACATAGCGGGGAAAATGACCGCCGGGGGATTTCCGGGAGCAGACCGCCCTGATCCGACGCTCGGTCCCGCTGCTCAAATCATAATAGATAAACTCTGCCTCTCCCGCTTCCAGCAGCCTGGCATATTCTTCATAAGAAACTTCGCTGCGGGAAACAAAACTTCGGAGGGGCGTACTCTTTTGCATCAGGGAAAGCCATTCTTCTCTGGTAAATCCGAAAAACTCGCAGACATTATCACTGGCATACAGCGGCGTCACATATTCGTCCAACACTTCAAAGGCGGCAAGCCCGTCCGTAAACCGCAAAATGAGCTCCTGCATGTTCTCCTTCAGAGCGGCATTTTCATCCCGCAGTAAATCCGCCTCCTCACTGCCCGGCACGCGCCTGCAGCAAAACAGGGCGGACGAAACGCTGATTTTCAGGAAAATCCCTCTGTATATCCCCCACCGGCCCTCCGAAGACCGGGCTTTGTACTGGATCTGCGGAGGCCTGGCGTCTGACAGAAAGTATTTCCTCTGATAAAACGCCCTGAAAAACTTTCGCACGCTGTCCTGATCGTCCCCGGCCACCGTATCGGCAATCCATTTCTCTGTGGCCTCTTCCATCTGCATCGGAATATTCTCGATCCGCTGAAACATACCCGAATCCCGCCCGCAAAGACATTTCACCGTACTGTCTGCAAGCTCATATTCAAAAATCATATCGTATACGTCCGCCAGCGCCTTCAGATAACGTTTCTCTTCTTTCTCCTTTTTCTTTTGGTGTCGTTCGGTCACATCCATGCAGACGCTCTGAAATTCCTCCCTGCCCTGCTCGTCTACATTTTTTGTCACCCAGCCGAACAGATAGGCTTTCGTGCCGTCGCAGCGCAGTACCGTTATCTCTCCGGCCAAAGGCGCGCCCCGCACATAGACCCGGTTCAGATAGTGGGCAAACCGGCGGCGGTCCTCCATGGGAATCAAGAGAAAGATATTTTCCCGACAGAGCTCCAGATAATCCATCTCCCCTTCCCGCACTTCGGGAAACCGGAAAATCCGCCGCATCTGTTCGTTCATATACGTAATCTTCGGCTGTTTCTCGCAGGTATATTTGAGAAAACCGCAGGGGATCGTCTCATTCAGGAACCGGAGATTATCGTTCTCCTCTTTCAGTCGGGTAATGTCTGTCAGCACCGAATCCGCCGCCGTCGTGCCGTCCCCGAGACGCCGGGAGGTGGATGTATCCCTCACATACAACACGTCGCCGTCTTTTTTGACGATACGGTATTCCGCCGTCAGCGTCTGCTCTTCCCGGCGCAGCTTCTCCAGAAAATCCACAAAAATCTCCCTGTCGGCGGGATGCACCAGGGCTCCGTAACCATCCTGCTCCCCGCCCAGAAGCTCCTCCTCAAAAAAACCGGTCATACCGCAGAGATTCCGGCTTACGTAAGCCAGACGGGGCGGATTGTCTAAAATATATTGGTGAAAACCGCCTACGGAGCGGTTTAAAATTTCTTCCATGTTTTGCATCGTATGATTCCTATTCAATAGTCCAGATCCACTTCATCAAATATTTTCTCAAAAGTAATCTCAATTTTGGGGAAATGAACGATTTTCAATTCCTGCTTATTCTGCTCTGTGATAACTTTCCACAAATAATATTGGGGTTCTCCGTCACTGTCATAATCCAGATTATATATTTCGATCTGCTTTTTTTCCCAGTCCACAAGCCAGTACTCATCGATCTCCTACCTGCGATAGATTTCCATTTTTTCTCCCCGGTCATAACCCTCTGTTGACGGACTCAAAACCCCCATCACAAAACGGGGAATATCCAGAAACTTATTGCCCTTTCTGGCCTTTACGCGGCAGTTGATGGACGCGTCCGGGATTACGGTTTTTTCCTCCCCGTCCCGGGTTTTCCACCTGTACTGTACATTATCCGAAAAGACATAGCAGGTACTGTTTCTCAGTTGTTCCCGTACCGCCGCCACAAAATTAACGATAACAGCGGAATGTTCCGGCCTTGCCCCCGCTATATCTGTAATCCGTATCATGCTCTTTTTACCGCCTTTCTGCTCTGTCCCCCGATCAGCATCTGCTCTTTTCGACGGAGCAATCCAGCACTTCTTTCATAAGCTCTGTAATTACTCATATTTTTCCAGATGGAGCTCATCCATTTTCTCACAGGCCGCCGCGATTTTTTCTTCCATATGCTTCAGGTAATCGGGTACGCCCGCCCCGCAAAATTCATACCACAGACAATGCAGCCGGGTATTTCTGTACAGATCATTACAATATTCCTTGAAACCGTTGATCTGCCTGCGGATTTCACGCTTTGTGGAAACGCGTACCGCGGCCACATACCGCTTCAGGGATTCCCACACCACACACAGCGAAAACAGGGGCAGCAACGTGAAGCCCACCGCCGTAATATAACTGCACAGCGCATGGACGGCAATCATTGCCGTGCTTTCGCCCCCCTGGCAAAACTGCCCGATACCGAATAAGAAAGCCAGTAGGATACCCGCCGTTTTAAAGCCCGTACCCTTCTCTGCGCTGCCCTTCTTTCTGGATACCGGCAGGGCAAGCCAGCTAAACAGCGCTAAAAAAACTACCCCGATAGCGGCATGAAACAATCTCCCGGCCAGGCCGTCCGCCTGCGCGAACAAAAATCCCAGATACGACCGGGTTCCCAAAAAAGCCGGACTGATCGCCCTGAACGCCTGGGCCATATCCGGTATCTGCACATAGACTTCATTCACCGTCAGCAGCGACAGCAAAAGACAGAGAGGAACCTTAATGAGCACTCTGCACAGCTGCAAAAACGCTGCTTTCCGTTCCTTCAACACGGTATCTATATACCCGCACGTCCGCTGCAGGTCATCCCCGTCCCGCCGGTGATAGGAGGTCGCTTCCGCCTTGTAATACATCTTCACATCTTCTGTTCCCGTCACGGTCCGTTCCTGAGTGACTTTGGCTTTCTCTCCGCGCCGTCCCTCCCATTTCTCCGTCGACGAAACAACCGTCCACATATAATGGGATTCCAGGGGCGGGAATACGCCAATGTAGCCTTTTGTCTTCTCATACCACTGGCGGATCATCTTGTCCATCCCTCTCACAAAATCTTTGCCGGTATACTCCAGAGTACCGCTTTCTACATAAATGCCGTGTTCCTTTTTATATTCTGAAAGGGCGGACATTTTTTCATTAAACTCCTGGTTGATCCTGGGCACTTCCTCCCTGATGTGCTGTACCGCCGCCTCATACCAGAAACCGAAAGTACTCTTCATCTTTTCCTCCGGAACATCCGGCCTTTTCCCTTTCTTCGGAATGTTCTGAAACAATTCCTCATCCGGTTTTTTCCAATTCCACTGCATATCTATCTCTCCTCTCCATCTTTGATCCCCGATTTCTGCAGCCCCGCAGATTTATTTCAGGCCGCGGACCGGTTCTCCACTGACATATTATACACGAAAAAAGGAGCGATGAACAGCCAAAAAAAGGCAGACATCCCTTCGCCGGATATGCCTACCCATAATAATTCCCTATTTCTATGCCAGTTCCACTTTTCTGGTTTTCCCGCTGATAGTCTTAGGCAGCTCTTCCGCAAATTCCAGAACACGAATCCACTTATATTCCGCCAGCTTCTTATTACAGAAATCCCTGATCTCCATACCCAGCTCCCGGGACGCCTCAAAACCGTCGCAGGGAACCACCACCGCCTTGATCGCCTGGCCCCGGAGCTTATCGGGGATACCGAATACACTGCACTCCAGCACGCCCGGGTGTTCCATCAATACCTCTTCCACCTCGTGAGGGCCCACCCGGAAGCCGCCGGTCTTAATGATTTCATCGAAACGGCCGTGGAACCAGAAGCGGCCGTTCTCGTCCTGACGGGCCGCATCCCCGGTGTGGTATACACCGCCCCGCCATACATGGCGGTACTGCTCCTCGTTGTCCATATAGCCCCCGAAAACCCCGGGCTGCCGGCCGTTTTCGGGAGGGAGGATCACCACCTCGCCGATTTCACCCACCGGAACGGGAGCGCCGTCTCTGCCGCGAAGCTCAATGTTGTAAAGGGGCGATATCGTTCCCATAGACCCCTCCACCGGGGTATGCCCCCTGAAATTTGCCATCAGAAGGGTGGTCTCCGTCTGGCCGTACCCCTCGCAAAGAGGAATACCCGTGCGCGCCGTAAACTGCCGGAACACCTCCGCTGCCAGCGTCTCTCCGGCCGTGGAGGCATGCCGCAGCTTCGGCATGTCCGGAACGCCCTTGCGGACCAGATAGCGATACACGGTGGGCGGCGCGCAAAAGGAAGTCACGCCATAGCGATTGATGATCGCGGCCAGCTGCCTGGGCTCAAAATTGTCAAAGTCAAAGACCATAACCGCGCTGCCGACCAGCCACTGGCCGTAAATCTTACCCCAGGAAGCTTTCGCCCAGCCGGTTTCGGCCACGGTGAAATGTAAGCCTCCCTCCTCCGCCTGCTGCCAGTATTTCGCCGTCACAATATGAGCCAGCGGATAAGAAAAATCGTGGATTACCCCCTTAGGGCTGGCTGTAGTCCCGGACGTATAATAGATCAGCATCGGGTCTGTCACATGGGTTTCCACTCTTGAGAAATTTTCTCCCTCCATTTCCATGGCGCGGGTTAGATTCTCAAAACCTTCCGCCTCAGCCTGTACGCACCAGAGTTTCGGAGATACCTGCAGCGTTCCCAGGGCCGTCCGGATCTTTTTCGGAATATCGTTCTGGACAGTACAGACGATGCCTTTCACCCGGGAGGTCTCGATGCGGTAGGCAAAATCCTTTACCGTCAGCATATGGGTAGCCGGAATCGCCACGGCTCCCAGCTTGTGGAGGGCTACCACCGCAAACCAGTACTCATAGTGGCGTTTCAACACCAGCATTACCCGGTCGCCGCGCCCGATCCCTGCTCTTCGGAACACGTTAGCCATTCGGTTGCTGTACCGTTTGACATCTCCGAAAGAAAATATGTGCTCTTCATTTTCGGTATTACACCAGACCATGGCCCGCTTATTCGGCGTCTTATCGGCAACGGCGTCCACCACGTCGTAGCCGAAATTGAAATTGTCGGGATAATCCAGCGTAAATTTCTGCAATGCCCCGGATTCGTCTACGATTTCTTTACAGTATTTTTGATATATACCCATATTTACTCCTTACCTCTGACCCTCAGGCCCCCATGCCCGTCTCGCCCGGACTTTCGATTTCATCAGCCGCCCCGAAATACCGCGCTCCCTTTACCTGACCGGCGCATCCGCTCCTATACGGCGGAATCTCTCATACCGCCTGCCGACCAGGTCCGGATCACGGGAAAGCGTCTGAAACTCCCTGTCCAGCAAAGTCCGGATGCGATCATAAAAAGGCTTCTGACCAATTTCATTTTCCGAAAGAATCTGCTCGATGACTCCCAGGCTTTTAGCGTCCTCCGCCGTAAGCTTCAGACTTGCCGCGGCATTCTCGGCTTTGCCCGCATCCTTCCAGAGAATGCTGGCGCAGCCCTCGGGAGAAATGACGGAATACACGGCGTTCTGCAACATCCACACCCGATCCGCCACGGCCAGAGCCAGCGCTCCGCCGCTGCCGCCCTCCCCGATCAGGATCGAAATGATCGGTACGCACAGGGTGGACATCTCCCACAGATTTTCCGCAATGGCCTGGCCCTGGCCTCTGGCCTCGGCGCTCACACCGCAGTAAGCTCCGGACGTGTCGATAAAGCAGACCACAGGCCGGCCGAATTTCTCCGCCTGCTTCATCAGGCGCAGGGCTTTGCGGTACCCCTCAGGATGAGGCGCGCCAAAGTTGCGCTTTGCCCGCTCCCTGGCCGTATGTCCTTTCTCGATGGCAATCACGGTCACCGGACTGCCATTCAGCCTGGCAATGCCGCCTACAATGGCGGGATCGTCGCCAAAACGGCGGTCTCCGTGAAATTCCATAAAACCTTTAAAAATATTGCCGATATAATCAAGCCCGGTGGGCCTGCCGCTGCCGCGGGCTAATTTCACTCTGTCATATGGCGTCTGACTCATCCACACACCCTCCATTATGCATCTTCAAAAGCTCCGTAAGCTGCTGCTTCTGGTTACTGCGGGGGACAATAGCGTCGATAAAGCCGTGCTCCTGCACAAACTCGGCGGTCTGAAACCCCCCCGGCAGAGCCTTTCTCGTCGTCTGCTTCACCACCCGGGCGCCGGCAAATCCTACGGTAGCTCCGGGTTCTGCCAGAATGATATCCGCTTCCATGGCGAAGCTGGCAGTGACGCCGCCGGTGGTGGGGTCGGTGAGCACGGCAATATATAAAAGCCCCTGATCGCTGTGACGCTTTACCGCCGCGCTGGTCTTGGCCATCTGCATCAGGGACAGCAACCCCTCCTGCATCCGGGCTCCGCCGGAGACGGTAAAACCAATCACGGGAAGCCGTTTTTCGGCGGCATATTCAAATAAAGCGGTGATCTTCTCACCCACGGCGCTGCCCATGCTGCCCATCATAAAATAGGGCTCCATGGCAAACAGGCAGCACGCCTGGCCGCCCACCCGGGCCGTCCCGCAGATCACTGCCTCCCTCTCGCCGCTGGCCAGACGCACAGTGTCCACCTTTTCCCCATAGCCGGGAAACTGAAGGGGATTCGACGCTATTTTCTCATCGTACAGTTCCTGAAAGCTGCCTTTATCCGCCACTACGCCGATATGTTGGCGGGCTTTCATACGGAAATGATGGCCGCAGGCACAGACAAGATGATTGGCCCACAGGCGGCTTAACGGAATATCCTTATGGCAGTTGGGACATTTTTTCTCCGGCTCTCCCTCATCCCGCTGCACGGGGGCCGCGGTGCGGCCTCCCTCTTCCAATTTATTTTTCGGTTTCAAAAAATTAATGATCGCCATATCGTCACCTGTTTCCCATAAATGTTAAGTCATAACTGCCCAAAGTAAAACGCTCATCCTCCACGATACGCAGCTGCTCTTCGATATTGGTAGAGATCCCCCGGATCACCAGCTCGCACAGGGCTGCCCGGAGTTTCCGCAGGGCCTCTTCCCTGGTCTTTGCCTGGACCACCAGCTTGCCCAGCAGAGAGTCATAATAGGGCGTCACCTCCGTCCCTTCCATAAGGCAGGTATCGAACCGCACAAAAGGACCCCCGGGCACATGAAGCATCTCCAGGACGCCGCAGCTTGAGGCGTTGATACGGCACTCAATGGCCGAGCCGTCCATGCGTACATCCTTTTGGGTGAAATTAAGCGGTATCCCCGCGGCGATACGGATCTGCCATTTCACCAGATCAAAACCGGTCAGCATCTCCGTCACGCAGTGCTCCACCTGCAGGCGCAGGTTGATTTCCATAAACCAGAAATTACCGTCGCGGTCATAAAGGAATTCCAGGGTGCCCGCCCCCACATAACCGATCTTTTTCACTGCCTCCACGGCCAGAGCCATAATTTTTTCCCGCTGCTCGTCGGTCACGCCGGGAGAGGGCGTCTCCTCCACCAGCTTCTGATGGCGGCGCTGCATCGAACAATCCCGGTCGCCCAGACAGACGGCATTCTGATACTCATCGGCCAGGATCTGCAGCTCCACATGCCGGGCCGGAAAAATATATTTTTCCAGGTATACGGAGCCGTCTCCAAAGGCGCTTACGGCCTCCTTGGTGGCCTGCTGCCAGGCGTCCTGGATCTCGTCCGCCGACTGGATCAGCCGGATACCCCGGCCCCCGCCGCCGGCGCAGGCCTTCAGCATGACAGGGAAACCCAGCTTCCCCGCGGCTTCCCGCGCCTCCTCGGGAGACGCCACGGCCCTGGTTCCGGGAATGACCGTAAGACCCGTATCTCTTATCAGCTCTTTCAGCATGGCTTTATCGCTGAGCCTGTCCATGCTGTCCGGATCAGGCCCGATAAATACCAGGCCGTGTCTTTGGCAAAGGCGGGCAAAATGGGCGTTTTCCGATAAAAAACCGTATCCGGGATGGATGGCCTGAGCTCCCGCCAGAATCGCCGTGCTGATAATCTGGTTCTCATTCAGATAGCTGTCTGCGGCCTCCGGGCCGCCGATACAATAACTCTGATCGGCCAGAGCCACATGAAGAGCGTCTCTGTCCGCTTCCGAATATACTGCCACCGTGGCCACACCCATCTCTTTGCAGGCCCGGATGATCCGGACAGCAATCTCTCCCCGATTGGCAACGAGTATTTTTGAAAACATAATTTATTCTCCTGTAATGCCGTCAAAGCCAAAGGCCCAAAAAGCAGCATGTGTTATTCTCAGCGTCATAACGCCGCCTCTGTCACGGCAAAAGAAAATTCTGCGGAAACGCAAAGTTTCTCTCCCACCATTATCGTCCCTTCCGCAAAATAGAAAGGATGCTTTGCCTTTTTGATATGGCATCGGGCTTCTACCGTATCCCCCGGTTTAACGGGAGCACGGAATTTGACATTATTCAGTCCCGTGTAAACGGGCAGCTTCCCCTCCTCCATGACGTCCTGCATCAGGACGCAGGCGGACTGGGCCAGGATCTCACAGAGAATGACCCCAGGTACCACCGGATGGCCGGGAAAATGTCCTTGCAGAAAAAATTCGTCGCCGCGAACATGGTAACGGCCCACTGCCGCGCCGTCCCGGCTCTCCGCCTCGTCCAGCAGAAGCATCGCGTCTCTGTGGGGCAGAATGTTCATAATCTCTCTCCGATTCACTGGTTTACCACCTTTCCGCAGATACAGAATGATTACTGATACGGAACAGTTCCGTACCGAACTCCACCATCTGGCCGTTGGTCACGCAGATCTCCGTTATCGTGCCCTCCTCCTCGGCGGATATTTCATTCATCAGCTTCATGGCTTCAATGACACACAGGGTCTGACCCTTTTTCACCTGATCGCCCATGGACACATAAGGTTCCGCATTTTCGGCCGGAGCCGCGTAAAACACGCCTACCAGAGGGGATTTTACACTGACATAATCCGCGTCTTTCTTTTCTGCCGGCCCGGAAGCCGCGGACGGAACCGCCGCAGCTTTCCCTGCATCCACTACAATGGTTTCCGGAGCCGGAGCGTTTTTCTCCAGGCGCACCACCTGATCGCCTTCCGTGATCTCCAGGCCGGTGAGGCCCAGCTCCTGCATCAGCCCCGCATATTTTCGAATATCTGATTCCTTCATACGTTTACACCTTTCTAAAAGCCAGACAGGCATTATGTCCGCCAAAGCCCAGAGAATTGGACAGGGCCAGAGTAATCTCCGCTTTCTGCGCTGTGCCCGCCACACAATTCAGATCACAGGCCTCGTCCTGCTCCGACAGATTAATGGTGGGAGGAACAATTCCCTCCTCCAGGGCCAGCAGACAGGCCATAGCCTCTACGGCTCCCGCCGCTCCCAGCATATGTCCGGTCATGGATTTCGTGGAGCTGACCAGGGCTCTGCGGGCGGCGTCTTCACCGAGGGCTTTCTTGATGGCCATGGTTTCTACCACATCATTCATCGGCGTGCCTGTGCCGTGGGCATTGATATAAACCAGATCTTCGCCGGTATAACCGGCTTCCGCCATGGCGTCCGTCATGGCTCTGGCGCCGCCGCGGGCCTCCGGATGGGGCGCGGTGATATGATGGGCGTCACAGGTAGAGCCGTAGCCGCATACCTCGCCGTAAATCCTGGCTCCCCGGGCTTTTGCATGCCCGTACTCCTCCAACACCAGAGCCACGGCTCCCTCGCCGATCACAAAGCCGTTCCTCCTCTTATCAAAGGGCAGAGACGCCGCATTCAGGTCATCAGAAGTCGAAAGGGCCTGCATATTGACAAACCCCGCCACAGCGGACGCCGTAATGGCCGCCTCCGCGCCGCCGGTAATTACCGCGTCGGCGTAACCGTGGCGGATCATGCGCAGGGCTTCTCCGATGGCGTTGGAACCGGAAGCACAGGCCGTCACCGACGGCATGGCCGAACCCCGGCAGTCATGCCGGATCGCAATCAGGCCCGCCGCCATATTGGCAATCATCATGGGAATAAACAGGGCGGACACCCGACGGGGGCCTCTGTCCCGCAGCTTCGCATACTCGTTCTCAAAAGTACCGATACCTCCGATGCCTGCACCGAACTGGACCGCAAACCGCTCCGGCTCCACGGCTCCCGTAATGCCGCTCTCCTCTACCGCCTGCTCCGCCGCCGCCGCCGCAAACTGGGCATAGCGATCTGTGCGCAGGGTTTCGATTTTCTCCATATACTCCGTCGGATCAAAGCCCTTCACTTCGGCGCCCAGGCGTGCCTTATAACCCGTCGTGTCAAAAAGGGTGATGGGGGCAATCCCGTTTTTCCCTGCCTTCATGGCTTCCCAGGTCTCAGAAGCCGTGTTGCCCAGGGGCGTAACCGCGCCGATTCCCGTGACGACGGCTCTTCGATTTTCGCTCATAATCTATCTCCTTAATCATGTATACTACCGCGGCCCAAACGGCCGTCACATCGCAATGCCGCCATCTACCCGCAGCACGTCTCCGGTCACATATTTTGCGGACGCCAGATACGCGGCGGCCTCCGCCACATCGTCGGCTTCTCCCATCCTGCCCAGCGGAATCATCTGAAGCATCGGGTTTTCCGTCTGATTACCGGTCATATCCGTGGCGATAAAGCCGGGGGCGATTGCGTTGCACCGAATCCCCCGGGGGGCCAGCTCTCTGGCAATCGTTTTAGTCAATCCGATGAGGCCAGCCTTGGAAGCGGCATAATTACACTGCCCGGCATTGCCCATCAGGCCCGTAACCGAGGCAATATTGATAATACAGCCCTCCCGGCCGCGGATAAACAGAGGGGCGCAGTGGCGGATCATGTGAAAAGCGCCCTTCAAATTGACCGCTATCACCCGGTCAAAATCCTCCTCTTTCATCCGGGCGGCCAGGCCGTCCCGGGTAATACCCGCATTGTTGACCAGAATGTGCACCGCGCCAAAATCCTCTTTAACGGCGGCCACCGTCTTCTTTACGGCCTCAAAATCCGACACATCACAGCAATAGGCCGCCGCCTTCACCCCGTACTCCCGGCCGCAGATCCGGCAAACCTCGGCGGCAGCCTTTGCATTGCCCGCATAAACCACCGCCACATGCACGCCCAGAGACGCAAATTTTTCCGCGATGGCCCGTCCGATTCCCCGGGAACCGCCGGTCACCACGGCAACTTTTCCTTTTAACATTCTTCTACCTCCGGCAAACTGCCCGTCTGCCCCTCCGGCCGGCTGCTTCCTCCGGCATTGTTTCGCCTCAAACCGGCTGCTCTTTTATTCTACACCCAGTGTCGTCCAGACTGATGACAGCTCCGCCACACAGCAGACCTTTACCTGGGCGTCGATTTTTTTCATCATATTCGTCAAGGTCTTTCCCGGCCCGATCTCCACAAAGGTATCCACCCCGGCAGCGATCATATTCCGAATGAGCTTCTCCCATCGCACCGGACTGCAGATCTGCGTGGACAGCAGCTCCGCTATGTCATCGGTATAGGGCTTTGCCGTGACATTCGAGTAAATGACGATCTCTGGCTGTACTGTCCCGTCGGACGGAGCCGCGCTTTCTTTCCCGTCAGGCTTCGCCGCAACGCGGCTCTGTTCCGCATTTTGGGAATCACGGCCGCATACTTTCGCCAGCTCTCCGGCAAAAGCCGAAGCTGCTTCCTTCATAAACGGAGAATGAAAAGCCCCCTTTACTTTCAGCGGAACAGCCCTGCCGCCGGCCGCCTTGACATCGGCGGCAAACGCCGGCATTCGGTCTGCCAGCCCCGACACGGTGATCTGCCCGGGACAGTTGAAATTCACAGGATATATCCCCGGGTATTTACCGCAGATCTCCTCCACCTTCTCAGGCGTAAGCTTCACGACGGCCGCCATAGCCGTATCATATTTTTCAGCTTCCCGCTGCATCAGCTCGCCCCTGCGGCACACCAGCCGGAATCCCGTACCGGCATCAAACAGCCCCGCCGCCGTGGCGGCCACGACCTCTCCCAGGGAGAAGCCTGCCACTGCCGCCGGCCGGATACCTTTGTCCATAAGTACCGCCGCCGCGGCCAGCTCCATGGCGAACAGGCACGGCTGCGTGTTCTTCGTCTCCTTCAGTTCCTCCTCCGTTCCCTCAAAACACTGGGCGCCGGTTCCCGGCCGGATACTGTCGCAGAGCTCAAATACGCGGGCCGCCGCCCCGTATCGTACACATAATTCCTTTCCCATGCCGGGATACTGATCCCCCTGTCCGGAAAACAGAAAGGCTATTTTATCCATGACGGCGCCCTCCTTAATACAGGCTCCGCCTCCTCCATGACCTCTTTGATAATCTCGGCTGCGGGCTGCTCCTTTTTCACCATGGCGGCAATCTGTCCGGCGAGGAAACAGCCTTCTTTGTTGTCTCCCTCCTGAACCGCCTTTCGCAGCGTACCCGTGGCCAGAGCTTCCAGCTCGTCGTCAGGCATCCCGCCGTACTCTGCCTTTGCGTATTCGCGGGCAAAGGGCGTGCGCAGGCTGCGGACCGGGTGGCCCAGCCGTTTCCCCGTCACCATCGTGCACAGATCCGTGGCTTTCAGGATCTTCTCTTTATAAGCGGGATGGATACTGCACTCGCTGGCGCTTAAGAACCGGGTGCCCATCTGGACGCCGCAGGCTCCCAGCATGAATGCCGCCGCCACGCCTCTGCCGTCCGCGATACCGCCCGCCGCAATCACCGGCAGGCTGGTGGCGTCGCAGATCTGGGGCACCAGCACCATGGTGGTCAACTCTCCAACATGGCCGCCGCTCTCACCGCCTTCCGCGATCAGGGCCGAAGCGCCCAGACGGGTCATCAGCTTCGCCATGGCCACTGAGGGAACCACCGGCATCACCTTGATCCCGGCCGCCTTCCAGGCCGCCATATATTTGGCGGGATTACCGGCGCCCGTTGTCACGGCCTCCACTTTTTCCTCTGCGGCAACCGCGGCGACCTCATCAGCAAAGGGGCTCATCAGCATAATATTTACCCCCACCGGCTTATCTGTCATGGACCTGGCCACGCGGATCTGCTCCCGGACGTACGTCCCCGGAGCGTTCCCCGCCGCGACGATCCCCAGACCGCCGCCCTCCGACACGGCGGCCGCCAGCCTGCCGTCCGCAATCCAGGCCATTCCCCCCTGGAAGACAGGATAAGTAATGCCCAGTATTTCACAAATTTTTGATTGTATCATCTTCTCAACCCTGTCTGCTCTGGATAAATTTGTCCAGATCGTCTATCGTCGCCACCTTCTCATCCAGCTCGATCTCAATGCCGATCTCGTCCTCCAGATTCATCAGAAGCTCCACGGTATCCAGAGAATCAATACCCAGCTCAGAGAATGTACTCTCCGGCTTAATGGTGGAAACATCACAGCCAATACGTTCGGAAACAAGCCTTGCAATCGTATCAAAATACATAAAAAAGTCCTCCCAAATTTTTTATTTTCACGTTTTATCGGCCTCTATTATATACAGCCGCAGTTCCCGGGATATTCCTCCAGAGTTTCCCGGGCGTTCCAAAATTATAAATTTTCAATAAAAAAAGGATGCGTATGCATCCTGATTGTTTGCTGCAATTTCCTTTTACCGTTCTATCCCTTATCTTTTGATCTTTTCCCTGCCATCACAAATCAAAAAGAGAAAGCTGATTTTGTATAAGAGATTCCATCTTCCTCTCTTTTATAACATCCTCCTTTCCCACTTCCCCAAAAAGCAGCGGGCTCCTGGGATTATGACGCTGCGTCCTGCTTTCTACTGTCTTTCTGCTCTCATTGGCATAACAATATACGCAGCCGTTTTTACAGGTATTATAGGTCCCGATATCGATACTGGAAACACATCCGCAAATATCCCGCTGGCCGGCATCCTTCTTTACTTTTAAACGATAATGCCCAATCTGCTCAAGCCGGTCTTTATCCACACAGCACGCGTGTTTTATGCCCAGGGAAGAAAGGTCTATTTCCTCCGCGCAGGTATCCAGATCAAAACCATACTCGTTCGCAGTCTTCACAAACACATCCATCAATTCTAATTGTTCTTCTTTCACCGGCGCCCGGACGGCAAAAGGCCGTATGTTTCTTAACGTATTTTTATATAAGTCCAGGAAACTAACCGTACATTTTTCCGTATACGCTCCTAACTTTGAAGCCATAACCCTGAAATATTTTTTGTGGTAATCCATGGTATAGATATCGTTAAAGAAAATCGGATCATACCGCCACACAACCCGCTCTTTTCCGATCTGCCTTGAAAGGCTGCGGAACGCGGGTATCAGATCCTGATTCTTTGAAGGCAAATTTGCCTCAATATCCCTTCCATACGATGTCAGCGTAAACTGGAAATAATACGTATATTTTTCCAGTTCATCCAGCCGCCTCATCATGGGAATCGGATTCTTCGTCCAGATAACCATCCCGTCTACAACGGACGGCGATAAACAGATCTTTCCGATCTGACGGATATTCATTGGATTTCGGACGTATACATACCCCTCTTTGATCCGGTTAAAAAACCACTCTGCATAATAGGATGGGATATCTGTCCGTCGGCTCACACTTATGATCATGGTTTTCCCGTCTCACTCCCCCGCATACCGCCTGCGGTAATACTCCATTGTCCTGTATTCTCTCCATCTCGGCAAACAGCTCTATCAGACGCATATCGAAATCCACGATGCAGTCATCCGGATATTCCGCGTCACCACCGTCGCAGAGCCTATTTCCGAAGGCACCGTCATCACCGGGCCGGTTCCCGGAAATACCTGTGCCTCCGCCAAGCAGTAAATGCGTCCGCCCCGCTTTCTCATAATTGCCGATGAAATCCAGTACGTTCAGGTACTGCTTTCCCCTGCTGATGCGCAGTCCCCGGCCCAGCTGTTGCAAAAATACGATCGGGGATCCCGTGGGACGCAGGAACATAACCATGTCCAGGGGCGCGATGTCCACACCCTCGTTAAACATATCCACGGAAAAAATAACGCGTATTTCTTCCTTTTTACTATATCCCATTGTGAGGCAATATTTCAACCACAATCCCAAATAAGTCACGGTAAACCCATGAATAGTTTTATTCTTTCATATTCATCTCCTGCTCATCATATCCTGATCCGTGAAAAAACAACGATTCGATCTCTGTTCTTTTTTGTGGATTTTTTTCAAAATTACTATGGACAAGATCCTTTCATTATGCTATACTGTGTTCATGTTAGTGTACGTACATATGAGAAAGGAGAAAATCCGATGACTGATAACCAGAAACTTGATTTAATTCTTTCGGAAATAACAGGCATGAAGTCCGACATGCAGGGCATGAAAACCGACATGCAGAGCATGAAGTCCGACATGCAGAACGTGAAGTCCGACATGCAGGGCATGAAAACCGACATGCAGAGCATGAAAACCGACATGCAGGGCATGAAAACCGACATGCAGGGCATGAAAACCGATATGCAGGATATGAAAGACGGTATGCAGAATATGCAGACCGACATACAGGATATAAAAACCGACATAAAAGATCTCCGGCAGCGCGTCTCTAATATCGAAGTCCACCTTGAAAATGTTACGGACAAAAATATCATGCTGCTCGCCGAAAACTTCATTGACCTGACAAACAAATTAAATCAGGCCGTCCCCGCCGCTGACAAAAACCGGGCTTACGAAGTAAAAGTCAACTATGTCCTGGAGGAAATTGACAAACTGAAACAAAATGTTTCCAAACTCATGGGCAAGCCGGCGTGAAAAACGCCACGCACTTCACCCTTGGCACGTTTTCGACAAGATATATCTTTTTCAGTCCCGGTATTCCGGCTCTCGCCGGATAGCCGGTTTTCTGCTATTTACTGTCTGTCCCGGCCATATCTTCCATCTCCCGCAGACGCCCGACCGTATCATACATCACAGCCAGACACTTTTTTAACTCTTCCTCCGTTACCGTATAAAAATCATCGCCGGGATATCTGGCGTCAAAGTAAAAATCTGTCAGATAGGCCAGACCCACCGTATCCAGGCCAAGCCGCGGGTACAGTTCATTCAACCGGGACGCGATTCTTTTCATATTGTGCTTTCGCAACAGATCCGACACATCCTCATCCACAGCCAGACGCTCCAAATAACCTTTCAAATATTTTTCCGCCACCTGCTGGGCCTGCACGGACAACTGATTATAATACCTGCTTCCTGTTTTCAGCACTGATTCCAGATATTCCAGATCATTTTCCGCTATATCCAGATACGTATTGCGAATCATTCCCCCACCTCCAAGATTAACTTTCTGTCCCTCCGTGTAACTTTTTCAAACATGGAATACCCGGATGGCGCATCTTCATTTTTATAGACCACATCCGTCCGCACCCCCCGAACTGGTTCATCCAGCGTCCAGCGGATCTCGGCCGCAAGCTCCCTGTCTGTCAGCCGGTGTTCTGTATAAACCAGAAGATCCACATCGCTGCCGCTGCGCACCTCGCCCCGGGCACAGCTCCCGAAAAGATATACCTTTTTCAGTCCCGGAATCCCGGCCTCCGCCAGATACCGCAGATCTGATTCAATCTTTCCGGCAAACCGGTCGGGAAGATCCTGATAATTTTCCCTGTATATCTTTATCTTTTTCATCCATATCCTCCCGGTTTTTTACTAGTACTCCATCTGGCCAGTAACTGCACTTTCAGCACCGTCTATTTTGCCATCTGCCGCGTTGTCGTCAGTCAACGATGCCACCGCATCGCCTCCTTCCTCCGCCTTGCAAACTGACAAAATATCCGGCACTGGCAGTGCAATTTCTGGCCGGATGGAGTACTGGTTTTTACAGTATAACCACTATCAGCTTTTACATTCTACTATAAACGATTATGAAGCTGCATTTCAAGCGTTTTACACAAAAAAGGATGTAATTCCTCCTAATGGAAAAAGCAGCGCCTTCCACCCCCTCCCGGGAATGTCAGGCGCTGCCATGGGTTTCTGATTATCACTCTTCTTATCTACTGATCCACTACTACGCTTCCTCTTCAAACTTATCCCAAAGATGTTCGCTGTAGTGATGAGCATCCTCCAGCATCATATCCTTCACCTTGAGCAGGCGGATCTGGGTGCTTCGCTCATTCTCGTCAAGTTTCATCGTGATATATTTAATGCTCGACTGCGTCTCAGGAATGGTGATATGCTCCAGGGCATTCACTCTTCTCCTGGTTCTCTCAATCTCCGCTGCCATCAGCTGGCAGGCTTTCTCTTTCTCGGCCAGCTCCAGCATATCCGGCAGAATGTCCGCCAGCGACCGCACCGCGTCGTCCAGGTCGCCGGAGGTAAAGGCAAAACCATAGGAATAGATATCCCCCGCGTCTGCAGTCTTGGTTTTATACTGCATCGTAGGCACATCCACACTCATGACATTGCGGCTGCCGCAGCTTAGGGATACCTCCTGCTTCGGCGCCATCAGGGCCGTGTGAAGCGCTTCTTCCGACATGCCGGCTTTGGCGATGACAAAGTTGGTGTTGGCAGCCTTGATGCCCGCCTCCACCTTGAGACGCAGTTCCATATTTTCCCTGACCAGCTCCAGGAACTGGCGCATAAGCTCATCCCGCTTATCCTTAAGCAGCTTATGGCCCTTGACGGCTGTTTTCAACTTCTTCTTCAGCCGGTTCAGTTCCATTCGGGTCGGGTTTACCTGGGTTGAAGCCAAATCTGCTCACCTCTTTCTGTCCAAACTGTGTCTCCTGTCACTCCTGGTTTCCCTTTTCCTCATAGTACATATCCAGGAATTCATCCTTGATACGTTTCAGCTCGCTCCTGGGCAGAATGCGCAGAAGCTTCCAGCCGATGTCCAGAGTCTCCTCAATGGAGCGGTCCGTCTCATAGCCCTGAGATACATACTCCTGCTCAAAGGCATCGGAGAATTTCGCGTACAGCAGGTCGATATCGGACAGCGCCGACTCGCCCAGAATGGTCATCAGCTCTTTCGCGTCTTTACCGCGGGAATAAGCGGCAAAGAGCTGGTTCATGGTGTTGGAGTGATCCGCCCTGGTCTTGCCCTCGCCGATACCCTTATCTTTCAGACGGGACAGGGACGGCAGGACGTCGATGGGCGGCGTGATGCCCTTGCGGTACAGTTCACGTCCCAGGATGATCTGTCCCTCAGTGATGTAACCGGTAAGGTCAGGAATCGGATGGGTTTTGTCATCCTCAGGCATGGTCAAAATCGGGATCATCGTGATACTGCCCTTCTTGCCCTGCTGACGGCCGGCGCGTTCATACATCTGAGCCAGGTCAGTATACATGTATCCGGGATAGCCGCGGCGTCCGGGCACCTCTTTACGGGCCGCGGAAACCTCACGCAGAGCGTCCGCGTAGTTGGTGATATCCGTCAGGATAACCAGCACGTGCATATTTTTCTCAAAGGCCAGATACTCGGCGGCGGTAAGCGCCATCTTCGGGGTGGCGATACGCTCTACAGCCGGGTCGTCGGCCAGGTTGATAAACAGTACGGTACGATCGATAGCGCCGGTCTCCTTGAAGCTGTTGATAAAGAAGTTCGACTCCTCGAAGGTGATACCCAGGGCCGCAAACACAACGGCGAAGGGCTCGGAGGTGCCGCGCACTTTGGCCTGCCTTGCGATCTGGGCCGCCAGCTGGGCATGGGGCAAACCGGAGGCTGAGAAAATCGGCAGCTTCTGGCCACGCACCAGGGTATTCAGCCCGTCGATGGCGGACACACCCGTCTGGATAAACTCCTCGGGATATGTCCTGGCCGCCGGGTTCATCGGCATACCGTTTACATCCAGCCTCTTCTCCGGCAGAATCTCCGGGCCATCGTCAATGGGTCTTCCCAGACCGTCGAAAACACGTCCCAGCATATCCTCGGAAACGCCAAGCTCCATGGATCTTCCCAGGAAACGCACCTTGCTGTTGGAGAGGTTGATACCGGTAGAGCTCTCAAACAGCTGCACCATGGCGTCACCGCCGTTGATCTCCAGCACCTTGCAGCGGCGGATCTCGCCGCTGGCCAGCTCGATCTCTCCAATCTCGTCGTAGGCCACATCCTCAACGCCGTGTACCAGCATCAGGGGGCCTGCCACTTCCTGTATGGTTCTATATTCCTTTGGCATATCAATAGTCCTCCTTCTGCAGCAGATTATCCGCCTCTGTCTGAAGCTCGCGGAGGATCGTCTCATACTCGCTCTGTACCTTATCGGCAGGCGTATATTTGAAACGTCCGATTCTCTCGCGCACCGCCATACGGATCAGGCCGTTCATGGACGCGCCTTTTTTCATATTCTCCAGAGAGACATGGTAGAACGCCAGCACCAGCTTCATCATCAGCAGCTGTTTTTCCAGAGATGTATAGGTATCCACATCGTCAAAAGCCACCTGATGAAGGAAGTCCTCGCGGATGGAGCGGGCCGCTTCCATTTTCAGACGGTCCGTGGGGGACAGGGCGTCCATACCCACCATCTTTACGGTCTCTTCCAACTCCGCCTCGTCCTGCAGAAGGCTCATCATCTCCTGACGGCCCTTCATCCAGTCCTCGGACACATTTTCCGTGAACCATCCGGCCAGGTTATCCAGATACAGGGAGTAGCTGGTCAGCCAGTTGATGGCCGGGAAATGACGCTTATAAGCCAGCGCGGAATCCAGTCCCCAGAACACCTTAACGATACGCAGGGTAGCCTGGGATACCGGCTCGGAGGTATCGCCGCCGGGCGGCGACACGGCGCCGATGGCGGACAGAGAACCGGTCCGTCCCTCTTTACCCAGTGTCAGTACCTGGCCTGCGCGCTCATAAAACTGTGCCAGACGGGAACCCAGGTAAGCCGGATAACCCTCCTCACCGGGCATCTCCTGCAGACGGCCGGACATCTCGCGCAGAGCCTCGGCCCAGCGGGAAGTGGAATCGGCCATCAGGGCCACCGAGTAACCCATGTCGCGGAAATATTCGGCGATGGTAATACCGGTATAGATAGAAGCCTCACGGGCAGCCACCGGCATATCGGAGGTGTTGGCGATCAGCACGGTCCTCTTCATCAGGGGCTGACCCGTCTTGGGGTCGATCAGCTCGGGGAACTCATTCAGAACATCCGTCATCTCGTTCCCACGCTCGCCGCAGCCGATATAGACCACGATATCCGCCTCGGCCCATTTTGCCAGCTGATGCTGGATAACGGTTTTGCCGCTTCCGAAGGGACCCGGCACGGCCGCCACACCGCCTTTGGCGATGGGGAAGAAGGTATCCACCACCCTCTGGCCCGTGATCAGCGGTTTATCCAGCGGCAGTTTTTTCTGATAGGGCCTGCCTTTACGCACCGGCCATTTCTGCATCAATGTCAGCTCATGATCCTGGCCTTCCGCGTCGATGACCACACATACCGTCTCTGTCACGGTATACGTACCGCCGTTGATTTCTTTGATTTTACCTTTGATTCCGTAGGGAACCATAATTCTGTGCTCGACGATGGGAGACTCCTGCACCGTACCGATGATATCACCGGCCTCCACCTCGTCGCCTGCTTTCGCCGTAGGCACAAAGTCCCACTTGCGGTCACGCTTTAAAGACGGTACCTCCACACCCCTTTTCAGGTTGTTGCCCCCTGTCACCTTCATAATATCGTCCAGAGGCCTCTGAATTCCGTCATAAATACTCTCAATCAGTCCGGGGCCCAGCTCCACGGACAGAGGCGCCTCGGAAGACTCCACCTCTTCGCCCGGTTTCAGTCCCGACGTCTCCTCATATACCTGTATGGATGCCTCGTCCCCGTGCATCTCGATGATCTCACCGATCAGGCGCTGCTTGCTGACGCGGCACACGTCATACATGTTGGCGTCCCTCATGCCCGATGCTATGACCAGCGGACCGGCGATTTTAATTATCGTACCTTTAGCCATTCGATGACACAATCTCCTTTCTACTCATTGTCGGAGAACAGAATATCTGATCCCACGGCCTGTTCCACCGACT
This sequence comes from uncultured Lachnospiraceae bacterium, assembly GCA_949471785.1. GTDB lineage: Bacteria > Bacillota > Clostridia > Lachnospirales > Lachnospiraceae > UBA11957. Next base: position 46,150 of record CASWRE010000008.1, on the reverse strand, counting down.
TTTTAACCCGTTCGACACCCTTGCCTGTATTTCCCGACGTACCCGGAATCAGGATGATTGCCGGAAGCATCTGCTCGGCATAGACGGCAATCTCCCTCTCAATCTGGCCGGCCAGTTTCTCCGTGACGTAAATCACACTGTACTGGCCCTCGGCAAGCCGTTTGAGCAGTTTGCCCGCTTCGCCCGGCTCCGTCACCGGAAATGTATCAAGCCCCAGGGTGGCAAAGCCGTAGATGCTGTCGTAATCACCCATCACTGCTATTTTATACATACATTTCCCTTACCTTTTCCCGGATAGAATCATCGGACAGCCCGTTCTGTCTGCCGGACAGGATGATCCGCACCGTTTTGATCTCATTTTCCCTCGCCAGCACGTAGGCCACCACAGGCCCTACGGTGAAGGCTTTGTATTTCTGCGGCCTGATCGCCTCGATGATCCGGTTATCGCACCACCGTTCAAAGGCGGAGGGCGACGTCCGTAAGGCCTCGGCTCCCTCCCGGTAAGCCGTCTCCTCCAGATAGGACGCCAAGGCCTCCCGGCCGCTTAACGCCCCGTGGATCAGCATTTCCACGTTGAGGCTTTTACAGGGCGCCAGCGCGCGCCGCATAAATTCCGCGGATTTCCCGGTCTTTTGCGAACGGACGGCCACCTTAATGTCGGCCACCGCCACCGTAGTCTCCGCATATTCCATAAGCAAATCTATCTTTGACCGCTGCCCGGCTTCGTAAATCGCGCACAATGCGGCCCGGTCCACGATAATATCGCAGAGCTGGCCGTCCCCGGTATGCAGGAAAGATTCGTGGGCCTCCGCGGCCGCCTCCTGCATGGGCTTCGGCAATGCGCTGAAATTCTTCTCCGAGACGATCTTTACCATTTCCTCCCCGCCAATCGGGCAGTCGTCGTAATATATATGGGCCTGAACTTTACCGATCACGACCTCTTTGATCGCTGCTTTCAGATTGTGGAACAATTTGGAATAGGAAAGCAGTTCAAAGACTACCGGATCTTTCACCAGATCGGTGAGCACCTCCCATGTCTTTTCCCGCTCGCGGGCAAGTATGGTCTCCGCGTCCGCCTCGGTCCCGTCGCCCCAGCCTTTTTCCGCCAGCATCTGCAGCATGGCGCCGTACTCCCGGCAGCCCAAAAGCTGGTCAATGGTGGCGTCCGAAAAAAGCGATGCTTCCAGGGCCCTGACTCTGGCAACCGCAAAAGCATAATTTTCTGCCATAAATTCCTCCTATCTGCATGCCGTCAGGCGAAGACAAACTGATATACCCTGTCGGTCAGTCTGTCTCTCTCGGCGGCAAACAGGGCCTCGAAGGAACAGTTCTCCTCAATACCGCCGTAGATCAGGACAAATCCGCCGTCAATTTTGCGTACTTCGTCAGACAGAACCAGGGAACCGCCTTTGGCTTTCGCAGCTTCACCGATCACATCGCCAAAATCTTTCGGCAGACGTTTCTTATCCCGCTCATTAAAGCAGATCTCGCCTTCTTTATCCAGGACATATTGTCCCAGCATTTTCTTTACCAGTTCAAAATACGCCGCGTCATCCAGACGGAAGATCTCCGCATAGGCGTTATCAATTACACCCGCAATGATCTCCTGCTTGGCGGCCAGGAGTCTCTGCCTTCTCTGCAGATCCGCAGAAGATTTGGTCCTGGCGGCCTCCGTGTCTCTGGCCTGCCCGGCCTTCGCCTCAAGCGCCTCGCATTCCTGACGGCTCTGGGCGGCGGCTGCCTTTGCAATCTCTTCGGCCTCACGCTGCGCCGCCTGCCGGACACTCTCGGCTGCCGCATTTGCTTCGGCGAGGATTTCGCTTACTATATTATCCAATCCGGCCATACGCCTTCCCTCCTACTCTGTACTTTCTTGGTGTCTGCCGTGTGTTACCGGATACCTGTAACGGAAAGTACGGAGATCAGCAGAGCAAGGATGGCATAGGTCTCAACCATAGCCGGAAACAGCATGGCTTTACCGAACTGATCCGGTTTCTTCGCAAGGATTCCGATAGAAGCCGCGGAAGTCTTTCCCTGGTAAACACCGGAGATCAGACCCACCAGACCGATAGGCAGGCAGGCTGCACAGTACATAAGACCTGTGGCAACGCTCATCTCTCCGGCGCCGCCGCCGATTACACCGATCTGGGACAGGGCGATGAAGCCTACCAGCAGACCGTAGATACCCTGTGTACCGGGCAGAAGCTGCATGATCAGTACTTTAGCGAAAAGTTCCGGTTTCTCGGACATAACGCCCGCGGCCGCCTGGCCCGCAATACCTACGCCCATGGCCGATCCGGCGCCTGCCAACATAACAGCGATAGCTGCTCCCAGTAATGCGTAAAAGGTTCCCATAGTCATGATAATTTTTCCTCCTTAATATCCACATATTTTGTGTTTTCTCTGAACGGATCAAACGGCCTTCCGCCGCCCTCATAAAACTTTCCGAAAAACTCCACATACTGGAGCCTGTTCGTGTGCACATACGCGCCCAGCAGGTTAATGGCCAGATTCAGCGAATGGCCGATAATAAAGATGATGATAAACAATACGGCGCCCACGACGGAGCTTCCAAACATGGAACCCATGGAATTGACAACCTGGGCAATAACGCCGGTGGCCAGTCCCAGAGCCAGCAGACGGGAGTAGGAAAGTACATCCGAAAGCCAGCTGGTTACGCCGTATATATCATATGCCCCCAGGGCAATGCGCAATCCGAAATTTTTATTATCTCTTGCCGAGAAGAACAGAATCCCCAGTCCGCCCACGGCGATAAACGCCAGGGACAGCGGGTTCACCCACGCCGGGAACGTCACCTCCTGCCATCCGGCAATCGAGGCGAACAGCTCGCTGGGAAGCAAAAGTCCCAGAAGCCCCAGCAGGAACAGATACCACAGGCCCACGTCGCACAGGGCGTCCATTGTTTTACCCTCTTTCAGCAGAGAATAACCTTTGAGTCCCAGGCCCAGGAACAGATGAATCACGCCGAACAGCAGCGACCACATCAGCATGGTCATGGGATCGTTCAGCGGCACAAACCACAGCGCCCAGTCTCCGCCGAGGAAAGCCAGCGTAGCCTCGTTCTGCACGCCGAAGAACACATTAGCCACTACCTTCAGCATATCGCCAAAAAAGCCGCCGAACATCAGCCCCCAGAATACGGTAGACACGCCGCACCACATAAACATGGTGAGGGATTTATGCATACCCTCCCCCATCCGCGGAAATTTTTTCAATACAATAAAGCAGGCAACGGCCATAATCAGTCCGTAAGCCGCATCGGAAAGCATCAGTCCGAACAGGAATACATAACACAGGGACATGATGAATGTGGGATCAATCTCTCCCTTATGAGGCAGGCCATAAGACTCCAGAATCCCCTCCCAGTTGCGGGAGAATCCGTTATTTGCCAGCTGTACCGGCGCATCTTCGTCCTCGGGAATCTCCGTTACCTCCGCCATCAGGTCAAACCGGCTGTTCAACCGGTCCACGGTGCGGGCCGCATCCCTCTTCATAATATAACCGCTGATGATAAAGGTCTGTTTCGACTGAATCAAATCGCCCAGTACCCTGTATTTCTCCGAGCGGATTCGGAAATAATCGGATACCCGCCGGAAATCCTCCCGCATGGGCGCCATGGCATGGATCTGGCTCTCCAGTTCTGAAATCTCTTTCTCGATCTCACGGATCTCCTCTTTTCTCTTCGCTATACGCTGCGCCGGCGTCCTCTCGGATACGCTGAGCCGTCTGGCAAAGCCTTCTGCCCGGAGGGCCTCCTCCACAGCCGCCGCGTCTTTCTTCATACATACCACTGCCAGACAGACCTGGTCTTTGTCCGCGGACAGAATCTCTGCCTCCACAGTCTTAATTTCAGGCAGCCGCTCCCGCAAAGCGCCCTCGATCATGGCCTGGGTATACTCCGGCCCCAGCGTACCGTACAGAAGCGCCGTATGAACCGTACCCTGGCATTTCATCGGCACATCCAGGGCGGCCCAGGGCTTCAGCCCTTCAATGGCGGCCTCCTTTTTCTGGATCAGGGAACGGGCGTCGGATATCTTCCGCTGTAACGCGAGAAGCTCCCTGACTTTTGTCATGATAGCCCCGACCTGCGCCACTACCTGGGACAGATCGTCTGCCTCGATCAGTTCCTTACCGGCCAACGATGCAAAAAGAGAAGACTTTACCGGATCATACTGATCCAGCACTTCCAGCGCCTGTTCGGCGAGGGAGAAGTTCTTCTCAAACTGCATTCTCTGGGACGTGGTATCCATGCGCCTGAATACCTCGCTGCCCTCCAGATCGGGAATACACTCCACAGTACCCATCTTCTGCAGCAGTTCCAGAACTGCCTTTCTGTCCTTTTTCATGGCACAGATCGTCAGTTTCTGCATCTGCAATACTGCCATATCCGCATCGCCTCCTTTCTTAATTTTTCTTTTTACACGAGTTCGGCAAGAATCATTGAAACGGCGCCCTTTTCTTTCCCGGCAGCCACCTTTTTCAAAGCCTGGATTTCAGCATCCACAGCTTCCATGGAACGTTTGAGAAACGCTTTGTTTTCCCTGTCCGCCGCTGCCTTCTGCCCGGCGATCTTTTCCTTCGCCTTAGCCAGCTCTTTCTGCTGCATTTCGGCGGCCTCTGCCTTCGCCCGCTCCACCGCACCCCGGGCCTCTTCCTCGGCTTTCATTCGGATTTTCTCCGCATCGGCCTCAGCCCGCTCTACGGTCTCTAATGTTGTCTTTACCACGCTTCCTCTCACCACCTTTTCCAGAGCGCTTACGCGCTCTTTGTTAACAAATTTTTCTAATTGAAGCAACAATTCTTATTATACTACCCGTTCATTTTATATTCCACTTTTTATTATTGTGTAATTATTAAATTTTGATAAACTTGTAATAATTCAAACAAGCTGTCATCTGCAAAAATCCCTTTAAAATCACTGCGCGATGACTTGCGGGAGGGCACACGGACATAGCTTATTGACGGCCAAATTTAAATATTTTCTTCTATAAATCCAGTCTTCTGTAAAAGCTTCCCCTTCCACCGGATCTGATATTTTCTGTATGCTGATGAATAAATCTCCTGAGTTTTACATTTATTGGCAATAATTCGATATTGCAGACTATAATCCGCCAGATCCTGCCGCAATACTTTTTCCGTAGTTTCCAGCTGCCCGGCGGCTTTCACCAGATCAGAACCTTTTAACTCAATTAAATAGGCAATCCGCTTTTCCTCATTCATAAGCAGATAGTCACACCTGCCCCCGGATGTTATTACAATACCATCTATTTTATAGTGCGTCACAAACGCCTTCTCAGTATTTATTCCCTTATGGTACTGTGGATTTCCTTTATCGCGCGATACTATCCGCCCGGCCTTTTTTCCGCATAATGATTGAAAACCCCTTAAAGGCATTATAACACCACACTTTCCGCATCTATATCCTGCAATTCTAAAAGCCTGTCGAAATCGTCGTTAATAACTTTCGATATTTCATCGATTCTTTCATTCTGAATCATATGGATCTCCGGGTCCATACAGTTCTCAATAACTCCGTTTTTTACAAACCATGACCCAAAATGATCATGATCCAGCCAAAATAACGCTGGAATCACTTCATTTGCCCTTTTTGAATGCTTAGCCTGAACAGTTTTCGCATATAACAAATTATTTAAAGTCCCCAATACATAAGGGCTGTGTGTCGTCAACACAATCGAATGTCCGCAATTGTGCACGAGCGTAATCAATTCTGTAATATATTTTTGAGACTCAGGAAATAAATGGGATTCAGGTTCTTCAATAATAAATAAAACCTGTTTTTGCCGTAACAGATAGTAAAACAATAAATTCAAGATCCATACGCATTCCTGCTGTCCCGACGATGAAAAATTTATTTTCACATATTTTCCATCATCAAGCACAATCTGTTCTTCTCCGTTACTGTATCGGTATGTCCCACGTAAAATTTTTTTTACTAACTCCAATGCCTGAACGACAAGTTTTCTGGGTATTGTTGGCTTTCCCGCGGGATACGCAGCCAACCCCTGAAGGCCGTCCGAAAATTCCGGTTTTAATCGCAGTATCCTCTCAAGGTAATCTTTTGTGCAACCGTCCAGTGATCGCTTTTGTATGTCATCCATAGTTGCGTAAATATAACCGAACTGCTGTGACAGCAGAGTGATCATACTGCGTCCTGCAGGGATATATACAACTGTACATCCATCATCAAATATTTTATATATTTCTTCTTTAAATGTTTTCAGACATTCCTCGTCTACCCCTAATGGCGTGGCAACTAAACTGAGATTATTTTTCTGAAGAAAATCTTTCAGGCCGGCGCTAAGCGTTATCCATATATAATTTGGTGTCGTATACTTTGTATCATTTTTCAGAGAAATCCTTACGAAACAAGTACTGGTAAAATAATACTCCATATACATCTCATTCGACATACTCCAAGACGAACCAAATATCCTCAAAAATTTTTCACGTAAATGATTCTCTAATGCACTCTTCAGAGTGTCGTTATGGTATATCGGAAACTCTTCTTCCATCCCGCTTACAGGAACAAGATGCAAAGCTTGCGTTTTTGCAAGCTCTATGATATCTTCTTTTATCGTCCGAAAATAATAGATTGCTTTCGCAATTGTACTTTTCCCGGATGCCTGAAACCCTGTCAATGTCATAAATCGCGAACTTTCTAATTCGCATTGCTCAATCGGGCCAAGTTTATTAATCATCAATTTCTGCAAACCCCATCTCCCTTTCTACCAGTCGCTTCCCTGTGTCAAAGATATCATTATTATATCCATCAGAATAATCATATGCAACCGAATTTCCTACACGACACGAAACTTTTCGTTCCACACAAAAAAGGGGATTGCTCCCCCTCTTTCACATGATTTCTTCATCTCACGGTCACTGTCCCACCCGGGCTCCCCATTGAAACCACAGCGGGCGAAACTGCCGGAAATATCAGCGTCGCTTTAAACAAATCCCCGTCAGTCACAAGCTCCAGGCGCCCATGCTGCAGCTGGGCCAGGCTGGCCGCGATGGACAGCCCCAGGCCGCTCCCCTCGGTATGGCGGGAGGTATCGCCCCGGACAAACCGCTCCAGCAGGGTCTCCCCGTCCATCTGCAGCGGCGATTCCGATACATTGCGGAAGGTGATCCGCGCTTCACCGTCCAGGAGGGTCACATCCAGATACACCCGGGTTCCCGACATGGCGTATTTGCAGATATTGTTCAGCAGATTATCAAAGATCCTCCACAGATGGCGGCCGTCGGCCCGGATATACACGGGACTGTCCGGCTGTTTCAGCACAGGGGTCAGGCCAGCTTTTTCCAGCTTTTCCTGATACTCGGCCATGGACTGGTTTAAGAGCACCTGCACGTCGCACTCCGCCAGCTGAACCGTTATATTCCCCGTGGACGCTTTGGAAGCCTCCACCAGATCCTCAATCAACTTCTTCAGCCGCTGGGACTGGCGGTCCAGCACTTCCACATACTCCCGCAGAGTCTCCGTGGGCAGCTCCTCCTTCTTTATCAAATCTACATAGCTGATGATGGAGGTCAGCGGCGTCTTGATATCATGAGATACGTTGGTGATCAGCTCCGTCTTAAACCGCTCGCTCTTCATCCGTTCCTCCACCGCCCGGCCCAGGCCGTCCCGGATATGGTTCAAACACTCGCCAAACTCCTCGAAATCCCAGAACATGTACCGGGTGTCCACATGATAATCCATGTTGCCGGAAGCGATCTCTTTGCCCCCCTGCTGCAGCTTGCGCAGTACCAGGATCAGATACGCCAGCCCCAGGGCCAGCAGGATCTTCTCTAACACCCAGAACAACACATAAATACCCATATCATACCAGCAAGCGGAAAGCAAAATGCCCTCCGCCAGAGCCAACAGAGCGTAAGCCGCCAGGGCTTTTCCGTACAGCGGCAGCCCGCGGATCAGGATGCCAAGCATATGTCCCGCCTTCCTCAGCCAGCTGGCACACCAGCCCAGAACCCAAATGGAAAGCCAGCCCTTCAAGATCTCACGGCGTTTCAGCCGCACGGCGATGCTGATTGTATAAAACAGGCCGATCAGCCAGCCGCCTAAGGTGATACATGCCGTAACCGCCAGCCGGACGCTCTCTTCCGCCTGCCACTGAAGCTCTATGGACAGATTGATTAACAGGCCCGCCGCCAGGCATGCCAGGCAGGTAAACACATCAAAAGGAATCCGTTCCAGGACGCCGGCCTGGATCTCTTTACCGTCGCCTGTACGTCCCGCTGCCGCGTATAAAAAGGCCAGGCAGGCCGCCGTCAGCAGCAGGCCTCCCGCAAAGCTGGCTGGAAATGCGCCGCGCATACTGTAGGCCATTTCCAAAAGCTCCGCATTCTCCATATAAACCTGATCCTGCAGTTCTTCCAGTGAATTTCCATAAAATCCCTCTTCCAGCATATGCGCCGTACATACCCCGCAGGCCACTGTCACGGTAAAAAACAATGTTGCAAACACACCGGCCAGCCATTTTGCCCAGCCCTTTGTCAGTAATTTTTTCATCGTCTGTCTCCTCTCTCGAGCTTATACCCCTGGCCCCAGACCACCTTGAGATAGCGGGGGTCCGAGGGGGTAATCTCTATTTTTTCCCGGAGATGACGGATATGCACCGCGACGGTACCCTCGGCGCTGACCGGCGCTTCCTTCCAGACACGGCGGTAGATCTCCTTCGGCGAGAGCACTTCGCCGGGATGCTCCATGAAAAGTTTTAAGATCTCATACTCCGTGGGCGTGAGAGAAAGCTTTTCCCCGTCCAGCCGCACTTCCACGGCCTTCTGGTCCAGCTCGATGCCGCCTGTCACAAGAAGTCCCCGCTCCTCTTTTTTCCCGCCGCCCAGCTGCATATAGCGCCGGAGCTGAGAGCGCACCCGGGCCAGCACTTCCACCGGGTTGAAGGGCTTCGTCACGTAATCGTCGGCCCCCACATTCAGGCCCAGGATCTTGTCAGTATCCTCCCCCTTGGCTGTCAGGAGGATCACCGGCACGTTGCTCCGTCTGCGGATCTCCACCATGGCGGTGATACCGTCCATCACCGGCATCATGATATCCATCAGCACGAGATGGATATCGGCCCGCTCCATGACGGCCAGGGCCTCTTTCCCCGTGTAAGCGGGAAAGGTGCGATACCCCTCCGCCTCCAGATAGATTTTCAGCGCCTCCACGATATCTCTCTCATCGTCGCAAACCAGAACATTGTACATATCACTTTCAACCTCCACGGATAGTATAGGAGAATTTTTTTTAAGAAAAAATCAGGCAAATGTTTAAGATTTCTTTAATTGTTTAATTCCTCTCTTTGACCATTTGCAGATACCCCAGAAACTCATATCCCATCTTTTTATACAGGCGAATCGCATCCGGATTCTCTTCCGTCACCTCCAGGCGCATCCGGCGCACCTGAGGGTACTCCTGCTCCAGCCATTGCATGAGCCGGGAACCGTACCCTTTACCGCGGTATCCGTCCTTCACGCAAATTTGTTCGATCATCTGGCACAGGCCGCCCACTTCCGTGGCAAAGAAAGTTGTGATATACGCATACCCCGCAATCTCTGCCTCTTCCTCCAGGATCAGCCCCCGCAGCGTAGACGTCCCTTCTATCGCCGCGTCAAAGCACCTCCCCCACACCGACGGGTCTACCGGATGACATACCGCGTCCGAATGATAAAACAAATCCTCCAGCGCCAGCACCTGCTCCCGATCCTTTTCTTCCATATCGCGAATGATTAATTTACCGCTCATCTATACAGACCTCCCAAAATTGCTGTTTATCTTCCCTTCCGTGCCGCCGCGAACAATTGCCTCGCGGCTGCCTTCACATCAAAAAAATCCCCGGACAGAAACGCTCTGCCCGGGGTCCCCGCGCCGAAATCCTTACACCTCGGCGAACTCCTCCTTACCTGCGCCGCACAACGGGCACACCCAATCGTCCGGAAGATCCTTAAAAGCCGTCCCCGGCTCAATACCGTTATCGGGATCTCCCGCCTCGGGATCATACACATAACCGCAGGGTTCACACTCATATTTTGTCATTGCTTCTTACCTCCTGTTTTTCCTATGCGATAACTGTCCGAATCCTCACAGTTACCATCTGCGCATATATGCGCCTGCACCAATCTTATTATAACCATTTTTGCCCATATGTCCATCATAAAAATAGAATCATTTGGCCGTCCCGCGTTCCGGCGCCACAAAAATAAAAATCAACGAACTGATCAGCAAAAGCCCCGGATAAAACAGGTTCGGTATCACGTCAAAAGCCGACAATTCATACCCCAGTTCATTGGCCGCGGAGAGGGCCACCAGCATCTGGGCGCCGTAAGGAATCATCCCCTGGGAAATACAGGAAAACGTATCCAGAATGGATGCGGATTTCTTCGCGCTGATCCCGTACTCCTGAGCCATCTCCGAGGCGATAGGATTAGCCATGACAATAGCCACCGTATTGTTGGCCGTGGCCACATCCATGGCGCACACCAGTAAACCCATGCCGAGCTGGCCGCCCTTTTTCCCTTTAAAGACTTTACGGATAGCCGAGAGCAGCGCCTCGAAGCCGCCATACTCCCGGATCAGCGCGCACATGGCGGATACCAGGACAGCCACCATGCAGGTCTCGAACATGCCCGACGCGCCGGAACCCATATTGCCGATCATCTCTACCGGTGTTACCTGGCCCGTAGCCAGCATAATCACCGCGCCGGACACGATGCCGATCAGAAGCACCACAAACACGTTGATGCCCACAACGCCGCCGATCAGCACCAGTACATAGGGAATAATCTGGATCAGGTTGTACTCCTGAGCCACCGCGCCGTTTAAATCCGTGCCCATGGACAGAATCAGGATCAATACCAGCGTAGCGACAGCCGCCGGCAGGGCGATCCCGAAATTTTCACGGAACTTATCCTTCATGGCACAGCCCTGGCCGTTACAGGCCGCAATGGTGGTATCCGAGATAAAGGACAGGTTATCCCCGAACATGGCTCCGCCCATGACCGAACCCACGCAGAGGGGCAGACCGAAACCGGAGGCCGCAGAAACCGCCACTGCGATGGGGGTGATCAGCGTGATGGTCCCCACGGAGGTCCCCATGGCCGTAGACACAAAACAGGACACCACGAACAGTACGGCCACCGCAAACCGCGCCGGAATCAGCGACAGCATGAAATAGGCCACGCTCTCCGCGCTGCTCCTTCCCACCACGCCGACAAAGGTTCCGGCCACCAGAAAGATCAGGAGCATGGTGATGATATTTTTGTCGGCCATACCCTGGGCCATGACCTCCAGCTTGTCGTCGAACGCAAGCTCCCGGTTCTGGAGGCAGGCCGTCAGGATAGCGGCCAGGAAGGCGGTCACGATGGGGATATTGTAAAAGCCCATCGGGATCGCCAGCACATACTCAAACAAAATTCCCAGCCCCAGATATAAGACCAAAAAAACAAGGATGGGCAGCAGCGCTCTGGGATTATTTTTTTTCATAATGTTTTCTCTCTTTCTCTCAGGGTAATAATTTTTTAATATAACCGTCCGTAACGGCGGTAAAAGCCGTACCTTAACCGATACGAAACGGCCTACTTTCCGAAGATCTCCACGGCTTTTTTCATATTTTCCGTTACCGGCACGCCGAAGGGACAGCGCTTCTCACAGGCGCCGCAGGCCACACAGGCCGAGGCCGTCTCGGCCAGCGCGCCGTAGTGCTCCCGCACCGTCTCGGGCAGCTCGCCCTGGGCCATGGCCAGATTCAGGAATTTCGTCACCGACGCCACGTCGATCCCCTTGGGGCAGGGCGCGCAATGGCCGCAGTACATACAGTGTCCCTGCCAGCTGATCTTCGGCAGGGAGGCGAACGCTTCCGCGTAATCTTTCTCCTCCTCCGGGGCCTCCTCATAGGCGATGCTGACCCTCAGTTCCTCCACCGTCCGGGCCCCCGACATTACGGAAGCCACCGCCGGGCGGGTCAACGCATAGTGCAGACACTGATACAGGGTCAGGGCCTTTCCGGCTGGAGATAATTTCTCATCCAGCAGATCGCCGCCGCCGAACGCCTTCATAACCGTAATGCCCACGCCCTGCCGCTGGCAGGCCTCATACAATGCCTGACGGGCGGGGTCCATATTCACCAGGTTTCCGGCATAACTTTCCGGCGCCCACAAAAGCTCAATATCCTCATTTCCCGGCTGCAAGTCATAGCAGGGATTCACGCTGAACATCAGCACATCGATGAGACCGCTGTCCACCGCCGCCCGGGCCGCCTCGGGGTTATGGCTGGACATGCCGACGGACTTTATCACACCGGAACGTTTAAGCTCCAGCGCATACTTCATCACATCGCCGTTTTTCACCGTCTCCCAATCCGCCGGTGAATCCACATAATGAATCATACCGATCTCCACATGATCCGTCTGCAGCCTCTCAAGCTGATCCGCAAAGCCTTCCTTCACTTCGGAAATCTCCCGGGTCCTCTTGTACTGCCCGTCTTTCCAGATCGTGCACAGATGGGCCTGCAGAACGAACTTGTCCCGCCGCCCTTTAAGGGCCAGCCCCAGTCCGGTGCGGAATTCGGGATTGGGCGCATACAGGTCTATACAGTTGACCCCGCCCGCCTCCATCGCATCTACGTACTCCCGGATGACTGCATCGGTTTGCCCCACCATGCCTTCACACCCCATGCCGATCTCACTGACCATCAGATCCGTGTGTCCCAGTTTACGATATTTCATGATTTTCCCCCTTTCCGGCTCATCTCGCAATTTGTACCGTATGAAATCTGTGCCTATTGTAACCTATCTTTCAGATCTGTTCAATATATTACCGGGGGCAAATTATGCCTGAGCTTGCAGGCACACAAAAACACCGGACACTTCTCCGCATCCGGCGCTGCGCCGTCGTACAATTTTTTCTTCTGTTTATGATCTTGCTGTAACGCCAGGGACCGCACGCTCTAATCAGCAGCCATCTTTTCCCCATTAGCTTTTACTGTATACAGATCTCTCCGCTGATTCTTCAGACAGGGAATCTGGCGGCGGGCCGCTTCAAGCGTCTCCGGCTCCAGCCATGCATAGAGAATCTCCGGCTCCTCTCCGGCCTCCGCCAGGACGCGCCCCCAGGGATCAATGATCATGGAATGGCCATGGGCACGGAAAGCCGGCTTTACGCCGCACTGGCCGCAGGCCAGCACATAACAGGTATTCTCAATGGCCCGGGCCCGCAATAGCGGCTCCCAGTGGGCCTCGCCGGTGACGTCGGTAAAATTCGCCGCCACCGTCAGGATCTCGGCCCCCCAATCCGCATACAGGCCATATAGTTGCGGAAACCGCAGGTCATAGCAGATGGAAAGCCCTATCCGGCCCAAAGCCGTATCCGCCAGCGCCAGCCGGTCCCCGGGAGCAATTTCATCCGATTCCCGATAAACAGGCCCTTCCTCCACATCTACATCAAAAAGGTGTACCTTCCGATACCGGGCTGCCAGACGGCCGTCCGGCCCAAAAAGCATGGTCAGGTTGCAGGGTTTCCCCTTTCTCTTTTCCGTCACGCTCCCTGCGTGGAGCCAGATCCCGTACTTCCCGGCCAGACGGCCGAAACGTTCGCTCACCGGACCCGGAATCTCGCTGGCATTTCCCGAAAAGTCTTCGCCGATGTATTCCACCGTCTCCGGAAACATCACAAATCCCGCTCCCCCGGCGACGGCCTTGGCCACGGCCGCTTCCACGCTTCTCATATTTTTTTCTCTGTCCGCCTGGCTGTCCATCTGAACGAGGGCGATTCTGCATCGTTCCATATTCTGCGCTCCCTGACCGCTGACTCTTTTTCTACCGCCGCATCTGCGTCATACCGTCACATTAAAGAGATTCCTGAGCTGGTTGGCAATATCATCGCTGGTAGCATTCAAAGACGCCGCCTCATTGATGCCGGACAGAATACTTAATTCCCCGTTTTCGTCCGCATAATTATAGCCGATGGTATAGACCGGCACCTGCATACCCGCCACGATGGGAGTCACCCGTTTCAGACTGTAGCCCTCATTTTGCTCGCCGTCGGACAGCACAAAGAGCATAAGCTTGGCGTCGGGAACTTCTTTTGCCTTTTCATTCAGCATATTTAGGGCGACCAGCAGCGCGTCATACGTGGCGGTACTGCCGCCTTCCGAGAGATTTTTCACCTCCCCGGAAAAATACGCCTTCTGTTTTGCGTCAAACTGCCCGATGGGCAAATTGACGGTAACGTCGCTGGAATAGCTGACCAGACCGATATAATGGTCAGATCCGATATAAGAGGACGCGCCGATCAGTGACGATTTCAACGAGTTTAAAGGTTCCCCGCTCATGGAACCGGAAACGTCGGCGACAAACACGGCAATAATCGGCTTACCGCCATTTTTGTTTTTCTTCCAGACTTTCTGGGCAGTGATATACTCCAGGCCATTCATCCCCGTATCCTGGGACACATACTCGTCGTGGCGGTTAAAGCCCCTCTCAGCGGCCAGCTTCTGGCTCTCTTCATTCTGACAATACTCCACGAATTTCAGAGCCGTCTCCCGCTCCTCCGCCGTACAGTAATCAAAAATGTAGGCCGGATGGTCGTGACGGATACCCGCGGGAATATAGACATAATCCGCCAGTTCCGGCGTATTGATATAGGCCTGCTCCTCCATGACCATCGCATTGATCACACCCTTGGACGCCTGGTTTCTCAATACCGCCGTGGTGTAAGCCACCGGCGGAGAGGACTGCTGGTATTCCAGCAGTTTGTCCTGGGCCTTGCCCGACAGCGGGTTTGTCTCGTCAAAAGCTTTCAGCATGGCCGTCAGGATATTCAGGCCCGTGCTGGATGTATAAGGATTTGTGTAGGCAAAGAGCAGATCTCCGGCCAGAGTCGCCTCCAGGACATTGGCCACGGTGGGCTCCTTATATTTTTCTATAAAAGATTCATATACATCATTCTGAATCAGAATCCCGGCCGTGTTTCCCGCGAGGCGGTCCGCGATTTTCTCAATTCCGGGCTGGGATATCTCCAGCATCTTTCCCCATGCGTCATTGGAGGGAATAAACATATGAGGATGATAGGCGTCCGCATTGATATACGTCACCACCTCTCCCGAGGTAATTTTCCTCACGGAAACCGTAGCCTTCTTGCCGCCCACGGTGATACCGGCTTCATTGAAGTTCCGGGCCACCACGTTTATCCAGTCGTCGGGGGCCTCGGAGGAAAGCTCCGTGGCGGCGGCAATCTCAATATTGACCTCCCCGTCTCCCGCTGTGGTGACGGGGAAGGTGTCGATATCCGCCAGAACATCCGCCTCGGACATCTCGTCGGAATAGATATCCAGCGTCGGATTCTCCACCTCAGTGACCTGGATTTTCTTCATCATGGAATTTATCTCCGCCTCCGCGTCCTCATAACTGAGCGTTTCCTCGTTGCGTTCCGTCCGGACGGAACCGTTCCCGCATCCGCCAAGCAGCACCGCAAAAGCGGCCGCCGCCAGAAAGACAGACAGTGATCGGCAAAAGACTGCAGGTTTCCTGTACTTTTTCATGCTATTTTTCCTTTCTTTCACTCCACGCAAAATCGTCACTCCTCCTCAATCGATGACAGGATTGTGGATTTGTAAATATCCAACATCTCCATGGTGTTGTCGTCCTCGCCCTGCTTGTTCAGAAAATCCGCCAGGGCAAAGAGAAACTCCTGCACCTGCTGTAACTGCTTCTGTCCCTCGTCATGACAGACCGCCAGTTTTTCCCGAACCAATTGGATATCTTTCGGCACATCGCTGTCGGCCACATCCAGATAATTCAGTACCTTTCGGACATTCTTACACAGGTACTGCTCCACACGGTCCAGGACATCCTCCGTATTGGCCAGAGCATCAGCGCCATTGGCATCCAGCAGATGAGACAATTTTTCCTGATGCTCATCCATAATATCCAGCTGAAGTTTGATCTGCATCAGAGGCTGGGACAGCGCCCGCCATTTCTGTGCGGCGTATTCCGTCAGAAGCTCTTTGAGTTTCGCCGAATCCATCTTCCTGGAAACCGACAGAACCTCTCTGTGCCTGGATTTAGCCGACAGCGCCTCCGGCGTCTCCGTGCTGTCTCCGGCATTCTCCTCCCCGCGGGCCTGCAGCCACGCCGTATATTTTCTGAGGTCAAGGGCGTACAGTAAAAGGACAACCAGACTGACCGCGCTTCCCACGACGAGGATACCGCCCTGCAGATTCCGGTAAAACCGAATGCCGTAGTTTATGATGAGGCCGTCCCTGGCCAGATACTGGCAGAGATACGCAATGCCGAACAGCCCCAACACGGCCAGTACATATATCAGTTTCCATTTTCTTTTTCGCTCCGGCATGGGGAAAGCTCCCTTCTTAATGTATTTTGCAGCCGCAGTATCCCGGCCCTGTCCTCCATATCTCTGGCATCTTTAAGCCGGGACCGGACGGAATCGGAATGGGCGAGGAAATCCTCCAGCAAACTTTGTTTCTGCTCCGCCAGCAGCAGATTCTGAGCCAGAAGCTGCCGGGTCAGGGCGATGCTTCCGGTACAGGAGGCGACGCCCGCCAGCGCCTCGTCCGTCTCCCGTATGCTTTCAATCAGACGCCGGCATCGCGCCAGTTGGATCTTACACTGCATGGTAAACAGCTCCCCGGAAACACTGCCGTATGCCGAAATGACATAACTGCCGATATCCTCGCTGATGGCCAACAGCTCATCGGTGGAATCCGCCGCCTGGCGCTGCAATTTTTTTATCTTCATCTTTTTTTCTTCATTCATAGAACAGCTGGATTTTTCTGAAAAAAGAGTCTTCTTTTCGTAACTTTACCTACTATTTGTATTATACCCCGGGATGACGGGATGTCAACTGAATATAATGGGAACAGTTCGGCCTTCGGCTTCACTGTTGCAGATTCTGTTCCTTCATTTTTATTTCCCATTGATTTTCTCCCGTTCTGTGGTATAATGGGAAACATGGAAGCATAGCTCAGCTGGGATGAGCGCTCGCCTGACTAGCGGGAGGCCAAGGGTTCGAGCCCCTTTGCTTCCATTTTTTATATACTTTTATGACACCTGCCGTTAAATTTGTATATGTATTAAGGAGGAACTGCCATGGCAAGAGCAGGCGGAAGCCGTCCCGCCGGAGGACGGACAGGAGGAACTCACAGAGCGCCACGGACGGGCGGAGGGCCCAGGCCCGGCGGAACCACAGGACGCATGCCGCGGACGGGCGGCGTACACAGGCCCGCAGGTTCCCGCGGCCACGTCGGTATGGGCGGGCCCGGCTGGGGTATGGGAGGGCCCGGTATGCCCCCGCCGCCCCGCAGGCCATGGCGCAGACATCCGGGACCGGGTATGCCTCCGCCGCCTCCCGGAGGCGGATTCCGCCGCAGGAGACGGGGCGGCGGCTGTCTGTCCGTCCTGCTGGCGGTGTGTGTCCTGATCATCATCGTCGTCTGCGCCGCCCAAATCCCCCGCAGGATCACCACAGATCACCACCGGGAAACGTCCGCATCGCAGGTTCATGTGACGCCGCTCCCCTCCTCCGCCATCCACGAAACGGCCTATTACACCGACGAGCTTGGCTGGATCGGGGACGCGTCCGCCCTGGAAAAGTCCCTGAAAAAGTTCTACTCGGTCACAGGCGTACAGCCCCATATCTATCTGAGCAGAACAGTTCTGGATCAGTCCGAAGCCGACAGCCTGTACAGCCGCCTTTTCACCGACGAAGGACATTTCCTCCTGGTCATTACCGATGACTGGAACACCGTCTACATCCTGGGGGACGACGCTGCAGGCGTCCTCACCGACCGCGTTATGGATCTTTTCTGGGAAAATTTCGACGACTGCGCGGACAGCGCCCGGGCAGATGAAAAAGTTCTGACGGACACATTTATTTACACGGCCGACGGCCTCTCCTCCGGCGCATCCCGGGAGCCGGCCGCCATTACCGGGAGCCAGCGCCGCACGGCAAGCTTCTTTCTGATTCTGGCCATTGTACTTTTCCTCGCCGTCGTGGCGGTCATCGTCACCGTTATTGTCCGCTCCAGGAAAAACGCCCGGCACGACAAAGCCGAAACTTCCCGGTCCCAGGGCTACAATCTGAACGGTGAATTCCACACATACGACGAAAAACAGGATCTGTAAATCAAGCCTCTCCCTGCAACTCCTTCCTGTAATCTCCCGCCGTCTTTCCGTAATACCGGCGGAAAGCATAGCAAAAATGCTGTACCGACGAATAACCCAGCCGCTCGGCGGCCTCTGAGATAGAGGTCTCCGGGTCGGCCAGGTACAGCTTGGCCACGGACATTTTTGCCTCTGTCTTTTTCTGCAGAAATGTACGGCCATAGTATTCCTTTAAAAAACGTTCCGTCTGGCGTATCCCCAGTCCCAGCCGCCGGGCCAGCTCTTCCAGCGTCAGCTCTCCGTAGTCATAGAGAAAGCTCTCCTCCACAATCAGATATTTGCTGTCCACCAGATTCGAGGGCGAAAAATGAGACGTGGATTCTCGCCGGGTTTCATAATTGCGCACTGTCTTCACAATGCATTGAGCCAGCAGCGCTTCTACCTGAGCCATATAGCCCGTATACTTATGCTCCAGCTCAAAAAAAATCTGCTGCATCAGCGGATACAGCTCCTGGCTGTCCTGGCCAAACCAGAACAATGTCCCGGCAAACCTCGCCGCCGCCGGGTCCTCCTCCCCCACTCCCCGTTTCAGCTTAAAATAAATACAGTACTCCGCCATCGGATCTTCCCGCCGGGGAATCTGCTCATGTTCCACCGAAGGCCCCGTCATATAAAGAGTATTCGGCCTGATCTCGTACACCGCCCCGTCAATCCATACCTGCCCATAGCCATGAGGAATATAATGCAGTTCATAGCTGTCATGGCCATGACTGTGCCTGGGCATGGACCGCAGAAAGCGCTCAAATACAATATTCAACGCAAAAAACGTCGTATTTCCCATACTAATCCGAATATTCAGATCCGTATATGCCGTCCTCATGCTTTCCCCCTTTACCTGTCCCGTTATTCCTTCATCTTACCTCTGCTTTTCTTTTCCGTCAACAAATGTTCGATGACGCGTCGCACATTTCGCTTTTTTGTCTACTATATTTCTGGTATTTTCCCTGATAATTTTCTATAATAAAGAGAGCCTGAAATTCGTGGCTGTTTGCCTCTATTCGGCAAACAGCCGCCACCTATCTCAACAGGAGGTATACCCTATGCCATTAACTACATCAGCCACCATGTTAACCAACGCCCAGGCCGGCGGATACGCCGTGGGCGCTTTCAATGTAGAAAACATGGAGATGGTCAAAGCCGTCATCGCCGCCGCCGAAGAGCTCCGGGCCCCAGTCATGCTGCAGACCACTCCCTCCACCGTCAAATACGGCAGTCTGGAGACCTACCGGGCCATCGTCGCCGCCGAAGCCAGGAAAGCCTCCGTCCCCGTCTGCCTCCACTTAGACCACGGCAGCAGCTTTGAGCTGGCTGCACGGGCCATCCATGTAGGTTACACCTCTGTG
Organism: uncultured Lachnospiraceae bacterium; assembly: GCA_949471785.1. Classification (GTDB taxonomy): domain Bacteria; phylum Bacillota; class Clostridia; order Lachnospirales; family Lachnospiraceae; genus UBA11957. Next base: position 26,585 of record CASWRE010000008.1, on the reverse strand, counting down.
ATGATCGACGGCTCCCACGAATCTTTCGAGGATAATATCGCCGTCTCCAAAAAAGTAGCCGATATGGCCAATGCCTGCGGCATCCCTGTGGAAGCGGAACTGGGAAAAGTGGGCGGTAAAGAGGACGATCTGGAATCTGACGGCGACGCCAATACCGATCCGGCGGAGGCCGCCGAGTTCGTAACCCGCACCGGCGTCACCTCCCTGGCCATCGGCATCGGCACGGCCCACGGATTCTACGTGGGAACCCCCGTGCTGGACAAAAAGCGGGTGTCGGAAATCCGCGAGGTCGTGTCCGTCCCCCTGGTGCTCCACGGCGCTTCGGGCCTCAGCGACGACGACGTTCGGGAGTGTGTGAGCCGGGGCATCTGCAAAGTGAATTTTGCCACGGAACTCAGAGTAGCCTACACCGACGCCGGAAAAAAACTGCTGGCGGAAAAGCCGGATACTTTTGACCCCAAGAAACTGGGCGTCGTGGGCATGGAGGCCGTAAAAGAACTGGTGAAAAACCGGATGCTGGTCTGCGGCTGCGACCATAAAGCGGGAGGCCGTCCGTGAGCGCCTGTTTGCTGGGCATCGATATTGGTACCAGCGCCTGCAAAATCGCCATATTTGACCGGGCAGGACACGTCCTCTCCGCCGTCACAGCCGATTATGCGGTCTATTATCCCCATCCCGGATGGGCGGAGCAGAATCCCGAAGAATGGTGGGACGCCGTCTGCCAGGCCACAAAGACGGCGCTGCGGCAGAGCGATATCTCTCCCGGAGATATCGCCGGGGTGGGCATCGACGGCCAGAGCTGGTCCGCCATCGCCGTGGACGAGGACGGACGCGTCCTGACCAACACCCCGATCTGGATGGACACCCGGGCCGCCGATATCTGCCGGGAGCAAAATGAGGCCATCGGGGCCGACGCTCTCTTTGCTCTCTCCGGCAACAGTCTGCAGCCCTCCTATACTACAGCCAAAATCCTCTGGTATAAACGTGAAATGTCTGAGATTTATTCTCGTATCAGTAAGATCCTGCAATCCAACAGCTACATCGCTTTTAAACTCACGGGGGAAATGACCCAGGATCTGTCCCAGGGCTACGGTCTGCACTGCTTTGATATGCAAAAGGGCGTCTGGGACGAGGCCATGGCCGAACGCCTGGGCATTCCCGTCCGTTTTCTGCCTCCGATCCATCCCTGCCATGAGATCATCGGGACGGTGACGGACGAGGCGGCTAAAGCCTGCGGTCTGGCTCCGGGCACGCCCGTGGCGGCGGGAGGGCTGGACGCCGCCTGCGGTACCCTGGGCGCCGGCGTCATCCATCCCGGCGAAACCCAAGAACAGGGCGGCCAGGCCGGGGGCATGAGCATCTGTATCGATCATTACCAGGCTGATCCGAGATTAATTCTCGGCTATCACGTTATCCCCGGCTGCTGGCTGCTGCAGGGCGGCACCACCGGAGGCGGCGGCGTGATGCGCTGGCTGGAAAAGGAATTCGGCGCCTACGAAAGACTGGCCGGCAGGGATTCGGACAAGAGTTCTCTGGAGCTTTATAATGAACAGGCCGAAGCCATAGCGCCGGGCAGCGACGGCGTGGTCTTCCTGCCCTACATGGCCGGAGAGCGCTCCCCGATCTGGGATTCGAAAGCCAAAGGCGTCTACTACGGCCTGGATTTTTCCAAAACAAAAGGACATTTCATCCGGGCCGCCATGGAAGGCGTGGCTTTCGCGCTGAAACACAATCTGGACACCGCGGAAAATATCGGCGCGAAAGCCGATGTACTGCGGGCCATGGGCGGTTCCGCCAACTCCCTTTTGTGGACGCAGATCAAAGCAGACGTGACAGGGAAGCCTATCGTTGTGCCCGCCTCGGACACCGCCACCACCCTGGGCGCCGCCATGCTGGCCGGCGTGGGCACGGGCCTTTATAAAGATTTCGGCGAGGCCGTCTCCCTGACCGTCCAGACCCGCCGCCGCCATGAGCCCAATCCGGAGAACCGGGAAATTTACGAGAAAAACTATCGCGTCTATTTAAAGCTATATAACCAACTAAAAGAATTAATGCAGCGCGCATAAAAAATCCCTGTACACGACTTCCAGCGTCCTACAGGGACCAACACCCCAAAAGGAGACATATTATGATGAAAGCAGCAGTTGTCTGTGCCAATGAAGATGTACAATATCTGGACGTAGAGGAACCAAGCGTCGGCCCCGGCCTGGTCAAGATCCGCGTGAAAGCCTCCGGAATCTGCGGTTCCGACATTCCCCGGGTCCTGCAGGGCGGCGTCCATTTCTACCCCATCGTGCTGGGCCATGAATTTTCCGGCGACGTGGTGGAAATCGGCGAGGGAGTCACCACTGTAGTCCCCGGCGACCGGGTATCCGGCGCCCCCCTGCGCCCCTGTATGAAATGCGATGACTGTCAGAACGGCAATTTCTCTCTGTGTAAACACTACAGCTTCATCGGTTCCCGCGAACAGGGCAGCAACGCCGATTACGTCGTTATCCCCGAGGCCAACACGGTTCCCTTTGACAAAAGCATTTCCTATGAGCAGGGCGCCATGTTTGAGCCCTCCACCGTGGCTCTCCACGGCCTTTTGCAGAACGATTACCGGGGCGGCGGCTATGTGGCTGTCCTTGGCTGCGGTACCATCGGCATTTTCACCATGCAGTGGGCAAAGATCTTCGGCTCCCGCAAAGTCGTAGTCTTTGATATCAGCGAGGAACGGCTGGCGCTGGCCGTCCGGATGGGCGCCGACGCTGTCGTTAACACCACGAGAGAAAATCACATGGAAGAGGCCATGGCTGTCACCGGCGGCAGAGGCTACGACTTCGTTTTCGAGACGGCCGGTCAAGTTCCCACCATGCAGATGGCCTTCTTTCTGGCGGCCAATAAGGCCAGGGTGTGCTTTATCGGTACGCCCCACAAAGAGCTGTCCTTCACCCCCGCCATGTGGGAGAACATGAATCGCAAAGAATTCAAGCTGACCGGTTCCTGGATGTCCTACAGCGCTCCCTTCCCGGGAAAAGAATGGTCTCTGACCGCCCACTATTTCGCCACCGGACAGCTCAAATTCGATCCGGCCTTCATCTACCGGAAAGTGCCCATGAGTCAGGCCCAGGAAGCCTTCCAGCTCTACAAAACCCCGGGACTGGTCAAAGGGAAAATCCTGCTGGTCAACGAATAACCAGGACGCCCCATCGGCATCCGAACCGACTATGGCAGTTCCCGCCTGTGGGAACCGCCTCACCCAAGGAGAATCTTATGCTGCTAACCGTAACCTTAAACGCCGCCATCGACAAGCGGTATGTTGTAGAAAATTACCGGATCGGCGAGGTAAACCGGGTGAAAACCTGCACCTATACCCCCGGCGGCAAGGGGCTGAACGTATCCAAACCCGCCGCCATCGCCGGAGCCCGGGTCGTGGCCACCGGCTTCGTGGGCGGCCACGCCGGACATTATATCGAAGAATCCTTAAAGCCTTTCGGCATCGAAAGCGCCTTCTACCATCTGCCCGAAGAAAGCCGCTCCTGCGTAAATATCTGGGATGAAGCAAACCACACCCAGACAGAATTTCTGGAACCAGGCTTTACCGTGAAGGAGACGGACTTTGCCGGATTTCTCGATAAATTTGAACATCTGCTGCCCGACGCCGACGTCGTCGCCGTCTCCGGCAGCGTACCAAAGGGACTGGACGGACATGCCTACCGTCGCCTGACAGACATCTGCAAAACCGGCGGCAAAAAAATCATTCTGGATACCAGCGGCAGCCTCCTCGCCACAGGCATACAGTCCTGTCCCACCATGGTGAAACCGAATCTGGACGAAATCCGTATGCTGACCGGACGGGACTGCATCGATATCCGCGAAATGCTGGAAGCCGCCAGACAGCTCCATCAAGACGGAATAGCGTATGTAGCCATATCCCTGGGCAGCGACGGTTCCCTGCTGGTCTGCGACGAGGGCTGTTTCCGGGCGAAAGTTCCGCACATTGACGCCGTCAACACCGTAGGCTGCGGCGATTCCATGATCGCGGGCTTTGCCCTGGGACTGGCCGACGGCCTCTCCGCCTCCGACATGCTCCGCAGAGCCAGCGCCATTTCCGCGGCCGCGGCTCTGCGGGAAGAAACAGGCTATTTCCTTCCCGCCGACCGGGACAGGCTGCTGCCGCAGATCGAAATTGAAAAAATAGGATAACAAAGCGCACTTTTTCATCAGAAATACAGTACAAGGAGAATATCATTATGAGTGAGATCATCAGCCAGGATCTGATTCCTGCCATCAAATTGAACTCCGGAGCCATGATTCCCGCCATTGGCATGGGCACCTTCGGCTCCGACCGTTTCGACGCCGACGAAGTATCCGCCGCCGTATCCGGAGCCATCGCCTGCGGTTACCGCCTGTTTGACTGCGCCGCCTGCTACGGCAACGAGTCCCGGATCGGTGAGGTCTTCCGGGACGCTTTCCAAAAAGGTATAGTAAAACGCGAAGACCTGTTTATCATGACCAAGGTGTGGAATGATATGCACCGCCATGTAGAGGAAGCCTGTAAAAAGAGCATAGACGACCTGCAGTGCGATTATGCCGACCTGTATTTTATCCACTGGCCCTTCCCCAACTACCATGCGCCGGGCTGCACCGTGGATTCCCGCAATCCGGATTCCCGCCCCTTCAGCGTGGAAGAATTCATGGACACTTACAGACAATGCGAAGCTCTGGTGAAAAAAGGGCTGATCCGCCATATCGGTATTTCCAACATGACCATCCCGAAGCTGGAAGCCGTACTGCCGCTGATGGACATAAAGCCGGCTGCCTGCGAGATCGAACTTCATCCCTGCTTCCAGCAGCAGGAGCTCTTTGATTATCTGAGAGACCACGATATCCTGCCCATCGGCTACATGCCCATGGGATCGCCCAAACGGCCGGAGCGCGATATCTGTCCCGAAGACATCGCCGACCTGCAGATGCCGGAAATGGTGGAAATCGCCGCGGCCCATGGCGTACATCCGGCCCTGATTTCCCTGAAATGGGCCCACCAGAGGGGACAGCTGCCCATCCCATTCTCCATCCACGAGAAGAACTACATAAGCAACCTGAAATGCCTCACCGAAGATCCCCTGACCGACGAGGAAATGGCAAAGATCGCCACCCTGGAGCGGGGCAACCGCCTCGTCAAGGGCCAGGTATTTCTCTGGGAAGGCGCGGGAGACTGGCACGATCTGTGGGATGAGGACGGCGTAATCGTCGGCGGCGGCAAATAAAATACGTCTCCGACATATAACATCTTCCCCATTTTATACCATACAAAAAAGCTGCCCACGGCAGCTTTTTTGTATATTACATATATTTTCCATATCCGGCGACGCCGATCTGGCCGTCGGCATACCCTTTCTTTCCGTCCATTTTAACCTGGCACCACTGATGGGTATACTTATTGGCATTGACATGTTTCCACTTATATCCCATACAGTCAAGGACCATTCCCAGCGCCCGCGTGGCGCCCGCGCAGGAATATTTCTTTGCTATAAAAACGCCGTAAGCCTGTCTGTAGTCGGAACCTTTCATCGTATATTTGCACTGCCGGCAAAACGTATATACGTAAAAGGCCGCCTGCCGGACCCTGTCGAGATCCTTGACGCCTTTGCCCTTTTTCTGCACGCATTTGGCGATCAGCTTCGCGACCCTCCGGGCATCCTTCGTCTTATTCCCTGTTTTCTTATTCGGTATTTTATGGCATACCCCTTTATAGTCAATCAGATAATTTTTATATCTCGCAATGGTGACCATATAGCCGTAAGTTTTGTCAAAGTAATAGGTTTTATTCTTGATCTTTTTCAGCCCGGTCTGCATGACCCCTTTTTTATTAAAATAATATTTGGCGCCGTCGATCTTTTTCAGGCCCGTTACTTTGACGCCTTTCTTATCATAATAGTACCGTTTGCCCTTAATCGTCTGCCAGCCTGTCCTGGGCTGCTGCTGATCCGCAGCGCCTTCCGTCGTCTGAGCCGCCTTGGATATTACCGGCGTCCCCAGAAACAAAATGGCGCATAATACAAAAAATATTGCTTTTTTGAAAAAATTCATGGTCTTCCTCTCTTTCTTTTCCCTCTGCTTTTAAAGCGTGAACGATTTTACATACGCATAGTATATCACGCACACGTCCCAAACTCAACACATGAACCCGTTGACCGCTTACTTTTTGCGGCAGTTCGGCCTTCGGCGAGGGGCAGATTCCCTCCTGGCCGGATTTACATATTCTTACGGACTTTGCCCTTACCGGAAAAGCAGCATATAGCACAGCCAGGCAATCACCGCCACGGCCACGCCGAAGATTTCCACAGCCATAAGCCGGCGGCCCTTTTTCTCTGCCGGCGGATGATCCTTCTGCCTCTTCTCCTTCTTTGATTCCTTCAAAAGCGTCCCCCAGGGACTGTAATTCTGCAGTCTCAGCGCCAGCTTCTTATGATCCTCCTGCTCTATAGCACGCAGAAAATCGGCCCAGTTCAGCTCCAGCAGCTGCATCCCCCTCCTCAGATCCACCTCCGGCGAATATCCTTTCAGCAGCGCCCGGAAAAATCCCGCCTGTTGTCCGTAAGCATCCTGCCCGGCGTAAACGCCGTTCCCCTTTTTCTCCACGAATATCCGATAGGCATAAGCCAGCCCTTCCTCCATGGCCCTCTGGGGATTTTTCGTCCGCTCATAGACGTCGGTCGTGTAGTTGTATACTTTGTACACACCTTTCCGACTCAGATAATAATCCACAAATTTATCCACGGCATTCCTCACCGGCGTGCGCAGGGCGCTGTCTCTGGCCATGGATTCTACGTACACCTGGCCCTTGATAGCGGTGGCGGCGGCAAGAAACCCCACAGCCTCCTCATTGCGCGCGCCAAACGACGGATCTTTCAGCAAATTGCCGCTGCCGCTCATATGCCTGGCGAAAGCATTGGCCACGGTCAGCTCATTTCCTCTGTAAATTCCCGCCGACCGGCCGGCTCCCGCATAAGACGCGCCGGAGGATCTGCCGCCGCCCTGAATGCCGTTCAGCGTCTCCAGCCGCCGGAGGATCTGCTTTTCCCCGGAATCGCCGTGTCCGGACAGGGCGGAAGCAAAACGGACATTCCCCCCCTTTGCCAGCGTATAGACCCCTCCTCCCAGAACGGCGCTCCCCCCCGCGGCGGGTCTGCCGCCCGCGGTATGGCCGCGCCCCCTGTCAAAAAGCTGTTCTGCTGCGCCGGGAGAAATAGACGACCCCGTGGCCTGCCTGTATAGGCTGGCTTTTATGACTTTCAATACCGCCGACTGGCCCGTCTGGCTAAAAAATGTATCCAGATCCCGTATATCCATGTCCCAGATCAGGCTGAGCTTCTGGGCCAGGACAGCGTCCAGCCGTTGCTGTTGCTGCTGCTGCTCATCCCCCGTCGTATAGGTCAGAAGCGCTTCCAGAAGAGCCAGGTACAATCTGGACAGCTCCATAAGCGCCCGGCGGATATCCCCGTCCTGCCCAGGCTGCCAGGCAAGAATCGCCTCCCAGGCTTCCTCCTCCATCTCCAGTATCCATCTCTGGCTGGCCTGAGCCAGAAGCCTTCCCTCCAGGCCAAACCACCTGCTCTGCCGGGACAGTTCCGGCGTATCCCGGACTTCCTGATCCCGTTCTTCCCTCTCCGTCTGTCTCTCCTGCTGTTCTTCGGCCAGCCGCTGCCGCTCTTCGGCCGCCTGTCTTGCCGCCTGCGCGATCATGACCTGGCCGGCCTCCATGCGGGAAACCTGGCCGGCCACCCGGGCCGCCTGCGCAGCCTGACTGACCGCATCCGCCGCCTTCCGGCCCGTCTGGCCGGCCACGTCCGCCGCCTTCTGTCTGGACCCTTCCCCGTCCTTTGGCACGGACAGTCCCGGAGCACTCTTCGCGCCGCCCACATTCTTCACGCCTGCCATCCCGGTCCTCCTCCCTCTCCTGTCTGACTCTCTATCTATATATCGGCTTTCCGGTTCATCTGATAAATTCCCTATTGACAAATCCTCCGCGCCGATTATAATAGGTCGTGCACTACTTATTTATATTGATTACAGGAGGCCTGTCAATGATTGACGAATTACCCGTGGGCCTGCGCCTCTCCATCCTCCACCGCACCTTTAAACATCTTTTAAACGAGCGGGTTCAGACGCTGGGGCTGACCGGCGTACAGTTTGCCGTGCTGCAACAGCTGCGCCGTCTGGAGGCTTCGAAACCGCCGGAAATCAACCAGCGGGATCTGGAACACGCTGCCAGATACACACACCCTACCATGACGGAAATCCTCAAGCACCTGGAAAGAAAGGGCTTCATCCATTGCCGTACCGGAGCCGCCGACAAACGTTCCAAGGCCATCTCCTCTACGGAAAAAACCCGGCTTCTGGCCGGGGATCTGGATCATATGGACGAAGACATCTTCAGAAAACTGATCCGGGACATTCCCGATGAACAGGTAGAAGCTTTCCTGAACGTCATGGATCACATGCTGATAAACGCAAGAAAGGAACAAGAACATAATGAACACAGATAAAACCAGACAAACCCCGGCCGCGCCGGGCGAAAACCGGATGGGCACTCAGTCCATCGGCCCCCTGCTGGCCAGCATGGCCATACCCATGATGATCTCCATGCTGGTACAAGCCTTTTACAATGTAGTGGACAGCATCTTTGTCTCACGGCTCAGCGAGAACGCCCTGAATGCCGTATCGCTGGCTTTCCCCCTGCAGAATCTGATGATCGCCGTGGGGGGCGGCACCACCATGGGCGTCAACACTCTGCTGTCCCGCTCCCTGGGCGCCAAACATCAGGAATCCGCGGACCGCGCCGCCAACACGGGAATCTTCTTGTCCGTCTGCAGCGCCGTACTCTTTGCCCTGATCGGCATTTTCTGCTCCCGGCCCTTCTTCCTGGCCCAGACCGACGTGGCGGAAATCGTAAACTACGGTACTGCCTATGGCCGGATCTGCCTGGGCTGCTCCTTCGGTATCTTCTGCCAGTTCTGCTTTGAACGGCTTCTGCAGTCCACCGGGCGCACGAAATTTGCCATGTACACACAGATGATGGGCGCCGTCATCAATATCATTCTGGACCCGATCCTGATCTTCGGCCTCTTCGGCTTTCCCCGTATGGAAGTGGCCGGAGCCGCGGCGGCCACCGTAATCGGACAGATCACCGCAGCCGTCGCCGGTCTGATTATAAATCTGAAATACAATAAGGATATCCATATCCGGCTGCGCGATATCCGCTGGCACACCCGCACAGCCGCGGAAATCTACCGGGTAGGATTCCCTTCCATCATCATGCAGTCCATCGGTTCTGTCATGACTTTCGGCCTGAATAAGATCCTGATCTCATTCACCACCACGGCCACCGCCGTGTTCGGCGCCTATTTCAAGCTGCAGAGCTTCATTTTCATGCCGGTATTCGGCCTGAATAACGGCATGATACCGATCATCGCCTACAACTACGGCGCCAAAAAGCTGGACCGGCTGAAAAAGACCGTGAAGCTCACCATCTTCACGGCCATTGCCATCATGCTGCTGGGGCTTACCGCCTTTGAACTGATTCCCGGCGTGCTGCTGTCTTTCTTCAACGCCTCGGAGGATATGCTGGCTATCGGTATCCCGGCCCTCAGGATCATCGGTACCCATTATCTGCTGGCCGGCTTCTGTATCATCGCCGGTTCCGTGTGCCAGGCCATCGGCAATCCGCTGTACAGCCTGATCGTATCCGTATGCCGTCAGCTCGTCGTCCTGCTCCCCGCCGCCTGGCTGCTGGCTCAGACCGGAAATCTGAACATGGTCTGGCTGGCCTTTCCCATCGCAGAGCTGATGTCGCTGATCCTGAGCGCCGTCTTCCTGACAAAGACTATGCGGGCCGCGGACAAAGCAATACAATGAAACAGTATAGAGTGACGCCAAAACGGCGTCACTCCATGGCCTTTACCCGTTCTATCGCTTCCCTGACCCCGTCAAAATACCCCAACTCATCCATCCGTGAGTACAGCAGCCGGCCGATGGCCCGGTAACCGACCTCATTAAATGGAAAACCGGCTGAGCTCCAAAACAGGCCAGCCGGTTCTGTAACGGTTCCGTATCACAGTTACCCGTCTTTTCCAAACGTATTCGCAAGGCGAATCAGCCCGCATACATCACTTCTTTAAAAAGCTCACGATCATATCCCGGATACTTTGTCAATCCTTTTACCCAGCCCGATCTTCCTCCCTTGACTTTCACATGAAGATAAATCTTCGTATGGCTGGCATTCAGGTAGATCTTATCAATCTTCACCTTTTTACCTTTTGCTATCGTGGCAATCTTCTTACCGCCCACCTTGTTCAGCAGCTTCAGGGAACGCTTAGCCGTCCAGTAAGACTGTTTCAGATATTTTATCCTGGTGTCTGTCAGCTTCGCCTGGGTGGATTTCTGCACCAGCTTCCCGCCCTTATACTGGTAATCCAGGGAAAACCCGATACTCGACAGAGCATAGGACATTACACCGTGTTTCACCCGGATCGTGTTTCCGGAGACGGAAATCTTGCTCACATTGTTGTGATTACCGATTTTCTCCATGTTATACAGATTCAGAAGCTTTTTCAGCTTACCGCTTTTATACTGGTAAATAGCAGCCCCGAACACGTCTCCGTTATCCGAAGCGGGCACAATAGCCAGGAATACCCTGCCGTTTTTCAGCTCCAGCCGGTAAATCGTAAAATCAAGGATATACCCCGTTTCTGACAGCACCTCTTTCCCGTTCAAATACACGGTGTAGCCCTTGTATTCTTTATAACCTCTGTAGTCTATGGCGTCTCCCGACACCCGGAACGTATCTGCTTTTTTATCCCCGGTCATATCGTAATTCGTGTATGTTTTGTCCACTTTCAGTTTTTTGGCCGAAGCTTTCGCCTCCACCGGACGGGGCGCCGCAAACAGTACCGCCAGAATCAGTACCATACCCAACATGATTTTCTTTGTATAACTTCTGCCGTCCATTCTTTCTCCTCCTGTCAAATCCATGAATCACTTCCTTACGGCCTGTGCGGCAAATGCACAGGCCTGTCTGAACTGCTGCAAACCGTCAAAATGTAAACACCGCCACGCCGTAAGCCGGCAGCGGATACGCAAAGGAGAAAGGCTGCCCATCGCACTCGGACTTCACCGCCGTATACACTTCCTCCTTCGGGCAGTCCCCGCCGTATTTCGGATCTTTACTGTTCAGCACCAGCTTATATTTCTTTTTCCTGGGCACGCCCACCCGGTAATCCTCCCGCTCCACAGGCGTAAAATTGATCACAAACAGCATATTGTTGCGCTTTGTGGGCGACCAGCGAACAAAACTGTAGATGCTGCGGAAACAGTCGTCACAGTTGATCCACTGAAAACACTCATAACCGGTATCATTTTTACTCAGAGCCGCATATTTCAGATACATGCGCTGCAGATCCCGGTAATAATCCTGCAGATGCCTGTGCTGCTCCTCGCCCAGCAGATACCAGTCCAGCTCCCGCTCCTCGCTCCACTCCTGGAGCTGTCCGAAATCCTGCCCCATAAAGAGAAGCTTTTTACCGGGATGCCCGAACATAAAGGCATAACCGCATTTCAAGTTCTCAAACTTATCGTTCAGATACCCCGGCATCTTGTTCAGCATCGAACATTTTAAGTGCACCACCTCGTCGTGGGACAACACCAGAATATAGTTCTCACTGAAAGCATAGGTCATGGAAAACGTCATCTTGTGGTGATTATCCTTGCGAAAATAGGGGTCCAGCTTCATATAATCCAGGAAATCATGCATCCATCCCATATTCCACTTCAACGAAAAACCTAATCCATTCTCCTTCTCCACATCATGGGTCAAAAGCGGCCAGGCCGTGGATTCCTCCGCTATGGATACCACTCCCTTATTCCGTCCGGTCAGGCAGGTATTCATATGACGGAAAAAATCGATAGCCTCCAGGTTCTCATGACCGCCGTATTTATTGGCTACCCACTGGCCGTCCTGCTTGCCGTAATCCAGATACAGCATGGAAGCCACCGCATCCACGCGGATACCGTCTACATGGAACTCTTCCACCCAGAACAACGCGTTTGCCAGAAGAAAATTCTTCACCTCGGGACGGCCATAATTGAAGATCTTTGTTCCCCAGTCAGGATGCTCGCCCTGCCGCGGGTCCTGATGCTCATAACAGCTGGTGCCGTCAAACTCCGCCAGGCCGTAAGCATCTTTGGGAAAATGAGCCGGCACCCAGTCCAGAATCACGCCGATATCTTTTTTATGCAGATAATTGACCAGATACTTAAAATCCAGGGGAGACCCGTAACGGGAGGTTGGCGCATAGTACCCCGTCACCTGATAGCCCCAGGAACCGTCGAAGGGATGCTCCGCAATGCCCATCAGCTCCACATGGGTATATCCCATATTCTTCACATAAGCCGCCAGTTCATGAGCAAACTCCTTATAGTTATAGAACCCGTCCGGATTTTCCTCTGTGACCGGATGCTTTTTCCAGGAACCGGGGTGCACTTCATAGACGGACATGGGTGAAGTCTGCACGTCAAAGGCCTCTCTCTTTTTCATCCACACACTGTCGGACCAGATAAAGCGGGAAATATCCGCCACCCGAGAAGCGTTGCCCGGCCGAAGCTCCGACCAGTTCCCGTAAGGGTCAGACTTATACAGCGTCCGCCCGTCCATGGTGTGAATCATATACCGGTACAGCATACCTTCTGTCACTTTCGGGACAAAGACCTCCCACACACCGATGGGCCCCACCTTCTCCATGGGCACGGCTGTATCCTCTTTCCAGCCGTTGAACTCGCCGAACACGGATACCTCCACCGCGTTAGGCGCCCACACGGCAAAATAGGCTCCCTTCTTTCTTCCTTTTCCGGATATCAGATGGGCGCCCAGCTTTTTGTAGATATCATAGTGGGTCCCCTGCCCAAACAGATATTGATCCAGTTCGCCGAAGCGGATTTCCTCCAGTGTCATTCTTTAACTCCTCCTTATGAATAAATTCCATACATAAACTGTTTTACAATTCCCCGGATCTGCATTTCATCCAGAACGATCGCTTCATGCTCCGGCGTCTGGCTGCGGACCCTTAAAAAAGTCATATCCAGAAGCCCCTGAAACCCCAGCGCAAACTGTTTCTGTCTGCCGTTCATATTGCCGAGTTTCGAAGCCGCCGCCTCAAACAGACCGGTAATCTTCCTGTAATAACGAGAAATTAAGGGCTCCACCGCCTTATGTCCTTCATTCTCCTGCCCCGTATAAAACAGGGCCAGCATGAAGCTATATACTTTCCGGTTCTCACTGACGAAGTGAAAAAATGCCTTCGCCACCAGAAACAGTGTCTCCGGAAAATCGCCGTTATAAACAGCCGCCTGGTCAATGCACCGCTCCAGTTTCTCATACTGCTCACCCAGCAGCGCATCCAGAAGCCCCCGTTTACTGCCGAAATAGTAATACATCGTCGGCTTTGTCAGACCCGCGGCATCCACGATCTGCTGGATACCCACTGCGTCATATCCCCTTGCATAAAACAGATCCAACGCACTTGTGAGGATTTTTTCCCGGTTATCCATGCTGCCCTTCCTTTTCTCAACAGGTACCTACGCGCTATTTTTCTCCTATTATACCTACCGGTATATTAGCATGTCAATGGACACATTCCATAAATATCCACTGGATTTTTAGCCGGGCTGCCACCCACCGGATCAACCGGGCTGCCGCGACGCACACCGACACAAAAAACCTGCCACACCCGGATATCGGTATGGCAGGCCTCATGATTTTCAAATATTACAGAATAATTCATCCCCGTCGGAGTGACACGGCGCATTAATGCTCCGCCACATGGAACATCGCCGAAAAATCCAGCCTGCTATCGCCGTCGTTCTGTGCGAAAAAGCGGAAATACCCGGTCTGCCGCAACGTAAAGAACGTACATAACCCCCCGTCCTCACCCACGGCATACTGTTTTGTGCCGTCTTCATACAAAATCCCGCACTTGAAGGGAATACCGTCCGTACCCACGGCCAGCACCGAGATCTCTTCTCCGGCCTTGCCATAAATGGACGGCGACTGCTTGCGTATTCCGGGATAAATATACCAGCCCACATCATAGGAGCCCTCCTGTTCGTCGATTTCCACGGTGTCATCCTCTGCCTCGACACCGGGCTCCTCCCGCGTCGTCACATACTCCTTTGGCGGCTCGGACTCCTCTCCCTCCATTTCCACCACATCCGAGGTGAGCGTATCCAGCCAGGTGTATCCCTCCAGAAACTGCAGTGCGCAAAAGCCGGCAAAGGCAATCTGGAGGGCCAGCACCGGCGCCACACAAATCCTGCAAATGCCCGCGCCGCCGGCTCTCTCCCCTCCTTCGCCCGCTATATCCTCCGCCATACGACGGCACAAAACCTTTACCAGCGGATTATACCAGTGTATCAGACACACATACAGCTCCACCGCCTTCATACATCGCCCGCCCCACCGATATTTCCGCAAAAGCTCCTGCATTTCCTCCTGGGTAATCTCACCCGCCGGCAGATACATCCGCCTGACAAAAATCCCCCGCAAAAAGGGTTCCGTCACTTCTTCTCCCTGATAAAGAAGGATTTCCCCTGCAATTCCGCTTCGCCAGCAGGCCCTCCGAAACAGCTCCGCCCGCTCCCCCGTACAGGGAACGCAGCCCCTGCGCAGTCGACTCGTCCGAAAAAACACAGGCATTTTTTCACCGGCCGTCCACAGAAAACCGGCCAGCCAAAGCACAGCCAGACAAAACAGCGCCTTCTCCACGGTCGGTGTCGCTCTCCCGAAAAACAGCCGGTATTCAGTGGCTGTCATGATATAGATTTCCCAGCCTATATGAACAAGAGGCAGAACATACAGCCACTCTGCCAGTCTCCCTGCCGCATGAAAAATACCGTCCTTTCCTCTGCCCCGTAAAAGCCTGCAGACCGATGCCCATATGATCCACGCCGCCGTACCGCATAAGAGCGTCGTCAACAGATACAATACCCAGGTCATCACACATTGTCTGATTAAAAACAACACTTTTTCGCTCCCCTATATACCGTATATTTTATCCACAGGCGTCCGGCCGCTCCCCGCCGGAAAAAGCCGCCCGTATGACCTTCGTTTATCATATCACAGGATACCAAAAATGCCTAATATTTTCGTCAAACAGCACCGGATATTAATTAAGCTTGTACCCGTTAATTAATATCCCACATGTTTTCCGGTCACTCTTCCGAACAGTTTTTCCGCATTCTTCCCCGTCACTTCGCGGACCGTCTCCTCGCTGACCCCTTTGAGCCCGGCTACAGCCTCCGCCACATGGGACAGGTACAAAGAGCAATTGCGTTTTCCCCGGTAAGGCACGGGAGCCATATAGGGGCAGTCCGTTTCCAGCAGAATATTTTCCAGAGGAACAGCCTCCACCGCCTCCTTCAGCTTCCGGGCGTTTTTAAAGGTAACGACTCCGCCCACGCCGATATACAGCCCCATTTTCACATACTCCCGGGCTTGTTCCGCCGAATAGGAATAGCAGTGCATCACGCCGCCGATCTCCCCTGCCCGCTCCTCCTTTAATATGGTAAAGGTATCCGCGGCAGCCTCCCGGCTGTGGATAATGAACGGCAGCCCCTCTTCCCGGGCCAGGGCCAGCTGACGGCGGAACCAGTATTGCTGCAGCTTCCGATGTTCTTCCTCCTTGTGCCAGTGATAATCCAGCCCGATCTCCCCCACGGCCACGGTCTTTCTCCGGCGGCAATAGCCCCGCAATTCCTCCATGCAGCCTTCTGTAAGCTCTTCTGCTTCGTCGGGATGGACACCGGCGGCCGCATAGATAAAAGGATATTTTTCGGCCAGCGCCAGGCTGTTCCTCGTCGTCGCCATACTTGCGCCCACATTGATCACGGTACCGACGCCCCCGGCGGGCAGGGAGGCCAGAAGCTCCTCCCTGTCGCTGTCAAAAGCCTCGTCGTCGTAATGAGCGTGGGTCTCAAATATCATCGCCATATGCATTCCTCCAACGGCATGGCGCATCCGGCGGCCCCTGCTTTTCCCGGCCCCGTCAGCAAATCTCCGCCCCCGAGGGCATTTCTTTTTCCGGGGTCATGAGGGCCAGCACGCCGTCCGCGTCCTCGGCGCACAAGAGCATACCCTCGGAGAGCACGCCCGCCATCTTCGCCGGTTTCAGGTTCACCAGCACCATCACTTTCTTGCCCACCATCTCTTCCGCCGTATAATGGCCCTTGATGCCAGACACAATCTGTTTCGTCTTATTGCCGATCTTCACCTGGCTGCAGAGCAGTTTGCGGGACTTTTTCACTTCCTCGCAGGCAACGATCTCGCCCACCGCAAACTGCATTTTCCCAAATTCTTCAAAGGTGATCTCCGGCTTCTCCTCCAGTTCTATAACGGCCTCCCCGGTCTCCTCCGTCACGGAAGCCGGAGCCTGGGCCGCCTGCAGGGCGTCCACCTTCTCCATGACCTCTTTCACGTCCAGGCGGGCGAAGAGGATCTCCGGCTTTTCGGTCACTTTATTCCCCGAGGGATACAGGCCGAAGGTCTTCAGGTCGTCATACTCCCTCCTTGCCGCGCCGATCTGGGCCAGGATGCGCTCCGTGGTCTCGGGCATAAATGCCTCCAGCAGGGATGCGCCGATGGTGATGCCCTCCACCAGATTGTACAGCACTTCGGAGAGACGGTCCCTCTTCTGTTCATCCTTCGCCAGAACCCAGGGCATAGTCTCGTCAATATATTTATTGCAGCGCTTGAACAGACCGAAGATTTCTGTCATGGCGTCGGCCACCCGCAGTTCCTCCATCCGCGCCGCCACCTTATCCGCCGCCGCGGTGGCGACTGCTTTCAGATCCGCGTCCACATCCTCCATGGCCCCGGTGGCCGTCACAGCGCCGCCAAAGTATTTATTGGACATGGAGACCGTGCGGTTGACCAGATTGCCCAGGGTGTTGGCCAACTCCGAGTTCAGCCGCTCCACCAGAAGTTCCCAGGTAATCACGCCGTCGTTCTCGAAGGGCATCTCATGGAGCACGAAATAGCGCACCGCGTCCACGCCGAACAGCTTCACCAGGTCGTCGGCATAGATCACGTTGCCCTTGGACTTGCTCATCTTGCCGTCCCCCTGCAGGAGCCAGGGATGGCCGAACACCTGTTTCGGCAGCGGCAGATCCAGGGCCATCAGGAAAATGGGCCAGTAAATCGTGTGGAATCGGATGATATCCTTGCCAATCAGATGCAGATCCGCCGGCCAGTTTTTATGAAACTGCTCCGTGCTCTCCCCGCCGCAGTCATAGCCAATGCCGGTGATATAGTTGGTCAGGGCGTCCAGCCATACGTAGACCACATGCTTCGGATCAAAGGAGACCGGGATGCCCCAGGTAAAGGACGTCCGGGACACACACAGATCCTGCAGGCCCGGCAGCAGGAAATTGTTCATCATCTCGTTTTTCCTGGACACCGGCTGGATGAACTCCGGATGGGTATTGATGTGCTCGATCAGACGGTCCGCATATTTGCTCATCTTGAAGAAATAAGCCTCCTCTTTGGCCGGCGTGCAGGGGCGGCCGCAATCCGGGCACTTGCCGTCCACCAGCTGGGACTCCGTGAAAAAAGACTCGCAGGGCGTACAGTACATCCCCTCGTAATAGCCCTTGTAAATATCCCCCTGGTCGTAGAGTTTCTTAAAAATCTTCTGCACCTGGGCCTCGTGATCCGCGTCGGTGGTGCGGATGAACTTATCATAGGACGTATTCATCAGATCCCAGATATCCTTGATGGTACCCGCCACCCCGTCTACATACTCCTTGGGTGTCACGCCGGTTTCCTGGGCTTTCTGCTCGATCTTCTGCCCGTGCTCGTCCGTCCCGGTCTGGAAAAATACATCATATCCCTGCTGCCTTTTGAACCGGGCGATACTGTCCGCCAGCACGATCTCGTAGGTATTGCCGATATGGGGCTTGCCCGAGGTGTAGGCGATGGCCGTCGTGATATAGTACTTGCCTTTATTCATGTTGCTGTCTCCTTTCCTGATACAGAAAATATGCCGTCGGCATATTTTCTGCCATAACATAAAAAACGTCTTCTCCTGCCCAGTAAACCTGGTAGGAGAAGACGGATTTCCCGTGTTACCACTTCTCTTTGCTGCCGCCTCACGGCGCACAGCCTCGCCGGGTACGATATACCCTGCCGCTATAACAGGCGGAACCTGTCGCAGCCTTACAGAACGGTTGCTGTTCACTCCCAATGTCATTTACTTAAGCCCGGACGCTGCCCCATGTGGCATATAAGTCCTGTGCGGGCTGGGGCAACGCTGCGGTGAACTAACTGCTAACTGCGACTAAGACGCTCAGGAAGAGCCTTCGCGCCTAAGTCTCCGTAAGCAGTGGATTTCACCTCCGCTAAAAGCGCCCCTGAAATGCCCTTCCAGAACTTATATGCCACACGTGTCAGCTGTGTGGCGGCTTAAGTTAATGACATTGGTTCACTCCGTGATCAGTAAATGCTCTGCTCGGTGCGCCCCTCAGAAGCCATATTCCCGTACAGTACTCGCGCGCTGTCTATATGAGACAGTACGCTGACGCATCCCTCTCAGCAGCGGACCCCGTGCTGCTGCGGCGCAGCGGCGGCCCCGGGACTTCTCTGTAGCGCGTTCCGGCACGGTACTCTCTTCGTCACTGGATTTCACTATATAGGAGAGGGTAGCACATTTGCGGGGATTTGTAAACGGGTAAAATTTTATCTTACGCCCCGATCCCCTACCGCTCATCCACATTCCGTATAAAACTGATATACGTCACGGCATAATATACCAGATAAATGCCGAAGAACAGCAGAATGCCCTTGATAAAAAAGGAGAGCGGCGAGACGGGCACCCCCGTCGCCTCCACAAATCTGCCGCTCATAAACAGGATCATCTTTCCGCTGATCACGATCCCCAAAACGGCGGGGCAGAGATAATAGGCCGCCAGCTGCCGGCGGATCAGGCGGTGGATCTGTACGCGCTCCAGCCCCAGCTTTGCCAGAATATCGTAGCGGAACTTATATTTCGCAGAATCACTGAGCTGCTGCACCGACAGCACCGTCACGGCCACACAGACAAACACCAGGCCGATATAAAACAGGGGGATAATCACGGAGGCCAGCATATATTTTGCCGCCGGGATCAGGTTATCCCTTACCAGTATATCCTCCGCATAGGCAATGATCATATCGGAACCATAGCATTCATTTGGCCGAAGCTCCTCCGCATAGACGCCCAGCCTGTCCGGATTCTGCCCCGTTTTGTTCAGCCTTTCCCCGAGATCCGCGGGGGCCTTCCCGTCGATGTCCGCCGCCAGCTCCGAGTAATAGGGCTGCATCCTCCCCAGCACCTCATCCGGGACGACGATCACATAATCGCCGCCGTTATGGCCGTCCTGGGAGAAAGCGTCGGCGCAGATGCCCGCGCAGGAAAGCGTCCCGTCTCCCCACCGGTCGGCAATCCGCAGATCCTGTGCCATGTCCTGCACTTCCCCGGCCAGCCGGGGTTTGATCTGTATCAGATATTCATCCGGCCCCAATGCCGCCGCGGGATATCCCAGCATGGCCCGCAGCGCATTGTAATCCGAAAGCCCCATATAGGTGTCGGAGGCACAATAAGCCCCTCCGTTTTTCAGCTCCGCCTCTATCTTCTCCCTGTCCGGCGTCCCGTCCTCCTTCCTGAACATCGCCCCCCAGACCCGCAGATGCGTCAGCATCCAGGTATTCACCTGATCATCCTGATCCGTATAAATATGGTATCGGCGGGCCTCCAGCACTTTTGTCTGTTCCCGCAGCACCGCCATCTCATCCGCAAAATCCTCCTGCACCTCGGGGCTGTACAGCTGCACGTCAAAGGGGAACTTATCCTCCAGCACCGTGTTCTCATAATCGCTGAACATCAGAGCGATGGAGGCTCCCAGCAGCGCAATGGTGAACAGGGCCGTCAGCGTCCCCATGGTAAACTGCATGGTCCGCACTTTTGAAGCAAACTGCCTCAGAAGGAACAGATTCTGTCCCTTATAAACGGCATTTCCCTTCTTCCGCACATAGCAGATGACCCACGCCGAAACCCCCACATAGAAAAGATAGATCGTCAGCACCAGCCCCACCAGAAAAAGAACGATCTCCCCCGTGTTGTCCAGCATGGCAAATACGGCCCAAAACGCAAAGATAAACAGGGTGGACAGCGGAAGCAGCAGACGCTTGATCCCCTCCCCTCTCTCCCGGATCTCCTCGTTCCGGCGTTTCGCGTTCATCAGGTCATGGATATTCATTTTCTTAAATTTTCTCCTGCACCGCAGCAGGGCCAGAAGATAGCACCCGGCATAGCAGAGAACCGTCATCAGAACAGTTCCCGGGTGGAAAGATATGCCAAGACAGTATTCCATCCGCATCATGGCAAACAGCACCGCCATCAGCACCTGCCGGAGCAGAATGCCCAGGGCAAGGCCAAACAGAAAGGCCGTCCCGCCCAGCAGCAGGTTTTCCCTCATATACAGCCGGGATATCTCTTTTTTCTTCATTCCCAACAGCAGATAAATCCCAAATTCACTGCTCCGCTTTTCCAGCATGAACCGGACCATATAGTTGATGAGCCACGCCACGATCAGAACGATGAAAAACGTGGCAAGCCCCGTCATCATCTCCAGGATGCCCGCTGTTTCAGAATACCTCGGCAGGGTATTCTCAAAAATCAGGCTGTTGAAGGCATACATCAGAGCCGTTACCACCGTCATCGTGAAAATATACACCAGATAATCCCTGGCAGAACGTTTCATATTTCGATAAGCAAGTTTACCGAGCATCGGAAAGCTCACCTCCCGTCAGCGACAGCACGTCCAGGATCTCCTGTAGAAATACCTTTCTGTCCTTCGGCCCCCGCACCAGCTCATGAAAAATCTTTCCGTCCTTCAGAAACAGTATCCGCCCGCAGTAGCTCGCGGAAAACGCGTCGTGGGTCACCATCAGGATCGTGGCTCCCATACTTCGGTTCAGATCAGTGAAAGTCTCCAGAAGAGTCTGGGAAGCGTGGGAATCCAGGGCCCCCGTAGGCTCATCCGCCAAAAGCAGCCGGGGACGGTTGACCATGGCCCGCCCGCAGGCGCAGCGCTGCTTCTGTCCCCCGGATACCTGATAGGGAAACTTCTCCCGGATATCCGCAATGCCGAGAAGACGCAGGATCTGGCCGCAGGCCTCCTCGATCTCTTTTTTCTTTCCTCCCTGCAGCGTCAGCGCGAGAAGAATGTTTTCCTCTATGGTGAGGGTATCCAGAAGATTGTACTCCTGAAACACAAAGCCGAGATACTTTTTCCGAAATTCCGACAGCGCGTTCTCCGATAACTCCGTGATATCCGTGTCCCCATAGTAAATATGCCCCGCCGTCACCTGGTCGATGGTGGCAAGCAGGTTCAAAAGCGTCGTTTTTCCGGAACCCGAAGCGCCCATTACCCCGACAAATTCCCCCTTTTCCACCTGAAAACTGACCCGGTCTACCGCTTTCGTCACATGGGAACCGCTGCCATAGTA
Organism: uncultured Lachnospiraceae bacterium; assembly: GCA_949471785.1. GTDB lineage: Bacteria > Bacillota > Clostridia > Lachnospirales > Lachnospiraceae > UBA11957. Next base: position 5,005 of record CASWRE010000008.1, on the reverse strand, counting down.
TTTTTCCACGTCACATACCCTGATATAATCGCTCATTCCTGTCTCCCCCGGATTATGTTTAATGATTGGATACTACCATTTCCCCCGGCCTTTTTGTATAAAGAAAGGTTGAGGCTGTCTTACATTTTTGAAAGATAACCCCAACCTGCCCGTTTCATTCTCTGGCTATATACCTGCTGACCGGGAACTCCAGGACCATGGCCGTCCCCTCCCCGTATCGGGACTCTGCTCGGATACCGATCCCCAGCTTCCGGCTGAGCTCCCGGCACAGATACAGCCCCATCCCTGTAGACCGCTCATGGCCTCTCCCGTTGCTCCCGGTAAAACCCTTCTCAAAAATACGGGAGACATCCTCTGGAGGAATGCCCACACCGTTGTCCTCGAGCACCAGCACGACGCCGTTTTCACTCCTTTTTGTATAGATCCGGAATACCGGCAGCCCCCTCCGGTACTTCACACTGTTCAGAATGATCTGGTTCACGATAAATTCCACCCATTTGCGGTCCGTATACACCCGGTCTGGGCAGTCCACCTCGGCCCTGACCCGGTTTTGTATCAGCAGCAGCCGGTTCTTTTCCAGCACCCCGGATACTGCCTGCTGCAGATCCGTCTCCCGGATCTGATAATCCTTATAGACATTTTCCGACCTCGCGTAATAGAGGGCCATGTCCACATAATTCTCGATCTTTTGATTCTCCAGGCTCAGGGCGCGGAAATATTCCCGCTCTCCCTGCCCTCTGCGCCCGTTTTCACAGAGCAGGGAGATCGCAGTGATCGGCGCTTTTACCTCATGTACCCAGTTTTCGATGTATTCCCTGTATTCCTTCTGCCCGTCCTCCATCCGGCGCAGCCGCTCGATCACGGATTTATTGGAACGGCGGATCATGTCCCGGTACAGCCTGTCCTCCAGCCGAAAAGAATCCGGGAGCACTTCGCCCAGAAGGTATCTCTGATCCATCTCTTCCAGAATCCGCTCCGCTTCCCCAAAAAACTTCCTCCGCTGCAGATACGCGGCAAGAAGCCACGCGCCCAAAATCATCCACCAGAAGATCAGGATCAGCACCGTGTTCGCCCTGTGGTATCCCGTTATCCGCAAAAAAGCCGTCAATACAGCCATACAGACAACATGAAGAATGAGAATCAGGCATTTATCTTTCAGAAAATCTTTCAGATTCATACCCGATACCCCATCCCTCTCCTTGTCTCGATAAAATCCCTGACCCCGACGGACGCCAGCTTCTCACGGAGCCTGGAAATGTGTACGCTCAGTGTATTATCGTCAATAAACATCTGATTCTCCCACAGATGTTCAATAAGATCCATTCTGGCCACAAACTTCCCCTGGTCCTGAAACAGCCGATGGAGGATCTTCATCTCATGTTTCGTGAGTTCTGCAGTGCGCCCCCGGTATGAAAGGCTGCATGCAGACAGATCCAGCTCCACCTCCCGGCAGACCATCCGGGCGCTCTCCCGGGATTCCCCGCCCCCGGTGCGCTTCAACACAGCCCCTATCCTTGCCAGCAGGATCGGAGCCTGATAAGGTTTGGTGATATAATCATCCCCGCCCTTTAAGATCCCGTTCAGCTCATCCATGGAATCCGTCCGGCTGGTCAGAAAGATAATGGGGATCTGCATCTGCTCACGGATCTGTGTGCAGACATCGAATCCGGATACCCCCGGAAGATTCACATCCAGAAGGATCAGATCCGGCTGTTGTCTTTTTACCTGTTCCGGGATTCGGTCGAAGCGTTCCGCCGCCGCCACCCGGTACATGGCATTTTCCAGCAGCACCTTTAGCTCCCGCCTTATGACCGGTTCATCCTCAACGATATAAATAAGCATGGCATTCTCTCCTGTCATGCCCATTATAACGGATTCATCTGTACTGCGCCAGCCCATCCTCATGTTTCCCCGGCAAATCCGGCCATTGACAATTCCTCTGCATTCCTTTATCCTATTAACAGGAATAAATCTTATTAAGGGAAATCATTATGACAAAGATCAGAAAAACCAGACAGCGGGACGCCATCCTGGGGTACCTGACGACCCGGCGGGATCATCCCTGCGCTGAACAAATTTACGAGAACGTCCGACAGGCCATCCCCAACATCAGCCTGGGCACCGTGTACCGCAATCTCGCCCTGCTGACGGAGCTGGGAGAAGTGCGCACCCTGCACGTCGGCGCCGGCGCCGACCGCTACGACGCGGACACCCGCCCCCACGACCACTTTATCTGCCGCAGGTGCCACCGCGTCACCGATATGCCCGGTTTTGACAATACCCCGCTGCTTGCGGCGGCGGCGGAAAACTTTCCCGGAACGCTGGAAAGCAGCAGCACGTATTTTTACGGAATCTGCGAGAAATGCCTCTAAACAGATCCGACATAAACAGAAACAATCTTTTTACAGATATTGGGAAAATTATATTTGACAGGACTGACAACATATGGTAGTCTGTTATCAGTAACAATTACTATTAATAAAATACATAAAAAGGAGAACGTACCATGAAAAAATTTGTTTGTAACGTATGCGGCTATGTGTATGAGGGCGAGGCTGCCCCGGAGAAATGTCCCCAGTGCAACGCACCGGCCTCCAAATTCACCGAGCAGAGCGGTGAGATGAGCTGGGCCGCCGAGCATGTGGTAGGCGTAGCCGCAGGCGTGAGCGAGGATATCCTGGCCGACTTGAGAGCCAATTTCAACGGCGAGTGCTCCGAGGTAGGTATGTATCTGGCCATGGCAAGGGTTGCCCATCGCGAAGGTTATCCCGAGATCGGCCTGTACTGGGAGAAAGCTGCTTACGAAGAGGCTGAGCATGCCGCAAAATTTGCCGAGCTGCTGGGCGAGGTTGTGACCGACAGCACCAAGAAGAATCTGGAGATGCGTGTAGAAGCCGAGAACGGCGCCACCGCCGGCAAGACCGATCTGGCGAAACGCGCCAAAGAAGCAGGTCTGGACGCCATCCATGATACCGTGCACGAAATGGCCCGCGATGAGGCCCGTCATGGCAAAGCATTTGCCGGTCTTCTCAAGAGATATTTTGGCTAATCCATAAGGAGAGAACAGATTATGAAAATCCGTATTAACAAAGACATTGTCGAGATCACCCCGGAGCATGCCGCGGAAGCGGCGGAGCTGGAAGCCCTCTGGATCAAGATGGGCAACTGTGTGGGCGGCAACAAGCGTCTGGAACCGTTGGGCGTCTATATGCCCAGCGAGAACAAGACTGCCAGCTTCCGCATCGACGGCCTGACCGAGGAAGAGGCCAACGCCGTTCCGGAAATCCGCGCTCCCTATGACACGGATGTTTATTGCGTTACCTGCAATAAGACGCTGCATGTCAAAGCCGGCGAGCCCATACCCTTCTGCTGCGGAAGGATGATGGAGATCCTGGATTAAGCAAAACCGTATATTACGCAACAGAGAACAGGGATTCCTGTTCTCTGTTTTTATGAATATTTAAAAATCGTTCTTATAAAAACACAATCATGCGGCTTTTGAATAATCAATAATGGCTATTTCCTGCATAAGCTGTTTTGCAATATTAACAAGGTTTTCAAGCTGTTTTGCAACTTCATTGGAATAATATTTTTCTCCACATTGTTCACATTCTTCACAAGGAACATTTTTAATGATAATAATACAATTTTTATAATTAACTACATGGGTTGTAAAAGATGATGTGATGGTTTTGCATTTACAATACATACACATAGTTATTGCCCCTTTCTTGCTTTTAAATCCGTTTTAAACTTATTCGTATTGGGATAATAAGCAGTTATAAAAAATATGGTATCGCCGTTTGAACCAACGACAATATGCAATATTCTATTTTCTTCCGTATATCCGAAAATAAGACAACTCGGGTGGGGAAAATCGTCTGGGTAGTCCTCTATGATTTCCCCTGTCTGTAAACAGGATTCTACATCATTTATGCTTATGTCTCTTTCCTGCATTCGTTCTAAACAATGCTTTGCCCATTTTATATTACAATCAGAAGTATCATATAGCCTTCGAAGCTGCTTAATGTCCATGTCTGCATTTCCTTTTTATGTTTAAATTTATTATACACTGTTTGGGCAAAAATTAAAATTGTATTTGATGAAAATTTTCCCGAACTTGTGACAGTTCAGCCTTCCGGTTTCACTGTTACGGAATCTGCCCGTTCAAATTCCCGCATATTTTTTTCCAAATGGTAAAGACTATAGCCACACAGTTATCATGTGGCAATACAGTATGCAGAGGAGATAAAACATAAAATCTTTTATACTGTAAATCAGAAAAGCGTTTTTTATCTCCTGTCTATGACGGAAAGGAATGGTACCATTTATGAAAAAATTCGTATGTACGGTCTGCGGATACGTCCATGAAGGCGAAAAGCCGCCGGAGCATTGTCCGCTGTGCGGTGTGCCGGCGTCCAAATTTATGGAACAGAGCAGTGAGAGCAGCTGGGCGGCTGAACATGTGGTGGGCATCGCCAAAGGCGTCCGGGAGGACATCGTGGAGGGATTGCGGGATAATTTTCACGGGGAATGTTCTGAAGCGGGAATGTATCTGGCCATGGCCCGGGTAGCTTTCCGGGAAGGCTATCCCGAGATCGGCCTGTACTGGGAGAGAGCCGCCCAGGAAGAGGCTGACCACGCCGCCCGTTTTGCCGAAATGCTGGGTGAGGTCGTTACCGACAGTACTGAGAAAAACCTGCGGATGCGGGTAGAAGCCGAAAGCGGCGCCACCTCCGGTAAATACGACTTGGCCAAACGGGCCAAAGAAGCCAATCTGGACGCTATTCACGACGCGGTTCACGAGATGGCTAAAGACGAGGCAAGACACGGAAAAGCATTTGAAGGTCTTCTTAAGAGATACTTTGGCTAAGAGGAAGATTGCATAATATAAGGGTTATTAAGAGGATGGACAGGTTGTTGTCTGTCCTCTTTTTTGCTTTAAAACAAGGGATTCCCGTTGTCTGGTTTGGGACAAATTTGGGACTTCCATATTAATCTGGAA
>CASWRE010000007.1 GCA_949471785.1 uncultured Lachnospiraceae bacterium | reverse complement strand
TACTACTGCCTAAAGAGGTGGTGGTAAATCTAAATATCAACGTGTCAGCACACTACCACCCCCAATTCTGCAACGGCGGCGGCGTCTTTATCACCTTTTCTGTGCCTCAATCTGTTCCGCCAGTTCATTCAGGTAAATCCATCGTTCCATTTTTTCTTCCAGAACCGTCCTGGTCTGGGCCTGCTCCGCCATAAGCTGGTTCAGCCGCACAAAATCACTGGCCGCCAGTCCCACCTGCCGCTCCAGCTCCTCCAGTTTTTCTTCCAGAGCCGCGATATCTTCATCTATGGTCTCGTACTCCTGCTCTTCTTTGTAACTGAAGCGAAGCTTTTTCTGATGAGCACGGGGCTGGGGAGCTTTCTCCTTTTTCTTTTCCGGCAAAACCGGTTTTTCTTCTCCTGGATGGCGCAGTCGATATGCTTTCAGATATTCTGTGTAACCGCCCTCATATTGCTCCAGCACGCCGTTTTCCCCAAAGGCAAAGATTCGGTCAACCACCGTGTCCAGAAAATACCGGTCATGGGACACCGCGATCACAATACCCGGAAAAGCATCGAGATAGTCCTCCAGAATCGTCAGCGTAGGGATGTCCAGATCATTGGTGGGCTCGTCGAGAACCAGCACATTCGGCGCTCCCATCAGCACTTTCAGGAGATAAAGCCGCCGCTTTTCGCCGCCCGAGAGGCGGGTCACCGGAGTGTACTGCATATCCGGTGAGAACAGAAAACGCTCCAGCATCTGAGAAGCGCTGATCTGCCCCTCCTTCGTCTGAATATACTCCGCCACATCCCGGATGTAATCGATCACCCGACGGTCATCGTCCATATCCTCCGTTTCCTGGGCAAAATAACCCATGCGTATGGTATCCCCGATCTCCACCGTTCCCCGATCCGGAACTGCCCTTCCCATAAGAATATGCAACAGTGTAGATTTGCCGCAGCCGTTGGGCCCGATAATACCCAGCCGCTGGCTTTTCAACACAATATAGGAAAAGTCCGAGATCAGCGTCCTGTCGCCATAGCTTTTCGTAACGTGAGAAAATTCCACCGTTTTGCGGCCCATCCGGGTTCCCACGGAACCCATCTCGACCGCCTGCTCCTGCACCGGCGCGGCGCTGTTTTTCAGGGCTTCCAGGCGATCCAGCCTGGCGCGCTGTTTGGTAGAGCGGGCCCGGCAGCCTCTCCTGGCCCATTCAAGCTCCATACGCATCACGCTCTGGCGTTTCCGCTCCGTGGCCAGCTCCATCTCCTGCCGTCTTGCTTTTTCCTCCAGAAAACCGGAATAGTTGGCGCGATAACTGTACAGCTTTCCGTGATCGATCTCCAGAATCCGATTGCTCACACGATCAAGAAAATACCGGTCGTGAGTAACCATGATGACTATCCCCCGGTACTGTGTGAGATAATCCTCCAGCCAGATCACCATCTCATTGTCCAGGTGGTTGGTGGGTTCATCCAGAGCCAGCACATCCGCCGGCTGTACCAGTGTGCGGGCCAAAGCCACCCTTTTTTTCTGCCCGCCGGAAAGATGGCCGATCCGTTCTCCGTAATCCGTAAAACCCAGGCGGTTTAAGATTCGCTTTGCCTCGGCCTCAAAATTCCAGTCGTCTCCGGCTTCCCGGCCTGTCACACATGACAGCACGGAAGTCTCCTCCGGAAAGACCGGATTCTGAGAAAGACCGGCGACGCGAAGATTGCTCTGGCGGATCACCTGTCCTTCATCCGGCTCACAGTACCCAGCCGCTATTCCCAGAAACGTAGATTTGCCGGCGCCGTTCACACCGACAATGCCGATTTTCTCACCTTTTTCTATCCCGCAGGACACGTCGTCGAGAACCATTCGGTCCCCGAACAGTTTACTCACATGTTCAATACTTAAAATACTCATTTTCTCAAAAATATATATTTTACATAATCATACATGGCGTCCTCGCCATCTGTAGCCAATATAGTCAGAATGTGTTCCAGCTGCCATTTTGTTCTCTCATGAACAAACCATAATTTTTTCTTATTTTTCAGAAAATACTGCAGCGGCATCTGGTCCGTATACTTTTCCCTGTTATAGATCTGCGAGGCGCTGATCCGATCCATGACCATTTCCGCCACATACCGCCTGGGCATCGGCGTACCCACCAGGGCCTCCATCTTTTTGTCGGATTCGTAATCAATCCAGTATTCATAATGGTGGCGGTTGCGCCCTTTGTGGTGAAGCCAGGCAGTGGATACGCCGATATCCTCCCGCTCTGCGTTGTTTGGGCTGCGAACCCCCTGAAAATAGCGGCAGCCCACACGGAACTCTGTCCAGGAATATTTAGACAGATCGTGCAGCAGCCCCTGCCTGTACAGCCCGACGCGAAAACATTTTTTCATTACCAGCACTTTATGGGCCGTGATCGTCTGAAAATGTGCAATTGCATGTATCATTGTTTACGCTTTACTCTCCTCATGATCTTTATTTTCAGGTTTCTCCTCCGGCAGAACCCTTTCCGAAACGTCCATACTCTGACGGGCACAGAGGATCTTGATGCTTCTGGCCTTCAGCCGGATCATCTTTTGCTCCTCCGTCTCATACTCTTCCCACCGGGATCTGTACACCTGTATATCTGCAGTGTCCGCCATCACGTGCCACTTCAATCCCCGGGGCAGCCGGGGCAGGGCATAGGAAGCCTCCTGCCAGTACATATTGTATACCACATAAAGAAAACTCTCTGTTTCCTCCGGCACATAAGCGCCGTTGTAAAGCATCCCCATACCCCGGCTGGACGGATCGGACTCCACATACCAGGCTCGGCTGCCGTGGTAGGACAGATCCGGCGCTCCCAGGGATCTGTAATCCATATTCCGGGGCTGCGCATGCATACGGAAAACCGGATGAGCCTTCCGAAAGGCAATCGTGTCTCTCACAAATTGAAGGAATTCCTGATCCCGCTTTTTTCTACTCCAGTCTACCCATCCCACCGGATTATCCTGGCAATAGGCATTATTATTCCCCTGCTGGCTGTTTCCCTGCTCGTCTCCGGCATACAACATCGGCGTACCCTGGGACAAAAACAGCATCAGTATGGCATTCCGCATCAATCTGCCCCTGAGTTCCAGCACCGATTTCTTGCGTGAGGGACCTTCTTCACCGCAATTCCAGCTGTAGTTCTGTCCGCTGCCGTCCCTATTCTCCTCACCGTTGTCCTCGTTATGCCGATAATCATAGCAGACGGTATCGGCCAGAGTGAAACCGTCATTGTTCGCCACGTAATTGACCACGCCAAAGCAGTCCGGATGTCTCCGGTTTACATCTATAAAGGGCTGTACCATGTCCTCATCCCCTTTCAGAAACCGGCGGGCACAACACTGAAAACCGATATCTGCCACAAGGATATTCTGCTTTTCCGGCTTTTTCCCGTTAAAAAAGCGCTCATCCACCCACGGGAGAATCAGACGGGTGCGCGTAAACAGCGGATCGCGCGCCAGCGCTTCATAAGAGATATTTTCTCCCAGCACACAAAATCCATCCACACCATATTCCCGTTTCCAGTGATACAGCACCCTGCGCACCAGGAGCATGTCTGCACCGGCGGAAAAGAAAAAATCCATATAACATTCCAGTCCCGCCTCATGCAGCGATTGCACCATATCGGCAAACTCCCGCTGAGGGTTTTTCGTGGCGCAGAAAGAGGCCTTAGGCACAAAATAGCCGCCCTCCGTATATCCCCAGTAATTTACTCTCTGATCTTCCGGGCCCGGAAGATCGTATTTCCCCTGTTTTTTCTCACATACCTCAAAAAAATCGTAAGCCGGCATCAGTTCCACCGCGGTAATGCCCAAAGACTGTAAATAGGGAATTTTTTCCCGAACAGCCTGGAATGTGCCCTTTTTTTTCACTCCGGACGTGCGCTGTCTGGTAAAGCCGCGCACATGAAGCTTGTAGATCACCGTATCTTCCGGCGCACGAAGCTCCCGCTCCGGCCGATACTGTCCGGGCGCCAGATAACCGCACCGCACCTCTCCGGGTACTCCGCCAAAAACCTCTCTTCCCCGGACAACCACCGCATAGGGGTCCGGCACGATCTTACCGTCCAGCATAAAATTGTAATCCCAGGGAAATGTCTTAAGCCCGGGAAAAACAAGAGAGGCATACTCGCCGCAAAAGCTCTCCTGAGGATAGGGAATCTTCTGTAAAATTTCACCCGTTCCCTTTTTATACAGTAACAGGCTGACATCTTTGGCGTCTTTTGCCCAAACCGCCGCCTGAAATCCCTCCACCGTCCTTGTGATACCAGGTATACCTGAAAAACCGGGTCTGCTGTCTTCAATCCATTGTGCCAAATCTGTTCCCTCCCGTTCTCTGCTGGTCATCCTCTTTCGCTCTTGCCGAATCGCTGCTCTTATCTCACAGGTCGATATCCAATTCTATAGGGCAGTGGTCTGAGCCCTCAATATCAGTATGAATCTTTGCATCTACGAGCTTTTCTCTCAGGCATTCAGAGACGCAAAAATAATCGATACGCCAGCCCGCATTCTTCTTCCTGGCCTGAAAACGGTAGCTCCACCAGGAATATACCCCCTCCAGTTCCGGATAAAAGTATCGCCACGTATCTATAAAGCCATGGTCTAGTAATTGTGAGATTTTTTTTCTCTCCTCATCTGTAAATCCGGCGTTTTTCCGGTTCGTCTTCGGGTTTTTCAGGTCAATTTCACGATGGGCCACATTCAGATCTCCACAGAAAATGACCGGTTTGTCCTGTTCGAGATTCTTCAGGTAAGCAAAAAAATCGTCCTCCCACTGCATACGATAGTCCAGGCGGGCCAGTTCATTCTGAGAGTTAGGCGTGTATACCGTAGCCAGATAATATCCCGGATATTCCAGAGTAATCAGGCGGCCCTCATGATCGTGGACGTCAACGCCCATACCGAACCGGACATTCAGGGGTTCTCTTTTCGTAAAAACCGCCGTACCGGAATAGCCCTTTTTATCCGCATAATTCCAATACTCCCAATAGCCGGGCAGATCAAGCGCAATCTGTCCGGCCTGAAGCTTGCTTTCCTGTATACAGAATACGTCGGCGTCCAGCTCTTCAAACCTCTCTTTAAATCCTTTGGTTACACAGGCTCTCAGACCATTGACGTTCCACGATATCATTTTCATTCCTGCGTGTCCCTCCCCCTGTTGTGTTCACATGCATTCAATCGGAAGTATTATATCATATTTCCTGCGGGTCTGAAACCCCCCCTCATGGCAAAAATCGGGAAAATGCGGGATATTAAATAATGACGGCAGATAAGGAGGCGAAATTCCCTTTTCACTCATAATCAGATGTGCTATAGTAATGCCGGAACACGTAGTCATAACATGAAGAAAGTACCTGTCATGCCAAATCACACCACTGCATTTATCAGACGACAATCCCGCTCTCCCCTGTTTGAGGCGGTGACCGCTTACCGAAAGCGACGTCCCGGGTATTTCTGTATTCCGGGACACCGATACGAACGGGGTATCAGCGAACTGTGGCGCAGGGAGGTAGGGGACGCCGTCTTCTCCTATGATCTCACGGAAGCCTCGGGGCTGGACGATCTCCACGCGCCGGAGGGCGCCATCCGGGAAGCCCAGATGCTTCTGACGGAACTTTACGGCGCAGCGCACAGCTATTTCCTGGTCAACGGCTCCACCTGCGGTAATGAGGCCATGCTGCTGGCTGCGCTCAGCCCCGGAGACCGTGTGCTGGTACCCCGCAATGCCCACAAATCCATCCTGATGGGCCTGGTGCTCTCCGGAGCCGTACCGGTATGGATACTGCCGGAGTATCTGGAAAATTACGGCCTGTGGGGGGGCGTAAAACCCCAAACCGTAGCGCAGGCCCTCGACGAACATCCTGACTGCCGGGCGGTCTGTCTGGTGAGCCCCACTTACCAGGGATTTTGCAGTAACCTGCAGGCAATCGCAGATATCTGTCACAGCCGCGACGCGCTGTTGCTGGTGGATGAAGCCCATGGGGGACATCTGTATTTCTCGGAAAAATTTCCCCGGGGAGCGCTCCGTCAGGGTGCGGATCTGTGCGTACAGAGCTTTCATAAAGTGACGGGAGCGCTGACGCAGAGCTCCGTGCTGCATATCGGTTCTGACCGGCTCACCTCCCGACAGGCGGAGGCGGCGTTAAAACTGGTGCAAAGCTCCAGCCCCTCCTATCTGCTGATGATTTCTCTGGATCTGGCCCGGAGGGAACTGGCTCTCCATGGCCCGGAACAGATGGACAGGCTGTATCGCCTGAGCCAAAAGGCCCGGGACGGCTTAAATGCCGTACCAGGAATCAAATGCCCGGGATTAGAACTGACCGACGCGAAAATTCCCGCAGGATCTCAAAATACCAGACGGACAAACAGACCGGGCGGCCAGGCAGGACCATGGGGTATCGCCGGGCTGGACCCCAGCCGCCTCGTCATCCATGTGGGAGACCTCGGCATCGAAGGAGATACTTTCCGCCGCCGGTTGTTTGACAGACATAATATCGACCTGGAAATGGCAGAGGGCGACACGGCGCTGGCCGTCCTCACGACGGCCAATACCGAAGAAGACGTGGAGGATCTGCTGAATGCCGTAAGGCAGACGGCGAAAGAATCGGCAGCGGTCACGACGCCGCAGACGGACGGTCGGACAGACACAGGCTATATCGCCCCGTCTGCAGGCGCAAAAAACGGAGCGCCCTGTTCGGACCGCCCCGCCGTATTTTCTTCCCTTCCTCCCACCGTCTTCTCCCCGCGTGAAGCCTGGTTTGCCCCCAAACAGGCCATTCCCTGGGAAAAAGCGGCCGGCCGCATAGCCGGAGAGGCTCTGATCCCTTATCCGCCGGGAATCCCCATGGTATACCCCGGTGAGCTTCTCACACCGGAAATCTGGAATTATGCCGATACGCTGCGCAGGAATCGCCGCCGTTTCCACGGCCCGGCGGACCCGTCTCTGACAACATTCCAGATCATCGACCGCAGATAAAAGCCCGGAAATCCCTTTATCCGTTCCCGGCCGCGCGGTCTGAATCAGAACATGGATTTAACCATTTTAACCACCGACAAAATGATCGACCGGATCACGGCAAAGATCAGAAACATCACCATGAAACCCACCAGGCCAAAGACAATATCGTCAAAGTCCATCGTTCCCGTGTGGGTGATCCCCTGGCCGATTTCAATGGCGAAGGTGAGAACAATCATCACGGTAAACACATAGATCCAGGCAATGATCAACACATGATTTTTACTCAGGAGCTTAAACAGCGGGAATATCACAAACAGCATCATCATACCGATCAGGCCAATGACCAGGAAATGGAGCTGTTTGTCCGAGAGTACCGTCTCACAGGAATCGTTCCAGGTCAGGATCGCGCTGTGAATTTTGGCGATCAGGCCCACGATGGCATACAGCAATTTACTCATATCCTATCCTCCGTACTGAAGGCCTCCAGACAAGGCATTTCCGTATAAAACAACCTGCGGAAATGCCTTTTTCAGGCGGCGAAATTTTATTTTCTACCCACTTTACCATCCCCACCGCCAGATTTCAACTGTTACCTGTTATGCGTATCGCCAAAAAGTAACCGATCGTTACTGTTCACTCTGTGACCAGTAACGCGCAGTTTGGGCATTAAAATTCGCTTCGCGAAGCCCAAACTGCCGCCTGAATCATGTTCTCCCGCAGCCACGCAGCAAGTGCGTGGCTCGGGTGTGAAAAGTAACGACAGATCAGCCTTCGTCTTCACTGTTACGGAATCTGCATTTGCTGCAAAGTCCTGGGCCGAACCAATACCCCAAAAAACACTTCCGCACCGTCAAAAAACACAGGAGTCCGAAAGTTTAATCCAGCTTCTCCATCCGGTAAAAAACGATAGACATAACCGTGGCGATTGTCCAGCCGGCAGGCCAGGCGCACCAGATACCCGTGGCGCCTAATACCGTTTCTGACAGTATCAGGGCAAAGGCTACCCGGAGGACCAGATCCGTAAAGGTGGCAGCCATGAATTTTTTCATTCTCCCGATACCACGCAGAATGCCGTCCGCTACCAGTTTGGCCGAGACTACCACATAAAACGGAGACAGTATCCGCAAAAAATTGATCCCCGTTCCAAGGGCCAGCTCGGTGGGTTCATCCAGAAACAGGTATAACAGCCACTTACCCCCAAAAAAGTAGAGAAATGCCAGAGGCAGCCCCAGTATCCATACCATTTTAATGCCCGCCCGAAATCCCTCTTTTACACGCCGGGGCTTTCTGGCCCCTATGTTCTGGGCAGTATAATTGGAAATCCCGTTTCCCAGAGTAGTAAAAGACGTGATCACCAGATTATTCAGCTTCACCGAGGCCGAATAACCGGCTATAACGCCGGGCCCGAAGCCATTAATCACACTCTGCAAAATAATATTTCCCACAGATACAAAGCTCTGCTGCAGAATGCTGGGGACAGCGATGACCGCAATCTTCTTAAATACCCGAAAAGAAAAAACCTGCGCCCTCCCTCTGCTTTCTATTCCCCTCAGACGCCGGAACACCACCAGCACGGCCAGTACACAGCTGACGCCCTGACATAGAAATGTCGCCCACGCCACGCCAGCCACGCCCATATGAAAGGCCGTCACAAAGAAAATATCCACGGCGATGTTGGACAGGGAAGAAGCCGCCAGGAAAATAAAGGGTGTCCGGGAATCACCCAGAGCCGAAAAGATTCCTGTCGCAATATTATAAAAGAACACAAAAGGCAGCCCCCAGACATAAATATCAAGATAAAGTCTGGAATCGGCAAATAGTTCCGCCGGCGTATGGATTCCCGTCAGCAGCGCATCGCAGAACAATATACCGATACCCATCAAAAACACGCAGACAGCCAGGCTGGAAAGCATGGCCGTACTGACTGCAGTCTTCATTTTCCCATATTCTTTTGCCCCGAAATACTGGGATACGATCACGGAGCACCCGATGTTGCATCCGAAAGCAAATGCTAAAAAAATAAGCGTAATCTCATAACTGTTGCCTACCGCGGCCAGCGCATTTTCCCCGATGAATTTCCCGGCCACAAGGCTGTCCGCGATATTATAGAGCTGCTGAAAAATAATACTGCCAAACAAAGGCAGGCAGAATCGCCACAACACCGTTTCCGGCTTGCCCACAGTCAAATCCTTATTCATGTGTTTCCTCTCCTTTTCTTGTATAGTAAAGCCATGTGTAGTATACTCAATGCGATCCCATATGCAAAATATATGTTTTATATATTAATCATATTAAAATAGTATGGAGAAACGTTTTATGAATATCAGCTATGACTATTATCGGGTTTTTTACTACGTGGCCAAATATCGGAGTATCACCCAGGCAGCGGCAGCTCTGATGAACAATCAGCCTAATCTTACGCGGATTATCAAAAATCTGGAAAGTGAACTGGCTTGTACCCTCTTTGTCCGTTCCCGTCAGGGGATGTCTCTTACGCCGGAAGGGGAACAGCTATTCGCCCATATCCGCATAGCCGTGGAACATATCGAAGCCGGTGAAGAAGAACTTGCGCTGGCCAGGGGGCTGCAGCAGGGAACCGTTTCCATCGGCGCCAGCGGAACCGCTCTGCACTGTCTGCTCCTGTCCGTTCTAAAAAAATTCCGGCAGCTCTACCCAGGCATCCGTATCCGGGTCTCAAACCATTCCACACCACAGGCTCTTACAGCTTTAAAAAACGGCCTGGTAGACATTGCCATCGTGACAGTGGCTCCGACAGAGATTCCCGGTTCTCTGAAAAGCAAAGTCTTAAAACACATCCAGGACGTGGCCGTCTGCGGAACATCCTTCTCCTTCCCCGCGGATCAGAAATTCCATCTGACCGACCTGTCCCGTTTTCCCCTGATCTCCATGGGGGAACATACCCAAACGTATGCTTTCTATTCATCTCTGTTCGCAGAAAAGGGAGCGGTATTTTCCCCCAGCGTGGAAGCTGCCACCGCGGACCAGATTCTGCCTCTGGTCATGCATGACCTGGGGATCGGTTTCATCCCCGAGGCCCTTCTGGGTGATGCCGCCGCCAGGGGAACGGTAACGCTGCTGCCGCTCGCCGAGCCCATTCCGCCAAGAACTATCTGCCTGGTAAAACGAGCCGGTTTTTCCTTAAGCGCCGCGGCGCGAAAGCTGGAGGAGCTTCTCGTTACGCCAAACAAAAATTTTTCCAAAACCAATCCGGCAGTTGTTGAAAACACGGTTTCGTGGTAAACTAAAAAGGCGATAAAATCATCGAAGGAGGACTGTATGAAAATCAAAAAACACAGTTTAACGGCGTCTCTGGCTCTCATACTGATCATTGCCCTGACAGGCTGCCAGAAAGAGGCAACACCGGAGCGCCTGTTGGGAGAGATGGCCGCCAAGACGGCGAAAATGAAGTCCTGCACTATGGAAATGCAGATGAACATGGATCTTTCCGGTTCCGTGGAAGGTTTTGACATGGATATGAGCTTTGCCATGGACATGGATACCGAAGCCATCACAGATCCTGCCCGCGTACACGGCGTCGGCGCCCTTTCCATGGATGTGATGGGCCAGCATATGGATCTGGACATGGAAATGTATTCACTCCAGGAAAATGGCAAGAATCTCTCTTATGTGAATGTTTACGATACATGGATCAAACAGGAGACCGAGGATATGACCGCCGCCATGGAAGCCTATACCTTCAAAGATATCCAGGAGCTTTCCGAATCCCTGGAGCTGGCCGGGGAAACTCAGACTGTGAATAATAAAGAATGTTATCTTCTGTCGGGAAATATCAGCGGAGACTCCATCAAGGGCATGCTGGACACCGTTTTAAGTAACATGAACAGCAGCGGACTGGACATAGATACCGAAGCTTTCGCCAACGCCAGAGTGGATTATCAGCTTTTCATCGACAGGGAAACCAAATATCCTGTCAAAATGACTATGGATATCAGAGATCTCATGGAATCCGCCATGAATGCCAGCCAGGATGAAGTGGCTTTCACCTGCAAAAGCTGCGACCTCAATTACAGCTTTACCTCTTTTGATACGGTAGAATCCATCGAGCTTCCCGATGAGGCCAAAAATTCCGCCACGGATATGGACGGTTTGACGGATGGGCTCCTTGATGAGGAGGAAGATTTTTCAGATCTTTCCGACAACCCTCTTGAAAGTTCAGATGATTTGTAAAATTTTTCTGATATAGCAATCCGTTCACTTCTTAAACGGCAGACAGTCCGGGGACGTCCCTTCTCAAAACTAAATGTTTCGGGCGCTTCTTTTCATTACCCGCATTTTGTATGAGAAGGGACATTCCGAATCGCCGTTTTCTCCCCTTGGCCCCTTGCGTTCCCTTATATTGCAAAATTTCATTTCTTCATTCCCATCACCTTTATTCTACGCATACGATCACTCCAATTCTCCAGAGAAAACGACAGTTTTTGAACGTTGACAATTCCATAGACTTTACTCCTTGGCTGTGATATACTGATAACCACAGGAGGGCAGACCATGAACGATAACGAATTATTATTAGCCATCTATACTAATACACAAGAGTTAAAACAAAAAGTGACAGGCATTGAGACTAAGATCGACAATATCGAAGTCAGGCTTGATAATCTCGAAGTCAGGTTTAACAATCTTGAGACCAAAGTCGACAATATCGAAGTCAGGTTTGATAAACTTGAATCCAGCTTTGATAATCTTGAGACCAGGTTTGATGCGCTCGAGAAAAAAGTCGACAGTCTCGACATGAAATCCGATAGCCAGGAAGCCAGAATAGCTAATATTGAGTTGGCCCTTGAGAATGAAACAAATCATAATATACGGCTTCTGGCTGAAAATCATGGCAATCTGATTGACAAGCCCAACCAGGCTATACCCATAGCCGACAAAAATCTTGTCTGTGAAGTAAGAGTCAACTACCTTTTAACTGAGGTAGACAGCCTTAAAAAGGAGATTGCAGAAATCAAAACCAGGATCGCATAGCAAAAATACAACATATCACATAACCAAAGTGTAAAGTCTATTGAGTTGTCAAAGACTTTACATTTTTTTCATGACAAGGTAAAAGGAGACAGACCATGCAATACGATTGTCTGATTATCGATGATGAAAAACTACTGGCAGACAGCACGGCGGAATATTTTACCCTGTTCGGCGTCGCAACAACTGTCGCTTACAGCGCCCGGGAATGCAGGAAATTCTTTCAAAAGGACACGGCCAGGCTAATGCTGCTGGATATCAATCTCGGAGACGGCAGCGGTTTTATGCTGTGTAAGGAACTGCGGGAGAAAACCGATATCCCAATTCTTTTTATTTCTGCCCGGACCAGCGAAGATGACCAGATCGTTGCGCTCCATATCGGAGGCGACGATTACATCCAAAAGCCCTATTCTCTGGGCGTCCTGCTGGCCAAAGTGAAGGCTGTACTGAAACGCCTGGGACCAGATCCGTCCCGAATCTACACCGACGGTCGTCTGACCGTAGATTTTTCCGCAAAACAAGTATCTGTTCATGGTTGCGGCGTCAAGCTGACTGCTCTGGAATTCAAATTATTGTCCTATCTGATCCGACACGAAAATCAGGTCGTCTCCAAACAAGAACTCTTTGAAAATGTCTGGGGAGATAAATTCACGGGCGACGGAACTCTGAATGTACATATTCGGAAAATCCGGGAAGCCATCGAGCAAAAACCGGGCAAACCGGAATACATCCTCACGGTCTGGGGCGACGGCTACAAATTCAATGGAGGAAAGCAATGAAAAAACAGATCCTTCTCACCATACTGCTCCTCTTTCTGGCCGAGGCGGCAGCTCTCGTATTCTTTGCTTTCCGAGATATGAATCCTCCCCAGGACGCTGTCCTGATCAACGAAGCCGTCCACACCATACAGGCAGACTGGAAGCAAATCCATGAGCACAAAAATCCTACTCCCCTTGACTATGTCATCATCGACAATGACGGCGCGGTTCTTTTCAGAACAAAACCGGGACTCAGTGAAAGCCTGAACGCGGCCGTTATCCACAGAGATACCATGCTGGACATTCAAGCCGACGGACAGACCGTGGGAAAGCTCCTGATCTACAATGACAACTCCCGGATTTTTCTGCGGCAAAAACAAAATCTTCTGTTTTTACTCACTGCGGTTACTCTTCTGCAGAGCATCCTCTGCGCGGGATATACTTTTTATCTGAATCACTCCATCGTAACTCCCTTTCAAAAACTCAAAGGCTTTGCCGAACGTATCGCAGCCGGCAATCTGGACATTCCCCTCGAAATGGACCGGCAAAATCTCTTCGGCGCTTTCACGGAAAGTTTTGACCTCATGCGCCGGGAACTGAAAAAGGCCCGTCAGGCAGAAGCCAGAGCCAATGCCGACAAAAAAGAACTGGTGGCAGAACTCTCCCACGATATCAAAACCCCCGTCGCCAGCATCAAAGCCGTCGCAGAGGTGGGGACAGCCCTGGCAGATACAGACAGGCTCCGGAATCATTACGTCCAAATCATCCGAAAAGCCGACCAGATCAACACCCTTATCACTAATCTGTTTACGGCGACAATGGAAGAACTCGAACGCCTGTCCGTAACACCTCTGGACATGGAAAGCCGGGAAATCCGCCGTCTGCTTGAAAACGCCGACTATCTCCGCCGGGCAGACCTTCCGGCTATTCCAGATTGCGTGATTTATGTTGATAAACTCCGCCTGCAGCAGGTATTCGACAATATTTTTGCTAACTCCTACAAATATGCCGACACCCCCGTCTCCCTCTCGGCTTTCATTGAAACCGGGTATCTGATCATTCGCATGGAAGACTACGGGGGCGGAGTTCCTCCGGAAGAACTTCCCCTGCTTAAAGAAAAATTTCATCGCGGCCAAAACGCCGGCCAACTGGACGGAGCCGGGCTGGGGCTGTATATCTCCGATTATTTTATGAAAGAAATGCAGGGAGAACTCACCTTACAAAACGGCGCGCATGGCCTGTGTGTAGACGTACACCTGGCTTTAAGCGGCACATTTAAGGATTATTTAAGGATTCCCTAAAGACCTCTAAGGTGGCTGTTCGCTAAAATAAAACGTGCAAAGGAGGTTCACCATGAAAAAAACTCTGATAAAAACAAAGCATTTAAGCAAATCCTTTTCCACCGGCGGCGACCTGCAGCACGTTTTGAAAAATATCGACCTGGAACTCTATCAGGGAGATTTCACCGTAATCATGGGCGCCAGCGGCGCGGGAAAATCCACTCTTTTATACGCGCTTTCCGGAATGGATACCCCCTCCCTGGGAACCATAACTTTCGGCGAAAAAGTAATTTCCGACATGAACCAGGATGAACTTTCCGTATTCCGGCGCAGTCACTGCGGTTTCGTCTTCCAGCAGATCTACTTAATCGAGGGAATGTCCCTCATAGAAAATGTCCTGGCCGCAGGCCTGCTGACAGGCAGGGATAAAATGTCCCTTTTAGCCAAGGCCAGAGAACTATTCTCACGCGTGGATATATCCGAAGAAACTCAGAAAAAATTTCCCGCACAGATATCCGGCGGGGAAGCTCAACGAGCCGGTATCGTCCGCGCCCTCATCAATAGTCCGGAGATTCTATTTGCCGACGAGCCCACAGGGGCGCTCAACTCGAAAACCGGGCTGGATGTACTGAACACCCTCACCGATTTCAACGAGCAGGGGCAAAGCATCATTATGGTTACCCACGACATGCGTTCCGCCCGGCGAGGCAACCGCATTCTGTATCTCAAGGACGGAACAATCCTGGGCGAATGCCGCCTGGGACGTTGGGTACACGGCGACAGAGAGAGGCACGAAAAACTCTCTTCTTTCCTTTCCGAAATGGGGTGGTAACGGTGAAAAAAAGTTTACTTCTGGCACGATCCAATCTGCGGAAAACAAAGGGGCAGGCGACAGCCATCGCCGTGCTCATACTGCTTGCCGCCGTCATGCTCAACCTGTGGCTCATGCTCTCTCTGGACTACAAACAGAATTTCGACCGCTGCCACAGCCGGCTGAATGCGGAGCATGTTACCCTGGCCGTTGATGAAAATAATTCCGATATGAGAGATTTCCTCACGCATACTCTGAACGGTGACACACGCGCTGCTGATTTTTGCTTCACTCCCGCCCTGCACATGGTCGGTTCCTTCGATTTTAACAACGGAGAAATCAATTCTGAACTTATTTTCCTGGAAAAGCAGGCTGCCCTCTCCCGCTCCATCGGAAAAGTGGAAATCCTGGAGGAGAGCGGCGCAAAAAGCGGCGTCTACATGCCCATACTATACAAATCCGACCGTATCGCCGTGGGAAAGACCGTAGACATATCCATCGGGAGCAACAAAATGTCTTATACTGTGTGCGGTTTTTTCAACAGCGTCATGGCGGGCTCCCACAACTGCAGTATGTGCGCTCTGATCCTGACGGAAGACAAATATGAAGAGCTCAAAAAAAGCGGGTATGCGCCAAATGCCACTCTCTGCTCCGTCCGGCTGAACAATAAGGCTGACAGCGAGACCTGTGAAACCTGGCTGAAAAACACGGTGGCCGCCCGATATCCCACAGCCCATACTGTGAGCAATTCCTATGCTCTCGTGTCCCAGTCCCGCTATATATCGCAGATGATCTGCGCGAGCATTTTAAACGCCATGGCTTTTCTCATTCTCCTGATTGCCCTGGTGGTCATGTCTTCCAATATCATGAACTATATTCAGGAACACATGAAAAACCTGGGTGTTCTCAAAGCTGTTGGCTACACGAGCCGCCAGCTGACCGGCGCTCTTATCCTGCAGTTTTCGGGCGTCTCACTGCTCTTTTCGGCAGCGGGCGTCGGCCTTTCCTACTGCCTGTTTCCGCAGCTGAACAAAATGATGATCTCGCAAACAGGTATTCCTTATCAAGTACGATTCCTGCCGCTGCCCTGCGGAATTACTCTGCTACTCCTGGAAATCGCGGTGATTTTCACCGTATGGCTGTCCTCCCGCAGAATCAAAAAAGTAGAGCCCATCGTCGCACTGCGCCAGGGAATGCAAACCCATACATTCCGGCGCAGCCGTGTTCCGCTGGAAAAAACCAACATGCCCTTTATTCTGGCGTTGGCCGTAAAAACCACCCTCTCGGACGCAAAACGCAATATAACCATTTGCATAACCATGTTCATAGTATCCCTGATCATGGTATTCTCGGGGCTGATGATCGAAAATGTCATCGCGGACATGACTCCGTTTTTGGACCTGATCGTTGGAGAGACGGCGGACAGCTGTATCAATGTCGAGAAAAACATCGAAAAAAATTTTCTGCGGGAAATGCAGACAGATCCAAGAGTAGAAAAGCTCTATCTGTACAGCTCTGTTTCCTTACGCCATGTGGACGGTCTGGAGCTCACAGCGGTAGTCTGTGATGATTTTTCGAAAGTAAACAACCCCGGCGTTGTATTCGAGGGAAGATTTCCCCGGTACGACAACGAAATGGCCCTTGCGGCAAAATATGCCGGAGAACAAAAGCTAAAAATTGGAGACGAAATAACCGTCACCGCCAACGGCAGGAAATCAGCCTATATAATATCCGGTCTTACCCAGATCACCAACAATCTCGGCAAGGACTGTCTGATCACCCGGGCCGGTTACGAGCGGCTTGGCAAACTGCCGAACACCAGCTATTACCTCAACCTGACAGAAGAAACCGACATCGACAATTTCCACACAGAAGTGAAAAAACGATTCGGAAACGATATAAACGCTGCCATCAATGTAGAGGCTACCATAAACGGAGCAAGCGCTGTGTACATCTCACTGATGATGATTCTGGTCATTGCCATCCTCCTCCTGAGCATTGTGGTAATTACGTTCGTACTGTTTCTGCTGATACGGACCATGCTGAACCACCAAAAACAGGATTACGGTATCCAAAAAGCCCTGGGATTCACCACCGGTCAGCTTATTTTGCAGACAGCCCTGTCCTTTATGCCGACTGTGATTCTCTCCACATTGACGGGTATGGCAGTGTGCAGCCTGATTATCAACCCGCTGACAGCCTTTTTCCTCCGCAGCATAGGAATCGTAAAATGCACGTTTACCGTTCCCCTTGGCCTTAACATCCTCGGCGGAACAGGGTTGATCCTGTTTACCTTCGCCATTGCCTGCCTGCTTTCACTGAAAATAAAAAAGATCGCGCCGAAAGAGCTGCTTACCGGCGAGTAATCATACGCGAGCATGCAGACACTGCCTGATATTACTGTCCAAACAGTTACGTCAAACGTAACTATTCAGCCCAGGACTTTGCATTTACTGCAAAGTCCGTAAGAACATGTATATTCCCCCGAGAGTGAATATGGCCCTTCGCCGTAGGCGAACTTTTAATGGCTATATTCAGTAACTATGAAGCCGAAGGCTGAATAGTTACCGTCAAACGAATCACCGTGCCAACTATATATGGACTTCTTTCCCGGGAATATGTTATACTATCCATCATCAAATTCACACTATACTAAAGGAGACAGCATTATGGCAGTAGATTATGCAGCGTTAAAGCAATTGGCCCTTGACTGTGGGTTTTCCCATGTGGGCATGCTGAATGCGGACACCATAGAGGTCCGCACTGAAGTCCGCGAGGCTTGTGCTAAAAACAAATGCCAGGCCTATGGGAAAAACTGGGTCTGCCCGCCCGCCTGCGGCACCCTGGAGGAATGCGGCGAACGAATCCACCGATATAAAAGAGGTCTGATCGTCCAATCCACCGGGGAACTGGAGGACAGCTTTGACCTGGAAGGTATGGAAGAACTCAGCGCCAACCACAACAGAGCTTTCGACAAATTTGCAGATCTCCTTCGGGCCCGGTATCCCGACGCCCTTATTCTCGGGGACGGCATGTGCAAACACTGCAAAATCTGTACATATCCCGACAGCCCCTGCCGTTTCCCCACACACCAGACCTCAGCCATGGAGGCCTACGGCATGGTGGTCAGTGAAGTCTGTAAAAAGAACGATATTCCCTATTACTATGGCCCGGGTACCCTGACTTATGTGGGTTGTGTCCTGGTAGAGTAGCCCGTCTTTGCCATAGGGTAAAACGAACGGTACAGACAGCATACAGTCAGAAAACATCGGAAAAAGACTCCGGCTCACTTTCCATGACCGGAGTCTTTTTTCGACGTCTTGTTATATGGCCGTTAAGTACAACTGCCCTTATAACCGTTTAATCCAGATGATACACTTCTTCCATATCGGCCCACCATTCGTCCGGACCGGCGCCTTCTATGGGCGTCTGGCAGGGATCTGTCTCCTTCCACCATTTCTGAGTCATAGGATCATCGGCCATTTTTTTCATATCCGCCTCATAATCCTCCCCTGTATACTCATAATAACTGAAGAGGTAGCCGTCCCTGTAATAAATCGAGTAATTCTCTATATTGCACTCACGGATCATCTGATTGATCTCCGGCCAGGGATTGGCATGGAGCTCCTTATATTTCTCCAGATATTCCGGTTTCACTTTGATAACCTGGCCAAATCTTTTCATTCTGTCCCTCCTGTCTGTTCTGTTCCGGAACGATTTTACTTTCTGGCATTCTCTACCGCCTTATACATGGACATGATATTCTGCGGCGGTACATCGGGCAGAATATTGTGCTCTGTATTAAATATGAAACCACCGTCATGATGAAAAATATCAATCATACGGCTGGTGTAGTCATAGACCTCCTCCGGCGTGGCATGGTTCAACACGGAACGGGTATTGCATCCGCCGCCCCAGAAAGTGATGTCCTTGCCAAACTCCTTTTTCAGCCGGGCCGGGTCCATCTGATAAGCCGTGGTCTGCACCGGATTGATGATATCGTAACCGGCCTCTATCAGATCTCCCATCACCCCGTATATGGAACCGCAGGAATGCAGGAACGTCTTCATATTGCTGTGGCTATGTACATACTCATTCAGCTTGGTATGATACGGTTTAAACACTTCCCTGTATTTTTCTGCAGACATGAACATATTTTTGTCCATGCCCAGATCATCACCGAAACGCAGAATATCCACGATATCGCCCACGGCTTCACAAGTCTTCTCCAGGGTATGCAGATGGCGTACCATCAGCTGTTCGATAAGCTCCTGCACGCTCTCCGGATCTGCATAGATATCCATGAGAAAATTCTCCATCCTGCGCAGGAAGGTCCCCCACTCAAAAAGGTTGCAGCCACAGGTAATCATCAGTGCCCGGTCTGTAGAAGCGCGAAGCTTCAGGCAGCGTTCCCGCAGGTCCGCATAAAAGGCATCCTCCGTAGGGAAATCTTTTGTATGATCCCAGGGCGCATGCACCAGAGCGCTCCAGAGCACCTGGCCCATGGCGTGATCCAGATCATCAAAATTGTCGGGATAATCCTCTTTATAGGGGAAAATCATCTGGTCAAAACACATACCCCCTTTAGGCATCCGGGCGATCAGCACACCGTCCTGTACCACATCATAACCGCCGTTGGCATTTACTTCCGGACGGAACCAAGTCGGCCACTGCCCCACTTTGCCGTTACTCAGTGTCACATCATACCAATCGCTGTCCTTGTCGTTATACACCCGGCCCACATCCAGAGCATCCGCCCCAATTAGATCCAGCACACATTCCTCCGGCTGAGCCACCTGCTGTACTACGTCATAAATCCGGGTGTGGCCTTCCTTGATTCCCAGGTATTCTTTTAAATTGGCATAGGCCATACCCGAAATTCCCGCGCTCACGTTGCTGCCCAGATCCATCGGCAGGTAGTCCGGTTCTTTGTGGTTAATAGCTGCCAGTACACGTTCTCGTGAAGTCATAGTATTGTTCTCCTTCTCATAAATCACGCCATCGGCCTGAATGGCTTCCGCATCTCTTTGATGCTTTCATTATAACGAAGAGAAGCGGCAAAACAATAGATTTTATAAAATATAAATCTAATCGTTTAGATAAGTTCTTGACCTCACAAAATATTTTTTGATATGATAGTAAATGATTCATCCACTGCTTTTCGCCAGGAGGTTCCCCATGGTCACATTAAAAGACGTAGCCAAAGACGCCGGTGTTTCCGTCGCCACCGTATCCTGTTGTCTGAGCGGCAATAAACCGGTTAAAGAGGCCACCCGCCTGAAAATTCTGGAATCTATTGAAAAACTGAAATACATTCCCAATGCCTCTGCCCGCAATCTGAAGGCTCCCCGCTCCCATCTGATCGGAGTAGTGCTGACCGACATCGACGACCAGTATCACGCGGAAATCTTTAAAGGCGTCTCCAGCATACTGCAAAAGGAAGGATATACGGTCAGCGTAGCCTTTTCCAACAACCACCCCGAAAAAGAATGCGCCATCATCAACGATTTTATCAGCCAGAATGCCGCCGGCCTTCTGATCATCACCTGCCAGCCCCAGAACCGGGAATTTTTTCAAAATCGCATCATGAATTTCCATATTCCCACCGTATTTCTGGATCGGATACCGGAGGACATCCATGCCTGCCTGGCCGGTTTTCAGAACGAAGCTGCCGCATGTTTCCTGACGGACGCCCTGCTGGAAAAAGGCTATCGTCATATCGCTCTGGTATGCGGCCCTGCTGCCTTTACTTCGGAAAAAGACTGTATCCTGGGCTATGAGCGGGCTTTCATCCGCCGGGGACTTTCCCCCGACGGCTCCCTGGTGTGTACTACCAATATGACCAAAGAAGATGCTTTCAAATCTGTGCTCACGACCATCGGGAGACGTCCTCTGGAAGCTGTAATCTCCACCTCCGAATCCATCCACTATGGCGCCATGGAAGCGCTGAAAAACCGGGGTTTTCGAATTCCCGGGGACATACAGCTTATCACTTTCGGCGTGGAATCCTGGAATACGGCCAACCGGACAGAAGGCGTGATCTATACATCCCGCACCGCCTTCTATCTTGGCTCCTGCGCCGCCCGGCTGCTGATGAAACAGATACAGGAACCCGGGAATAAAACAGAAAATGTGATTCTGACCGACACGATTCTCAAACAGGGACTGTCCATACCATCTGTCGATATGCTTTCTCATGCTTCCGCATCGGATACCCCGACTTACTCCCGGACAGCTGCTGTAAAATCGCCTGCCATTTCCACCGGCCCCCGTCTGAAAATCCTGCTGGCAGACCTTGCCACCGCCCACAGTGTGGAGCTTCTGGCCGACTATTTTATGCGCAAAACAGGCGTTATCCTCTCTTTTGACTATCTTCCTCAAAAGGAGCTGCTGCCCTGCCTGTGCGGCCATACAAATCCGGAACAGACTTTCGATGTTTATATGTACGACATTCCCTGGCTGGCTTACCTGGTGCAGAACTCTCTGTTGGCCGACATCACTGATTTTATTACCGGCGGCAGCTTTCACCCGGAATACATTTTTCCGGAAAACCTGGAAAACTGCAGGCTGCAAACCCGATACTACGGAGTTCCTCTGGTGGGCGGCGCCCAGCTTCTACTCTACCGCAGGGACTTATTTGAGAGCAGCCATTTACAAAAGCTTTTCCACGCCCAGCACGGAATCCATCTGCGGCCGCCCCGGACATGGCCGGAATTCAACCGGACCGCCGCCTTTTTCACCCGATCAGAAAATCCCGATTCCCCCACGGCCTTCGGCACCTCTCTGGCGGGTCTCACCGACGAAGAACTGGCGCCGGAGATCTGGATACGCCTGTGGGCCATGGGCGGCAGCCTGTGGGACAGCTATACCCGTCCCTGCCTGGACAGGCCGGAAAACCGGACCGCTTTTGAAAGCATTCTCGCTACCCTGCGCTGTACGGAAAATTCTCCCTTTGCCACTTCTATTCCCAACACTGTGGAGGATTTTTCCCTGGGAAAGACAGCCATGCTGATCACCTACTCCGAGTACGCTACCCGAATCAGCCGCAGTATGCACGAAAACATCATCGGCCAGGTGGGCTACGCCGTGATCCCCGGCAGACGTCCGGCCAGTGTGGGCTGGAATCTGGGCTTAAACCCTTATTCGGCAAACGCCGATCTGGCTTTCCTTTTTTTCGACTGGCTCTGTCAGCCGGATACCAATTTTTACATCACCATCCTGGACGGCCAGTCCCCGGTCATGGCTCCCTATCACAGCCAGGAGCTCCTGCGTCTCTACCCCTGGATGGCCATCACGGAGAAAAGCTTCGCCTATACGCAAAAAAGAAAAGGGCCTTATCGAAATAAGACCCTTGTAGTTCCGCAAAATAAAATTGAATCGATCTTATGCCAGACCCTGCGGCAGATCGTAAACGACGGCAGCACAGTATCCCGGGCCCTTTCCGAAAACCAGAAACGGCTGGCCGGCCTTTTACTGTCCTACGGATATCCCCGGCCCTTTGCGCGGTGAAGCATTCCGGCTCTGCATTTACTTTATTCCTCCGGCAGCGTCACTTTAAGACACAGCTCCTTAAGCTGCTTCTCGTCAATCATCGACGGCGCCTCGCTCATCAGATCGGAAGCGTCTTTCACCTTCGGGAAGGCAATGACATCCCGGATCGTATCGGCCCCCACCATCAGCATAATCAGGCGGTCCAGTCCATAGGCCAATCCCGCATGGGGCGGCACGCCGTATTTGAAAGCGTTAAGCAGGAAACCGAACTGCTCCTGGGCCTGCTCCGGCGTAAAGCCCAGTACCTCAAACATCTTCGACTGGATATCGTTCTGGTGGATACGCACCGAACCGCCGCCCAGCTCCGTACCGTTCAGCACGATATCATAAGCTTTGGCCCGCACCGAACCGGGGTCTGTGTCGATCTTCTCCCAGTCCTCCTCCATGGGCATGGTGAAGGGATGATGCATGGCTGTATAACGCTGCTCCTCCTCGGACCACTCCAGCAGAGGGAACTCCGTCACCCACAGGAAACAATATTCTTTTTTATCCAGCAAATCCATCTGACGGGCCAGCTCCAGACGCAGAGCCCCCAGAGAATCCCATACGACCTTATTCTTATCCGCGGCAAAAAGCAGCAGGTCGCCCGGCTCCCCGCCCATGGCGGCCACCAGCGCCTCCATCTCTTCCGGTTTCATAAACTTGGCAAAAGAAGATTTGCAGGTTCCGTCCGCCTGAATTGCCACATAGGCCAGCCCCTTAGCCCCGTAATCCCGGACAAACTCCGTCAGCTTATCGATCTTCTTCCTGGGCATGGCCCCCTGGCCTCTGGCATTGATGCCCCGAACCGAGCCGCCTGCAGCCAGCGCCCCGGTGAACACACCGAAACCACAATCCTTCACCACATCGGAAACATCTTTTAACTCCATGCCGAACCGCAGATCCGGCTTGTCCGAGCCGAAACGGTCCATACATTCCTGCCAGGTCATCCGCCGGATGGGCAGCTGCACCTCCACACCGAGAATTTCCCTGAACAGATGGGCCAACAGCCGCTCGTTCACGTCAATCACGTCATCCACATCCACAAAAGACAGTTCCATATCAATCTGGGTGAACTCCGGCTGACGGTCCGCCCGTAGATCCTCGTCCCGGAAACATTTGACGATCTGGATATAACGGTCATAACCGGAACACATCAGGAGCTGTTTGAAAATCTGAGGCGACTGAGGCAGCGCGTAAAACTGACCGGGATGCACTCGGCTTGGCACCACATAATCCCTGGCCCCTTCGGGCGTACTTTTAATCAGCATGGGCGTCTCAATCTCCAGAAAGCCCTCCTCCGCCATAAATTCCCGGGTAAGCCGGGCCACACGGCTGCGGATCATCATATTCCGCTGGATATCCGGGCGGCGCAGGTCGAGGAAACGGTTCTTTAAGCGCACTTCATCCCTGGTTTTTGAGTTTTCTTCCACTGCAAAAGGCGGTGTCTCCGACTCGGAGAGGATGCGCAGATCCTCACAGCGGATTTCCAGCCCGCCTGTGGCCAGATTTTTATTGACGGCGCCCGAGCGAGGAGCCACCCGCCCGGTCACGGCGATGACAAACTCACTCCTCAGCCGCCCCGCCTTTTCAAATCCTGCTTCATCAATCTCACCATTCTCAAATATCAACTGCATAATACCGGAACGGTCGCGCAGATCCACAAAAATAATACCGCCCTTATTGCGGGCCTTCTGCACCCACCCCATCAGGGTGACCGTATTCCCGATCTGCTCTTTCGTGACCTCCGCACAGCGGCACGTCCGTTTTAAACCCTGCATAGATTCTGCCATAATATCTTCCTCACATCCTGTCCGTAAAATATTCCTTAAATTGCGTATAGCCCTCCGCCGCGAGCTGCTCCTTCTGGAACTTCTTATTTTTCTTCATGATCGCAACCGTCGTCTGTATCCCTTCATTTCTGAGAGCTTTTGCCTCAGAGAGTACCGTGCGCAGTTTGTTCGCGGACATATTTTTCTCCACCAGAAATGCGGTCTTCCTCTCCGTCCCCGGCGCCTTGAAGCCCCGTTCTATCAGCAGCATAACGATCCGTTCAAAACCGATGGAAAAACCGCAGGCGCTGACGTTCTGTCCGGTGAATTTGCCAATCATCTCATCATAACGGCCGCCGCCGCCCACAGACCCGCCGAAGCCGTCCATGGAAACCTCGAAGATCGGACCCGTATAATAGGACATGCCCCGCACCAGCGTGGGATCAAAAACGAGGCGGAAATCCGCTTCTTTCAAACCGTCCACACTCTCCATGATGGTCACAAGCTCATCCGCGTACCGGCTGTCCAGATATCCTTCCAGTTTCTCCCTGCACAGCTGCACGCCGGCCGCGTCAGGAGTGACTTTCTCAAAAAGTTCTATATATTTTTGAATGGTTTCCCTGGCGAATCCTTCTTTCTCCAGCTCCGTCGCCACGCCGTCCAGGCCGATCTTATCCATCTTATCCAGAATAATGAATACCGTATCATAATCCTCCGGCGCGAAGCCGCAGCTGGCCGCCATGGCCTTCAGTATCCGCCGGTCATTGATCCGCACCGTAAATCCGGAAAAATCCAGTTTCCCCAGAAGAGTGGTAGTGGCCAGGATCAGTTCGATCTCCGCCAAGATCGTGGGCTCGCCCAGAATATCAATATCACACTGCGTAAACTGGCGGTAGCGCCCCCGCTGGGGCCGGTCCGCCCGCCACACATTCCCCATCTGCAGCGCCTTAAAAGGCGCCGGCAGCTCCGCCGCATGGTTGGCGTAATAACGGGACAGGGGTACGGTCAGATCATAGCGCAGGCCGCCGTCCACCAGGTCGCTTTCCTTCTTGGCACTCTCCAGTTTCAGTTTTTCCCCCCGCTTCAATATCTTGAATATCAGTTTTTCATTTTCACCGCCCTGCTTGCTGGACAGATTTTCCAGATGCTCCACACAGGGGGTTTCCAGGGATGAAAAACCGAACATACCATAGGTTTCTTTAATCAGACGGATCACGTAATCCCTCACCGCCATCTCCTCCGGTAAAATATCCCGCATACCGGTTACCGGTTTTTTCTTCAATGCCATTTATTTTCTCCTTTATCTTCTATATGAAATCTATCGGCTGCCCTTCAGCAGGGCAAAGCTTTACCAGATCCGGAAACAGCTCGCCCAGAAGTTCCTGCTTATCCCTGCAGGATGCCATCCCGGTCCAGATCGATTCCTTACGGAAATCTGGCTCATGGGAATACCGCTGAAATGCCAGAAACACCTGCAGATCATAGTTTCGGATCTCCTCAATCATCAGCGCCAGGGCCGCCCCGTGATCAAATGCCCTGCGGTATGGACGGTCCGACGTCATTGCCGCATACACATCGCAGACCCTCAGAATACGCGCGCCGAAAGGAATCTCCTCCCCACGCAGGTTTTTAGGATAACCGCTGCCGTCAAAATTCTCATGATGGTGCAGGACCATGGAAAGAACAGCCTGGCTGTAACCCCTTTTCTCCAGGATCGCACAGCTGAACATGGAATGAAGCCGGACATATTTCAGCTCTTCCACACTGTTAATCAGCGTCCCCCGCTCCACATAACGGCTCAGACGGATTTTCCCTATATCATGAACCAGGCCGGACACAGCCAGATCCCGACACATCTGCCTGCTGCATCCCAAGCGTTTTCCCAATGTCGACGCCAGACCGGACACGGCCAATCCGTGGTCAATGTAATCCAGATACGGAAAACACATATTCCCCCGGGTCCGGTTTTCTTTTCCCGTCATTTCTGCTTCTGCCACTTTTCTTCCCCTGCCCTTTTCTGCCTTAAATTCTGTGTCTCACTTACCGGTTTTATACAATAAGTCAACTCCCTTTTTAATGGTTTCTGTTATGGTCTGTTGACGTTTATCAGAGTATTCTCTCAGCATGTGGTATTCTGCATCAGACATCCTTATGGTAACTATACGCGTTTTAATCACATCCGCTTTGGGACGTCCTCTTTTTCCCATAGGCGCACCCCTCTCTGCATCCATATGCCATTATATTTACAGGGATACAAGAAGTCAAGTATTTTTCGTATTACAAATAAAAATCCAATCAGCAATCACATAAAAGATGCTTTTTACGCTCTATCATTTCCTCGATTCTTGCGATATAATGGGAAACATCCTTCACATTTTCGCTTCGCTTGATCAGCCCATCCGGATACACCCGTTTCGACACGCTTCCGGCTCCGAGGGCCGCGATGGACTGTTTCTCCTCCATAATCAGTATATTATAAATCCCTTCTTTGCCGGCTTTTGCATAGCCCACATTCTCAAAATTACCGGCCATATTTTTCTGGCGGTACAGATAATAGGGGTTCATTCCCATCCCGGCGGCGGTCTGCTCGCAAAGACTCATGATCTCCTGGCTGTTCGCGAAAGATATCTCCCTATACCGATCCCTGAACAGATTCAGACGGGCGGCCCGTTTCAGAGCCAGGGAGTGAACCGTCAGGCTGTCCGGTTCCAGCTCCCGGATCTGTTCCAGAGTGTGGGCCACTTCCTCCTGTCCTTCTCCGGGCAGCCCCACGATCAGATCCATATTAATATTATCGAAGCCCAGACCCCGGGCCATATGGAACGTACCCGTAATCTCCTGTACCGTATGCCCACGCCCCACCAGATCCAGGGTCTCCTGGTTCATGGTTTGGGGATTGATGGAGATCCGGCTCACGGGATACCGGCGGATCACCGCCAGCTTCTCCTCCGTGATGGTATCCGGCCTTCCGGCCTCCACGGTAAATTCACGCACTTCGTCCATGGGGAACCGCGTCGCCACCTCCCCCAGCACCCTGTCCAGTTGAGACGCGGTCAGGGATGTGGGCGTACCCCCGCCGATATAGACAGTCTGCAGCTTTTTGTCCGAAAAATATTCCGCCGTAAAAGCCATCTCCCGGATCAGGCAGTCCAGATACTCGTCCACCCGTTTGCGCCATTTTTTCAACGGATGGGAACCAAAAGAACAGTACAGGCAAATGGAGGGGCAGAAAGGAATACCTACATACAGGCTGTAACCGTTTTTATAATCCATGCCCCGCAGAATCTCCCGCTCCCGGACAGCTATATCAATGGCCAGATTCGTCTTCTCCTCGCTCAGGAAATAGGTGTCACGCAGACCGGCGGCGATCTCTTTCCGATCCTGTCCCTTTTCCAGAGGATGCATGGCCAGCTTGACAGGCCGGATACCCGTCAGCGTTCCCCAAGGCAGCGTCCGGCACGTAAGCTCCGAGAACATACGATAGACCGTCTGTTTGAGCAGATTCTTTGTGGCAAAACGGTCTTCCGGGCTGGCCAGCTCCACCTGCTCCCTGAGCGTCTCCCCGCCCTGTTCCTCCACAATGCAGGTATACCCGCCGTCCCCGTACAGCACCCGGAACAGACGGTCAAAATCCCCGGCCGGGGTTTCTCCGGAGTAAAAGCTCACCACTTCCTCCTCCGGGATAAAAGCCTTGACCAGGGAATAGACATCGTATTCATAATCATGTCTGTTAAATTCTATGCCTGTTCTACGCATAGGGATTATTCCTCTTTTCAAAATCAATGGTAGTACTCTCGCCGTGGCCCGGCAATACCGTGGTATCCCCCGGCAGCCCGGCCAGCAGCCGATCCAGGCTCTGTTTAATCTGCCGGGAACTGCCCCCCGGAAAATCCGTACGGCCCACAGAACAGTAGAAAAGGGTATCCCCCGAAAACAGCGTCTTTTCCTTCGTCAGCAGATAGCAGCAGCTCCCCGGCGTATGGCCCGGCGTATGGATCACCTGCAGCGGCAGCCCGGCCGCCGTGAGGGTCTGACCATCGGTAAGCCATTTGTCCGCTTTCAGACTGATTGGCAGCGCCCAGCCACCGGACTGGTTTCTGGAAGCGTCGCCCAGGGTCTGCTCCTCCGCCTCGTGGGCATAGACCGGTATCCGGTATTTTTCCCGCAGCTCCTTCACCGCCATGATATGGTCAAAATGGCCGTGAGTCAGCAAGATCGCGCAGGGCGTCCCGCCCATCCTGTCTGCCATATTCACAATCAAATCCGCCTGATCTGCGGGATCCACGATAAAAAGTTCCTTCGTTTCTTTGTTCATACACAAGTAACAGTTGGTACTGATCATCCCGATCACCATCTGCTGTATGGCTGCCTGTCCCATTGTATCCTCCCTGTTCTGTTTTTTCACAGTTCCCCTGTCCTGTACGATCACACCGCAGGAATACTGTCACGATCCCGTCACTCTCTTAATATCCATCACACTCTCGATCTGCCGTATTTTCTCCATCAGATAATTCAACTCCTCGATGCTGTGCACGTTAAAGCTCACGGCAATGGTCGCTGTTCCCTGCTTGCTTGTACTTACGTTCATGGACTCAACGTCAATCTTTCTCTCGGAGAGCACTTTGGAAATGTCCACCACCAGCCCCACCCGGTTATTGGCGTAAACGGTAATGTTGGCCATGAAGAGTTTCCCTGTCACTTCTTCCGGCTGCCACTCCGCATCCAGAAGACGGGCCCTGTCCGCCCCATAAATACTCATAATATTCACGCAATCCGTCCGATGGATCGTCACGCCCCGGCCCCTGGTGACAAATCCCACAATTTCGTCGCCCGGAATAGGGCTGCAGCACTTGGCGAAACGCACCGTCACATCATGGCTTCCCCTGACGACGATACCGTCCTGATACTTTCGTCCCTGAATTCTTCCACGGTTTTCGGTGGCGGCATCCAGCACGTCCTTGTCGGTGAGCGCCGTCAGATGGGCCTTGTCATAAGCGTCCAGAAGCTTGTTGAGCACCTGGCCCTCCTTTAGGCCGCCGTGTCCCACCGCCGCCAGCACAGAATCCCAATCGCGGAAACCATATTTGCGCAGCACAGCGTTAATGTACTCCGACTTAGTATACTCTCCCAGATTCCTGCCCTTTAATTTGGCATAGTTGTTCAGCATTTCCTTGCCTTTTAGGATATTGTCCTCTTTCAGCTCCTGCTTGAACCACTGGTTGATCTTATTCCTGGCCTGGGTGCTCTTTACGATCTTCAGCCAGTCGCGGCTGGGGCCCTTAGAATTCTGGCTGGTCAAAATCTCGATTCTGTCGCCGTTCTGAATCTGATACTCGATGGGTACCAGCTTGCCGTTGACCCTGGCGCCCACCATCTTATTGCCGATGGCGCTGTGGATGCTGTAGGCAAAATCCACGGTGGTGGAACCGCTGGGCATGGTCTTGACATCTCCGGCCGGGCTGAAGCAGTAGACATTCTCCGCAAAAAGGTTCAGGTCGCTTTTTAAGAGGTTCATAAACTCACGGTTATCCGACATATCCTGCTGCCACTCCAGGATCTGACGTAGCCAGCTCAGCTTCTCTTCCTCCTGCTGAGCCCCCAGCTTTTTGCCGTCGGAAGCCTCCTTATATTTCCAGTGAGCCGCGATACCGTACTCGGCAGTGCGATGCATCTCGTAAGTGCGGATCTGGATCTCAAAGGGCTGCCCGTTGGGGCCGATCAGCGTAGTATGCAGCGACTGGTACATATTGGGCTTGGGCATGGCGATATAATCTTTAAACCGTCCCGGAATGGGCGTGTACATCTCATGAATCACACCCAGAGCCGCATAGCAGTCCTTGACCGTCTCCACAATGATACGCACCGCAAAAAGGTCGTATATTTGATCCAGGGTCTTATCCTGGTTCACCATTTTCTTATAAATACTGAAAAAATGCTTAATCCGCCCGTCCACTTCGGCGTCGATACGGGCATTATCCATATGGAGCTGTACCTCGGCCACGATCCCGTTTACCATCTCCTGCCGCTCGCTCCTTCTGAGGGCAATCTTTTCCACCAGATCGTAGTAGATCTCCGGTTTCAGATACTTGAGGGACAGATCGTCCAGCTCAATCTTGATCTTCGATATACCCAGACGCTGTGCCAACGGGGAATAGATATCCATGGTTTCCCGGGCAATTTCCTTCTGCTTCTGCTCCCGCATATATTTGAGCGTGCGCATATTGTGCAGGCGGTCCGCCAGCTTAATCAGAATCACACGAATATCTTTAGCCATAGCCAGGAACATCTTACGCAAATTTTCTGCCTGTACCTCCAGCTTATCCTTGGAGTAACTGAGCTGTCCCAGCTTGGTCACGCCGTCCACCAGAAGAGCCACCTCCGCGCCGAACACTTCTGTGATCTCCTCCGTGGTCATCACCGTATCTTCCACCACGTCATGAAGAATTCCCGCCACAATAGTCTCTTTATCCATCTCCAGATCCGCCAGGATAATACCCACGCAGAGGGGATGGATAATGTAAGGCTCTCCGGACTTTCTGCGCTGGTCCTTGTGAGCTTCTGCCGCTATATTGTACGCCTTCTCAATCATATGAATATCGTCGGAGGGATGATACCGGCGCACCCCCGCGATCAGTTCATTGTACAAAATCTCCGGGCTGGTGAAATCCTCCATGGATTTGACGCTCTTTTCTACCTCATGAATATTCCGTTTTTTATCTATTGCCTCTGTTCTCTGGCCATTCATACTCTCTCTCCGTTACCTGTCTGTACTGCGATGCCTCCGCTATTTTCCCTCGTAGCAGATGACGCTCTCCACTTCATAACCGGTCAGCTTCTCTCTGCCCTTGAGACCTGCCAGCTCCATTAAGAACACGATCTTCACGACTTCACCGCCCAGCTCTTCAATCAGATGTACCGCGGCTTCCACGGTACCGCCGGTGGCAATCAGATCGTCAACGATCACAACCTTCTGGCCCGGCTTAATGGCGTCCTTATGCATCTCAATGGACGCGCTGCCATACTCCAGCTCATAGCTGGCCTCCACGGTCTCGCAGGGCAGCTTGCCTTTCTTTCGAATGGGAATAAAAGGAATATGCAGGTTGTAAGCCAGCGGCATACCGAAAATAAATCCCCGTGATTCCAGGCCTACAATCATATCCGGACATATATCCTTTATTTTTTCCTGAAGTGAATCTATGGCCAGCCGCAGGCCGTCCGCATCCTGCAGCACGCTGGTCACATCCCGAAAAATAATACCCGGCTCCGGAAAATCCGGAATACTTCTCACATACTCTTCAATCTTTTTCATTTCTACCTCCTGCTATCCTTCCCGTAACAGCGCCAACATTTTCACCGTTACTCTTTTCCTTCCTTTTTCTGTAGGATTCAGTATAGCATTTTCACTATTTTTTGACAAGTTTTTACGTACTTACACTCAACAATATCCGGTAATGCGAATCTCCAGGGAAGTCCTCCCTCTGTATGTATTGAGCTGCGGATAATACAAAATGGAAAAATCCTCTTTTCCCTTAAGCCACTGTTCAAACTCTTCCGCCTCTCCGAAATAAACCCCCTCGGCTTTCACACCCTCCGGTGTCATAAGCTCCAGCCTCATCACATTTCTATTCTTCCCAACTATGCGGGTTTTCAACGCCCGGATACCTTTTTGAGCAAACACCGGTTTGGGATTACTCCTGCCAAAAGGCTCCAGCAGCCTGAATTCCTCTATCAGACCCGGATAGACATAGGAGACCGGCATTGCCACGTCGATATATACCTTCTCCGTCAGCATTTCTTCCGTGAGCCCGCATTTCTCATTCAGCATCCGACGCAGAGGCTCCACGTTCTCTTTCTGCAGGGACAAACCCGCCGCCATCGGATGGCCGCCGAATTTATCCAGCAGGGCGCCGCACTCGGCCAGCTTCTCAAACATGGAATACGCCTCAATGGAACGCCCCGATCCTTTTATGCCTTCGGCGCTGTCCGTCAGCACAAACACCGGCCGGTAGTAGGCCTCCCTGATACGCCCGGCAATGATACCGGCGATACTCTCGTGGCAATCCTGCAGATAGATCACCAGCACCCGGTCATCCTTCAGAGACGTGGTCTCCACCTGGTATCGGGCCAGGCGTACTCCCTGCTCAGTCATGGCCTTGCGGCTGTCGTTTAACTGTACCAGCTCTTCGGCTATGGCCGCCGCCTCACCTTTATCCTCCGTTTTCAAAAGAGACAGGGACAGCTTCGCCGTGTACAACCGCCCGCTGGCGTTCAGACAGGGGCCCAGGATAAAGCCCACATGATAAGCCATGATCTGCGCGGATTCCAGCCCGTTGGCCGCGATCAGAGCCAGAAGCCCTGTATTCTCTGTGGCCTGCAGCCGTTTCAACCCCTCTTTCACAATGATACGGTTCTCGTCCACCAGCTCCATCACGTCCGTCACCGTGGCAATGGCGGCAAAGGGCAGATACCTTTCCGTAAAATCCGTTTCCGCTACGCCTTTGCCCAGAGCAATGGCCAGCTTGAAAGCCACCCCCGCGCCGCACAGTCCCTTAAAAGGATAGGGACACCCCTCCTGATGGGGATTGATTACGGCGTCCGCCGGGGGCAGGATCTGACGGCGGCCCTGTTTTGTCTCCTCATAGGGCGTCTCGTGGTGATCCGTCACGATTACCGTCATTCCCAGCTCCTTTGCCAGAGCCACCTGGGCCGCCGCCGCGATCCCGTTGTCACAGGTCAGAATCGTATCAACCCCGTCCCGATGGGCTTCCCGCACCAGCGATTCATTGATGCCGTACCCGTCCGTAATCCGATCCGGGATCCGGACGTCCACCCGTCCGCCCAGCCGCCCCAGGCAATCCTGCAGTATGTAGGAGGACATGATGCCGTCCCCGTCATAATCACCGATAACACGGATCAATTTCCCTTCCCTGAGCTTTTGCTCCAAAAGCACCAGGGCCTTTGCCATCCCCTTCATACCCAGGCCGTCATAGAGCTGGTCCAGGCCGCCGCGCAGATACCGTTCCATCTCCTCCAGAGTGGCGAGATCCCTGTTCCTGAGAATCCTGGCTGTCACCGGGTCAATATGGAAATGAGCCGCAATCTTTTGGAAATCGGCCCGTTTGGCCATAACCACCCATTTTTTCATCATTTCCTCCACAAGTATGAAAAAAGAAACTGCCGCGTACGGGGACAGATACCCCTTGCGGCAGTCTTTATATCCTTTTTATTTTTTCTTCTTGCTATTCTTAGCCGGTTCCGGCTTCCCGCCGCGGGAAGTCATCACATACCACAGAGAACCGGTAATACACACCGACGAATAAGCGCCGCAGACGATACCCGCCATGATGGGCAGAGCAAACTCACGGATAGAGGACACGCCCATCACCCAGAGTACGGCCACCATCGCAAAAGTAGTCAATGAAGTATAAATACTTCTGGTCAGCGTCTGCGTGATACTGTCATTGACCACCACGGCCAGGTCCTTTTTGCCCGAACCGCCCATATTCTCACGGATGCGGTCAAAAATGACAATGGTGGCGTTAATAGAGTAACCCACAATGGTCAGCATACAGGCAATAAAAGTATTACCCACGGACACGCGGCTGACGGCATAGAAGCCCAGCACCACCAGCACGTCGTGGAGCAGCGCGATAACCGCGCTGGACGCAAAACGGATATTTTTAAACCGAAACCAGATATACAGCAGCATAAAGATCGCAGCCACAACCACAGCCACAATGGCGTCCCGACGCATCTCATTACTGACCGTGGCGGAAATATTCTGGGCCGATATGCCCTTCTTTTCCACGCCAAAACTTTCCATCATGGTATTTTCCATCTGCTCGCGTTCATCCACATTCAGCACTCTGGTCTTGATGGTGACATCGTTGCTGCCCAGTACCTTCACGCAGGTCACATCCGCATCGCCGGTGATTTTCTCCACCAGCGGTTCCACCTCGCTCTCCAGACGCTCCATGGACATCTCTTCATTGAAACTTACGGTGGTAGACGTACCGCCCACAAATTCAAGACTAAAATTCAGCGTACTGCCCGTAGTCGCTTTGCCCACCGCCATTCCGACAATGGGGACTCCAATAGCCAGAATCAGAGATATGGTGAAAAACAGCTTCTTTCTCCCCACAAAATCAATGCTTGGCCGCTCCACTGTCTTACCATACCATTTCTCGTCCCTGAATCCCACAGCATAAAGGGCATTGACGATCAGTCTGGATACCACCAGCGCCGTAAACATGGACAGGACAATACCAAGAGCCAGCGTCATGGCAAAGCCCTGAACACTTCCCGTTCCCAGCACCCCCAGCACCGCCGCCGCGATCAGGGTAGTAATATTACCGTCAAAAATGGCCGAGAAAGCTTTCTTAAATCCGGAGGTAATGGCCCCGCGCACCGATTTACCCGCGCCAATCTCTTCACGGATACGCGCGTAGATAATTACGTTGGCATCCACGGCCATACCGATAGACAGGATGATACCGGCGATACCCGGCAAAGTAAGCGTCAGGTCAAAAGCATTGAGCATCACCAGCTCCAGACCCGTATAAATGACCAGGGCCAGACTAGCCACAAAGCCCGGCAGAGCATATACGACCATCATAAAAATGATCACCAGAGCCAGACCGATGGCGCCCGCCGTCAGGCTGGTCCTGATCGCATTGCTTCCCAGAGTAGCCCCCACGACGCTGGAACTGATTTCATGGAGCTCCAGGGTCAGAGAACCGATACGCAGAGTGGTGGCCAGCCGCTGGGCCTCCTCCACGCTCTCCATATTTTCAATGACGGCGCGGCCGTTTGTGATAACTGCATTCACACTGGGCACACTGACAAATTCGCCGTCATAATAGATACCGATCGTCTGCCCGTTATCATAAGCATACTGCGTCGCGTCGGCAAAAGCTTTCGCTCCGGCGCTGTCAAATTCCAGATCCGTCGCATAGTTGTTATTTCCCGTGTTATCCTGATTCACGCCGCCCTGGGCGTCTACCACGGAGGAACCTTCCAGCACAATGGACCCTTTTTCCTTCAGTTCGTCTATGGTATAGTTCAGCACATAATTCCCCACAGAACTGTCATAGCTGTAATTCTCATTGCCGTCATCGTCCGTCTGCCTGATGAAGTACAGCGAGCCGGGAGTGCCCAGTTCTTCCAGAATCCTGTTGGCATCGGACACGCCGGGGATCTCCACCGCGATACGATTGGCGCCCTGCTGGTAGACCTTCGCCTCCTCGCTGTAGCTCATAACACGCTGCTGCAGCTTGTAGATCGTATCCGACATATCTGAGGCGGAAGGCAAATCCTGATCTGCCTCATAGGTAATGCTGACGCCGCCGGCCAGATCCAGACCCGTAATAATGTTCCTTGCTGATCCTGTTCCCGTCGGTCCCCAGCCCACTGCCGCCGTAAAACTCAGCAGGACAATGGCCAGGACGCTCAAGATCAGAACGGCGATTCCCTGATTTTTCTTCATGGTAATTTCTCATCTCCTAAATATAATATTTGCCGTATATCCATGCGCCGCCGCATCATACGCGGCTTCGCACAAATTCCGTGACGCTATTCCGCCAGGGCGGCTTTTATCATCAATGCACACTCCACCCGTTTCCTTTGGAGCCTGCAGCCGATATCGTACACCCCGTTAATGCTCCCGGTAAAATTCCAGGCATTGGCCGCGCAGCCGCCGCTGCAGTAAAACCGGGCAAAACACTTCTTACATTCCTCTTTGGCGTAGACATTGCATCCTTTAAACTGTTCCACCAGATCCGGACGCGTCACGCCCGTCTCCACATTGCCCAGCAAAAAACCATCCGTGCCCACAAACTGATGACAGGGATACAAATCCCCCCAGGGCGTCACGGCCAGATACTCACTGCCCGAACCGCAGCCCGACAGACGTTTATACACACAGGGGCCTCCGGTCAGGTCTATCATAAAATGGAAGAATGTAAAACCCCTGCCTTCCTTCTCTCTGCGGATCATCTCCTTTGCCAGAAGATCATATTGCTCACAGATCTGAGGCACGTCCTCCTCACGGATGGCGTAGTCTGCTTCCGGCGGAGCCACCACCGGTTCCACGGATATCTGCGTAAAGCCCATATCCGCCAGACTCAGCACATCCGCGGCAAAATCAAGATTATAGTGGGTAAATGTCCCCCGCACATAATAGTTTTTCTGGTTCCGGCTGTCGGCAAAAGCTCTGAATTTCGGCATAATGAAATCGTAGCTGCCTTTTCCGCCCCGGAAGGGTCTCATAAAATCATGGACCTCCTTCCGTCCGTCCACACTCAACACCACATTGCCGAACTCCTGGTTGGCAAACGCCATAATCTCCTCATTCAAAAGCACGCCGTTGGTGGTCAGCGTAAAACGGAAATGTTTGTCATACAGCTTTTCCTGTTCGCGGCCATAGGCCACCAGATCCTTCACCACCTGCCAGTTCATCGTGGGCTCTCCCCCGAAAAAATCCACCTCCAGATTCCTTCGGGAACCGGAATTTGCAATCAGAAAATCCAGGGCCCTTTTCCCCACGTCAAAGGACATGAGAGCCCTCCTGCCATGGTACTCGCCTTCCTCCGCAAAGCAATAGCGGCAGGCCAGATTACAGTCGTGGGCAATGTGCAGGCACAGCGCTTTCACCACCGTGGGGCGGTGAGCGAAATGGCCGATCGCCTTCTCATAGACATCCTCGGTAAAGAGCATGCCCTGTTTTTTCAGTTCCAGACATTCCTCCCAGGCGCTTTTGATTTCCTCCCGGGGGTAGCTGCCCCCAAGCTGCGCCTGTATATCTTCCAGATCTGCGCCCTCGTCCATTCGGGCCACCACGTCGTAGACCACTGCGTCCACCACATGGACGGAACCGCTGTTCACGTCCAGAACAATCGGAATATCGTTATTGATATACTGGTGTATCACGTTTCCTCCCTCAGCAAAAAGAATAGCAGCGGCAAGAAAGCACCGCTGCTTGACGTACAAGATACAGCAAGATTACCGTCTCTGCTCGCAGGTCTGATTGCCTACGGTACAGGATGTCTTGCAGGCAGACTGGCAGGAAGTCTGACACTCACCGCATCCGCCCTTTTTTACTGTATTCTGCAAATTCTTTGTATTCAAAGTCTTGATGTGTTTCATCCTGATATCCCTCCCGTGATAAATTCTCTGGCTATTATAGCATAGGGATTCTGCTTTTTAAAGCCTTTTTTTCATCGTTTCACATTTTGTTTTATATTTTTATCATACCAGGTACTGTGTGAACAGTACTCGTTTATGCCAGCATTCCTCCCAGACACCCGCCGCCCAGACAGAGAATGCAGCTCGTCACCAGATGCTGTATATCCATCCAGGCTCCCACTGGCACGGCGGCTGACAGAAGAATGAGAACGGTAAAATAGCAAAGCCCCGTACCTAATCCCCACAGAAACTTCCGTTTGTCCATCTTATGTCCCAAATAAAGACCGCCCAGGAAGCAGGACAGAATATAGGTAAATATAATCCCCAGACTGACCACGTTTTCTCCCGGATTTGCCTTGTACATCACGAAAGAAATCGCAAACAGAAGAATAACCGTTGTCAGGCAGGCAATTATCAGGGCTTTCACACAGGCCGCCGCGATATACGGCATTGATTTTTTCTCCATGGCATTCACAGTCCTTCCAAAAATATTTGTAAACCCACTACATATATATGGC
Organism: uncultured Lachnospiraceae bacterium; assembly: GCA_949471785.1. Taxonomy (GTDB): domain Bacteria; phylum Bacillota; class Clostridia; order Lachnospirales; family Lachnospiraceae; genus UBA11957. Next base: position 52,472 of record CASWRE010000007.1, on the reverse strand, counting down.
AGAAAAAACGTGGATATGCCTGGAACCAGTCCCGACCTCCGCCCGGAAAAATATTTTCGGCGGGTAAGCCCGTAAAAAGGCCTGCCCACCGAAAATATTTTTCCGTAATACTTTTATCTGTTACTTTTAGGAGCGTCTGGAATAAGATTTTCTCTTATACTGTACGTAAACCATATAGGCCGCAAATAGCATCAGCACGGCGGCTCCTGAACCGACCAGGATATAACCGAGAAGATTATTCGTGTCTCCGGTTCCCACGGTAGTCGCCCGCTTCACGCCGGTACCGCTGCCGGTTTTTGCCGTCTGGTTTTTGGAAGCTGTACTGCTCTTTGTAGAAGAAGAACTGCTTTTGCTTCCCGTACTTTTATTCCCGGTACTGCCGCTTTTGTCTTTACTGCTCCCTGCGCTGCTTCCCGTACCTTTATTCCCTGTGCTGCCGCTTCCGCCCTTACTGCCCCCGGAGCCGCTTCCGGAATCCTTATCTATATAGGAAAAACCTGTAGAACCCACCAGCTCCGTACTTCCCGCCACACTGACGCCGATCACGCTGAACGGGCTGAAAGAACTGGTCGCAAAGCTCATCTGGTCGCCATCGATCTCCGGAATAATGTGCTCCACCGTTCCGTCTTCCAGATAGTGATAGATCACGATCTCCACATCCTTAACCGCCGGGGCGGCCATAAGTACCGTCACGGTCTTGCCGTCCAGCTTGTACTCGCTGTCCGTGATCAGATTCCAGAGCTTGAACTCATAGGACTCCAAAAGAGTACGGATGGTGCTGTCATCAATCTTCCGGCCCTCCACGGCGCTGGCCCGGAACTGAATGTACCAGGGCAGGTCTCCCTGCACGGTTACTCCCAGGCTGACCCGGTTATAGCTGAGCGCCCGGCTCTGGGCCTCATACATTTTATCCGTCAATTCTTTCGATACCGCCGCCTGATCTTCCTCACTGAGCTGATCGTAGGCTACGGAAGCCTGCACCACAGCGTCCACATCCGCCTGGGAACCGACAGACTCCGGCAGTTTCGCCAGGAGCTGCTCCACCTTCTCCACATTCCGGGTATCTGCAGGCGCATCCTTTTTATCCTCTCCGCCGGGCAGCTCTTCGGACTCTTTGCCGTCCGTCTCGTCAGCAGGCTTATTTTCTCCGTCCATGCTGTCCGAATCGCCGCCTTCTTCGGTGTTCTCCGTGCCGTCTGCGGGGTCCTGGCCCTCCGCGGACGTATCGCTCCCGTCATCGGGCTTACTGACATTTCCGTCGTCCGGGGCGTCGCTTTTTCCGTCCTCCGGATTCTTTTGGTCCGGTTCACCATCCGTCTTTCCATCCTCCGGATTTTGATCTTCTTTTCCGGATTCACTGTCCGTCTTCCCGTCTTCCGGATTTTGATCTTCTTTTCCGGATTCATTGTCCGTCTTTCCGTCCTCCGGATTTTGATTCTCTTTCCCGGATTCACCGTCCGTTTTGCCGTCCTCCGAACCGGAATTATCCTCCGATTTCCCATCGCCGTCAGGGTCCTTTTCCCCGTCGGTTTTTCCGTCGCCGTCTTTATCCGCGTCCGCCGCCTGGTCGTCAGACGCTTCTTTATCCTTACCGGAATCCTCCGACGCATCTTTATCCCCGGAGTCGTCCTCCTTTTTTTCCTCCTCCAGGAAAGACTGGGTCAGCACCTTCACCGAGCGGATCACCGTCTGACTGTCCCCGTTCCAGCCCTTCAGACCGCTGTAATCATGCACGTCCGTATCCGACGGTGAGAAAATGATCTGCGCCTGGGTCTCATATTTATCCGGTACAAAGCTGCCGTTTGCCCAGGCAAAAGAACCCGTACCGAAACACTGATCGGACAGAGACACCTCCGACAGGGCCTTGGGCTGTACCAGAGTAATGGTAGACGGTACCGATATATCCGACGCGGGAGACCGCCCCGCGAGTCCGGAAACGGAACCGGAACCGGAAATATCCGTATTAAACAGTGTAATGCCGGACAGCTTCAGGCTGCCCGTGACATGGGCCACCGCGTCGGTAAAGCCGGAAGCCCTTTTTAACTTTACGCCCGATTTCAAAGACCAGCTCTGAGAATCGCTCACCGTCACCGTACCGCAGACACGTATAGTCCCTTTCTTGCCCGCCAGCTTTTTCGCCTTTGAAAAAGTGGCCACGGCCTCGTCTTTTGACTCCCCGTCCTGACCGTCGTCACCGGAAACGCCGTCCAGATAAATAACCGTGCCGCCCGACGCCGCCCGAATGCCCTTTCCGGTACTCAGAACAGATACCCCCGCCAGCGCAAACACCAACGCCACACTGAGCATACGGTGAAACAAATTTTTCCTGTGTCTCATTCTTTCCCTTATCAATGTGTTTCCTCCCATCATACCGGATTCGCTCACTGCGGCTCCGCGGCCGACGCAAGCGCTTCGTCCCACTGCCCCGACAAACCGAATAAAATTCTTCTATGCTCCCCACACGTCGACATTCGTTTTGCCTATGCGACAAACTATCCCTTTTTATGACACACATTATACCACATTTTTTAAATAAGGGAACTACTTTTTTACATTTCTTTAAGATTTTGTTACATTTCAGGTTGCTGTTTGCACTCGAGCCGCGCCCCTGCCGCATGGCTGCGGCAGAACATGATTCAGGTTGCCTTCTCCCACATTTCCGCCATGATTTCATGGAATTGGCTTCCGCAGCGCTCCATTTCTCCCAACACCAGCTCTATTCCCTCTTTTGTGGTATACCAGTTTTCCGCCGTGACCGGACTTTCACAGGGGCAGACCAGAAATTCACAATCCGGATACAGCAGCTGATAATATAGAAGAGCCCGCCTTGCGTGATAGGGTTTGCAGCACAGGATCGCTTTTTGCACGGCAAGCCCCCGGGCGTCCGTCAGCCGTCGGGACCGGATCGCATTCTCATAGGTATATGTAGCTTCAGGTTCCGGCCAGACGGCTTCCGGCGCCACGCCGTTTTTCACAAGGACATCCGTCAGGAATTCCGCCTCCGTACCATAGGGCCCCGGATACCGCTCCGGCTCGTCCTGCACACCGCCAAAACGCCCCGTCAGCACACTGTATTTACCCGAAGGAATGACTACGGGGGCATAGCCGTCCCGCCACAAAGCGGCCGCCCGCTCTCCTAAAGCCGCCACATCGCTGCCGGGAATAAACAGAATATCCGCCTTCGCAGGCGGATGTTCCAGAAAAATATACTTCGTATACATATTCAGAAATCTTCGGTTCATCTGTTCTCTCCCTTACGGCGGGAACCAAACGTCCGCCGCCATATAACATTCGCGGCCACCCCGCACAGTACGCCGATCACCATACCTGCCAGCACGTCGCTGGGATAATGCACCCCCACATACAGACGCGAAAAACAGATCGTCAGGGCCAGCGCCAGGGGCAGATACCGCCAGCCGCTCTTCACCGTAAGAAATATGGCCGTGACCGCCGCCAGACTGCTGGCCGCATGACCTGACGGAAAAGACCAGTCGATCTGACGCTCTATGACAGGCGCCAGCCCCTCAATCACATCGTAGGGACGTACCCTGCAGACAATATTTTTCAGCGCCAGATTGACTACCAGAACATCCGTCAAAAGGGCCAGGGCCATCACTTGACCGGTGACTCTGTATTTTTTGCCAACCAGGAAGAGAATGGTCAGGAATATCCAAAACCAGCCGGCGTCTCCCAGAGCGGTGATCTTGGTCAGCAGCCATGTCAAAGCCGGCGTGCGTACCACATCCTGCAGGAATAGCAGAAAAGCGCCTTCCCATTGTCCGAAGGCTTCCATCACACCTGTCATTCCGTCTCCTCATCCTCCCGGGAATCAAATTTTATATCAGAAACGTCGTCATCTAACAGATCATCCAGCTCCGACTCAGGCAGTTCCATGGCTTCATCAGGCAGATCAGAAACCTCTGATTCATCCGACAGATCCGACTCCTCAGCGACAAACCCATCCGGCTCCCCTGTCAGATTCTGATATTCCTCTTCCGTTATCTCCGTGATATTGGCATTTTCCTCCAGAAGAAGACCCACTTTTTCCGTAAGCAAAATCTTGACGAGCTCCTGATCCGAATAATCTTCCTCCAGGTTTTCCAGCGATTCATAGGCAGAATCTGCCATGATAGACTCCTTATAGCTGTCCAGCTCCTCCTGGGTGACAATAAGATTCTCTGCCTCGGCCACCGCCTCCACAATTAGCTCCGCATTCACCGACACAAGGACTTCCGCTTTAATAGCTTCCTCATCGCCTTCATATGCTTCTTCCAGACTCATACCCCACATCTGATAGCCCGCATCCACCGACTGGTACAGCAGATCATACAGGGACTGGGGATAACCCTCTACGGTACTGCTCTCCACAAGCGTATTAATCAAATCCTCCCGCATCTGTCCTTTACTGATCTCATTGCGGGTGTCTATGGCTTCCTGATAAATCTGCTCCTCCAGCTCTTTAGCCGTATCCACACCGGCCGTCTCCCTGGCAAAAGCATCCGTAAGCTCCGGAAGATTATAGGAATACACGCGCGCCACCTTAATATCATACACAATATCAAAGGTACCGTTTCCGTCCTCATTTTCCATGGGAACCGTGGCTGTCACCTTATCGCCGGCTGACGTCCCATACAGCTTATCTTCAAACAGAGCGTCGCCTTCTCCCAGCAGGATCTCTGTCTCCTCATCTGTGAAATCGTTCATCACCTGGCCATCCCGGCTCTCTTTATAAGTTACCGCAACGTAATCTCCCTCGGCGGCCGGACGATCCGTGATCTCCTGCTGCGTGCTGTTCGCATCCAGATATTCCTCCAGGGCGCTCTGTTTTTCATCCTCGGACAGCTCGGTGACATCTTTTACTCTGTTTACACTGAGCCCTTTATAGTTACCCAGCGTAACATATTCTGAAGGGAGATAATCCGTATGGGCAAGGTTCTTCTCTTCTGCATAATTCCCCGTCGCACCCGTGAGCACCGAAGAGGCCCCCGCCGCCTCACTGACTGCCTTTTTCCCCTCCAGCGCTTCTGTATCCTCACTGGAAGACGAACCGCATCCGACCATAAGGGCTGCCGTCATAAAGGCTGCCGTCATAAGTATTCCTCTTTTCCGCATAACGCTCCTTCTTTCTTCGGTATTTTTACTGCTATACCCACAGAGTATACCATTAAATCCTCCCGCCGCCCATTAAAAAATCTGAAATTTTTGTGTCTAATTCGTAATGATTGTAGAAAAACCGCGCCTTCTCAGAAGCCGCTCCATAGTTACCGCGTTCTCAAGCTCCTGGTAATTGCCCACCTGAATGCGATAAACGCCCTGATCGGCGTCCAGTATTACCGGGAAACCCTCCGCTTTGACCCGCTCCATCAATCCGGAGGCTCTGTTTTTCTCTCTGAAAATCCCCACCTGCACTCGATATGTGCGCATGGCCTGCGCTTTTACAGACTCCTCGGCCAGCGTCCCTTCCACGGCGTCTGCCAGAGCCCGGATGATCTCGTCAAAATTTTCCTCCAGAATACGATTATCCTCTTCACTGTTGATAAAACCGATCTCTGCCAGTACCGCGGGCATCTCGGTCCGCCGCAGTACAACGATCTCCGGTTCGGCAAAAACTCCAATATCTTTAAAACCGATCTCGCCCATAGCTCCGTTAATATTTTCCGCCAGATCCAGAGCCGGACCGGTTTTCTCATAAACCAGGCTCTCTACCCCGGAATATTCACCGGGATTCACACCAGAATTCCGATGAATGGAAAGAAAATAATCGGCCCCTGTCTGGTTTGCCAGCTGCGCCTTTTCAAAGGGGGTCTGAAATACATCCGTCGTCCGTGTATAATAAACCGGTATCCCCCGATTTTCCAGTTCCCGACCCAGCGCCAGCACAATGCGCAGATTGTCGTCCTTTTCCCTCATTCCCTGGAAAACCGCCCCGTTATCTTCTCCGCCATGGGGCGGCGCGCGACTGCGCCGGAAACCGGATGCCTGCCCGTATAATGGATAAGCCTGTTTTCATAGAATAAAAAGAATTCTGTTTTCAACAAGGGAAAAAGCCATGGCACGAAAGGAAGTATCTATTGAAGACTACACGGTAGACAGAAAATATACCTCCCATATCACATTGGAAGAATTTATCCGCCGTATGATCCGCTCCCATACGGACACAGACGCACCAGACCCGACAGCCCCGCAAACCATCCATGACAGGAAGAATTCCGCGCCATGAACCGGGAAAAGAAAAGGCTCTATCGCACCGCCGTTTACATACGCCTGTCCCGGGAAGACGGCGACAAGGAAGAGAGCGACAGCATTACGAATCAGCGCAAATTATTAGCCGGATACATAGAAGACTCCCCGGATCTGTGTCTGCAGGACTATTATATCGACGACGGTTTCACCGGCACCCATTTCCGGCGTCCCGCTTTTCTGCGGATGCTGAAAGCCCTGGAAAACGGGCTGGCGGACTGTGTCCTTGTCAAAGACCTGTCCCGTTTCGGCCGGGATTACATCGACACCGGAAAATATCTGGAGCGCTATTTTCCCGACCGGGGCATACGTTTCATCGCCGTATCCGACGCCATCGACAGCCTGAAAAGCTCTTACGACATACTCCTGCCCATCAAAAACATTTTCAATGAACAATATGCCCGGGACATCTCCAAAAAAGTTCACACCTCCATTGAGGCAAAGCAGCGAGCCGGAGAATTCATCGGCGCTTTTTGCGCCTATGGCTATCGAAAATCCCCTGTCTGCAAAAATCGGCTGCTCCCCGATCCCTGCGCCGCCGCTATCGTCCGGCGCATTTTCACCCTGTACACAGACGGCATGGGCAAGCAGACCATCGCCCGGCTGCTCAATGACGAGGGCATTCCCTGCCCTTCTGAGTACAAAAGACAGCACGGACAGCTCTACCGCAACGGCAAACGTCTGGACTCCACCGTCTACTGGACCTACTCCACCGTCAATAAAATCCTGCACAGCCAGGTCTACATAGGGGATACCGTCCAGGGGATTAAGACGCAACAGCTCAAAGGCCGTCAGCGCACCCGGAGCAGGGAGGAATGGATCATTGTTCCCCACACCCATGAGCCCATAGTGGAGCAGTCCCTGTGGGAAAAAGCTCAGACGCTGCTCAAGCGATCCGCGCCGCGCCCGGGCACGGGCGCGACTCCCGGCCTGTTTGCCGGCTTTCTGAGCTGCGGCGACTGCGGGCGGTCCATGGTCAAAAAAAGCGGTCTTTCCCCCCGGGAGGCAGTGTCTGACTACTGTTGCGGCACTTACACCCGCCATGGACGGCGCTATTGCAGCGCCCACCGCGTCTCCGGAAAAATTCTGGAAAGTATCCTGTTAGCGGACTTAAACGCTGTCTTAAAGCACGTAAAAAATATTCCCGATCTGGCACGACAGGTTCTGGCTGAACAAAGCGCCCTCCTGCCCGCCTGCGAGGACGAAATCCTGTCCCGCCGGCAGGAACTGGAGAAAATACACCGGCTTAAGCTGGCTTTATATGAAGATTATCATGCGGGACTTCTTACCGCCGAAGAATATAAAAGCTATCAATCCTCCTACCGGAAAAAGGAAGGGTATTTACAGCGGGAATTGGAGCTCCTCCCGGCTTGTGGGCATACGGCAGAGCCCTCCCCCTGGCTTCAGGCTCTGCTGTCCGATCGACGCCTGAGCAGACTGGACCGCTCCATTGTGGCTGATATGGTGGAGCACATTCACATCTATGAGAACTGCAGAATACAGATTGTCTACGCCTTCCCTCCCCTAGATCCTCCCGCGTCCGCCTCCCTGCCCGGCGTCTAACACAATACTTTTACTCATGGTTATCACCTGCCGTTTTGTATTCAGTATATGCAAAAGGGAAAAAACTGCCACTGGGCAGCTTTTTCCCTTCCATATCAGCCGATTAATTAAAGCCATAGAGCTTCTGAGCAATTTTGTAACCTGCCACCGCAATAGAAAGCCCCAGTTTACTGCGGAAATTCATGGCCATACCCAAAATTCCCCGCCGCAGTCTCACATAAGTCACGGGGTCTTTCTTTTTCATATAACGCCACAATTCATCCTTTTGCTTTAAAGCTTCCTTTGTATTGGCCCGTATCAGGATAATTGAAGTAACCGTGGTCACAATACTCAGATAATTCAGCATATACCTGCGCAGATTGGTATGTTCCGTGCCCTGTTCGGCCATGCAGTCAATCATCAGCTTATTCACCCGAATCTGCTGGTCTGCCCGGGAGATCATGACCTTCTCGTTGACAGACTGGTCGCTGCGCCCGATATAATAGCGGTAAAAATCCACATCCAGATAGTACATTCTCTTAACATAGGGGAACGGCACAAAAGCAAACAGATTGTCCACATAAAACGTATGCTCGGGCAGATGCAGCCCGCAGTCCCTCAGTGCCTGCGTACGATAGATCAAAGAGTGCATCAGGATATAATGCCCCAGCCCCATGCCTTTTACGTCATCCCAGGTAAATATCTTTTCCCGGGGCAGACTTTTGTTGTAGCGCATAGCCTTTTTATGCTTCGCTCCTTCTTTCTCATAGACGTAGTTACTGATCACCGCATCCGGTTTCTCTTCCAGCGCCGCAAACTCCCGGAGTGTGTCCAGGATTTTGCTGTAGGCTACGCCGTCCACCCAGTCATCACTGTCCACAACCTTATAATATAATCCCCGGGCTTGCTCAATGCCCACATTGACGCCGGAACCATGACCGCCGTTTTCTTTGTGAATCACCTTTATAATATCGGGATATTCCGACGCAAGGCGGTCCGCAATCTCCGGCGTGTGATCTCTGGAGCCGTCGTTGATCAGCAGAATCTCCACTTCATCGCCACCGGGCAGAAGGCTAGCCACACAATGCTCCATATAGGCCTCTGAATTATAACAGGGCACCGCTATCGTTAGTAATTTCATTAATCATCCTCCTTTCCGGGCCCTGCGGGCCCCAACCGGATATTTATATAAGATGTATATGCACTAAAGGCCGCGGGCAGAGGATATTCTCTCTCTGCCGTTTGGATATCCGCAAAGATCCAGTCTCCGGCCTGCCCGTCCTCCAGGGCGGCCACCCGCACCAGATAGCCCTCCATCCGCCATTCAATATGAGAAAATATATGTTTTGCCGGTTCCAACCGTTCAATATACAGCGGCTCCAAACCCTGTTCCCTGAGAAATGCCAGCACATCCTCCCCGGCTGCATGCCCCTGCAGATTAGGAAATTCATACAATCCTGCCAGAAGACCTTCCCCGGACCTTCTGCGAAAAGCCACCCGGCTACCGTCCCGAATGATCAGGACCGTGTATGCCTCCAATCGTCTCGGTACGGGTTTTTTTCTCACCGGAAGCTCCGCTATCAGTCCCTTTTTGCATGCCTCACAGGCAAACGCCAAAGGACAGCGTTCACACCCCGCCTGTCCCTTCGGCACACACAGGGACGAGCCCAGATCCATAAAGGCCTGATTCAGATTCCCCGAACCTTCCTTGGGCATAATAGCCGCCAGTTCCTTTACGGCACGCTGCTTCACCGATTGTCTCAAAATATCGTCATAACTGGCCGTGAGTCTGGCCCATATTCTGAGCACGTTACCGTCCACCGCCGGAACCGGCAGATCCCAGGTAATGGAGGCAATCGCTCCGGCCGTATAATCGCCAATCCCCGGCAAACGCTTCAATGCCGCCGCATCTGCAGGCAGCCGGCCGTCATACTCCTCCATCACACATCTGGCCGCCTTCTGCATGTTGCGCACCCGGTTATAATAACCAAGCCCCTCCCAGAGCTTCAAAAGGCGTTCCTCTGGGCACTTCGCAAGAGCCTCTACCGTGGGCAGCTGGACAATAAACCGCTCAAAATAAGGTCTCGCTGCTTCTACGCGGGTCTGCTGCAGCATAATCTCGGAAACCCAGATATAATATGGATTTTTTTCTTTCCGCCATGGCAGCTCCCTCTTATTTTCTTCATACCACGCAAGCAGAGGCTGCACGATTGTTTTCAACATAAATCACACCTCAGTGATTTATGATGCCATAGTTCCGGCGAAAAAGCAATCCTTTCTCACAAATCTTGGCCCAACAATATTTGCCTGATTCAACAAAAAATGTATAAATCTCCATGGTCCGGGTATTCTAGTAGAAAAAAGGAGGTTTCCAAATGTATACAGATGACGAATTGCTCTACCAGATCCACAGCCATGCAGACCAGACCTGCGACAGTCTGGAAAATTTCATGAATCTTTCCGATGACCCACAGTTTCAGCTTGCCCTGAACGAACATCTGAAAGGGCAGCGAATGATCTATGAACAGACCGACCGGATGCTCTCCTATAAAAATATTCAGGGAAAGACCATCTCCCCTTTTCACCGCACCATCAACCGGTTAAATGCCGGATTGCGCACCATGCAGGACCGTTCCACCTCTCATCTGGCGGAACTCACCATGGAGCAGATCAACACGGGCCTGTGCCGTCTGCTGCGTCTGATCAAACACTATCAGGGGGGTAATGAAAATCTGACGCGTATGGCCAACGCCCAGCTTCGCCTTGAAGAAGAGAGCCAGCACCGTCTCAGGGAATTTCTGTAAAATCCCCTTTTTCATACAGCTTTGCCAGCAACTGCTCACCGTACTTTTTACTTACGGGAATAATCATCAGTTTTCCGTCCGGCAGGCGCACCTGACACTCGCCGCTCCGCAGTCGAAAAATCCGACCCGGATTGACCAGAAAACTCTGATGACAATACTGCATCTGTCTGGTCTGCCGTAATATGGCATCCAGATTTTCCCGCACATCCGTCTGTCCATAACGGTGATACAGCCTTGTATACCGTCCCTGCCGTTCACAGACCGCCAGCTCCGCCTCCCTGAGAAAAATTTTCTCATGTCCCATAGATAAACATATTCTGCCCATCCGTAAGCCTGCCTTTTTCTCTTAATTATTCTATTGCAAAAGGAATTTTCCACGGCGAACGCCGTCAAAGAATGCCGGACAGCCGATTCTCCCGGCTGCCGGCCGTATAGATCATATTTCTTCCAATATAAAACGCCGCAGGATCTCTGCCAGACCGTCATGATTATTGTCGGCCTGCGTAATATAGTCCGCCTCTGCCTTGAGCGCCTCCACCCCGTTGACCATGGCTGCGCCGACACCGGCCGCCCGGATCATGGACAGATCGTTGGCTTCATCCCCCGCCGCCACACTATTTGCCCGCGGAATATGGAGATAATCACAGAGCCATACGAGCGCGTATCCTTTGTTCACCCCTGGCGGAAGATATTCCAGATACTCGGGACAGGAAAAGGTCGCTTCTGCCTTGCCTGTCAGCTTCTCTTCGTGGGTTTTACGAAACTCCTCCAGCTTGCCGGAATGGGCAAGATCAGCCAAAAGCACTTTGGGCGGGCGGGTTGTCAATATCTTACAGACATCCGGTACCACCTTCGATACCCCCTGGGTACTGCGGTCATAATACTCCAGCACTTCGGACTGCCGTTCGGCCAGCGTATAACCGTCCTGATAGGTCTGGCAGTGAATACCCGCCTTCCCTGCTTCCCGAAATAAATACCTCACCAGCTCCGGCTCCAGGCCCAGCTCATAAAGGGGCTCGCCCGTATCGCATTGCATCACGACAGCGCCGTTAAAAGCAATCGCGTAGCATCCCTGCCTGTCCAGCCCCAGCTTCCGCACCTGCTTATATACGCTTTGTGCGGCACGGCCGCTGGACAGGACCACTTTGTGTCCCATCGCCACGGCCTGCTCAATGCACTTCCGGTTTTCTCCGGATATTTGCTTTTCGTCATCCAGAAGAGTTCCGTCTAGATCCGTAAACAATACTTTCTGTGCTGTTTTCATCTCCTATTCTCCTGCGACATCTCCGCCGTCAATCGTATCCGGCTTCTCCTGAGGCGGGGTTTCCTGGCTGGAGGAAGGCTCTTTGTCCGGCTTATCCGGCTCTTTGTCCGGCTCCTTGGAAGGCGTGTCCGGAGTATCTGCCTTTGAGCTTGAGCTATTATCTTTGGAAGAAGAATTATTTTTATCCTTGTCCTTATCTTTATCTTTATCCTTGTCTTTGTCTTTGTCTTTATCCTTGTCTTTATCTTTGTCCTTATCTTTATCTTTGTCTTTATCCTTGTCGTCGTCTTTATCCTTATCTTTATCCTTGTCGTCGTCCTTTTTGTCCGTCTTGTCGACAAAGGGCTCAGCCGCTCCCAGCGTATAGCTGTGCGTATAGAAAATGACGATCGGAACATCGTCTTCAATGATTCCGTACAGTTCCTTGGCTTTCGACAGAGGCATATTGACGCAGCCGTGGGAGCCGCCCCTCACATAAATCGACCCGCCGAAGCTTCCTCTCCAGGTAGCGTCATGAAAACCATAGCCGCCGTCAAAAGGCATCCAGTAATTCACAAAGGATTCATAAGAATAATCACCGTTGGAATATCTCCGTCCCCGCAGCGTACGATCCTTTTGTTTGTAATCCAGCAGATAGACCCCTGTGGGCGTATAGCGGTCTTTCGTCATCTTTCCCGAGACAAACTCGCTTTCAAAGATCACCTTGCCGTCCTTGTAATAATACATGTGCTGCTTGGTCAGATTAACCTCGATATACGTATCCCCGAAGCCCCCGTTATCTGTCGTGGCCATTTTTTTGATGTACTCCGGCTCCCTCGTGGTTTTCTCGCCGTCATAAATCAGCTGCTTTAACGCTTCCACTTCCTTCGCCTGGTCGATCTGCCAGCCATAATCCTTACAGCGCACCTTCACCGTAGAACCATCCGTAGCTTTAAATTCTATATCGCTCCCAAAAGTATCTGTTTCTTCGGCCATTTCAGCTACATATTCTTTTATCTTCTCATCGAACTTCTCGTCGTCCCGCGTGTAATTCCCGTCTTCATCCTTGTCCAGCCATTTGACAAATGTATCTCCGTCCAATACCCTTTCCCCGCCGGGCAAGTCATAGGTAATACTTGCCGCCGCGTAACTGTTCAGGTCGCCGGCCTGCTTGATCAGGCTCTCGCTGTCTGCCGTCACTGCCGGCTTGGCATAAAGTTCCAGCTGCTCCGCAGAAATTTCCGTTTTCCCTGATTTGATGGCCTCCTGGACCGCCGCCGTAAAGGCGTCCCGATCGAGCTGGCTGCCCTCCTTGGCATCGATGATCTCAAAGCTCCCGTCCTTGTACTCCAGATAAGCGTTCTCCGGCTCCACCTGATTCTTGTCCTGCATGGCGTCCATCTCCTGCAGAATAGCCGTCAGTTTATCCTCGTCATAGGTGGTATTGCTTGCCACGGTATATTCCCTGGTATCTTTCGATTCCCTGTACCAGTTCATAATATCCTGAGATGCCAGCAGCTGGGATACTTCCGTACCCTCCACATATTTGTAATCGATGTCTTTACCGTCAATCAGCTCCTGCTCCCCTCCGCGAAAAGAAAGGGTGAGGGAATATTTCTCCACCTGGGCCCGGATCAGATTCTCTACCTCCGCCGGAGTCAGATTGCTGCAATCCACCGAATTGATCGTCGTTCCCGGAAAAAATTTGGTTTTAAAGGCCTGCGCCTTAATCGTGTACACACCGGCCACCGTTCCGGCCACTACCACCACCACGGCCAGGCCGGCAAGCAAAATATATTTTTTCTTACCTTTTTTTCTATCTTCATGCTTTCCGTCAAAAGCCGATAATTTCTGGACGTCAACACCCAGGATTTCATCCAGTTCCGCTTCCAGTTTCACGCCAAGGCCATTGTCTCTTACCTTTGCCATAAATGTTTCTCCTGCCTCCCCAAATCTGTCGTCTTCACAAAAAAACTGTACTTAACTGATGGAAATATGTTATATTTCTTCAAACCTATTCCTATAGTTGCCCATATGATACTATTATACATGATTCGCATCTAAATGGGATACAATTTTCATGAATTTTTATTAATTTTTTTAGGACATTTGCAACAGTCCGGACAAGCTGAACGGTTACCAATCTTTCACATGTCTGACTGCGCAAAACGCAGGGAAACCGGCGCGGGTCCCGCGCCGGTCTGTCTGCCCTGTCTCTTTCGTATATTAATTCAGCCAATCGTCAAAAAGGCCGTTTCCAAAATTGTCTCCTCTTTTCCCGTATATTTCCTCTTCGTCGGGATTCTGGCCCGGAGCCTGACCGTTCTGGCCGTCATTCCCGCCAGAGGAGCTGATCACTTGTTTCGCCAGCGTAACACTGACCGTCTTCTCCTCATACACGCCCCCCGAGGCACGCTGGATCACTACTTCTACCGCCTCTCCGGCTTTATAGTATTCCAGATTGCTGACCAGCATTTCCTTGTCCGTCACCGTCTGCCCGTCGAATTTGGTAATGATATCTCCCTTCTTGATACCGGCGGCCGCAGCGGCTCCGCCGTCGCCGACCTCATCCACATAGACGCCCACGGGGATATTGTACATCTCCGCCACGTCAGACGTCACATCTTTGCAGGTTATACCAAGATACCCTCTGTCCGCTTCGTCCACCTTACGGCGGGTCTCCCTGGCCATCAGGTCATCTATGATCTCCTTTGCCGTAGTGATCGGAATGGCATAGCCCATGCCCTCCACCTGTTCATCGGCATATTTGGCCGAGTTAATACCGACGACCTCTCCCTTCATATTGATCAGGGCTCCGCCGCTGTTGCCCGGATTGATTGCCGCGTCCGTCTGGATCAGGGAAGCAGTCGTATCGTCAATAGCTACCTCTCTGTTCAGCGCGCTGACATAGCCGCTGGTCACAGACTGGCCGGAACCAAGGGCATTACCGATGGCTACCACCTGCTCGCCAACTTCCAGCTTGTCAGAATCGCCCAATGTCACAATCTTAACGGTCTTCATGGTATCTTCGCTGATATCCGCCAGATCTATAGCCACCACGGCCAGATCATTACTCGCGTCCGTGCCCTTTATCACCGCCTCATACACCTGCTTTTCATCGTCGTTGAAACACACGGACAGATTTTCGGCCCCCGCCACCACATGATTGTTGGTCACGATCAGAAGCTCCGAATCATTTTTCCCGACAATAAAACCGGAACCTGCGCCGGGCACTTCATAGGACTGAGAGCCGAAAAAGCTCCGCACTTCCTGAACGGTTGTGCTGGTAATAGACACCACCGAGGGCAGACATTCCTTTGCGATCTGGGATACGGTGAATTCTCCGGCGCCTCCGTCTGCCTCCTTCACGGCGGATTCCGTCGTCTGGGCTGTCGGCGTCTGAGAAATCCCCGTGGCAGCTACCGTATTTTTCGTTGACGCTTCCATGGGAATCCTGTCTACCCCGGTAGCTTTGACTACGCCATAGAAAACCAGACCGGCTGTCAACCCGAATACAACGCCCGTAGAAACGGCCGCTCCGACTCGTTTTAACCTTCGGCGCTCCTTTTTGGGTTTTCCGGGTCCTGCCGGCGACGGGGTCTGCCGTAATTCCTCATGGAAGGAATAGTTGTCATCAGTTCCCTGTGTATAATCATAGTAGCTGTCACTCATCTTACTTTGACCTCCCTGTACTTCGTTTTGATGGTTGTATCATACGCATAAATTGTTATGCATTTTTGTTAAAACTGTGAAGGAACTGTGTTTTTAAAAATTATAACGAAAATACCATGGCCCGACAAACTATTGCACCAATATGAGTATATGCAGGAAATTTCAAAATATGTCTTTTCAAATTATTGGGAGTGAACAATAACCTTTTCAAAACCCGGATTGTCATTCCTGCCGGAAAGGAGTATACTCGGAATATACTTATTGTAATCACAGGCACAAAAAAGAAAGGAGTCCGCCATGCATCTGAAACTTCGTCTGGGAAACTGCACCGTCCTTTTTCTGGCAGACAGTTATATCCCCTGGGATGACAGGCTGTCTGCTTTTTGTGTTTCCGACAGTGGGAGTATACCAGATCTCACCTATACGATACATACGACCGATACATTACAAGTCGGCGGACGTCACTGTCTGAAACGAACGCCTTTTTATCAGGTATACGCCGACGGCGGCAGGGAAACCTGGTATTACACCTTTCCCGACGGTATGGTCTATGCCGCCTGCCGGGAAGAAAGTGAACATCATTTTTCTGTCTGGTATGTACAGGATTTTCTATCCTATCTGAAGGGGAATACGACCCTTCTCTATCTATCCACCCTGGAATATCGCATGATCCGCCGCGGAGATATGATTCTGCATGCCTCCGCCATACTGGACCAGGGGCAGGCGATCCTCTTTTCCGCTCCGTCCGGCACGGGCAAATCCACCCAGGCCGCCCTCTGGCAAAACTGCCGGCACAGCCGATTGGCCAATGGAGACCGGGTACTGCTTCACAGGGAAAAGAATCTGTGGCTTGCCTGCGGATGGCCCATGGCCGGAAGCTCCGGAGTGAGCATTCCCTATCGCGCCTCCGTCCGTTCCCTGATCCTTCTGGATAAAGCCTCCAAAAATACGGCCCGCCGTCTGCCGTCCGGCGAAGCCTGGGATCTCGTCAAAAAAGAAATCGTTCTGCGCCCCTGGGAAGAAAGGGATACAACGCTGGCCGGAGAACTGCTCAGAACTTTCTGCAGGAACACGCCGGTATATGCTTATTCCTGCCGCAAAGACGAAAGCGCCGTAGACGCCCTGTACGGCATTTTAAAACAGGACGGTCTCTATCCGTAATGATAAAAAGAATCCTCTCTCCGGGATTCTTTTTATCTGTTATCTTATTTAACCTTTTTCTTTACGACTTTGGACCAGGCCCCATATACTTTCTTTCCGGCCGAGTCCAAACGCCATCCGCGGGCCCTTACATAATAAGTTTTTCCTTTTTTCAATTTACTCAATGTGGCCTCGGTTTTGCCAACGCCCATAGAAATGCTCGCTTTA
This sequence comes from uncultured Lachnospiraceae bacterium, assembly GCA_949471785.1. GTDB lineage: Bacteria > Bacillota > Clostridia > Lachnospirales > Lachnospiraceae > UBA11957. The sequence goes on along the minus strand of CASWRE010000007.1, from coordinate 35,603 downwards.
TTATTCTTAAACTTCTTATCCGTTGCCACCATGATCTGGTAACCCGAAGCAGATTTTAACGTCTTCATGCTGACCGTCAGCTTTTTGCTTTTTGCCGTCACCTTACGAATCCGGGCGGCTCCCACCTTGACTTTCATCCATTTCGCATACACGCGGACCCTTTTATTTTCTCCGGTGATCCTGTCCGCCTTCTGCGTCAGCCCCGCATCGCTGTACCATCCGGCAAACAGATAACCTTTCCGGGTCGGGTCCATCAGCTCAATATCTATGTACCCCGTATAGGACGAAGCGTTAAACTTGCTGTTTTTTCCGCCGTTCAGCGTATAGGTCACACGATATGTATTAGCCTTCCCCAGTTCCTGAAACGACAGCCCTTTTCCCCACGCAAACTCCCGGGGCAGGGAGACATAATATTTAAGTACATGCATCGGATACCAGGAACACCCGTAACGCCACCGGCCGAAACGGGCTATCATATTTTTATCTGTGTATTTTCTGCCGCCGCAGTATCTCTTTGCGTAGGCGGAGGCATTATCTTCCGTCCATCCGGAATAACCGTTCGTCTTTAAATAGCGGATATACCCTGCCATGCCGAAATTGTACCCCTGCAGGATCACCTTGAGATTTTCCAGATCATCCGGCCCGTTCACCGGCCACAGGGACATGCCGTATTTTAATTCACGGATACCGCATTCGATGGAATCCTCCGGCTTCTGAAATTCCCCGGTACTGGTTTTCGGATATTCTCCGGAATATCTCCCGCCCTTGCATTGCATCAGATCCACATACCGGCCGCCGCTCTCCAGCATCAGCACGGACATAATCAGATCCGTATACTCTCCCATGCCCTGTTCGGCCGCAATCCTGGCCACCGCATTCCGATAACGCTTTGCACGGGCGGCAAGGGCCAGAGGAGACGCATCGCCATAGATCGCCACGTCTTTACAGCCGGTAAAAGCGCTCGACGAGATCATGATATCCCCGTTGGAAATGACTACTTTCTCCAACTCACCGCAGTCGGCAAAGGCATTGCTCTGAATGGCAGTCACGGTGGAGGGCAGCTCCACCTCCGCCACCTTCATCCCGGCAAATGCCTTCGCGCCAATAGTTTTTACATTTGAGGGAATGACCACATGAGTCTGTGTTCCGCTATACTTTTCCAAAACCCCTTTCCTGACCACAAAGGGGTCCGCCGCCCGCACGGTACAGGGCGCCAGCAGCAACATTCCCATGAGCAGAAGTACATATACTCCTGATTTTCTCATACTCCTCCACCTCTCTTCGTTTCTCGACAGTTTTCCCGCCGTATATCCCCACCGGAATCCTCTATTGTTAACACTTTACTCTACCCGTAACCTTTTTGCAATATTTATTTTCTAATTGTTACAAATTGTTTATATTTCCGGTACTTTTCGCGAAACGCACATATACCGCACATTACGGTCAGCCATAATTCAAGTATGAGAGGCGATCGTAAGAAGAGCCCGTCCCCAAAATACAGGGGCGGGCCCGCAAAATTCCGCATATCACACAAATAATTTATCATACACGTCAAATCCGTCGAAAGTAGCGAAATAATCCTTCGGCATTTCCGCCCTGCGGATGATCTGATAGCTGCCGTCCTCCTTAAGCAGCACCTCCGCCGATCGAAGCTTTCCGTTATAATTATAGCCCATGGCAAACCCGTGTGCGCCTGTGTCATGGATGAACAACAGGTCGCCGACGGCAATCTCCGGCAGCATCCTGTCAATGGCAAATTTATCGCAATTCTCACACAGTGATCCCGTTACATCATACATATGATCGCAGGGAGCGTCCTCCTTGCCCATCACCGTAATATGATGGTAAGCGCCGTAAATAGCCGGGCGCATCAGATTCACCGCACAGGCGTCGCAGCCGATATATTCTTTGTGGATGTGTTTCTCGTGGATGGCCGTCGTCACCAGACCGCCGTAAGGGCCCGTCATAAAGCGCCCCATCTCTGTGTAGATGGCCGCCTCCCCCAGTCCCGCCGGAACCAGCACTTCCTCATATACTCTGCGCACGCCCTCGCCGATCTCCAGAATATCATTAGGTTCCTGCTCCGGCCGGTAAGGAATGCCAACGCCCCCGGACAGATTGATAAAGGAAATCTCCACACCCGTCTTTTCCCTGATCTCCACCACCGTCTCAAAAAGTACTTTGGCCAGCAGAGGATAATATTCATTCGTGACCGTATTGCTGGCCAGGAAAGCGTGAATGCCGAACTCTTCCACCCCTTTCTCTTTCAGCACTCGATAAGCCTCAAAAAGCTGTTCCTTCGTCATGCCGTATTTGGAATCTCCGGGATTATCCATGATATCATTACTGATCTTGAACATTCCGCCCGGATTGTAACGGCAGCTGATCTTTTTCGGCAGATCTCCCGTCACTTTCTCCAGAAACGCTATATGGGTAAAATCATCCAGATTGATAATCGCATGATATTTTCTCGCGTACCGAAATTCTTCCGCCGGCGTGGCATTGGAGGAAAACATAATATCATCGCCCACACAGCCGACGGCCTGGGACAGCATCAGCTCCGTCAGAGAGGAACAGTCGCAGCCGCAGCCATATTCTTTCATGATCCGGATCAGGAAAGGATTGGGGCAGGCTTTCACCGCAAAGTATTCTTTATATCCCCTGTTCCAGGCAAATGCTTTCCTGATGGCCTCACAGTTTCTCCGGATTCCGGCCTCGTCATAGATATGGAAAGGAGTCGGCACCTCACGGACAATCTCCGCCAGCTTCTCCTTTGTGACAAACGGTGTTTTTTTCATAATGATACTCTCCTCTTTTGATTGTTTTCACACTTTAAAACGCTAAAGCAATATTTTTTCAGGCCGCCCCGCAAAAGGGGGCCGCCTGCTACTGCACATGCTTATGATTAAACAGGTGATCCTGGCAATATTCATAATTCCCGTTGCACCGTGAACAAAAACGAAATTCCAGATTGGGATCATCCAGCTCGGTACGGCCGCAAATGGCACACTTGTGGCGGGTGACTCCTCTTCCTGCCCGCCCCTGATTAACCGCTTTCCGGAAAGTCTGCTTCCGATGTATTTCCCTGGGGTCAATCCGCCGATAATTCCTGGTCATCAGGAAAAAGAGAATGGTGTTCATCAGAGAGCTGATGATGACGATGCGCCCGGCCCAGCCGTTCGTATACATCGCCACCGCCAGATAGGCCAGATCAAGCCATGCCAGATATTTGACCTTTAACGGTATGATAAAATACAGAAGCACCTGCATGTTCGGGTACGTAATGGCAAACCCCAGAAAAATGGACAGACTGATATAATACGTGGTAAAAGCCGCGCCGAACGATTCAAAAGGAACACCCGTTCCAAATCGTAAAAAGAGAATGAAATACAATACAAAACTGCCCACGATCGTCCACAGAATACCGCCGAAAATATAAACGTTATACCGGAAATCCCCCCAGGCACTCTCCAGGGTGGTACCGATAGAATAGTAAAAATACAGCATAATGATCGTAAAAATGTCCAGACTCTCCGGCGGCACCAAAAGCCAGCTCACCAGACGCCAGACCTGGCCGTGCAGAATATAATAGGGGTCCAGATAGAGATACTGCGTCAGGTTCCCCGCCGTAAACTGCAGGACATAACCCAGTATATACGTAGCGATGATGTACATGGTCAGTCGGCTGATCGCATAACGCCCGAATCTGCGTTCCAGTTTATTTAGAAATTTCATATAACCTCCTGCCTTTGGCCCGTCGGCCCGATTTGCAGCGCAATTTTCAATAAGCCCTATTATACGATTGCGTTCCGGCTTTGTCAATTTCTTTGTGGAGGCACGGCACAAAGCACGGGGACATTGGCACTTACTTTTCACACCCGAACCACGCACTTGCTGCGTGGCTGCGGGAGAACATGATTCAGGTGGCAGTTTGGGCTTCGCGAAGCGAATTTTTATGCCCAAACTGCTGGTTACTGGTCACGGAGTGGACAGTAACCATTGGCGACTGTTTGCTCCGTTCACGGCGGCCTTATGGAACATTCACTTCACGAAAGCCTTTTATATTAAAAAAATCTTCTTATAAGGAAATCTTCAACCATTCCTCTGGGGTGCTGATCCCCTCTTTCACCAGTTTCAGTCCATTCTCCCGCAGGGTATGCATCTGCTGATGCTCCCTGGCATAGGCTATGATCTCCTCCATGGAGGCGCGATCGCTGATCATGCGGCGGAGCGGAGCGTCTATGGCTATGATCTCATGGACGGCGATGCGGCCGCGATAGCCGGTGTTGTTGCACTGGGCGCAGCCCCGCCCCCTTTGAATCTTTTTTACATCGCCGCCCAGGAGCTTCTGCTCCTCGGGGGTGGCATCCGTCTCCTGGCTGCAGTTGAGGCATACCTTTCGCATCAGACGCTGGGCCACCAGGCCCACCAGGGAATTGGCGATCAGGTAATTCTCCACGCCCATATCTTCCAGACGCACAATACTGGAAGCGGCGTCGTTGGTATGCAGGGTACTGAGCACCACATGACCCGTGATAGCCGCGCGGACGGAGATCTCGGCGGTCTCCCCGTCGCGGGTCTCTCCCACCATGATGATATCCGGGTCCTGACGGAGCAGGGCCCGCAGGCCCACCTCAAAATTCAACCCCGCCACGGGATTCACCTGGGTCTGATTGATGCCCGGCACATTTTTTTCCACGGGATCTTCGATGGTGGAAATATTGACCATCCGGCCGGCCAGATACTCCAGGATCATATACAGGGTCGTAGATTTGCCGCTTCCGGTGGGGCCCGTGATATAGATGATTCCGTTGGGTCTGTTCAAAAGAGGCAGGAACCGGCGGTAGCTCTCATCATCCATACCGAACTGATCTCCGTAATCCAGCTGTGTCGCTGCGTTCAAAAGCCGGAGCACGGCTTTCTCCCCAAATACCGTGGGCATCAGGGAAACCCGGACATTCACATGGCCGCTTTCCGTCCGCACCCGGAAATGGCCGTCCTGAGGGATTCTCTTCTCCGCAATATCCAGATTTGCCATGATCTTGATACGGGCGATCAGGGGCTGATGCACATTCCTCTGGAGAGACACGTAATCCATGATTACGCCGTCAATACGCATCCGCACCTTGGTATTCCGGTCGAAAGGCTCAATATGGATATCGCTGGCATTGCTCTTGATGGCACGATCCACCAGACTGTTGAGCAGATGGATGATCGGAGCCTCCTCATCCCCATTTTCCAGTTCCGTCAGATCCAGGTCGTCCAGATCCTCCGTCACGAACCCCGCGTTGGCCTGGGTAGCCGCCTGCCGGGCTCCCACCTCCGCAAAATAATAGGAAATCGCCTGGCGCAGAGGCTGTTCCCCGCTCAGCATGATCTGCAGATAACAGCCGGTCTGCTGGCGCACCTCCTCCAGAGCAAAATAATTCAGAGGATCGTTCGTCACCAGCGCCATCGTACGGTTCTTCACGCTCAGAGGAAGAAACAGATTTTTCTCCGCCAGATCCTTGTCCACCATAGCGACGGCTTCCAGATCCACCTGCTGGGACGCCACGTCCACGATCTCCAGCTCCAGTCTACTGGCCAGCGCTTCCAGTACCTGCTGCTCCGTCACAAACGCAAGCTCAATCAGGATCTGGCCCACCCGTTTATCCCTGTGCGTCTTCTGGTAAGCCAGCGCTTCTTCCATCTGCCGGGCATTGACATACCCTCTCTCTTCCAGTATCTCGCCTATCCTCAGATTCGTTCTCACAGCCCTCTCCTTCCGATCTCACAAACGTTTCGGCGGCATGCCGCCCGCAACGGCTTTCACTCCAGCGCTCCTCTGTCATACATATATATTTCCAGCTCGCAGCTCATATCCGGCCGCTCCACCTGATTCCAGTCCCCGTCAAAATACACGCCTTCCTGAATATTCAGGGAACGAAGCCGGATAGCCGGATAATTCGCCTCCACATCGCCGAGGAAGGCAAACAGGCTGGCCTCGTCGCCCTGCAGCACCATATGGCCCGCTGCGGTCTGCATATAACCACCGGACACAATCGAATTACTCCCGTCCGGCTTATTCTCCGTGCCCGCCGCGGTCTCGGCGCTTTCCTCCGCTTCCCTGGCCGCATTCTCCACGGCATTGCCCGACACACCTCCAGGGCTGTCGCTCTGCGCATCGCCGGTTGTCCCGGAGACTCCGCTCTGCGCATCGCCGGCCGCATTCCCGCCGCTCTCCGAAGCGCCGGCCGCCCCGGAAGCCGCATCAGCCTGAGAGGCCGCCGTACCGTACAGATAAGGCCCGGGCAGAGAAGCCTCGGCCCCGTCTATACTGAGGGACACCGGGAATAAGCCGTGTTTCAGGGCAAGGCCCGTCAAAAGCTCGTCGATCTGGCGGTTTTCCATGCTCTCATAATAGAGTGCGGAGACCTCTGCCAGATCTTTCTTACTATTCTCGATAGACTGCTCCAGCACGGGGATACTCTCGATGGCCTCCTCCATGTCCGTCACCGTCTCCTGCAGCGCGTCATTCTGGATATCGTTTTCCTGGAGCCGTTCAATACCGGGCATCAGCAGAAAGCGGATCATAAAAAAGGCGATCAGCGCGCTGCACGCCAGTTTTACCAGCAAGATATCATTTTGGTTCAATTCCCATTTCATTTCCCGTCCACCTCCCGCGCGTTTTTCCCTTCCATGGTACAGGAAAGCTCCAGCGTATACCAGTCGTTCTCAAAATCATAACCTGTATAATCCACCGTGTGGAAAAGCCCGCTGCTCTGCAGTTTCAGAATATAGACCGGCACGTCGATGACTTCCCGGCTGCTGGCCCTGAACGTGAGCACGCCTGTGAAGGCGTCATATCCCGTGACCTTACAGGATATCCCGTCTCCACCCACATGTTCCATCCCGTGCAGCACGTCCGTGGTAATCTCCGGATACGTCGACAAATTCTCGGTGACCAGCCGCACTTCCCGGATACCAGCGGCAATCGCGGAAAGCTGCCTTCCCAGAGCCAAAGCCTGTCCATACTGCTCCTGTATCCCGGGGGAGGCAATCCATTCCTGCTTTTTTTTGATCTCTCCGCAGACCCTCAGGTTCCATACCGCCACCACAATCACCGGAATCAGGCAGATCGCCAGCACGACGGCGGGCAGCACAAAATGCCGCCATATCCCTGCGGCCTTCTCCGCCTTCCCGGCATTCTTTTTCCTCTCCCGGTAGAGGTTGATCTGTTTCTCGCCCCTGGCGCCGTACAGCATAGCGCCGATACAGGGAATCCAGTCGGCAGCCCGCTCTCCCACAGGCATGTCGATCCTGTGATCGGGTTCCAGGGGTTTCGCCCGCAGGTGCAAAGCTTCTATTCCCTCCGTGCTCACCTCAAAATCCCCGTCCGGGCAGCCCGCGTAATATACGTCCGTAATGGGAATATCTCGCTTCTCCGATGTGTAGAACTGAAGGATACCGGACAGGCTGCGCACGATCTCCGTACCGAAATCCAGCGTCCCCGGCTCACTGAACAGACGGCTGCGGCCGGAATACAGATAATGGCCGTTCTGGCACAGCACACTGGTCATGCTGCCCTCGTCAAAGAACAGGTAAATGGCCGTGTCATTCCAATAGCTGTCCAGCTGCCGCAGTACGCGGATATAGCCCTCCATGGGAACGGTCATACCGCCGAGGGTAAGCCCCGCCGCCCCGCAGATCTCCTCAAAACGGTCCAGCTGTTCTTCGCCGGCGCCGCCCGCGCAGATCTCCACGCCGGCGCCTTTATCGCTGAAAACAATGGAATAATCCGCTGTCTCATTCCGGAAGCTGTCCGCCACCTCCCGGGACGCCATATCCGCCAGCTGCCTTCCTCTGCTGTAGGGAAGCTTCAGCACCCTGGCCGAACACAGATTGACGGGAAGCACGAGATGTACCGGCTCCGTCTTCCACTCCGCGGAAAGCCCCCGAAGCGCCTGCTGCCATCGCTCAAAGGAATCCCCCTGCCCCTGCAGCCTGATCCGTTCTACCCTGGTAATGCCGGGATATTTTCCCTCCCGGCCAGCCGCCGCCAGTATACAATCCTCCTGAAAAACGATGACTGTCCGACTCATTCTCTTCCTCCTTTTCCCTTCCCCTGTCTCTATGCCGCACCCTCGATAGCCCCGTAGGACTGATAGATCGGCAGCATGACCGCAATGATAATAAATGCCACCAGCAGCGCCATCAAGCCGATCAGGACGGGCTCCAGCAGCGTCACCAGCCTCTTGGTGGCCTCCTCCGCTTCCTCCTCCATCGTCATGGCGATGGCGTCCAGCATCACATCCAGACGGCCGCTCTCCTCTCCCACCAGAATCGTGCTGGAAAGCTTCCGCAGAAATCCGTCCACCTCCCGCAGAGCCTGGGAGAGAGGGACGCCGCTGCGCACCATGGCGGTCACCTGTTCAAACTGCCTCTCCACGTAAATATTCCCCACCGTTTCCCCGGCGGTCTGAAGCGCCTGGGCGATGGGCATGCCGCTGGAATACAGGCTGCTCAAAGTTCTGGAAAAGCGGGCCGTGTAGATCACCTTGTTCAGCTTTCCCACCACAGGCATATGAACCTTTATGTAATCGACCCTATGGCGCACCCGGTCTGCCTTCAAGACGATCCGCAGGATCAGTCCAAGGACAAACACCACAAAAAGCGCCACATACCACTGTTCCACCAGGAAATGAGATATCGCCATCAGCATCTCCGTCACCACGGGCAGGCTTTCCATCTCGGCAAACAGCTCTTCAAACTGGGGCAGGATGAAAGTCACAATCAGAATCACCACCGCCGCGCACATGACCAGCAGCACCGTCGGATACATCATGGCAGACTTCACCTGGCTTTTCAGGCGGTTCTCCCGCTCATAATGGAGGGACAGACGATTCATCACCCCGTCCATGTTACCGCTGCCCTCCCCGGAACGAATCATGCCCAGCATCAGCTCCGGAAAACACCGGCGCGCCTCCATGGCTTCCGACAGGGCCGCGCCCTTTCTCAGATCTGCCAGGATGTCCCTGTATAGGGAACGTGTCACGGCGGAAACCCCCTCCTCGTCCGCAATGATCTCCAGCCCCCGCACAATGCTGACGCCGGATGCCAGCAGTGTAGAAAGAGACTTGGAAAAATCCGAGAGCTGCCTGGCCGAAAGCATTTTCCGCTTTTTCTCCTGAGCTTCGTCCTTCGACCGGATCAGATACAGGCCCTGTTCCTTAAGCTGCTGCTGCAGGGCGCCCTCTCCCGCCGCCTCCATCATGCCGTGATGAACCTTCCCGTCCATGCTCTTAGCCACATATCGGAAATTCGCCATACCTATCTCCCTTCCCCCGAAAATTTTAATCTCTGCCAGGCAGAGATCCCCGCCTTGCTTTCCTCTTACCCGATATCACAAAACTGACAAATACCAGGCCGCCATCGAATCTCCCCAGAAAAACGCGGTCCCCAGCCCCAGGGTCAGAAACGGGCCGAAAGCGAACGCGTCTCTGCGGGCCAGTTTTTTTCCCGCCAGCATACAGATACAATACGCGCCCCCTGTCAGAAGGCTGATAAACATAGCCGCCAGAATAGCTCGCCACCCCAGCAAAAAACCGCTCGCCGCCATCAGCTTGATATCCCCGCCGCCGAAGGCCCCCTCGATCAGGAGGGCCAGCGCCAGCATGGGCACGGCCACCACCGCCGCCCCGATCAGGCGGTCCGCCAGGCCATGCTCCGGAAACAGCCGCAGCGCGGCCGCCCCCAACAGAAGGACAGCCATATGAAAACGATCATATATAATCCGGGTATCCCAGTCAATATACGCCACCATGGTCAAAATCCCCAGGTAGGCAAAGGCCAAAAGACCCCGCAGGGACAAAAGCCCCGAGACCCCGCAGCCAAAAAACAAACCACAGCAGACGAACAGAAGGCCGCCCGCCAATTCTATGAGAACGTATCTCCCCGAAATCCTCACGCCGCATCCGCGGCACTTTCCCCGCAGCGCCAGATAACTGACACAGGGAATCAGCTCCCCCGCCGTCAGCGCCCGCCCGCAGGACGGACAGTGACTCCGCCCGTGTACCACACTCTCCCCCGCAGGGAGCCGGCAGATCACCACACCGTAAAAACTGAACACACAGGCCCCTATGGCAAACCGTAACAGCCACAAAATCCCGTAAAATACTGCTATCATTTTTCCCTTTCCCCACCGACGCCGCCCGGGCGTTACCTTACAGGGGCACACACCCTGTTTCCGTATACGGCGTACCGCCGCGCGCAGCATCCGCTACGACGACGCGCTGGTCTGAATGTAGGCCTGCCGGTAATATACCTCGTAGGCGAGGGGTTCCTTACAGTAACTCACCGTAAAATCCCCCTCCTGATATACAAAACGCACCACATCATAACCGCTCTCGTCCGTCTGCAGCACCCAGAAATCCCCGGGTACTTTGCTGTCCATCAGTACCGCCTGCCAGACTTCCCCGGCGACGCCGCCCCGGGCGGTCACATCCCCGAAGGGACGGCCCGCCCCGTAGGCCTCCGTGGAGGCCACCTGTAGGGCAATGCGCAGAGATTTGGCGTTGCCCAGGGCCACCTGAGCGTCCGCCCGGCGCATGACAGCCAAAATACCCGGAACGGCGGCCACCAGGACGGCCAGAGCCAGGACTACGACGGTCAGAAACCTGGTTATGCGGTTGGATTTTGATTTTTTTATATAGGATGTGTTGGTTTGTTGTTCACTGAACATAATTCCCATACTAGCTCACTTTATAATCACCATCGGTATTATCATTATCTGCATCCTCCGGATCATACACACACGTTTTACCATTTGCGTATGTAAGCGATGTTATTTTACCATTAGCACCGACATTTGCACTACTAACTGTGCCCGATACTTCTGCTAAAGTTTGAACATCATTCGCAGTAATACTAGTAACAGCGAATAAATCTCCAGCAGTAAAGGTTGTGCTCTTTGCATATTCTTCATCCGCCAGCGTCTGCGCTGCCATCACAGCCTGCCTTGTTTCCGCAACAATTTGTTTCTTCTTCGCCTTATCAATATACCCCGTCAAAGCCGGAATCAGCAGAGCGGCGAGAATTGCCAGAATGACCAGCACCACGATCAGCTCCACCAGGGTAAAGCCTTTTTTGTTATCTTTTTTCAGTCTCTTAAACATATTATACCTCTCCTTTTTATTAGATTTTGGCTCTTCGCCGTTTCCGCGGCCTTCTGCCGTACCGACGGCCTCCGGCAGCCTGTGTGCATGAAGCCCCAACGCTTACTGCCGCCGGAAAACCCGTATACCGGCCGGGCCGCTTATATCTATAAACGCATCGTATTGACTGCATTTATATCCTTTTATGTGTCCGGGCCATGCCGCCTGCATGGTTTGCATCGTATCTGAGTCATGCAGTCCGCATATTTATTCTTGTATCCGCGCTGTGCATGTCGGCTTTTATGGCCCGGCGGGCAGAACCGCCGTAACCGCATCCTTCCGCACCGCCTCATACCGCAGATCCAGTACCGCGTCCTCCTGTACCACCACTCGGCCCGCGCTGTCGCAGAGCGCCACATGGGCCTCCAGATAAGCAACCTTATCGCCATCGGCCACCGCCGACGGAAAAGAAAAAGTGATCTTCAGGTCATTCCCCATATAATACTCGTCCGCAAAGGCCGTCCCCAGGGCGCGGGCAACCGGATTTCCCGCCGCGTCTTTATAGCAATATTGATCTGTCCCCGCAGACTCTGTCGTATAATACCGTTTGAGAAGCCGTCCCTCTGCCACCTCGCCCTCCGTACTGAGCTTTGTCGGACCCACCATAATCTCGGTGGCGCCGCATCCCCCCGTGGAGACCAACATCACATACTTGTCCGGATTCACAAATTCGAGCACATCGCCGACAGCCCCTCCCGGAACGTCTGTCACATCCGTCGTTCCCGTCGGATAGATCTTCACATACCCGGCAGCCTCCTCGGCTATGCCGTAAAGCTCCTGTATCGTATTGTCCAGGATCACCTCGGCCCGCTGAAGGCTTTCCATCCGCAGGAACAGTTTGGCCGCCGGGCTTAAGACCCCCACCGCCATAGTCATCATGATCCCGAAGACCGCCATCGCCGCCACCAGCTCCACCAGAGTGGTTCCCGCCCGGGTCCTGATCTTTCCCAGAACTTTTCTTCCCTGCCATTTCTTTATCCTCACGGCCCGCCACCCCCTGTACCGCCCGGGGCAAAGCTGTAAAATACAGCTGTTTTCCCATTCGCCGTGACCGGCCTTTCTTCCAGCTCCACATGAACGGTAAACACCTGATTACCCACCGTTCCGTCGGCGGCTACGGCCCGAAATGCCATATCGGCGCTGCCGTTTACGGTACCGGGCATGTTCTCGCTGCGCCGCAGCCCATTGCAGATCTCGGCATTTGTCTCCCGCAGCTGCCCGCTTTTTTGCTGGGCGCTGCTGCAAAAAGAGATGGCTCCCTGCATGACCGCCATCAATATCAGAAACAGCGCGCCGCTTACCATGATCTCCACCAGCGTTTCGCCGGAGCTGCCCTTTGCCCGTAATCTTTTCATGCTTCTCATGGCGTCCCCCCTCCGCCGCCTCCCGGCGCTTCCGATTCCTCCAGATCGCCTTCCTCCCGGATGGCTTTATTGTATTTACATTCTTCTATATTATCCAACCCGGGCGTGACCACAAAGCTGACCGCGTCGCCAGGATTTACATCGACTGTTTCACCTGTAAGGGCGCCTTCTTTCCACTCCTGAGCCCCTTTGTCCCACCGGATCTCCCTTCCGTCATAGGTAAACCGGACCGCCTCATCCCTGTAATGTATACTCTGCTCATAAACCGTGCTGTAGCTGTAGCTCATACCGTCCGTTTCGGCCGTCACTTCCACAGTGAGGGTGGCGCGCTGGACGCTTCCCGCCACGGCTACCAGGGGGTCTGCACTGCCCGTACCGCCGTAAATAATCGTTCCGGCCAGTTCCGCATCATCCTCGCTCTCTTTATAGAGAGCCACTGTGACCTTCCCGTAGGCATCCCCCGTCGCGGGAGCATCCACCTGGTACCGGTATATGGTGGCGTCCGGCTGGTCCGGGTCATAATTCAAATAATGGCTGTCCTCCAAAAACTTGCAGACAAACCCGTAAAAACCGTTGGCAGAGCCTTTGTCTTCCGGCTTACCGCCCTCCTGAAGCTCTTCATACAACACCTGGGAGAAGCTCCTGGCCAACTGGCGGCTCCGCTCCTGTTTCAGCCGCCGGTTGGCCTGGGAAAGCATCAGTCCCGCCGTGTAAACCATAGCGAGGGCAAATGCCACCAGAAATGCCGACACGCATACCACGACCACCAGGGACGCGCCTTGTTGGGCCCGCGCTTTCCTGTCCCGCGCCCCACCCGTTTTCTGACGTGACATAGCTCCCTCCTTTTTCATCTTATAAATTCCTCTCATAGCCGTCGGAACGCACATACGCTTCATCGGTCCGGACGTCCGCCCACACTTCCGCCTTTGCCGTGAAACGCAATTCACTGTCGGTAATGGCGTTTCCGCCGTCCTTCGGCGACAGCTCATTGGCATCGGGCAGTATCAGCGTATAGCTGTATCGGCCGCCGGAATCCTCCGCCAGCAGCCTGGCGCCAAGAACCGTTTCATAAGGCTGCCCGCCGTTCGCGCCCGCGTAAGTACCCGTAATCGTTTTTTCGTACTGGCTCAGCTCGAACGCGCCGTTCTTCCCGGTGATTTCTTCCCATGTACCATCCTGCTTCTGCCAGAATACTTTTACGGCTCCATTTTCCTCCCGAATCCTGAAGGTGACGCCCGCGGCCTCTCCTTTCTCTGTCAGAGTAAAATCATAGATATCCGCATAGTCCACACTGTCCCACGTCAGAACCGTGCGGCTGGCCGTCCACGTCTCAACCTCTATATCATCCGGTATATCCGGATTGCTGTTCAGAGTCACATCCACATCATACTCTTTCGTAGCTGCCTTCACATCCGGCTTCGCAAGCCGCACACGGGGAAGCTGCCAGGAATCAGAACTGATCCATTTTGAGCTGACCATACCGTCTCCGGAGGATATTCTGGCGGCAAACACAATGTATTTGCCTGCGTATTCGGCCGACAGGCCGGAAAGGCTGTGGCTGTATGTGCCGCTGCTCTCCGCCGTCATGCTGACGGGAACTGTCGCCCCGCCGCTGCCGGACGGATATGTGACCAGCGCGCCGGCCGGTTCTGTTCCGTTCGTGATGGCCGTTTTCGCGCTTTCCGCTTCTGCCTCGGTGTCAAACACATAAGCTTTAACCAGGTAACTGCTGCCTCCGGGCGGTATACTGCCCCCGGTGGCTGTGACAGTCACCTTCAGGCCGTCGGCGCCTCCGTTTTCAAACTGCCCCACCGTCTTGATCTGAGCCGGATCAGTTCCATATTCCCAGCTCTTACTCCAGGTCACATTTGTCGGCGTGTCAATACGCTTCGGCATACTCAGGTTCAGGGTAACGCCGTCCACGCTCTGGACATAGAGCTTCTCATTCGCCGCGGGCATCGCCACTACATAAATCTGTATATCCTTTCCGGCATAAGACTCCAGATCCGCCGTCATTTTATAGACGCCGCCGGTTTTTTCGTTTACGGCCATCGTACCGATACTGGCGCTGGCGTTATTTTCCTTAACGAACACCTCGTAAGAACCGCAGCCCATCTCCGGCTCTATGGGGTCCCACTCAATCTCGTAATTCAGCTCATTGATATCCGCGTTGACCGCCCTGGGCTGAGACGGCTGGGGCAGCCTGCTCTGCACCGCATAGGTTTGGACAGACGTAAGCCCGATCGTCGGCGCAGCCGCACCGCCGTCGCCTTTCCGTGTTACGGTAAGCTCCACCTCGTTATAAGACCAGTCCTCGGCATCCAGCGTAAGCTGTGTTTCGTTCACAGAACGGTTCGTCGCCAGGGATACCTTCCTGACCACATCGCCATTCTGGTCTCTGACAACCCCGGCAAGGGATACGGTATAAGAACCTCCGGAGCCGCCCTCATCCCATTTAAAGGTATAGGTTAAGTGGCCATTGATATCGACTGCCGGAATAAGAGGATTATCTGCGCTCGTACCGTCGCTCATAAGCACAGGCGCCGGCAGGAATGCGAAGATCTCCCCATCGGATTCCCATCGATAATTTTCAAATTTTCCCGCGTTTGCTTTCAGCACCGGCGTGTAGAGATGCTCCCAGGTATAGCCATAGCCGCCAGCCGCCCCACTGTCCGGCGATCCGGACAGAACCCGGCTGTCGGCGTCAGCCTCCGTCACGGCATTACCCGCCGCATTCAGGCCCGAACAGGTGTATACGGGGCCCAGGCCCGACTGGGCATACCATACGCGAAGTTTCAAATCCGTTGTAACATTCGCCGGCAGGGTCAAATCCAGGCCCGGATCTCCAGCCAAATACTCCGGCAGGTTAGTAAATACCGCCGTCGTCGTGCCGTTGGCCGTCGTAAGGATATCGGTACTGCAGAATACGGTTTCTTCATGCCGGGCTCCCCGGTCATCTTTCCAGGTCCCGATCAGCTCCGCCCGATAGACAGGCGGCGTAGTGATTGATCCGCTGCCTCCCGGTATCGTCACCGAAATGCTCATATCTGCCAGGCTGGTTCCCGTCACTTCCCATACAGGTTTTCTATTCCCGTCTTTAATCGGAATCAGCGGTATATGGTTTGCCGGCAGATACACGGGTACGGCTGCCGCCGCCGATACCGCCGCGCCGTTTTTCACCTGAACGGTCAGCTGCTGGAGCGGAATACCCACGTTGTTTATGACTCCGCTTCCCTTTACGTCAAAGGTCACAGGATTGCCGTCCATCCTCGTCACGGTTACCGTGCCCGCATCATAATCCTCCGCATTATCCAGACGGAGCCGGTATGCATGGCTGTTGCCGCTCTCCACCAGCTCGACACGGAGCTTCGGGTCCGGCAGAACGCTGCCGATGGACACCCGGTTAGACTCCACCGGATCAGACTTACTGCCCGTTCCGTCAGCGGGCACGGCCCTTACCACTGCATATATTTCGCCGCCCTGCCCAAGCACGTCGTCCGAAAGCGTAAAGGTGCAGGTATCCCCGGCAAATGTAAAGGTATCATTCTCACCCTTTACCGCGCCGGCCGGCAACAGGATCTCCGCTGCCGAAACGATCTCTGCCTCCTCGCCCTCGCCTTTTCTGTACAGGGCTGCCTCATAGTTCACATCGCCTTCGGCATAAGCGGGAGCATCCACCCTGAGGGTAAATCTGTTCTCCCCGTCCTTCGACAGGACGGCCTTCTCCGGCGGAAGAAGCATATTGGCCTCCCGGTAACAGAACTCCCGCACATAGTCGTCGAAGATCCTGGCATCGTCAACGGCATTTACGCCGTAACGGATTCCGTATACATCCTCTTCCACGACCGAGGCCATATCGCCATAGCCTTGAGCCACAGGCGTTGTGAAGAGGACTTTGCCTATCGTCTGGCCCTGGAGTATGACAGGATCTCCGGCTTTAAGCCCTGTAAAATTCATATTTCTTATGTCGCTCTGACCAGTATATACATACAGGAAATACCGGGTTTGGTCGTTGACGACACTATACGCCCAGGCGCCGTTGGCATATTGTAAGCCATTATGCACAGTATTATTTAAATTCCTGACATTGCTCCATGTATTCCTCTCATACTCGCTCAGGAAATAATTAACAGCGCCCGAGAGTCCGTTATTGATAAGGCCGGGTTGACTATTTCCTGTTGTAAGGGAAATGATTGGATGATTTACTTGATTATAATCACTATTACCGCGGTTTACCGAAAAGCAGTGTTTCAAAGTAGTCTGTAAAGCCCCCTGCTTCCCATATCTGTCGCCGAAAATACCGGCGACAAACTGAACCCCCTTCAAAGTTTTCGCATAATTCCTGCACCTCTCAATATTGAGAATGATATTTCCCGTAGCGTTGGTGATATTACCGGCATTGGGGCTGTTGTCGCAGGAAAAGAATCCCACGATCCCGGAAGCCATTGAACCCGAATAAATCTCAACGCCCGCGCCATTGACACAATCGACCACATGAATCGAAAAACGCTGCGCCTGGGCCGCGTCCGTCGTATAGGCGGTCACATTTCCCAGTATCCCTGCGCTGTCATTGGCGCAATTGGAAGTATTCTGCCCCTCGCGCCCGTAAATATTTCCATGGTTCTCACAGCTGACAATATTGTACTCATGATCTGTATAGGCATGGTAGAGCTGCGCCACGATACCGCCGGAAGCGCCTACCCAGCCTGTGCCGTAGGTGGTCTGAAGATTTCCGAAATTATAGCATTTTTCGATACTGCCTCCACTGCCGGTCCACTGGCCTATGATGCCTCCGGAATAATGGGTTTTCCTGCAGTAAACGGTGCCATAGTTGACACAATTCTCTATCATCCAGCCGCCGGCGGCATTATTCTGGTTTCCGATAATACCGCCCGCAAAACGGTTTGTATCATTATCTTTAAGCTCTCTTCCCACAAAAGCCTGATTCAGCAGAAAGGACAGATTCTCATCCGATTCATTCATGCCGATGATACCGCCGGTTCCCACGCCGATAGCCTCAGACTGGTTGTTCAGGTACCAGTTCCCGGAAGCGCAGTAGTTGACAGAACCTATGTTGTAGGCCGTGATACCTCCCAGATTTCCGTTGGCTTCCATGAGAAGCTTCAGAGTCCTGGAATCCCCGTCGCTGTTTTTCTCGGAAACCTGGCTTCTATTCCAGTCATTGTAGCGCTGCTGGTTCAGCAGCCGGGTTCCGTTCTCCCACAGCACATATTGGGCGTCCTTTTTAACGTTTTGCCTTACCGCCGCTCTGATTAGAGCCTGAGCCGTATGGACTTTTTCCTTCCCGCCTGCTGTCGCGGCCTCTGTTTCCATCAATTCCGCCGTCACCGCGTCGCCGGACAGCTCGATGCAGCCCTTATTGTACCCGGCCACGCCGCCTGCCATACCGTTTTCTGTACGTATCGTATTGACCCTGCCGTTTCCCGCGGACTCGATCAGACAGCCCGTAATATGGCCGCTCTCCTCATTTTTGCCGGCTATCCCGCCCACATGGCTGGAAAGGCGTTCTTTCTCCGCCGCCGTACTGGTGGACGTGGCGGTATAGACTCCCTGGACATCCACTGTGATATCCCGGATCATACAGCCGTCCAGCTCGCCGCCGTTGTTTCCGGCAATACCGCCGTAACAGTTGCCGGCCTCGCTGCCGCCCGTCTGCCTGATCACCATATTTTTGACGGTACATGCCTCCACAACAGCGTCCGGCCCAGGGCTGTTCTCACCCACAATGCCGCCCAGATACCGGTAATTCCCGAAACCGCTCACGGAAATATCGGAAACCGTCACATGCGAAATCTTTCCCTCCCGGCCCAGGCCGCCCTCGTTCAGGCCCGCGACGACGCCTACAATCAGATTGCCGGCGGAACTCTCCACACGGGGCATATAATTGACGGGAACCGCGGAATCCTCTCCCACAGAACTGCCAACGATCCGTCCGCCCGCATTTTTACCTGCAATACCGCCCACGATGCCGGCATTTCCCTCTAATCTGACTTCCAACGCCCGGGAAAGAATTCCTACTTTCATTGCCCTGCTGCCGCTGATATTGCCGTAATTTACCGCGCAGACGGCTCCGATAGCGTCTGCGCCCCGGCTTGCGATCACCATATCCGCTCCGTCCGGCTCCACAGTACAGTCGTTTATACTGCCGTAGTTCTCGGCAACGATGCCTCCCGCATAGCCCTGGTCGCTGTTTACATTTCCCTGATTGATACACGAAGAAACAGTAAAACCATCGTTATTCACCGCCACAATGCCTCCGGCTCTTCCCCGGTCAGCCGTGACTTCTTCTGATCTGTTTATGGCATGGGAAATCATTCCGCCCCCATCCTCCTGCGTCCCGGCCTCTATTTCTGCTGCTCCGATAATACCTCCGGCACAGTCCTCGACGGCCCGGACAAGCTTCGCTTCGCATACCAGGTATTTGCCGCTGCCGCCCAGTGACCCTCCATGGATACCGACAATACCGCCTGCCTTCTCCCTTCCGGTGACCGTCACGCCGGCGCTCACCACAACCACTTCGTCCGCGGCGCCGCCTTCTGCCTCAAGGCTGCCGCCGGCCTGGTTCCAGCCCACGAGCCCGCCGATACCTTCTCCTCTGTTTCCGGTAATATTCGCGGCACTCACACCGATACCGGCCGTCGGGTCATTCGGGCTTACCGCCGTCTGCAGAATCGCTCCGCTGTTGGCCCCGGCAATGCCGCCCACATAATTTCCGGCCGCGATAATATTGGCTCTGCTGCTGTTTTTCTCAAGACGCGCCCCTGACATATTGTAGCCGGCAATGCCACCCACGAAGCTGCGCCCGGCAATACTGATGCCGCTTGACGCGACACAGCCGGCAACCGTCCCGGATGTATATGCCCGTTTCGTATTTTCCACGTCCGTATAGTTAAATTCCTTTTTATTTTCTCCCTGTTTCCCTGAATCGGCCTGCACATTCAGGCCCACGATACCGCCTATGTAATCCAGCGCCGTATTGCCGAAATTGTCGGAAAGCGTACAGTTAAACACGCCGCCCGCGTTAAAGCCCACGATGCCGCCAAGGCCTATGAAGCCTCTCATAGCGCCCTTGTTTTTGCATTTGTCAACCACCTGATGGTCGAGATTGGCCCCGATAATACCACCGCCTATAGACACCCGGATATCATCTTCAAGGGCCGCCGTATCGGCGTCTACCTCACTGCTGTCCAGATATGCCCTCAGCGATATCAGTCCGGCCGTTCCCGTCTCCCCTGTACCGCGTCTGGACAACGCCCCGGAATTCACACAATTGACAAGCGCCAGACGGCTGTACCGCTCACAGTAGCCCACGACACCCCCGGTGTAAAGGCTGCAGGAAATCGGGATATTATTGTTGTCCGTGTTGATCTGCAGACCGCTGCCGTTGGGAATTTCCTTAATGGTCAGAATATGGGGATTTCGTGAGGCCACCGCTTTCCCGGGTACATTATGATCATCCAGCCCCGGAAGCAGCCTTTCCGCCGAACTGCCTTCCATATAATTCCACAGGCTGCCGCTGCCTGTAATCTTTAACTGATCTGCGGTGTATGTCCGCTGATAGCCGATCACACCGCCGGTAAAAGCATCGCCTGTGATGCTGCCCAGCCGGTTATCGGCCTGGAGCCCCTTCACAATCACATCTTTGCTCAGATTAACTACGTTCGCGCCGATGATACCGCCCACATAGTATCTTCCCCTGACGCCGGAAGGTCTGACTTTGAGGGTCTGTCCCAGAACATTTTCAGACGCATTCAGGCCGATCAGACCGCCCACGCCGTTTCCCGACGCATACACCTGTCCGCTGATCAATGTATAGTGCACATCCAGGACAGCGCTGACATCATTGAAGCCCACAAGGCCGCCTACATAATTTCCGCCCGCCACGATACCGGACAGGGATTTTTCCGCAAGACTGCTGCCGCTCTCGAATACGATCTCGCCATTGTTGTAACCTGCCAGGCCTCCGACGCAATCGCCCCCCGCTTTCCAGTCCTCTACAATGGTTTTCAGCAGAGATCCGTTATGGTCCGGAAGATTGCTGGCGCAATTCCGGATGGTACCCGCTTGGCCGTTATAACCCACAATACCGCCGATGAATTTACCGTACCCCGCCACGATGCCATTGTTAACACAATTCGTCACGGTCGTCGCCGATGACTCCGTACTGCCGTTTTCACCTATGATACCGCCCACATACTCGTTTCCGACCACATGGCTTCCATTGGTAGTCACGGCGGCGCCCGCGGTCCCCCGGATAGCTGTTGCGGCATCCTTTTCCATTCCGCCCGCAATACCGCCCACATGGTCGTTTCCCAGCACATAGCCGTCTTTCTCTGTATGGCATCCGGCCAGACTGCTGTTGCCGCCATAACCGATGATACCGCCTACGTAACGGCCTTTGAGTACGGTACCTTTTTGCTCATAAGCATAACGGTATCCCCCGGCCCGGCCGGACGCGCTGACCGATTGATAGATAAATGCCGAATAACCATAGCCTGTGATCCCGCCGAAATACCGTCCCTCCAGGGTATTGTCCGGGTTCTCGGGACTGGCCGAGCAAAGCACCAGGCCGTCATTGACACAGTCACGTATACTGGCGTTCTCTTCTCCCAGGGCGCTCCAATCGGTATTCGTACCGGCAGCATCCCTCACAGATCCGGCAATGCCGCCGGTAAGCATATTTCCCGTCACGCCGGCATGATTCCGGCAGGACGCAATCTGTATCTTACCGGTTTGCAGGGCTACCGGATCTGTTCCTCTGCCAATCTGCACGTGGCCGAAGATACCGCCTACGCCACGCAGGTAATTGCCGGCGGCAGATTCCCAGTCCCGGGCGCCGTTAAGATCCGGCAAGATGCCTGTAACCGCCCCCTCCACTGTCAATCCGCTCAGTTCAGGCTGAGGCGCCGTCCACGCACCGTCCTTGAAAAAGCTGTTTAAACAGACTAAATCGCCGGATATTTCATCCTTCCCCGCGACCACGCCCACCAGGCCGCCGATAGCCGCCGGCTCTGTATCTGCCTCTGTTCTGTTTCTGATATTCACGGTAACGATCGGAAGATCCTTTTCCGTGGTTCGGACCGAGATGTTTTTGAGCGTACCCTGACATCTGCCGCTCAGGATACCCGCACCGTATATATGTCTGAACTCCTGCGTCGCCTCCGGAATCTCTTCGCCCGCCAGATTTCTGCTCACATCCGCCAGGACAAGGCTCGGATCGGACAGCGTGATGTCCTGAATCGTACCTTCTGTCTCGCCAAACAGGCCGATATAGTGCGTCTGATGGCTTTTTTGCTCCGCGTCTGTGGCATAGAGCGCCTCAACCTGCGTATCCTTCGGCACAGAATCCGCCCCCAATTTCAGATTGGAAATCACCGCAGACGTACTTCCCCCCCTGAATGTATGACGGACGGACAGCATTTCTACAGAAGGAAAATCCAGGGTCCGGCCGCCTTCCCCGGCTGCTGCCTGCCACGTAAGGCTTCGGAGGCCGCCTGCACCTTCATCCACGGTCAGTCCATACGCCCCTGTCCCCGCGGCTGTCCAGTCCATATTCCCTTCGGTCAGCTTAAACTCAGCCGCTTTATCCGGATCATAATAGCGTATGTTAGAGAGATGGCGGAATTTGCTGATTTCGGCGTCCAGTCCGGCGCCGGTCTCCGCGGCCCGAGCATAAAGCGTATTTTCTATATTGGAAGCCGCCTCGCCGCTGGCCCTGTATTCCGTAAAGGTCCCTTCTGCAGCGTATGTGTAATCTGGCTCCACCGTTATTTTCGCATAGATATCCAGGGGAGCTTTCAGCTCGGCGACTTCGTCTCCCAATCTCGTGATACTGGTACTGTATTGCCGCTGAATCTGGCCGGGATCTGCAATTCCGGCCAAACCGCCCTTTCCGCTTTCGATCACCGCCGTCAGCTCCGCGGTCATCATGCCGTCCAGCGTCAGGGAATACCTGCCGCCGGAACCGTCCGCGCCCCCCTGATAACTCAGGGGAAATGCCCACGTCCCGATCGGCCGGTGGCCGGCGGCGTCCGGTACTGTCAGATCCAGATCCACCGTCTGGCGGCCCGCCCTCAGCGCATCCCTCTGCGCCTGCCCGACCTCCGTGGAAAACAGTTCCCTATTGGTATGTTTATCATAAAAACCCACCGCGAACTTCACGTCCAGGTTATCATGCCTGGAATTACTGGTCCAATTCAGAGAAAGCGTCTCGCTGTTGATCAGACTGATCGTCGTGACTTTCAACCGGACGGGCTTCAAAGCCACCACATTGACGAGATCCGCGGCATAATAGCCCAGCAGATATTTCCGGCGCTCTTCATATGTACGGGCAGGGTCCTGGGCGCTGATGCTCAGCACACCGTTTGTATTCGTCCCGTCATAGGACAGCGTATGACAACGGGTACCGTAAAAAGCGGCGTACACCTTTCCCGTCTCCACATCGATCTCCAAGGCTATAGCCGCGTCAAAAAAGTCTCCGCTGTAAGCGCCGCCCTCCAGGAGCCTTCTGGCCAGCCCCTCAGAAGCCGACGGCGCAGCCCCTCCGCCCGTATCATTGATCGTAACGGCATAGATGCGACCGTTTTTCTCATCACCCGCGTCAAATGTATCGTTGAGAGTTCCTTTCGCCATCACTTCTTCCCGGAAAGCGTCCCATTCCCCCGAGGAACGATACCAGGTCAGCGTGGATTCCGCCGCAAGAAAAGCGGTCTTGGCATTCTCTTCATTTTTACGGAATTCCGCCAGTTTTATAAAATGCCCGGCAGACAATATCCCGGCAGTCGCCAGAATACCCACAATCGCCAGCACAACGATCAGCTCTACCAATGTAAATCCGTTTTTTCGGTATATCTTCATATATATTCCTCTCACGAAAAGAACTCGCCGTTAAAAACACGCCGCGGCAAGACAAATCAGAATTTATTTTCCATCGAATCCGGGTCCTGGGCAAAGGCCACCGCCATCCGGCGGCTGATCTTCCCGTCCCGGACGAGCTGAACGATGGCGTCATCCATGGTAATCATGCCCAGCCTGCGGCCGGTCTGCATAATGTTGGCGATCTGGTGGGATTTGCCCTCCCGGATCAGATTCCGTATGGCCGTATTGGCATGCAGCACCTCAAAGGCCGCGACCCGCCCGCCGCCGTCCGCCCGGGGGATCAGCTGCTGAGAGATGACCGCCTCCAGCACATTGGCGAGCTGGACCCGGATCTGCTGCTGCTGGTGCGGCGGAAACACGTCAATAATGCGGTCCACCGTGCTGGCCGCCCCTATGGTATGTAACGTGGACAACACTAAATGTCCCGTCTCTGCCGCGGTAACGGCCACGCTGATCGTTTCATAGTCCCGCATCTCCCCCACCAGGATCACGTCGGGGTCCTCCCGCAGGGCCGCCCGCAGGGCATTGGCATAGCTTTTGGTATCCATGCCAATCTCCCTCTGATTTACCATGGACATCCTGTGCGGATGATTGTACTCGATGGGATCTTCCAGCGTAATGATATGAGCATCCCTGTGCCGATTCACCTTATCGATAATGGCCGCCAGCGTGGTGGATTTACCGCTTCCCGTTGGACCTGTCACCAGCACCAGCCCTCTCTTTCTCTGATAGAGATCGATGATGGAGGCGGGCACGCCCAGCGTCTCGGGGGACGGTACCTGGGACGCCACCAGGCGGAAAGCCAGAGCCGCGGCCCCCCTCTGCATAAACGCATTTACCCTGTACCTGCCCTGCCCCGGTATGGCGTAAGCCAGGTCACATTCCCCCTCAGCCTGCAGCCGCTCCAGCCGGTCACGGCCCATGACATGAGCGGCGGCTTCCAGCGTATCCTCCGCCGTAAGTTCCGGGTACTGCATGGAAACCAGGTTTCCGTTCACCCTGGCTTTCGGCGGGAGCCCCACCGTCAAGTGCACGTCGCTGGCTCCCATGGCCGCCGCTTTTGTCAAAACCTCTTCTATATTCATCACGATTTCCACCTTCCTTTTATTCTCTCTCTCTTTTATGCATGTGTCCCGGGCCTTCCCTTATTCTGCCAGGTTCAAAAGCACCCGGGTGACAAACATGCCGTTTTCCACCAGAAAGTCCGTCTCCCCATCGTATCGGGCCGCGGTCTTTACAATACTGGATATTCCCATGCTGCTGCCCCGTTCCGCCTGGGGCAGTCCGTTATGGAAATGGATATTTTCCGCGCTGGTGTTGCGGCACTGAATGACGATCTTATGCCCTTTCCTGGCCATGCGCATCTGGATCTGCGGCTTGTCCTTTCCGGAAGAACGGCAACCCTGAATGGCATTTTCAAAAATATTGGCAAGAATAGCCACCAGGTCAATATCCCTGACCGGCAGATTCTGTTCCACCGTCACATCCATGTCCACCCGGATATCCTCCCTGGCGGCATGGCCCGCGTATGCAGAAAGAATCCCGTCCACAGAGCTGTTATCACAGATATGCCCCGGCGCCGTGCTCTCCGCGTCGGCGACATACTGTTTCAGATAAAAAAGCGCCTTTTCTGTATCGCCTTTCTTTATATATTCACCAAGCGCCATACAGTGATGACGCACATCATGACGAATCCTGGCCGCTTCCTCCTGGGCCGTCCGCTCCTGCTCCAGCTGGCGGAGCAGGAAATGCTCGTTCATTTCCAACAGCTGTTTCTCTGCCTGATAGCTGCGCATCTGTCCCAGATGGATATGCAGATGAAAACTGAGATACTGGACAAGCCCCGCCATAAACAGGATCGCCAGCATACGCAGCATACTGTACACGGAAAAAAAGCGATTCGAGGGCAGAAAAGCCACCAAAGCCGCCAGCATGAAGGATACCGTCATGGCAGCCACGCTCAACAGATCCGTCTTATCCCGCAGGAAATCCAGATTACTCAGATAGAAAGACTGAAACCGTTTGACACCGAACAGAATCATCCCCACAACCAGAAAACGGATGATAATATCCGCCCACATATCCCCGTCAAACAGCCACCGAGAAATATCCACCCCGCAGAAAACGCACACGGACAAAAGATAAAAGGCCAGCGATATTTTATACAGGGACACGTTCAGCCCGTCGCCGGAAAGCAGTGTGCAAAAGACCCCTGTCAGCGGAAAGGTCAGCAGACCGGCAAATCGGATAAAGCTGTCCCCGTCAGCCACATACCAGGCGCTGAAAACCAATACCAGCACAAAACCATACAGCGCATAACATAACGCCGTCTTTTTCATGGAAAACTTTGGTCTGTCCAGCATCAAAAAAACCGACAGCATCAGTAAAGCGCCTATACCGTTGCGAAGCAGGGACACCCCAAACGAACCACCCAGCATACCATCTCTCCCCGTTTATATTCTGCTATTTATATTTCACCTCTGTATATAGCGCATTATATCAAAATTTTTTTTCTGATTAATGCGCCAGGAATGGATTGCACTTTTAGGGGAACGTTTTGCAAAAAAAAGAAACGGCGTCAGCATCAAATCTAATACGCCGTTTCTTTTCAAACGCTCTCACAATAATAATGAAAATATTGTTCCCGCAAGGGCTGATAAGCTCCTCTCGGCAAAAAAATATTCTCGCCATTATCCAAACATATTTTCTGTGCATTCAGACTATCCACATGATCCAGATTGACAATGTAAGATACGCCCACCCGGACAAATTTCTGCCGTTCGGACAGCATATCATGAATTTCCAGCATACTCATATGGAGCTGCTGACGGACATCATGTAAAAGATGCAGGCACTGATTTTTGCCCTGCGCCTCACAGTACACGATATCGTCCACGGATATCCGGCAGACACGGCCGTCAATACGGAGAAGTATACAGTCCTTTCGCTTTTCCCTCCCACTCACAAAAAGCATATCCAGCACTGAGGACAGCCTCTGTGCCTCTACCGGCTTAACCAGATACTGCAGCGCGTTCACACCAAACGCTTCCAAAGCATGCTCCCGGGACGTGGTAATAAATACGATCTCTCCCTCATAGCCCATATCGCGAATGTCCTTTGCCACAACAATCCCCGACGCCCCGGGCATATACACATCCAGAAACAATACGTCCGGCGCATATCTGCCCTCCTGAAACAGATCGATCAAATCCTTTGCGTCTGTAAAACTTTTTATCTTCAGCTCATAATTCAGATGTCTGACCTGCCAGCCGGACAGACCGCGCCGAATCTTTGCAATCTCCGTCTCCTCATTGTCACAAACCGCTACCCGATACACGTCTTTTTCCTCAGTTTCCTCTTATTTATGTATACTATACCATTTTTGATAAAATAGTACAAGTAATGTAGTTTTGTTAATTAAGTAAATATGAACTCCGTCGCTGTTCACTCCGTGACCAGTAACTACCCTTTGCCCCAATGCCCGTTCATTTACATTTAAGGATTGAGAAATATGCGGGATAATGATACAATGCGAAAAAAGAACTACAGAAAGGACGGCATCGCAATGGCAGGTTCATCGTTTGGCAATATATTCCGCATCACCACCTGGGGAGAATCCCATGGCGCCGGGATCGGCGTGGTGGTGGACGGGTGTCCCGCGGGACTCCCTCTGTGTGAGGCTGATATACAAAACTATCTGGATCGGAGGAAACCGGGACAGAGCCGGTTTTCCACGCCCCGAAAAGAAGACGACCGGGCAGAGATTCTGTCCGGCATCTTTGAAGGGCGCACCACCGGTACCCCCATTTCCATACTGATACGCAACGAGACGCAGCGATCCCGGGATTACTCGGAAATCGCCTCCTATTATCGGCCGGGACACGCGGATTACACCTATGACTGTAAATATGGTTTCCGTGATTACCGGGGAGGCGGCCGCTCGTCCGGGCGGGAAACCATCGGGCGGGTAGCCGGCGGCGCGGTGGCCGCAAAAATGCTTGGAGAAATCGGCGTCAAGTTTACCACCTACACCCAATCTATCGGTCCCGTTACGGCCCGGCGATTTGACGCCGGGGAAATCTTCCGCAACCCTCTTTACATGCCGGACAGCGAGGCGGCCGAACAGGCCCGGAACTATCTGAACCGGTGCATGAAGGAGCTGGACTCCGGCGGAGGCGTCATTGAATGTATCGTAGAGCATCTGCCCGCAGGACTGGGCGATCCCGTCTTTGAAAAACTGAGCGCCTGCCTGGCCAAAGCCGTCTGTTCCGTGGGCGCCGTAAAAGGCTTCGAGATCGGCGACGGGTTTGCTGCAGCCACAGCGCGGGGCTCGGAAAATAATGATCCTTTTCGTATAGACGACAGGGGACGGATTCGCAAGGCCTCCAATCACTCGGGAGGCGTACTGGGCGGCATAAGCGACGGCAGCCCGCTTATCTTCCGGGCTGCCGTTAAACCGACGCCATCCATTTTTTCTCCCCAGCAGACCGTCAACAATTCCGGCGAGGAGATTACCTGTCAAATCAAAGGACGCCATGATCCCGTCATAGTTCCCCGGGCCGTGGTTGTCATTGAGTCCATGGCCGCCCTGGTGATCGCCGACGCCCTGCTGGGAGGCATGGCAGCCACCATGGATCATGTGAAAAAAGTATGGGGCTGACTTTATCTCTCTACTTTCGTGATCAGGATACAGTTGGGCGTCTCCACCGACAGAGGTTTGCCCTTCATGGTGATCAGATTTTTCTCATAATCAATCGCGAAAGTCGTAATGCTGTTTGACTCATGATTCACCACGGCCATGTGCTTGCCGTCGGGGAAGATCATGATGTCCTTGGGATAAACGCCGCTGATGGGCAGGCTGAATTTCGGCTCCAGCCTGCCTGTCTGCTCATCGATCGCAAACATAGTCACCATATTACATCCGGCCGTCGTACAGAACAGGTATTTGCCGTCCGGGGACAACGTCATGGCCTCCGCCGCATCATGGCGCTGATCCTTCGCCCCCATGACGGTATCCACACTCTGAATCTTCTCAAACACCGGTCCCTTCTTTCCCATGGTATAGTTGAAAACGTCAATGCGATTGGCCAGCTCATAAATCAGGAAAGCGTGCTTACCGCTGGCGTCGAAACAGAGCTCCCTGGGACCGGATTCCAGCTCGCAGCGGTATATATCCACCAGGCGAAGCTTGTTCTGGGACGGCTTGACCTGATAGATCTTCACCTGGTCAATACCACTGTCCACGGCGCAGAGATACTGATTCTCCGGCGTAGGGATCACACAGCTGACATGGGGGCGGAAATTCCGCTCCGCCACCGAACCCAGGCCCTGATGAAAAACGCCGTCCAGCACACTGCCCAGACGTCCGTCGCTGTGGGTGTGCACGACGGTCACTTTTCCGTCATGATAACCGCCCACATACAGATATTTTCCCTGATGTCCCACAGACAGATAACATCCGCGCATACCGTCGATATCCACTTTATTGATCAGCTCCAGATCCCCGTCCGGCAGAATGGCAAACACCGCCACGCCCTCGTCGGCAATGGAATACAGATACTTACCGTTTTTCGACTGCACAATATAAGAAGAATTATTCACCGGAGCCACCCTGCGCTCCGTCAATGTACCTTCCTCCACGTTCACATCACAGATATGAATACCGATGCTGCTGCCATGAGTATACGTACCAATATATGCCACATATTTTTCATTCATGATCGCTGTTTCCTCCTTGAAAATTATCACATGCAAGATTATTCATATTCTAACACAGTTTATCCAAAATCACAACGCCCCAGAAAGGAGAAACCGCCATGGACCGCCATTTTCTTTATGTCATAACAGCCCCGGACGCCGGAAAATCTCTGGGGGAATTTCTCCGGGAACACGGTTATTCCCGTCGCCTTCTGGCCCGGCTCAAGCGCACGCCGCAAGCCGTCCGCAAAAACGGCGTCGCGACACAAACCGGTATTCCCCTGGCCGCCGGAGACCGGCTGGATATCCTGCTGCCGGAAGAAAAGCCTTCTGATAAAATTGAGCCCGTGCCCCTTCCTTTTACCGTCGTCTATGAAGACAGGGACATCCTGGTCATCGATAAACCCGCCGACATGCCGGTGCATCCCTCCCCCGGAAATTACGGCAATACGCTGGCCAATGCCGTAGCCGCCCACGCCCTGAAGCGGGGCGAATCCTGCGTATTTCGTTGTATCAACCGGCTGGACCGGGACACCACCGGACTTTTGATCCTGGCCAAACATGCGTTAAGCGGCGCCATCCTCTCCGCGGCCATGAAACGACGCGCCATCCGCCGCACCTATCTGGCCGTCGTGCAGGGCTGCCCCGAGCCGAAAGACGGACAGATTGACGCGCCCATCGGACGGGCGCCCGGCTCCTGTATCCAGAGACAGGTAGATTTCCTCCACGGCGAGCGGGCCGTCACTCACTACCGCACCGTATCGGCAGGACCCGTCTACAGTCTGATAGAGCTTCACCTGGACACGGGGCGCACCCATCAGATCCGGGTACACATGGCTCACATCGGCTGCCCGCTGCCCGGAGATTTCCTGTACAATCCTGATTTTTCCCATATAAACAGGCAGCCGCTTCACGCGGCCGCTCTGGATTTCGACCATCCCGTCACCGGTGATCCGCTGCATTTTGAGACGGCGCTGCCTGCCGATATGAAAAGGCTGCTGGAAATGTAGCCTTTTCATACGGCCCGCCTGTTTACCGGGGGTTCATGATCCGGGCAATCAAAGGCCGGTGCACTTTCATGGCCCCTTCCGGGCAAAATTCCTGACAACAGAAACAGCGGATACATTTTTCCGTGTCGATAACCGGGTATTTATGCACCATGGCAATGGCTCCGGCCGGACAGACCTTGCCGCATTTCGCACAGCCGATACAGGTCTTACGGCTGGCCTTCGGACGGGCCTGCAGGGCCAGACGGCCAATGGGTACCAGCCACCCCGGCATATGATCTCCGAACTCGATTCCCCGAAGCTGGCGGATATTCTGAAAATCCTTCATTACAAAGGGCTTCGGATCGCCGCTTATCTCCGGCCAATCGGGTTCTTTCCCGCACAGCCCCCTCTCCATGGCCGCCACAATGGTCGGTACCTGTCCCGGGGCCAGACCAATGATATGGGCGCACAGCAGATCGAGGCCGTAGGGGTCCGTGCCGGCCAGCAGGGCGCCGATTTCCCTGGGGGTACCGGAGGCCGGGCCGTTTCCCTCCATGCCCACCACCGCATCGGTAATATAAAGGCGGGGGCGCAGATACTCATTAATATCCACCAGCATATCGGCAAAATCTCTGTGATCGGGAAAGCGGAAATGATATTCCGGCTTCATCGTCCCCGGAATCGCCCCGAAAAGATTTTTGACGTTGGCTGACATGCCCATCATGGCATGGGTTTTCAGCTTACAGCAGGAAATGACCGCATCGGCATCGGTGAGCCAGGAGGTACAGGTCAGCTGTCGCAGCACCTTGCCGACGGAAAAAGAGGCGTCACGCTGACCGACGTCCATGTTCAGCCGGGCTCCTGCCCGCTCAACCTGCTCCATACCCGACAGTCTGTAAACTCTCCGAAGGTTCCCCTCCGTGAAGGGACCGCCCGGTGAATCTCCCACCGTCACAATGGCGCCTCTGGCTGTCAGCATCCGACAGAGCGCAGCCAATACCGCCGGATGGGTCACCACCGCCCGATCCGGCGCCGATCCTGAGAGCAGATTAGTCTTTACGGCAATCCGCATCCCCGGTTCCACCCATTCTAGCCCCCCGGCGGCAGCCAGCAGCCGTTCCAGGCTACGGATTACCTCGGCATCATCGTAGCTGCCGCAGGCCGTTATCCCCATCCTTTTCATACCGCACCTCCCGTCAAACGCAGATCTCCTTTCCGTATTCAACCGCGCCATACCTGGCCAGTATCTGACCGGCTTCCTCGTAGTCAGAAAGATCCGGCAGACATACCGCCGCAATACCACAATAATGCCGAAGCGCCCGTTCCAAAACCGGCAGTGTGGAGGCGTCAAAACAAACCGGCATCCCCGACACGGACAACTGCGCCACAAAATGTTCCAGGCTCCTGCCGTCATCCAGATCGTCCAGATTCACGAGCAGCATCTGCCCGTCCTCCAGATCACCCAACTCGTCAATGGCGTCCTCATATTCCCCGCAGGCAAGGCATTCCGCCAGCCCCGGATTCTCACTTACACAACCCGCCCGGGAAAGCGAGGCTGTCTGATCCAGACGATATATTTTCCTGTCCGTGGCAAGTACAAAAGTGGAAAGCGGCCCGGTTCCGCCTTCCTCCGTACCGTTTTCCATGCGCTCTGCTGAATCACGGCCATGCCATTCTGCCCGGGAAAACGGCTTATACAGGCCCCGTCTCTCCAGCATTTTTCTCATCTTCTCTATGAATTCAGGCGTCGTCCCACAGCACCCGCCCAGAAGGGACACTCCCGCGTCCACCATCTGTTCCGCATAAACGGTATATTGTTCCGCGTCCATGGGGTAAACCACTTGCCCGTTCTCCTGTCGGGGACGTCCGGCATTGGCCTTTGCCAGCACGGGAAGGTCCGTGGCTTTCCGCAGTTTCTCCACCACGGAAAGCATCTGTTCCGGCCCCATGGAACAGTTTACCCCTACCGCGTCCACACCCAGGCCTGCCAGAGTCACCGCCGCCGCCGTGATCTCTGTTCCCAGAAAAGTATACCCGTTCTCATCCACGGTAAAGGACGCCAGTATGGGCAAGCCACAACACCGCCGGATAGCCAGCACCGCCGCCCGCATCTCCTGGAGGCTGATCATTGTCTCCACCACAAAAAGATCCACGCCCGCATCCCGCAGAGATACCGCCTGCTCTTCATAACAGTCGGTCAACTGTTCAAACGTCAGTGTTCCGGTCGGCAGAAGCTGTTTTCCGGTCATGGTCATGTCGCCGGCCACAAGCGCCCTGTCGCCGGCAGCCTCACGGCTCAGAGCCGCCAGACGCCGGTTCAGCTCTCCCACCGGCATGTCCGCTTTTTTCTCATCCAGGGCGATGCCGTTGGCGGAAAAGGTAGGGGCAAACAAAATCTGGCTTCCCGCATCCACGTAAGCCCTCTGGAGATCCCTGATCACCCAGGGATGCTCCAGTATCCAGATTTCCGTACACACTCCGGCCGGCATTCCCGCCTTCAACAGATTACTTCCGGTGGCTCCGTCCAGCAGAAGAACGCGCTCCTCTGCCAGACGGCGAAATATCTCTCTGTCCATAGCCCCTCCCTACTCCGGATAGACCAGACGGTCTCTGCCGATATGCTCCAGCACCCCGGTATAATATTTATTCGCCAGATATTTGGCCATATTCAGGTTCAGATCCAGATAATTGCCGCAGTCCCTCGCCGCCGCGCCGGGCACCTCCCCCTCAAAATCCCGGATGAAGAGGAACATCCTCCGCACCAGCTCCACAATCTCCTCCGACTCCAGATCCCCGGCCAGCAGCAGGTAAAAGCCCGTCCGGCAGCCCATGGGGCCGAAATAAATCACGCGGTCCGACACTTCCGGATCATTGCGCAAAAAAGTCGCCCCCAAATGTTCGATGGTGTGGAGCTCCGCCGTATTCATCACCGGTTCCTCGTTGGGCGAAGTCATGCGTATATCAAATGTCGTCACACATTCCTCTCCGATATGATCTTTCCGAGACACATAAATCCCCGGCTGTAATTTGATGTGGTCGATCGTAAAACTTGTGATTTTTTCCATTTTCTTTTCCTCCTGCAAAATTGTACGAAATGATTCCGATCCGTCATTGTCAAATCAGCCCCAGATAGCGAAGTCCGTTGCGAATGCCGTCATGAAACATATCCGTCGTCACATAATCAGCCAGCTCCAGAAGCTTCGGCGAGGCATTGCCCATAGCCACTTTCGTGTGTACATGATGAAACATATCCAGATCATTATTGCTGTCCCCAAAAGCCACCGTATCCTTCTGATCGATATCATAGAGCCTGCAGGCCACCGCGATTCCCAGCGCTTTGGAATATCCTTTGGGCATAAGCTCAATGGTGCCGCCCGCAAAACCTTTCGCCTCATGAACCACCGCGTCAAAGGAAGGGGACAATTCCCGCAGGGCCCCCTCACGGTCCGCACCGGGCACGGCTTTTGCACTGATCTTATTGACATGCATACAGTCCTCATTGCCAGTGATCGGCCTCCAATGTTCTCCCAGCATCTGCGTGAGACGCCCGGCAAACCAATCCACCTCATCTGTATACTCATCCGGGTCGTAATACATATAGTCCCTGCCCTCCATCACCGGCACAAGGCCCTTTCCCCGGAGCAGCTCCATCGCCCGGCGGGCCTCCGCCGGCGGCAGTTCTTTATTATACTGGACCTGTCCGTCCCTTTCCAGATAAGTACCGGCCCCGGCTATCATCCCGTCAAAACCGACTTCCTCCAGCCCCCGGTCCACCATGGCGCGGCTTCTCCCCGTACATAAAAACATCAAATGCCCATTCTCTTTACACGCCCTTATGGCCTCTGCCGCGCTGACCGGAATTCCCTTTATCAGATCGGTCACCGTCCCGTCACCGTCAAAAAAAACGGCTTTCCTGCCCATCTGCTTTACCTGCCTTTCCACCTCAACCTTTTATCTTTTGTAAGCTAAAGCCATTCTATCACCTTCCCGCCGGAAAGTCTATTCATGAGAAAAAAAAGAGAGCCCTCTGCAGGCTCTCCCGGTAACCGTTCAGACAAGCCAAACGGTCACCACTCTTATATATCTCCGTTATCCTACCACCCGTATTGTAAAGCTGACGCTCTTTCCTGTTAAGGTGTTTGTACAGGTCACCGTGGTTGTTCCCACACCCACCGCGATCAAGTCGATCTCGTCGTCGTGATCCGCATAACCGTCTTCAAAGATCACAATGGACTGATCAGCAATTTTCCACCGGAGATAACTCTCGTGCACATTTCTGCGATAAACCTCAAGCTCGAATTCCTGCCCCAGATAGATGACCCGTTCCTCAGGCCCCACCCGGGTAATCGTCGATGCCGCCGCTTTCTTTACCGTAATTTTAAAGGTGACGCTCTTTTTCGTTCCCCGTATCGTGCAGCGAACTTTAGCCGTTCCTGCCTTTAAGGCAACCAGCTCCATCTCATCATCGTAAATATCGTCATCGTCAAACCGGACAACCTTCTTACCGCTGACGATCGTCCATTTCAGATCATCATCGTCTATATTAGATGAAGTCCTGACTTTCAGCTCAAATTCCTGTCCCGCTTTGACGCTTCTGGATTTGGAACCCACGGCCTTGATTGTCGTTTTGACCGAAGACTTTTTCACCTTAACCGTGAAAGTAACACTTTTTTTGGTTCCGCGGATCTTACAGCGGACTTTAGCCGTTCCCGTTTTCACGGCCCACAGATCCACCTCGTCATCGTGAAGATCATCATCCTCGAAGCGGACAACCCCTTTTCCCGATACGATGGACCATGTCAGATAATCATCTTCGGCTTTCCTCGGATTCATCCTGACCTCAAGCTCAAATTTCTTTCCCTTGGAAACCGTGACGCTTTTGGAACCCACAGCCTTGATCGATGTCGGTTTCACCTTACGTCCCGCCTGTACTGGAAAGACCGCCAGCATAGACATGAACACAACAGCCGCCAGCGCCAGTATAACCTTTATGTTTCTTTTCATAATCATCATCCTTTCCCCGTTTTATTGTTCGTCGTTTCCGTTACTTTTCACAGTCATCATACCGCAGAAACATTAAACAAAAATTAAAAACCAAAAATTTTTTACTTCACAGAAATGGCATCCGTGTTAATACAACATTTCATCGAAATAAGGACACAGCTTGGGCGCGCATTCCTCCGCACACAACGCTCCCTCACAGGATACATGGCGTACATTTCGACAATAAATATCACAATGCCACGTGGGCGGCTGTTCATCGGGGTTTTTCACCGCAGCCGCGATCAGCACCCGCAGAGCATGGGCCTCCTCATCCGTCAGGGTTTCTCTGCGGCGTTTTATGAAGGTATCCGCAACCATGGCCGCCCGTTTCGTTCCGTTTTCCAGCAGTTCCATACAAATCGCCTTGATTTTGTCAAGATTAGTTGACACATTTTCCTCAAGGATTTTGTATCCTATGC
>CASWRE010000006.1 GCA_949471785.1 uncultured Lachnospiraceae bacterium | reverse complement strand
AAAAATGTGGAACGAATTTTGAATAAATATGATGGTACGATTGCATATTTAAGTAAAGACAAAGCTTTTCAAATTAAGCTTTTGTTCTTATAAAATATTAAGGAGGAACGTAGTATGCAGCGAAATTCAAATTTAGATTACGCAGGAGGTTTAACTATGGAGCTTGAGGAAATAGAGAAGTTAATCCCGAAGGAAGACAAACTTTAGTTGACAAAGAATATACTATTACGGAGGCTAAAGCTACCACCAGGCTGACTTTCAAAATATATTATGGACCTTATTAGGAGTAATATCAATTATGAACGATAGAGTAATTGAAGTTTGAAAGGATGGAATAAAACTTTATTAGAAAGGAATTATTATGAATACAATATGTTTACAAAAAAACTATGGATATAATTCACGAAAAGACGCTACAAATTTGCAATCCAGATCAAATGCTACCGGACATAATGCATTTACGGTTCCTATTAACAGTATTTCTGAAAATGACCACACAAAATCACAAGAAATTCAAGGGCCTGGAAATATTTTTACTAATGAAGCTGATAAAATGTTTTTATTAAATCAGAGAGAGTTAGAAAATATTGCTTTTGCCAATCGTAGAAATCAGGAGTCTGGAAATGAAAAGGAGGTATACCAGGAAACAGAACTCTCAAAAAATCAGGAAGATGTTCTGAGGATTATTCAATTGATGGGAGTAGAATTAAAGAATAAGATAAACTGGAACTCTGACGGCTCGTGTAAATTGACAGATGAGCAGATTAAAGATTTGAAAGAACGGTATGATGTGGAGAACTTAAGCGAGGGAGAGTACTATAATCTTTTAGTGGAACTGGTAAATTTGAATGTTATATCGGGCGATGATTTTGAAAAACAGTTTATTCGGGATATTCCGCCGGAAGTTAGTGAATATGGTGGAATGGTAACCGCAACTTCTTCCAATGATTATGGGACAGAACGAAATGATTATCTGGATAAATTCCTGAAGGATGCTGAAATGTTTGAATATTATTTTCGCGCTATTGAAGAAAGGAAATCTGTCATCCATGAAACAAGCTTAGTTAAGTCACAGGAATATTATAAAGAACAGAGAGAACGTAGTCATAAGCTGGCAGATATTTTCCAACAGATTCAGCGAAAAGAACAAGATAACAAAATAATCACTAAATCAGAAAAATCATTTAATGGATTAGATATTTTAGGACCATCTGCTCCAGATGAAGTAAAAGAAGCTTGGAATAAAGCGGAGAAAGAATGTGGTATAAATGGGTATGGGATGGATTCAGGAGGCAAGCTTACGTGCCTTACGAGTCTGTTTGCCATGTCATTGGTGAGCGCTTATAATGGCGGCGGACGCGATATCTTGGGGAATACTGTGTATTCAGCAAAAACAGTGGTTAAAAAGGCGCTTGACAGTTTAGGAATACCTCAGAATAGTGAAGAAAAAAAGGAAAAGCTTTTTTACGAAGCGTTTTTGCGTTTTTTAAACTAAGATAAAAATTAGGAGAAATAAGTTGACCTGTTGTGCTAGAGAAATAATAAAAGAACTTCAACAAAATATGCTATCCTATTTGCATTAACGGAAATTTTTCTTGAATTTATCCGAGGAGTATGCTATATTATAGATACAAAAGAGGAAACAACCGCCCACAAAGTGGTTGACCTCACATGATTAGACGATAAGCCTACCTGTACCGCCAAGTAACAAGGTAGGCTTATTTATTTTCGATTGTTCCTCTCTGATAGTCTACCATATGCTTTCTTTTATGACAATTCCCTATTAAATTTTTTAATCATTTTTGTGATGTGATGTGTAAACCGTCAAAGTATCTATAGTTTACACCTACAAAAGAGAGGCGGTTTTATTATGTGTAATGTATATAGCTATATGAGAATAAGCACATCAGAGGAAAGCGATTTACAGAAGCTTACCCATCAAGGAAGTGCGTTGCAAAGGTATGCAAAAGAAAATGATATTGAATATCTGCCCGGTTACGAATAGGGTTCAATTTGCAGATACTTTAGGCAGCATTTTTTCATGCATGGCTGCCATAAGAGCCAATATTGCCAGTAAGTAAAACGGGAACAGGGAAACACTGATATGGTTGGCAATAAATCCAAAAATCGGCGGCATGAAACAAGTCCCCACATAGGCGGACGCCATTTGTACGCCTATCATAGCCTGTGATTGATCTGCCCCAAAATGTTCCGGCGTGGCATGTATGATGGAAGGGTAAACCGGTGCGCAGCCCAATCCGATTAATATCAGCCCTGACAAAGAGCCTGTGTTGCCGAAGGGCAAAAGCAAAAGCGCAATGCCAGACAAGATAAATCCCTGCCCAAGCCGTATCATCTGCGTATCGTTTAGTTTCAGTGTCAGAAATCCACTGAGAGCCCGGCCCGCTGTAATACCTATAAAAAACAGGCTTGCAAATCCGGCGGCAGTTTCTGGGGATAATCCCCGGCGCAGTACGAGATAGCTGCTTGCCCATAAACCGGTCGTCTGCTCCAGCGCGCAGTAGCAGAAAAAAGTAATCATGACTTCTTTTGCCCCCGGTATTTGTATAATCTGACGTAGAGACAGCGGTTTTGTGGTCTCTTTTCCGTCCGTCTGCTCCGTAGTATTGCCGCCCTGTTTTTTCCATAACGGCAGGCTGAAAATCAATATAGCGGTCAGTGCAATTTGAAGAACGGCAATATAGCGATACCCCATATTCCAGCCTTGCCCGCCGGTCAGCGCATAACCCATGACGTATGGGCCAAGCGAAGCGCCGACGCCCCACATACAGTGCAGCCAGCTCATATGTCTGCTTGCATAGTGAAGCGCAACATAGTTATTCAAAGAAGCGTCTACGCTTCCGGCTCCAAGCCCATAGGGAATCGCCCATAAGCATAAGGCGGCGTAGGAATGGCTGACGGAAAATCCGAACAAGGCAACGGCGGTCATGCATACACTGGCGGCCGTAACTTTGCCTGTTCCCCATTGTCGGGACAATCGGTCGCTCTGCAGGCTGGAAACAATTGTCCCTACGGCGATAATCATAGAAATCCCGCCCGCATAGGAGACAGGTACGGAAAATTCCTGATACATGGCCGGCCACGCGGAACCCAGCAGAGAATCCGGAAGTCCCAGACTGATAAAAGCAAGATAAATAATAAGCAACAATAGCTGAATCATTTGATCGTCCTCCTGTGTCTTGTGTTTATCAAAAGAATACCGTCAAACGGCGCTTGATACAATATGTTTTCGGACGTATAATATAAAAAAAACGCCAAACAGGAAGAAGGGGAAAATATGGCGCTACGGGAATGTGGATTAAACCTGAATAAAGCATCAAAAGAGCTTCAGCCGCACGGAAGCTTGGAATTTCCCTGTGCCGGATATTCTTCTTACTATACGGACAGGCAGGAAGACGTTATTCCGTGGCACTGGCATGAGGAAATGGAAATTATGTATATAGAAG
The DNA here is from genome assembly GCA_949471785.1 of uncultured Lachnospiraceae bacterium. GTDB lineage: Bacteria > Bacillota > Clostridia > Lachnospirales > Lachnospiraceae > UBA11957. The sequence goes on along the minus strand of CASWRE010000006.1, from coordinate 90,632 downwards.
GCGGACAGATGAGAGTAAAAATACCGTCAAATGATTTTTTTCTGGAAAAAGGGGACTGTCTGGTTATCAATGCCAATATTCTTCATTATGCGGTGGCGGTCACGGAATGCAAACTGCGTTCCCTTGTTTTCAGCCCGACACTTATTACCGGAAGTGAGGATTTAGTATTTGCAAAAAAATATATGCAGCCGCTGGTAACCTGTAATCACTTTTCTCATTACTTTATAAAAGCAGGTAACAACGAAAACGTAGCGGACTGGTTTCGCCATGCGTTTGAAGCCCTTGCACAAGATAGTTACGGGTATGAATTTATCGTGCGGGAAAAATTATCCCGTATCTGTCTTTTTCTGTATGGGGAATTTCATTCTCAGACGGATAGGCAAAGCGCTCCTCTGAATCAGGACAATCTTCGTATCCGAAAAATGATTGCCTATATTCACAAAAATTTTGCCAATGATATATCGTTGTCGGAAATTTCAAGCGCTGCCGATATCAGCGAAAGAGAAAGTCTGCGCTGTTTCAAGAAAACAATCCAGCTTTCCCCCATCCAATATTTGTTAAAATATCGGATTATGCAGGGGGCTGAAATGCTGATTAGAAATCCGGCAGACAGTATATCGGAAATTGCCACGCTGTGCGGCTTTGACAGCCCAAGCAATTTTGCTAAAATATTTAAACGTTTCTATGGTTGTACGCCGCGGGAATATAGAAATCGAAACATGAATAGACATTGATGTATAGCTGAGATGGATTTCGCATCAGGCGTTTCTTTATATCAAATATGTGTTAATCTCAGCAGTTATCTGTTAAACTTCAAGGGAGAGTACCATAATCGAAGTGGAAGTACAAAGCAATTGCTACGGGGAGCTGCGCTGACAGAGTTTTTATATAGAACATACATGGTTTTATTTCTAATACTAATGTTATGATATTTCAGAAGAAGAGGGAGGAAAGGATTTTGAAAAGAAAATATTATTTAGTTGATACGGAGAATGTTGGCGACAGGTGGCTTGACCTGTTGCATAAGATAAAGAAGAAGGACAGGATTATCACATTTTATACAGAATATCATTCTAAACATTTATCTGAATATCTGACTAAACAGGTACATAACCCCCGGATGGTCTGGCTGGAATGTACAGCCGGAAATAATGCGCTGGATTACCAGTTGATGGGGGTACTGTCATATCTTATTGCGAAACATCCCCGATCTACGTTTTATATTTACTCAAATGACCGGGATTACCAGGCTGCCATAGATTTTTGGCAAAGCCGAGGGATGGCGGTCTGCCGGAAGGGTTTTTCCGTTGAAAGTGGTAAAAAAGTGAAAAAGAAGAAGGGAAAGAAGAAAAAAGAACAAAAAGAGAAAAAGCAGGTGACATTCGTTCAGACTTCGGCAAAGGCAGTCGTGGAAAGTGCCTGTACTTTGGAAAAATCCGGGCAGAAAAAATTGACAGAGGATCAGTATGTGGTGGAGATAGCCAAATCTGTACCGGTTACTGATTTGGGAGGATGGTATCAAACTCTTATTGCCGTTTTGGGGCAAAAGAATGGGAGGAACTGGTATCTGAAAATCAGGGATGACACAGAATGGAAAGAGAAACTGTCAAAATATTACATTCAGGATGAACATGAGCGCTGGGTAAATCTGGTCGCTATGATATTGGGCATACATAATCTGGACGTGACAAGGGCAGAGGAGGCGTACAAGATTATCCGGTCGCATAACCGGAAGAATATAAAGGCAATCCGGGCAGATTTTGACAAGAGGTTTGGCAATAAGCCTCCGCAGAAATATTTTAAAGTGCTTCGCCCTTTGATCTGGGTAATTAAAGAAAAGTAAAACCGGATAAGGAGGAAAATGCAAGGATAATAATTCTCCTTGCGCTGGCGTTGCTTTCGCTGATATCCGGTATGGCGGCAGAGGCAAAAACAAAGCCAAATTTTCAGGGATGTCTGATTCAGCCGTTTTTGCCCCGCCAATTTCCGTTAGCCATTGTCCGAGATCTTTTTCTCCCAGCCATAGGTGCATTTTACCGCTTCGCGCCAGCCCCGGATACGGGCCTGTCTTTCCGTCTCGGAAATTTCCGGCTCGAAAATCCGATCCGACGTCCAGTTTTTTATGACGTCTTCTTTGTTTTTCCAATAGCCGACGGCAAGGCCGGCCAGATAGGCGGCGCCCATGGCCGTGGTTTCCACACATTGCGGGCGGTTGACAGGTACGTTGATAATGTCGGACTGAATCTGCATCAGCAGATTGTTTGCGCTCGCGCCGCCGTCTACTTTCAGAGAACACAGCTCCATATGGGCGTCCGCTTTCATGGCCTCCAATACGTCGTTTACCTGATAAGCCAGAGATTCCAGCGTCGCGCGGATAATGTGGTATTTATTGACGCCGCGTGTCAGGCCTAGAATGCCGCCCCTTGCATACTGGTCCCAGTGGGGCGCGCCCAGACCGGTAAACGCCGGCACGACATAGCAGCCGTTCGTATCTTTTACTTTTCTGGCCATATATTCGGAGTCCGGCGAGGAATCGATCATCCGAAGTTCATCCCGAAGCCATTGAATGGCCGCGCCGGCGATAAAGATAGAGCCTTCCAGTGCGTAGTTGACTTTTCCGTCCAATCCCCAGGCGATCGTTGTCACAAGGCCGTTTTGGGAATATACAGGTTTCTCTCCGGTATTCATCAACATAAAGCAGCCGGTGCCGTACGTGTTTTTTACTTCTCCGGCTTCAAAACAGGTCTGTCCGAACAGGGCCGACTGCTGGTCGCCCGCGGCGCCTCCGATAGGGATCGGCCCGCCGAAATACTGGGGATCAGCCTCTCCGTAAACGCAGCTGGAGGGTTTCACCTCCGGCAGCATACATCTGGGAATATTCAGCTCTTCCAGAATCTCATCGTCCCATTGCAGGGTTTGGATATTAAACAGCATGGTTCGGGAGGCGTTGGAATAGTCGGTTACATGAACCCGTCCTTTGGTCAGCTTCCAGATCAGCCATGTCTCCACCGTGCCGAATAATAATTCGCCTCGTTCGGCGCGTTCTCTGGCGCCTTCTACATGTTCCAGAATCCATCGGATTTTTGTGGCCGAAAAATAGGCGTCGATGATCAGTCCTGTTTTTTCCCGATAAAGTTCAACCAGTCCTTTTTCCTTCAGCGAGTCGCAGTATTCGGATGTCCTGCGGCATTGCCATACGATGGCGTGATAGATGGGAACCCCCGTATTTTTGTCCCATACAATGGCTGTCTCCCGCTGGTTGGTGATTCCGATGGCCGCAATGTCTGCGGCAGCCGCGCCCAGATTTCCCATGGCCTGGGCGGCGACCTCCATTTGTGTGGACCAGATTTCCTCTGCGTCATGCTCTACCCAGCCGGGTTCCGGATAATATTGCATGAATTCTTTCTGCGCCACACTGCACATTTCCCCTTTTTCATTGAAAAGTATGCACCGGTTGCTTGTGGTGCCTGCGTCCAGCGCCATAACGTATTTTCCCATGATGTTTCCCCCTTTGGTACTTTAAAATAATGCAGCTGTGAAGGCGATCAACCAACCGTTCACTACATTTTCCATACATTTACATTGGTTGTGGAAACCGAGATCGCTCCGGCGGAAAGTGCGGCTACCACATCCTCTTTTTCGGAGATGAGTCCTCCCGCAATGATCGGAATCTTCGTCATTTTACTGACGCGCCGGATGATCTTCGGTATCAGTCCCGGAAGAATTTCCAGCGCATCCGGTTTCACGAAATTTAATTGCTTTTGTATATTTTCGAAAGCCCTGGAATCCAGCATAAAAATACGGAGAATCGCATAAAGGCCCAGTTCTTTTCCCCGCTTTACCAGCGCGGGTCTTGTAGAGATAATACCGTCCGCTGCCGTATGCTCTTTTATAAAATCTACCGTGGTCTCTTTTCCGCCCAATCCTTCAATTAAGTCCATATGTACGATGGCAATTTTTCCGGCGTCTTTTATTGTTTCTACGATCTGGCCGATATGGCAGATATCGCCGTAAAGAATCAAAACAACGGTTATTTCTTTGCTTGTTCTGCAGGTCTCCAGACCTTCCTCGTTTTTAATGGAGGCAAAGACCGGATTTGCCTCCATTAATTTGAAAAAATTTTCTTTCACAGGCTTTCCTCCGTCTGATCTGCGTACCATATACCGGGCGAAAACAACAGAAAAACCGTCGTTACACCGCCTGGGGCAAAGCGTTTGGCTGAAAAAAGCAGAATCCTACACGATGTTGATCGTATAAAACCCTGCTCCAAATCTCTAGGCACATTTTTGTTTAGCGTTGATTTAACCATAACACAATTAGGCAAAAATGACAAGAACTTTTTTGCGGAAAATATTTTTGTTGGAAAACTTGACAATATTTTTTTGCGGTGTTATAGTAAATATAACTTAATTGTGAGAAGCGTGAGTAAAAGAGATGCGATGTAAAGACACGAAAGTGTTTTATTTACATCGCATTTTTTTGCTTAAGGACACGGGCAGGAGGTAAAATATGCAAAAGGAAACAAGGCCATTTGTACCATGGGAATTAGTGGATGATTTTATGACCGCGGCTTTCGTAAAGCTGGGACTTCCGGAGGATGAGGCAAGGCTTTGCTCGGATGTATTGCTGGAGAGCGATCGCCGCGGAATCGAGAGCCATGGCTGTAATCGTTTCAAACCCATCTATGTGGACCGGATTAAAGCGGGGATTCTGAATCCGGTTACCAAAATTGATGTTTTAAAAGAAACGCCTACCACGGCCGTGCTGGACGCCAATGATGGTATGGGTATGGTGGCCAGCAAAAAGGCCATGGATCTGTGTATCGAAAAAGCGCGTAAATACGGTATGGGCATGGTGGCGGTCAGAAATTCTTCCCACTATGGGATTGCCGGGTATTGGGCAGGCATGGCCACGAAGGAGGATATGATCGGTATTACCGGTACGAATGCGCGCCCCTCCATCGCCCCCACCTTTGGCGTGGAGAATATGCTGGGAACGAATCCATTGACGTTCGGTATGCCTACGGATGAGCCGTTTCCGTTTATGCTGGACTGTGCCACTTCGATCATTCAAAACGGAAAGATTGAGTATTATGCCCGCATCGGCCACGATACGCCGGCCGGTATGGTGATCGGCCGCGACGGTAAGGAAATGACAGACAGCAGGCAGATTCTGAAAGACATCCGCAGCCAGAAAGCGGCGCTGGCGCCTTTGGGCGGTATCGGTGAATTGTTTGCCGGCTATAAAGGGTACGGCTATGCGACGGTGGTGGAAATCCTTTCCGCCGCGTTGCAGTCCGGCATGTTTTTGCGCGCATTGGACGGCAAAGACGAAAACGGGCAGATCCGGCCGTATCATCTGGGGCATTTCTTTATGGCGATTGATACGGAGGCGTTTATGGGCGCAGAGGCATTTAAGAAAACCTGCGGCGATATTTTGAGGGATTTGCGCGGTTCGGCGAAAGCGCCCGGCCAGGAACGGATCTATACGGCGGGAGAAAAAGAGTACGACGTATGGATGTACCGAAAGGATAAAGGCGTTCCCATGACGGAAGCGGTGCAGAAGGAATTTATACAGCTTCGGGATGAACTGGACCTGACACAGTTCCGGTTCCCGTTTGAAAAGTAGGAGGGATCATATGGATTACGCAAAAGAATCATTAAGGCTCCATGGGGAGTGGGCGGGGAAGATTGAAGTAGTGTCCCGCGTGCCGGTCGCTTCCAAAGACGACCTGTCTCTGGCCTATACGCCGGGCGTTGCGCAGACCTGCCTGGAAATTCAGAAAGATATTGAGAAAAGCTATGAACTGACCAGACGCCATAATATGTGCGCGGTAGTGACGGACGGAAGCGCCGTACTGGGCCTTGGCGATATCGGGCCGGAAGCCGGCATGCCCGTAATGGAAGGGAAATGTGTCCTGTTCAAATCTTTCGGGGATGTGGATGCTTTTCCGCTTTGTATTAAATCAAAGGATGTGGATGAGATCGTAAACACGATTTACCTGCTTTCTGGATCTTTCGGCGGCATAAACCTGGAGGATATTTCCGCTCCCCGCTGCTTTGAGATTGAGCGCAAATTAAAAGAGAAATGTGATATTCCCATTTTTCATGACGATCAGCATGGTACGGCGATTATTACGCTGGCCGGATTGATCAACGCCTTAAAAGTGGTTGATAAGAAAAAAGAAGACGTAAAGGTAGTAACGTCCGGCGCAGGAGCGGCGGCGGTCTCCATTGTAAAATTGCTGCTTTCTTCCGGTTTCCGGCATATTACCATGTGCGATCGTTCCGGCGCTATCTATCAGGGACGCGACAAAGGCATGAACTGGATTAAGGAAGAAATGGCTCAGACGACCAATCTGGAGAAAAAGCAGGGAACCCTGGCGGAAATGCTTGTGGGCGCCGATATCTTTATCGGAGTGTCCGCACCCGGACAGGTTACAAGGGAAATGGTTCAGACCATGAATAAAGACGCCATTATCTTCGCCTGTGCAAACCCCACGCCGGAAATTTTCCCGGATGAAGCAAAAGCCGGCGGCGCGAAAGTAATTGCCACGGGGAGAAGTGATTATCCGAATCAGATCAATAATGTGCTGGCTTTTCCGGGCGTATTCCGCGGAACTTTCGACGTCCGTGCCAGCGATATTAATGAAGAGATGAAAATAGCCGCTGCCGGGGCGTTGGCCGATCTCATTTCTGACGAAGAGCTGAGCGAGGACTATATTATTCCCAAGGCTTTTGACGCAAGAGTGGGCAAAGCCGTCGCGGAGGCCGTGTCAAAAGCCGCAAGAGAGAGCGGCGTGGCAAGAATTTAGGAACGCTTCGGCCTGTGCCGAATGGTTGCGTATATTTTTTACCGAGCTTCCCAGCAAAATGATTTTGCTGAGTTGAATAAAAAGAAAAGGAGAAGAAAAATGGAAAAACAAAAACATGCAAGCAGCAAGTGGCTGACACTGATCATTGTCGCTTTTGCCGGAGGTCTGATCACTAAGCTGCCGTATCTGCGGGAGACGTATATGGAGCCTCTGCAGCAGGCGACGGGAGCGACGCTGACACAATTGGGGATTTTGATGTCCGCCTACGGTATTGTGAACTTCATCTGCTATTTTCCGGGCGGTGTTCTGGCCGATAAATTCAGCTGTAAGTCTCTGATCGTATTTTCCTGTATCGGGACGGCGCTGGCCGGCTTCTGGTACTGGACGCTGCCGGGATTTATCTGGCTGGTAGTCATCCATGCGATCTTCGCGGTTACCACAGTGTTTACCTTCTGGGCCGCCATGGTCAAGTCGATTAACAGGCTGGGCGACGCAGATGAACAGGGGCGGCTGTTCGGTATGCTGGAAGGCGGCCGCGGTCTGGTGGGCACACTGGTGGCCTTCGGATCTGTCGCCGTATTCGGCTGGGCGGCAGACGCCATCGGCGGTATGAAAAACGCCATCCTGTATTACAGCCTGTTAATGCTGGTGGCAGGCGTACTGGCATGGATTTTCATGGAGAATGATAAGCCGCAGAAGAATACGGCGGCCGGAAAGAAAGAGAACTCTCTGAAAGTAAAGGATTTCCTGGAAGTTGCCAAAATGCCCAGGGTATGGCTGTGCGGAATGCTGGGTATCTGTAATTACTCCGCGCTGATTTTCCACGGTTATGTTACCGGTTATCTCTCCAACGCATTTGGGCTGAGCGATACGGTCGTCGGTAATCTCAGCGTTATCCGTACCTACTTCATGATGATGGTCGGCGCTTTTGTGGCGGGATTCGTGGCAGATAAAGTCGGCAGCCGTATCAAATTCATCAAATACGCGTTTATCGGTATGGCGGTATTCGCCTCACTGTATGTCCTCATTCCTACTAAAGGGGCGGGAATTCCGCTGGTTATTGTGAACTTTATCGTATACGGGCTCTGTCTCTATGGAATCAAGGCGCTGTATTTCTCAACGATTGACGAGGTTCTGGTTCCCAAGAGGCTGGCAGGAACGGCTTCAGGCGTTATTTCTCTTGTAACCTATGCGCCGGAAATGTTCCTGTATACGGTTTCCGGTAATATGGTGGATAAATATGCCAATACCGCTACTCCGCTGGCCGGATATCATCACTGCTTTATCGCAATGGCTATTCTTTCTGCTATCGGTTTTGTATGTGGCTTTGTTCTTTTAAGAATGAATAAGAAGGCTATTGAAGAGGCGAAAGCAAACGGTTCCTTTAAGGACAGCACTCTGAGCGTGGAGGAATAGTCATATGTCTGAACGGAAGTTATTGAGTTCCTGTGAAACCGATTATAACAGTGACTTACATAGTTGGATCGATATTGAGCGGCAGATTAAAAATCTCGCGGACGCAGGCTTTACGCATACACAGTGGATGCAGAACTGGGAGGGGGAATACCTCTACAGTCCCAGTGAAATGTATCAGGCGAGGGATGTGCTGAAACACTATGGTATTCGCGCCCACAGTATCCACGCCTCGGAGGGCGGCAAAAGGACGATTACCGTTAATGGCCAGAAGGTTTTCCGCAACCGTCATCGGCTGACGGATATCCGCAAGGATTATACGTCTAAAGATGAATATTGCCGGCTGGCGGGAGTGGATCTGCTGAAAAACCGCATTGACTTGTGCGCCCATATCGGCGCTGAGGTAATGGTTCTTCATATGCAGCTTCCCTACGGGATGTTTGAGGAGCAGCCGGAGGAAAAGGATATTTACTACCGTCAGGTTATGAAATCCTTTGACGAGGTAAAAGACTATGCGGTGGCCGCGGGAGTAAGAATAGCCCTTGAAAATCTGATCTGTACGCCGCAGAAATATCAGGACGAACAGTTTGATCTTTTGTTTGACCGTTACTCTGATGACTTTTTGGGATTTGCCTGGGATTCCGGCCACGCCTTTTTGATGTGCCGGGAGGACCCGTATCACTTCCTGAAAAAATATTGTGACCGATTGTATGCAACTCATCTGCAGGATAACGCGTCCATATCGGATGAGCTTTTGTACCAGGATGATCCGGTAGCGGCGGACAGAGAAGTACTGCTGCACGACGCCCACTGGATACCCAATGTGGATAAAACGCTGGGGCGGGGGATCGTTGACTGGGAACTGGTTGCAGAATATCTGGCGAAAGCGCCGCTGGATCTGCCTGCCGATTTTGAAGTATGCATTTCCGGAGAAAATGAGCTGGAGCAGCTTGCCGTTTGTCACAGACAGGCGGAGCGCTTCTACCAGATGATATGGGATCATAAAAATTAATAACGAGGTACAAGAGCTTTGCCGTTATCGTACAAAGCTCTTGTGCGTTTAAGGATGTGTGTATCGTGAGAAAAAATACGGAGCTGGTCTCGGGCGTACTGAGAAGGTCGGGGCTTTCGGAAGGGAAAATAGAAGAAATCCTTAAGCTGCTGGAAACGGGCGGCCGATATGGCCATGTGGAACAGTTTATGCCGATGGACAAGGGGATGACGAATCGCCTTTTTTATTTTACGGTTGACGGAAAGGAATATCTCCTCAGAATACCGGGGGAAGGTTCGGAATATCTTGTGAACCGCAGACAGGAGGCCTGGGTGTACCGCACGCTGGCAGACAAAGATATCACGGACCGTTTTGTCTATATGAATCCGGAAACCGGGCTGAAAATCACAGAATACATAGCGGATGTGCATTGCTGCGATATTCAAAATATGGATGAGGTGCGTCGCTGTATCCGGCATCTCTACAGTTTTCACTGTCTGCATCTGGAATGTGGGGAATGGTTTGACATTTTTGAAAAGCTGAAGGAATATGAGACGGCCTGCAGGCATGAGGTGGATTTGTATTTCCCAGATTACAGGGATGTAAGAGAAAAGGCGGGAAGGCTGGAAAAAGTCATTGAAAACAGTTCGAAAGAGTACTGTCTTTGCCATATTGATCCTGTGCCGGATAATTTCCTTGTCCGCGCGGACAAAGTCTTTTTGATAGACTGGGAATACGCGGCCATGGCAGATCCCCATATGGATATTGCCATGTTCTGTATCTATGCGGGTTATGATAAAGAGAAGATTGACCGTGTGATCGATTTTTATTTTGAAGAGACAGTTTCGGAAGAAATACGGAGAAAGATCTATGCCTATATAGCTGTCGGAGGATTGCTGTGGACCGTTTGGTGTGAGATTAAACGGGATTCCGGCGTGACTTTCGGTGATTATGAGAAAATCCAGTATCAGTATGCGGTGGATTTTTACGACTACGCGACAAAGGGGTGGGACGGGAATGAAGAAACGGTTTGAACGGCTTGACTGGGTGTTGATGTTCATACCGGCGGCAATCGTTATCGTATTGTGCATGGTATTTATGGTATTGCCGGAGCGCGCGGGGTCCATAATCGAAATGCTTAGAGTGTTTCTCGGAGATACTTTCGGATTTTATTATATGCTTTTGGGACTGGGGATTCTGGTCCTTACTCTGGGAATTGCCTTTTCCGGATACGGTAAGATCCGGCTGGGAAACACGGATAAGCCGGTTTACAATAATTTCCAGTGGGGAGCCATGATTTTTACCTCTACGATGGCGGCGGACATTGTGTATTATTCTTTTATTGAGTGGGCGCTTTATGGCGGAGAGGAGCAGATCGAAAAGATGGGCGGCCTGCAAAAGTGGGCGCCGACCTATCCGCTGTTTCACTGGGGGCCGATTCCCTGGGGATTTTATGTGATCCTTGCCATCGCTTTTGGTTTTATGATCCATGTGCGCGGCAGAAACCGGCAGAAATTCAGTGAAGCATGCCGGCCGCTGCTGGGTGACAGGGTGGACGGGGCGCCGGGGAAGGTGATTGATCTGTTTGCCGTGTTTACCCTGCTCGCGGGTACGGCCACCACTTTTTCTCTGGCAACGCCGCTGATGTCTGCAGCGGTCAGTCAGCTGTCCGGTTTTCCGAATTCTCCGGGGCTGACGATCGGTATCCTGCTGGTTATTGCCGCGCTGTATACGACGGCCGTATGGTTCAGTTTTAAAGGGATTTCTTTTATGGCAAGCCTGTGTGTGTGGTTGTTTTTCGGGCTGGCCCTGTGGGTATTTTTGGGGGGCGGAGAGGGCATATATATTATTGAGACCGGAATATCGTCCATCGGCAATCTGGTACAGAATTTCGTCGGGCTTTCTACCTGGATGGACCCGATGCGTGAGACGGGATTTGTGCAGAACTGGACGATCTATTACTGGGCATACTGGCTTGTATGGTGTGTGGCGACCCCCTTTTTTATCGGCGTGATCAGCAAGGGGCGGACAATTAAAAATATGATTCTGGGCGTATATATCAGCGGATTGCTGGGCACTTTTATGAGTTTTCTCGTTTTTGGCAATTATGGGCTCAGCCAGCAGATGCGCGGCACGCTGGATGTCATTGGCATGCTCGAGTCAGGGGTAAGTATTCCCGATGCGATTCTGTCGGTGTTCCGGACGCTGCCGGCCAGCGCTCTGGCAATTTTCCTGTTAATTGTGACGATGCTTGCCTTTTATTCGACGACCTTTGACTCCCTTACCATGGTCGTGTCCATGTATTCCTACAAACAGCTGGAAGCCGGAGAAAAACCGGAACGGGGCGTGTGCGCCTTCTGGTCGGTGGTGTTTGTGATCTTCCCCATCGGATTGATTTTTGCCGGGAATTCCCTGCGGAATCTGCAGTCGATTTCTATCATCGCGGCTTTTCCCATCAGCGTCATCCTGTTGTTGATCGTGGTCAGTTTCTTTAAAGATGCGAATCGGTATCTGAGAGGAAAGGGTGAAACGGACAAAAACAGTTGATGAATATGATACGCCATGGTAGTATAGGAGACAGCGATCGTGCTGCAGAGCGGTTTTCTGACTGCCAGGGGAGAAAATATGTTTCAGAGACTCAGTTTCCAGAAGAAGATTTTTTATATGGCGAGTATCTTTTTTATCTGTACGGCGCTGGGTATGAGCATTATTTTCTACGTCTATACTTACGGTAAAAATGCAAAAGATATAGAGAAATTTTATATCCAGACCAATCAGACGATAGCCTCGGATATGGACTATCTGCTTGCGGATATGGAGAAGCTGACGACTCAGCTGGTGGCCAATGAGACGGTGCAGGATGTCTTTTTGGAAGCGGAAAAAGACACTGCTTTCGGCCGTCTGTATTTTGACCATAATATAGAGCAGAAAGCGCGCCTGCAAAAAGAGTGTATTGCTTTGAATACGCCCATTGACAATAAAGGGATTATCAATATATACAGATCCCCGAATCTGTTCTTTACCAATAATATCGGGAGGGAAATCCCGGAGCGTATTCAGGCCAGGCTTCGCGACTGTTTTGAATTTAAAAATGTGGAGAATGGAGAGTCCCGGGTGATTTTTGTCGGGCCCCACGAAGATCCCTGGCAGCTGTCCCGCGACGGTTCCCTTTTCATATCGATCTTAAGGCCGCTGGTCGCCACGTATTCCGGGAGAAATACGGTGGCGACGATTGAAATGAGTGAAAGCTATACGAAGATAGAAGAGATCTGCCGCCTTTCGGAACAGTTTAAAGAGTTGGAACTTCTGATCCTGGACAGTGAATCTGGGGAAACGATTTATCCCTGCGGCGGCTGCGGCGCAGAGACGGCCGAATACTATTTACAGTTTAAAGATCTGGCTGAAGACAGGATGGAGCGGATCGAATCCTTCGACGGCCGAAACATGATGCTGAATGTACAGCGAAATGAGCGGTCCGGCTGGGTGGTATTTGCCATGCAGCCTGTAGAAGCATATAACCAGCCGCTCACCAGTATGACGGCTTTGCTGCTTTGCCTGTTCCTGGTTTTTGCCCTGGGTATGCTGTTCGCCATATTTTATGCTACAAATAAATTAACGATGCCCATTCGGGATCTGAAACGGGCGGTCCGGTCCGTCACGCTGGAAGATATAGATATCCATATGGATAATTCGGCAAACAACGAGATCGCCTCTCTCCAGCAGGTGTTTTCCGAAATCCTGGGCAGGCTTCGGGCATCGGCCAATGAACTGGCGTTGTCGCAGTCGGCGGAATATGAGGCAAAGATCATGGCGCTGCAGGCGCAGATCAATCCTCATTTTCTGTACAATTCGCTTATGGCGATCAGCGCGGCGGGAATGGAAAACGGCAATAAGAAGGTGGAACTCATGTGCGGCCAGCTGAGCGAATTGTTTCGTTATGCGGCCAATGAACTGCGCAACGTTACGATTGGCGTGGAGCTTGACAATGTAAGAGTCTATCTGGAGTTTATGAAATGGCGCTACCTGGATACGGTGGAATACATCGTGGATGTGGACGACAGAATCCGGGACGTGATGATTCCGAAACTGCTTTTTCAGCCGGTGGTGGAGAACTGTTTTGTCCATGCGTTTCATTCCATTCTGCCTCCTTTGCGGATACACATACACGGGGAGATAAGAGGCGGCCGCTGGATCGTGGAAATCAGGGATAACGGCGCCGGAGTATCCGAGGAGGAGATGCGGCGTCTGGAGACATTGAAGAACAATGTGGAAACTGACCTGTCCCGTAAAAGTTTCGGCGGGCATCTGGAAATCGGCGGAAAGGCGCTGATCAATATCTTCGCCCGGCTGTATCTGCTTTACGGGGACAGTACGGTGTTTGCGATGGAGAACAGAGAAGGCGCGGGGTTTTGCGTGACCCTGGGCGGAACATGGGAGGAACATGCCCCGTAAACGGCTTTTGGGGGAAAAGAAGGAGAAGCGTCGGATACTGCGGTGTCCGGCGCTTCTCCTTCTTTCAAATGCCTGATTCGGAGTCTGTATGGCTGTTTCGGTAATCAGAGGGGGTACATCCGACGGACATTTTGAAAAGACGGCTGAAATAGTAGGGGTCGGTATATCCGATCAACTCGGAGATCCGGCGCACACTGGTATCCCGGTTTTCGGCCAGGAGCGCTTTTGCCCGTTCGATGCGGAGCCGGATGATATATTCGTTTGGAGAGACCCGGTAAATTTTTTTGAATAACGAACTCAGGTGGGAGATACTGAAATTAAATTTATCTGCCAGGCGCGTCAGTGAAATCTGTTCCGTATAATGCTGGTCGATAAAAGTTTTGATCTGTATGGCGGCAGAGGAGCCGGTGTTCTCCGAGAAAGTATGAAAGATGTCGCTCAACAGATCGGCCATGCCGTTTCGGATATCCCGATAGTCTATGGAATTGGTGACCAGCTCGTCGATACGTTCCTGCAGGGCAAAGGAGAGCCGGTTCTGGTCTGCGATTTCGCAGATGCGCTTTAAAAGCTGGCTGAGAGCGCATTGCCGGCAGCCCCGGCTTTCGCACAGAGACAGGTATTTCTCCGTTTGCTGCTGAAAATCCGCAAATTTATGATCACTGACCAGTGTGCGCAGGATATTTTGTTCCGCGTAAGAAAAGAAAGACAGGTCATTCAAAAGGGGCCGGGGAGCGGCCAGATCATAGACGCCGGAACGGGAAAAAACAATGTGGGCGGAGGCTGCGCTGTATAGCTCTATGATTCGGTCTTTCAGCTGCTCCGGCCGGCTGCTTTCCGGGCCGTGGATGATGGTCGCCGGATAGGGGGAATTTTCCAGAACAGCCTGTATATCCGGGAGAAAGGCATGGCCGGAACCGTTTGGGCCGCCCAGGATCAGGAGACAGTCATTTTGCGGTTCTTCATGGATGATCCAGACCTGTCCGTAAGCGGCTGCCGCCCGGGAAACCCGTCTGTCAAACTGCATATTTTTCCAGAAATCCCCGATGGTGTTAAACTGATTGTACCGACAGGTGGAGTGGGAACCGATACACACATAGTAGGCACAGAAGCAGTCAAACCCCGAAAAGGCGGCGGATATTTCTTCCCGGGAATGGGGGAAGTTCTGGTTATGCAGCAGGTGAAGGAAATACCGATACTGCATTTGGACCATACGTTTCCGGAATCCGGTTTCAATACGTTTCAGGAGCTGCCCGAGAGCCTCCCGGTTGACGGGTTTCAGAATATAGTCGAAAGCGTGATGCTTGAGGGCTTTTTGCGCGTAGGAAAATTCGGAATAGCCGCTGAGCACAACACTCAGAGGCGGCTTTTTCAAACGGGAACAGCGTTCCAATACTTCGAGACCGTCTACCAGAGGCATTTTGATATCAATAAAGATCACGTCTGGCGCGGTTTCCGTGATTTTTCGCCACGCCTCCTCCCCGTTTCCCGCTTCACCGATAATGGTAAAGGCAGGATTCAGGCTGACGATGCAGTTTTTAATATATTGTCTCAGAAATGGTTCGTCATCGATTACCAGCGTGCGTATCATACAGGTTCTCCTGCCTTCCGTTCAGTATGGGACAATTATAAACTCTTTTTTCCCCGAAGACAATGAATCCGGGCGATTACAAAAATAATCCATCAGGGAAAATAAAATCGTCCATTTTTAATTTGGGTTAAGTTGTTTACACTATACATGTAAATCGTTGACGCAAAACTCCCAGGAGGAAAGGAGAAAAAAACAGATATGATGAAAAAAGGATGGAAAAACAACATGCTGGCCGTGGCGTTTTCGATCATGCTGGCGGGCCTGTCGGGCTGCAGCGTGGATACGGGAACCGCCTCTTCTGTCAGTGAGACAAAGACCGCGGAGGAAACAGACGAAGTAAAGACCGCGGACGGGACGGAGAATACGGAGGAAACAAAAGAGACGGAAGGAAGCAAGGAGACGCTTACAGTCATGATCGGCTCCGGCGACGGCGGCGGGGAAGCGGCGAAAACAGCCTTTCAAAAGGCGGCAGACATTATGGGGATCAATGTGGAGCTCAGTATTTTCCCTGACGACCAGTTTCTGAATGTGCTGAACACAAAAGGGGCCACCGGAAACCTGGACGACCTGATTTTCGTATCTTATTCGCTGCAGGATCTGCCCTATAATGAGCTGGCCGAGCTGGACGGCGACTGGGTGAACAATGTCACGGATGTGTCCAGACAGTTTCTGCTGAACCCGGACGACGGGCAGACGGTGATTATGGCTCCTATGGGCTCGGAAAGCAATATGGGCCTGGCTTATAATAAAAAGGTGCTGGCGGACGCGGGCGTGGAGCTTCCGATCCGGGATTACGGATCTTTTATGGAGGCCTGTGAAAAAATAAAGGCGACGGGTGTAACGCCGGTGTATGTGTCGGCGAAAGAAACCTGGACGCCGCAGATTCTCCTGTTGTCCTCCATGACATCCACGATCATGAAGGAGGACGGGCTGGCTCAGAAGCTGGCGACGAATCGGGTAAAGCCCCAGGATATTCAGGGATTACAGGATATGTGGGCTAATGTGGCGGCCCTGAAGGAAAAGGGTTATATCAATGAGGATCATATGTCGGCTACCCATGATATGGGCAAGAAGGCGATTGCCGAGGGCAGCGCGGGCTTTTATGCGGTGACGGACGCCGCTTACGGCGAGATCCAGTCGGAATACCCGGATCTGGTCGACGGCGTGGGACTTACGATTACGCCCATGTGGAATGATGCCGAGCTGGCCTTTGTTATGACCAACAGGACTTCCCGGACGCTGGCCGTGTCGAAAAAAAGCAAAAATCTGGAGCTGGCCAAAGAGTTTGTAAATACCTGTTTGTCTGAGGAAGTGTTGAAGGTTTATTATGAACTGTCCCCCGGGTCCGCGCCTTTTCAATCGTTGGATTATGAGCTGACGACCAGTCCCTGGAATGCGGAAATGCAGGAGCTGGCCAAAGAGATGCCTTCATATGGCGACTGGGCCAATGCCCTTTTTGACGGAAAGGCGGTTTTGAACCCGTTCTGGGGCGACTTTGATCTGAATGTGCAGTCCATGTTTTCCGGGAAAAGCTCCCAGGAGGCGATAGAGGGCTGGTATAAGAAATACGCAGACGATGCGAAAGCGAAAAGACTGGAAGGCTTCTGACAGGGAGGCGCCGCTGTAGGACACGGGCAGACGAAGTTTTACAGCGGCATTTTTATACGACAGTAAATGGGAAAGGAGAGTATATGAACCCCAAAAAAATGTATCCGGTCTATTTAGTGATTCCCGCATTTCTGATTTATGCAGTTTTTTTTATCATTCCCAATGTCAGCGGGCTTGCGCTGGCGTTCACCGATTGGAATATCTATTTTTTTGACGACATTCATTTCAACGGCCTGGATAATTTTATCAAATTATTTCATGAAGAGGTGTTTTGGATCGCGCTTAAAAATACGTTTCTGTTTGCGGTGGCGACCGTGCTGGGGAAAAATCTTCTGGGTTTTTTGATGGCTCTGCTGGTTGCGAAGACGAGCAAATTCAACATATATCTGCGGACCGTCATGTTTCTCCCGGTCACGATCAGTACCATTGTCGTCAGTATTATATTTGTGTCCATATATAATCCGGATATGGGAATCGTCAACCAGTTTCTGCGTTCCGTGGGGCTGGGCGGCCTCGCCCGGCAGTGGCTGGTGGACCCGAAGGTAGCTCTGTGGGCGGTGGCGGCCATGGAGATCTGGCAGTGGTCCGGCTTTAATATGGTGGTGTTCGTGGCGGGTATGCAGTCCATTCCGGATGATTTTTTCGAGGCGGCCAGAATCGACGGCGCGGGACGGTGGCAGACGTTGAAATGTATTACGGTTCCTCTGATGGTACAGTCTTTTGCCGTGACGTTTGTGTTCAGTATTATTTCCGGGTTTAAAGTATTTGCCCAGATTTACGGGACGACCAACGGCGGGCCGGCGGACGCCACCCAGGTGATGGGAACCTTTCTGTTCAAGAGTTTTTCGGAAGGGAAGCTGGGTTACTCGGCGGCTGTGGGCGTCATATTCATGTTCCTGATACTGGCGTTCAGCCTCATATTTTTGATTATCTTGAGGAAAAAGGAGGTTGAGTACTGATGAAAAGGAAAAAAGCGGGACGTCTGTTCGTGAACGGTATACTGTTTCTGCTCAGTATTGTCTATGTGATACCGATATGGATGGTTTTGGTTAACTCTCTCAAAAAGCCGGCGGAGGCCAATCTGATGGGTATATCTCTTCCCTCCGACGGCGTGATTCGGCTGGGGAATTATCTGGATGTGATCGAAAAGGGCGGGATCGCGCGGGCGTTTATGAACGGGCTGCTGGAGGCCAGCCTGTCGGTGCTTATCATCATCGTCACGGCGTCTGCCTGCGCGTTTTACATTGCCAGGGTAAAATCAAAGACGTCCAACGGGCTTTTTTACATGTTTATCATGGGACTGGTGGTGCCGGTGGCTTTCATTCCCACCTATCTCGTCTTAAATGTACTGCATTTACTGAACACATATACGGGAATTATCCTGATCTTTACCACCTATGGCCTGCCGATGGCGGTATTTCTTTACACAGGTTTTATCAAAACGGTTCCCCGGGAACTGGACGAGGCAGCGTTTATAGACGGGTGCGGGCCGGTCCGCCTGTTTTACCAAATCATATTCCCGCTGCTGAAGCCGGTGACGATGACGATCTTTATCCTGTCCTTTATCGGCGCGTGGAACGATGTGATGATACCGATGTTCTTTTCCAACAGCGGGAAGTGGGCCCTTCCGCTGACGGTCTATAACTTTTACGGGGGATACGTAAAGAGCTGGAATTATATTTTTGCGGATATTATCATCACCATATCCCCTCTGCTTCTCGTGTATGTTTTTGCCCAGAAATACGTGATTGCCGGTATGACGGCCGGCGCGGTAAAGGGATAAGGAGGCGGCTATGGCATTTCAGGGGGAATACAATATTCGCTGGTATGGGCCGGGGCGGGATTCGTCGGAGTCCATGCCGATGGGCGGACATGATATCGGCTGCAATGTGTGGATGGAGGGGAACAGTGTGTTTCTGTATATCCAGCAGAGCGGATGGTTTGACGAGAACAATTCCATGCTCAAATTCGGCAGGCTGCGCCTGAGTTTTGAGGAACCTCTCATCGGCCGGGATTCCGTGCAGGAGCTTGTGCTGGAGGAGGGGTACATAGAGATACGCATCAAAGATATCTGCCTGACACTGTGGACGGACGTGCAGTATCCGGTGGTCCATCTGGAATATAAAAGTGAGAAAAAGCACCGGTTCACGGTACAATATGAGTCCTGGCGCACCAGGGACAGGGTAGTGGACAGGGAGTCCTTTGAACTGTTTCAGTGTAAGGAGGTATTTCGCTGTCCGGACCGGGATGCGATATTCCATAAGGATACGATCCTGCCGTCGGACGGGCTGCTTGTCATGTACCACGCCAATCAGACGAAGGATCTGAGCATTTATAAAGAATTTGAAGCTCAGGGGATTGGGCATTACAAAGATGAAGCCTATAATCCTCAGATTCATCTTGTCTGCGGCGGGCTTTTATACCTTCCGGGAATGGAATATACCGGCGCCCGGGAGGGAAGATATCAGGATACGCCCTATACGGCTTTTGTGTACAGGCCCGGGGAGGCAGTATGCGAGTACCACATGCAGGCGGTCCTGGGCCGGGAGCAGACGGAGGAGATCGGTCACTGGCGGAAACGGCTGGAAGCCGTCTGCAGAGCCGCCAACGAGGATCTGGAAGGTCAGAGAGCCCGTGCGAGGAAATGGTGGCGGGATTATTTTGAGAAAAGCTATATCCGCATCCAGCCGCTGTCCGGGGAAAAGGACAGTGACGGCATGTGGCGGATTGGGCGGAATTATCAACTGTTCCGTTATATGGCAGGCTGCAATTATTTCGGGTACTGGCCCACAAAATTTAACGGGGGGCTTTTTACTTTTGACCCGGGAATTATAAAGAACACGGAATGGTGGGACGGGGAGCTGCGGTTCACACCGGATTACCGGTTGTGGGGCGGAGGAAGCCACACGATTCAGAATCAGCGGCTGGTGTACTGGCCCATGCTTAAGAGCGGCGACGGCGAAGTAATGATTCAGCAGTTTGACCTGTTTAACAGGGCTCTGGAGACGGCCAAAATGCGGGCGCGGTTTTTCTATGGCGTCGAGGGGGCTTTTTACGCAGAACAGATGGGGACTTACGGGCTTTGTAATACCTGCGATCACGGCTGGGACAATCGGACGGGGGTCCCGGTTCCCCAGATTAAGTATTTATTTTCCAATAATCTGGAGATTGCCCTTCTGATTCTGGAATACCATGCGTTTACGGGGGCCGATATAGAGGAATACATGGAGTTTATTGACCAGGTGGTGATGTTCTATGACGGCTTTTACCCTGAGAATGACGACCGCGGGAAAATGGTGATGTATCCGGCCAATGCCCTGGAGACGTATCATGTGGTAAAAAATCCCATAGACGGTATAGCCGGCCTCCGGTGTCTGCTTTCGCGGCTGCTGGAACTTCCGCGGGAATATGCCGATGATGAGCGGAAAGAGAGATGGCGGCGTTTACTGGACCGGACGCCTCCTGTCAGGACGAAAATTTTCAATGACGAAGAGATTCTTGCCTATGCGGACACGGAGTCGGATATCCATAATTGCGAATTGCCGGAGATGTACACGGTATTCCCCTACGACCTTTACGGCATAGGGAAGGATCATATCGAGTTGGCCCAAAGGACGATGCGCCACGCTTTTCACACGGAAGAGATGCGTTCCCATGTAAGCTGGCACTATACGGGAATCGAGTATGCGAGGCTGGGGATGCTTCCGGAGGCGCTGGATTTTCTGGAGAGGAAGATGGCGGACGGTCCCCATCGTTTTCCGGCTTTCTGGGGTCCGGGCCATGACTGGACGCCGGATCATAACTGGGGCGGCACAGGAGAGATCCAGCTCCAGGAAATGCTGATGCAGACCAGGGGAAAGAAGATCTATCTGTTTCCCTGCTGGCCGGACTGGTGTGACGTGGAATTTAAGCTTCACGCGCCGGGCCGGACAGTCCTGTCCTGCAGTCTGAAAAACGGTAAGATCAAATATCTGAAAGTTTTTCCGGAGGAAAGGAAGGCCGATATTGTTTTTGCAGGACCAGCCTTTATGTTTTCCGACTGACAGTTATTTCTTTCGGTGGTATAATACAGGCACGGTAAAGAATCGGCGCGGGTTTCCCTGTGCGTGAGGGGGCCGATATAAAACAAGGAAAGGATAAAGAATCTATGTTACAAGTAAATGACATCCGCATCAATCATCTGCGGGAACCAAAGGGCGTGAGGGGCCCGTTTACCATCGGCTGGAAGATACTTTCCGATCGATCCGATGTGGTACAGACGGCCCGTGAGATTGTCATTGTCCGGGCCGGCGGGGAGGAGGAATGCTATCATGAGAAAACCGAGAGCGGCGAGTCGGTAAATATCGCCGTCGGGGAGCTGCCCCTGCGGTCTCTGGAAACCTGTACGGTCCGCGTGCGTGTCTGGGATAATTACGGGGAAGTCAGCGAGTGGGCTTCCGGCGGTTTTCTCACCGCCCTGCAGTCGGATGAGGAGTGGAAGGGCGCTTTTATCACGGCGGAGAAACCGGAGGACAGGGAGAGGGCTCCGGGAACGATGCTGCGCAAAGAATTTGTTGTGGAAAAAGAAGTAAAGGAAGCCTGGCTGGTGTCCACGGCCCAGGGGCTGTATCAGGCCTATATCAACGGAAAACGGGTCGGGCAGGATGAACTGACCCCGGGCTGGACCAGCTATCCCACCCATCTGCTTTACCAGACCTATGAGGTTACGGACCTGCTGAAAGAAGGGGAGAACGCCGTCGGTATCCTGCTGGGAGCAGGCTGGTATAAAGGGGATATCACCTGGTTCCGCAGGCATAATTATTACGGCGATCACGCCGCTTTTTCGGGCCAGCTAGTGATTCGTTACACGGACAGCACAGAAACAGTCTGCGTGTCGGATTCGTCGTGGCAGGGATGTCCGTCGCCGATCCTTCACGCGGACATTTACGACGGAGAGACTTATGACGCCAGGCTGGAACAGGACGGCTGGAATGAACCCGGTTTTTCCGGCTCCTGCTGGGAGCAGGCGCGCGTTGTGGAACAGCAGACGGTGACGCCCGTACCCCAGCAGGGCTGTACGGTGCGGGTAAAGGAGACTTTCGCGGCAGAGAGGGTCTTTCGGACGCCCCGGGGAGACACGGTTGTCGACTTTGGCCAGAACCTCAGCGGGTGGGCGCGTTTTAACGTGGCGGGCAGCCGAGGCGACGAGGCAGAGCTGGTCTTTTTCGAGACGCTGGATGCCGCGGGCAATGTGTATACGGAGAATCTGCGCACGGCCAAACAGACGGTCCGCTATATCTGCAGAGGAGAGGGCAGAGAGACCTGCCGTCCCCATTTTATGTTCCAGGGTTTCCGCTATGCGTGGGTGAAACAGTTTCCGGGAGAGGTGCGTGCAGAGGATTTTACCGCCATGGTTCTGTATTCCGATATGGCGGCCAGGGGAAGCTTTGGCTGTTCGAATCCCCTCTTAAATCAGCTTCAGAGCAATATCCGGTGGGGGATGAAGGGCAACTTTGTGGATGTACCCACGGACTGTCCCCAGAGGGACGAACGGCTGGGCTGGACCGGCGATGCCCAGATATTCAGCTATACGGCGAATTTCCTCATGGAAACGGAAGAGTTTTACCGGAAATGGCTCATTGATCTGGCGGCGGATCAGTGGGAGGACGGAGGCGTGTCCAATGTCATACCGGACGCCCTCGTGGATCATGCGGTGGATTACGGCGACGGGGAGAGCGCCGCCGAACAGTACGGAGCCGCCGGATGGGGGGACGCGGCGGTGATTGTGCCGTGGTCTCTGTACCTGGAAAACGGTGATGTTTCCCTTATCCTGCAGCAGTATGACAGTATGAAGGCATGGCTGGATTACCTGGAAGCCGGCAAGAAGGACGGTTATATCCGGACGGCCTGCCAGTTCGGCGACTGGCTGGCTCTGGATGCGGCGGAGGGCAGTTATCACGGAGCCACTCCGGAGGCGTTCACGGCGTCGGCTTACTATGCCCATGTCTGCGGTCTGTTCGCGAAGATGGCGGAAGCCGTGGGCCGCACGGAGGACGCCGCCGAATACCGGAAACGCCGGGAGGCGGAGATCGCGTTTTTCAGGAGTCGTTACTGTCTGCCGGGCGGGAAGCTGAGCGTGTATACCCAGACCGCTTATGTGCTGGCTCTGCATTTTGATCTGCTTCCGGAGGAGACAAGGCCGGCGGCGGCGGAAGAATTGAAAAAATTGCTGCGGGAAAACGACGGCCATCTGACTACCGGATTCATGGGCACGCCCTATATCCTGCACGCGCTGAGTCAAAACGGATGTGTGAAAGAGGCTTACGACCTGCTGCTTAAGGAGGACTTTCCCTCCTGGCTTTATCAGGTGAAGCAGGGGGCTACCACCGTGTGGGAGCACTGGGACGGCTTAAAACCTGACGGTACTATGTGGAGCGCGGATATGAATTCCTTCAATCATTATGCCTACGGCGCGGTGGGTCAATGGCTCTATGAGCGCTGCGTGGGCCTTTGCGCGGATGAGGACAGGCCCGGGTACGGGCATTTCACGGTGCGTCCCTGTATCGGCGGGGGACTGTCCTTTGCCGAGTGCGCCCATGAGAGCGCCTATGGAGAAATCCGGGTCCGCTGGGAGAGGAAAGAGGGCGATACGATTGTTCTGTCCGTCCATGTGCCTCCCAATACCACGGCAAGCCTGGAGCTTGACCGGGCCGGGGAGATTCTGGAAAATGGCGGCCTGGATTTTGTCCGGCCTGCCGGGGGCGGAGAGCAGAAGAGCGGCGATACATACTGTGCCACGGCCGGTTCAGGAAACTGGAGCGTGACGTATCGGCTGACGGAGGAAAAACCGCAAAGATGTCAGCGACGGCGCTTTTGTATGCCGACGGCCTTCCTGTATATCAGGGCGGCCAGTCCTGCGGATACGGCTTCCGTGAAGCAGAACGCATACCACACGCCGTCGGCTCCTGTAAAGCGGCAGAAGAGATGAGCGGCGGGAATAATGACCACTACATACCTGGCCAGAGAAATACATAAAGAACGGCCTCCTTTGCCCAGTCCTTCCAGAGCGCCGGAACTGGTGACGGAGACGGCTGATACGGCGAATCCCAGACTGATAATGCGCAGAGCGGAGGCGCCGATTTCAACGGTTTCCCGGTTATTCGTAAATAATCCGATCAGCGCTTCCGGCATGGACCAGGAAAGAAGAGTTCCCGTCAGCATGATAGCCGTGTTCATGGCCAGGGCTGTAGTGTAGATTTTTTTGACGCGTTCCGATTCCCCGGCGCCGAAATTATAGCCCATCAGAGGCCGGATGCCCTGGATGATGCCGTTGGCGGTCAGATAGATGAACGTCTGCAGTTTGTAATACACGCCGAGGACAAGGACATATTTTTCGGAAAAGCCGGCAAGCAGCCCGTTGAGCTGAGAGATCAAAAAGGAGGGCAGAGCCAGATTCAGTGTGGCCGATATGCCCACGGAATACAGGGCCTTGCCGGTTACGGCGTCCGGTTTCATCTGCTTCAGACGGATTTTTACCGGTATGGGACGAAGCGCGTAGAGGAGTAGGTACAGTGACAGGCAGATGCACTGCCCAATTCCTGTGGCCCAGGCGGCTCCCGCGATGCCCATGGCCGGGAAAGGCCCGAGGCCGAAGATCATCAGAGGGTCCAGGATGATATTGGCCACACAGCCGCAGAGCATACTGAACATGGAAATCTTCATCCGTCCCACGGCCTGGAATATTTTTTCAAAGGCCAGGGATACCGTGATGACCGGCGAAAAGAGGAAGGCCCTGCCGGCATACGAAAGCGCCATCTGCAGAGTCTCTCCGTCGGAAGTAAAGCTTTTCAGAAAAGGGGGCAGGGCCAGAAGACAGAGGACGGTCAGCAGTAAGCCGTGCAGAAGGCTAAACAGCGTTCCCTGGGAGGCCGCCCGGTCTGCCCGGATCTGATTCCCGGAGCCCAGATGATAGGCCATCCTTGCGTTGATCCCGATGCCGAAGCCGATGGCGATGGCATTGATAAAGTTCTGCAGGGGGAAGACCAGAGCCAGCGCGGTCATGGCATTTTCGCTGATTCTGGCCACAAAATAGCTGTCGATAATATTATACAGAGAGTTGACCGCCATGGAGATGACCATGGGCAGCGCCATGGCGAGTACCAGCGATGTGATCTTTTTTTCTTTCATAAATGTCTGTTCCATATTTCCTCCCTATTACATGTCTACACGGTAAATTCTTTGCCGAAAGGACGTCAAAACGAAAAAAACCACACAATTACCGGATGTAATTGTGTGGCGAAAAAAGAATGCCGCTCATAATGGCTGTCGGATTGACGCAGACGTTCTTGAAAAATCCACCCCTGAAAAGGTTTTATGAGATTTTTATATCATACCCGGCCGCTAAAATCAATTGGGAATCGGATTTTTTTCGCGATCCGGGTATTTTCCGGCCGGCATCCTGTTTTTTCACTTGACGCATTCCCCGCCGGGAGGCTATAGTATTGAGAAGCAAATAGCGCCGTTTCCTGTTCGGTGGGCGGCGCGTTCCGTTAATTTTGTTACACAGGAGGTCATGACCTAATGGCGGACAGTAAGCAGGAAAATATTCGAAATTTTTGTATCATCGCCCATATAGACCATGGGAAATCGACCCTGGCCGACCGGATCATAGAGAGGACGGGACTACTCACGGAGCGGGAGATGCAGTCCCAGGTGTTGGATAATATGGACCTGGAGCGGGAGAGGGGCATCACCATCAAGGCCCAGACGGTACGGATCATCTATAAGGCAAGAGACGGCGAGGAATATATTTTCAATCTGATTGATACCCCCGGCCATGTGGATTTTAATTATGAGGTATCCCGGAGCCTGGCGGCCTGCGACGGGGCGGTGCTGGTGGTGGACGCCGCCCAGGGTATAGAAGCCCAGACCTTGGGTAATGTTTATTTGGCTCTGGATCATGATCTGGATGTGTTTCCGGTGATCAACAAGATTGATCTGCCCAGCGCCGATCCGGAGCGGGTGGTGGAGGAGATCGAGGATGTGATCGGCATCGAGGCCCAGGACGCTCCCCGCATTTCGGCCAAACGGGGGCTGAATATTGACGATGTTCTGGAACAGATTGTGGAAAAGATCCCGGCTCCCCGGGGAGATTCCTCGGCTCCTTTAAAGGCGCTGATTTTTGACTCTCTCTATGACTCCTATAAGGGGGTAATCATTTTCTGCCGCATCATGGACGGTACGGTGAAGAAGGGCACGCCGCTGCTCATGATGGCCACCGGTGCGAAAGCCGACGCGGTGGAGGTGGGCTATTTCGGCCCGGGGCAGTTTATTCCCTGCCAGGAGCTGACCGCCGGCATGGTGGGGTATATCACGGGCAGCATCAAAAATGTGGCCGATACCCGGGTGGGCGACACGGTGACGAACCGGGAGAATCCCTGCGACGAGCCCCTGCCGGGTTACAAGAAGGTCAATCCCATGGTGTACTGCGGCATGTATCCCGCGGACAGCGCCAGGTATGCCGATCTTCGGGACGCTCTGGAGAAGCTGCAGTTAAACGACGCCTCTCTTTTCTTTGAACCGGAGACCTCTCTGGCCCTGGGCTTCGGCTTCCGCTGTGGTTTTCTGGGGCTGCTTCACATGGAGATTATTCAGGAGCGTCTGGAGCGGGAATACAATCTGGATCTGGTGACCACGGCGCCCGGCGTTATCTACCGGGTGCATAAGACCAACGGCGATATTGTGGAACTGACGAATCCCTCCAATCTGCCGGACCCCACGGAGATCGACTTTATGGAGGAGCCCATGGTGAAGGCGGAGATCATGGTAACGACGGAGTATATCGGGCCGATCATGGATCTGTGCCAGGAGCGGCGGGGCGAATACCAGGGAATGGAGTATATCGAGACCACCAGGGCCCTGCTGACATACCATTTGCCCTTAAACGAGATTATATACGACTTTTTCGACGCGCTGAAATCCCGCTCCCGCGGGTATGCTTCCTTTGATTATGAAATTCTGGGCTATCAGACCAGCCGGCTCGTGAAGCTGGACATCCTGATCAATCACGAGGAGGTGGACGCTCTGTCTTTCATTGTATTTGCCGATTCGGCTTACGAGCGGGGACGCCGGATGTGCGAGCGGCTGAAAGGAGAGATTCCCCGGCATCTGTTTGAAATTCCCATTCAGGCGGCGGTGGGCGGCAAGATCATTGCCCGGGAGACCGTGAAGGCCATGCGCAAGGACGTGTTGGCTAAATGTTACGGCGGTGATATTTCCAGGAAAAGAAAGCTTCTGGAGAAACAGAAAGAGGGCAAGAAGCGGATGCGCCAGATCGGTAATGTGGAGATTCCGCAGAAAGCCTTTATGAGCGTACTGAAGCTGGATGAAGAGTAATGAACGGAAAGAGTTTGTATGGAAATTTATGTGCATATACCTTTTTGCCTGCGCAAATGCCGGTACTGTGATTTTCTCTCCTTCCCCTGCGGCGGGGAAGAAAAAAGGCGGTATCTGTCCGCGCTTGGGCGGGAAATCGCGGGCTGCGGCAGGGGACGCGGGGAGGGCGCCGTCACGTCGATCTATTTCGGCGGAGGGACGCCCTCTCTGCTGTCCGGAGAAGAGATGAAAGATCTGACGGAATCCCTGAAGCGGCAGTTTTTCCTGGCGCCGGAGGCGGAAATTACCATGGAGGCAAATCCCGGTACCCTGACGGCCTCTCATCTGGCGGGATACCGGGAGGCGGGCGTAAACAGGATCAGCATCGGCTGCCAGTCCGTCCATGAGGCGGAGCTCTCCCTGCTGGGCCGTATCCACCGGTATGAGGATTTTCAGGAGAGCTACCGCCTGGCCAGGGAGGAGGGTTTTGACAATGTAAACATAGATCTGATGTACGGCCTGCCCGGCCAGACCATAGATTCCTGGCGGCAGAGCCTGGAGGCGGTCTGCGCCCTGAGCCCGGAGCATATCTCGGCTTACAGCCTGATCGTGGAGGAGGGTACGCCCTTTGCAGATATGGACCTCGACCTGCCCGACGAGGAGGCGGAGAGGCAGATGGCGGCGGATACCGTGGAGATCCTGACCGGTCATGGTTATGCCCGCTATGAGATATCCAATTATGCCCGTCCGGGTTTTGCCTGCCGTCACAACATCGGTTACTGGGACGGTACGCCTTATCTGAGCTTCGGGCTGGGGGCCTCCTCTTACATGGATCATACCCGCTGGCGTAATACCCGCAGTATGGCAAATTATTTGAAAAATGTGTCCGTCCCTGCATGTCTGCGACGGGATGTGGAGATACTGACGGTAGAAAACCGGATGGAGGAGTATATGTTTCTGGGTCTGCGAATGACGGCCGGGGTCAGTCAATCAGAGTTTGCAAAACGCTTCGGGCGGTCCATGAATGAGGTCTATGGAAGAAAAATCGAACACTTTGTTCGAGAAAAACTGTTGACAAATTCCGGGGATAGGGTATTCTTGACAGAGAGGGGCATGGATCTGGCCAATGTGGTCATGGCGGAATTTCTGCTACACTAGCATCCTGCCCGCAATACACTATACATGGAGGAATATATGCCGACAAATCAACCAAAGAGAGAATTTATCCGTATCCGCGGCGCCAGAGAAAATAATCTGAAGGGGCTGGATGTGGATATACCGAGAAATAAAATGGTGGTTCTGACGGGTCTTTCCGGATCGGGAAAAAGTTCTCTGGCTTTCGATACGATCTATGCGGAGGGACAGCGCCGATATATGGAGAGCCTGTCCTCTTATGCCAGACAGTTCCTGGGACAGATGGAGAAGCCTGCGGTGGACAGCATTGAGGGCCTGCCGCCGGCCATTTCCATTGACCAGAAATCGACCAACCGCAATCCCCGCTCCACCGTGGGGACGGTGACGGAGATTTATGACTATTTTCGGCTGCTTTATGCCAGAGTGGGTATTCCCCACTGCCCGAAATGCGGTCGCGTCATCGCCAGGCAGACCGTGGATCAGATGGTGGATCAGATCATGACGCTGCCGGAGCGCACCCGCATCCAGCTTCTGGCCCCGGTGGTGCGGGGGCGCAAGGGACGCCATGAGAAGGTGCTGGATCAGGCCAAAAGAAGCGGCTATGTCCGCGTGCAGATCGACGGGAATATGTACGAGCTCACCGAGGAGATCAAACTGGATAAAAATATCAAGCATACGATTGCCATTGTCGTAGACCGGCTGGCCGTGCGGGAAGGAATAGAGAAGCGTCTCACCGATTCGATCGAAAATGTGCTGCAGCTCACCGAAGGTCTGCTGGTGGTGGATACCATGGACGGCTCCTATTTGAATTTCAGCCAGAGCTTTTCCTGTCCGGATTGCGGCGTCAGCGTGGACGAGGTGGAGCCGAGGAGCTTTTCTTTCAATAACCCCTTCGGCGCCTGCCCGGTCTGCCTGGGGCTGGGCTATAAGATGGAGTTTGATCCGGAGCTCATGATTCCTGACCCTTCCCTGAGTATCGACGAGGGAGCCATCGCGGTGATGGGCTGGCAGTCCTGTACCGACGAGGGCAGCTTCACCCGGGCCATATTGAACGCCCTGTCTGCGGAGTATAGCTTTGATCTGTCCACCCCGTTTCGGGATTATCCGGAAAAGATCCGGAATATTCTGTTCTACGGTACCGGCGGACGTAAAGTCACCGTACACTATCGGGGGCAGAGGGGCGTGGGCGAGTACGATATTGCTTTTGAGGGGCTGATCAAAAATGTGGAGCGGCGTTACAGAGAGACCGGTTCCGAGACCACGAAGGCGGAGTACGAAACCTTTATGCGTATCACGCCCTGCCGTTCCTGCCATGGGCAGCGCCTGAAAGCGGAGTCTCTGGCCGTGACGGTGGGGGATAAAAACATTTATGAAGTGACATGTTTTTCGATCCTTCAGCTGTTGGATTTTCTGGAAAATCTGGCGCTCACCGACCAGCAGCACCGGATCGGGGATCAGATTTTGAAAGAAATCAGGGCCCGGGTGGGTTTCCTGCGGGATGTGGGGCTGGATTACCTGAGCCTGAGCCGGGCCACGGGCACGTTGTCCGGCGGCGAGGCCCAGAGAATCCGCCTGGCCACCCAGATCGGTTCCGGCCTGGTAGGCGTGGCCTACATCCTGGACGAGCCCAGCATAGGCCTGCACCAGAGGGATAACGATAAGCTTCTGGCCACCCTGTGCCATCTGCGGGATCTGGGCAATTCTCTGATCGTGGTGGAGCATGACGAGGATACCATGCGGGCCGCGGACTGCGTGGTGGATATCGGTCCGGGGGCCGGGGAACATGGCGGCGAGCTGGTGGGCATCGGCGCCGTGGATGACTTGATTGCCAATCCCCGCTCCATTACAGGAGAATATTTAAGCGGAAAGAAAAAAATTCCTGTGCCCACGGAGCGCAGGAAGCCGGGACAGTGGCTCACGGTGCGGGGGGCGAAGGAGAATAATCTGAAAAACATTACGGTGCGGTTCCCTCTCGGAGTGTTCACCTGTGTCACCGGCGTATCCGGTTCCGGGAAATCGTCTCTGGTTAATGAGATCCTGTATAAACAGCTGGCCAGGACGCTGAACCGGGCCCGGTGTATTCCCGGTAAGCATACCAGGGTGGACGGTATGGAACAGCTTGACAAAGTGATTGCCATCGACCAGTCTCCCATCGGACGCACGCCCCGGTCCAACCCGGCCACCTACACCGGCGTCTTCGACCAGATCCGCGATCTGTTTGCCTCCACCGTCGACGCCAAAGCCAGAGGCTACAAGAAAGGGCGTTTCAGTTTTAATGTGAAAGGGGGCCGCTGCGAGGCTTGTTCCGGTGACGGTATTCTGAAGATTGAGATGCATTTCCTTCCGGATGTCTATGTGCCCTGTGATGTCTGCCACGGCCAGCGGTATAACAGGGAGACTCTGGAGGTAAAATATAAAGGGAAAAATATTTACGAGGTGCTGAATATGACCGTGGAGGAGGCCCTGGAATTTTTCCGCCCGATTCCTTCCATCCACCGGAAGATACAGACCCTTTACGATGTGGGGCTGTCCTATATCCGCCTGGGCCAGCCTTCCACCACGCTTTCCGGCGGCGAGGCCCAGAGGGTGAAGCTGGCTACGGAATTGAGCCGGAGGAGTACCGGGAAGACGGTGTATATTCTGGACGAACCCACCACAGGGCTGCACTTTGCCGATGTGCACAAGCTGGTGGATATCCTGCAGCGCCTGGCCGAGGGCGGCAATACCGTCATCGTCATCGAGCATAATCTGGACGTGATCAAGACTGCCGATTATATCATTGACATGGGCCCCGAGGGAGGCGACAGAGGCGGTACGGTCATTGCCATGGGTACGCCCGAGGAGGTGGCCGGCTGTAAAGAGTCTTACACGGGATATTATGTCGGAAAATATCTCTGAGAAATTCTTTTCATTTTCCGGTGAAGAGGGTATAATACCGACTAGGGAAAGCAGGTTTGTTTTTCCGGATTGCGTGTCTGCGGCCTGAACGGTTACAATATTTGAAAAGGGGAAAACAATGTCAGCAGATTTGGGAATTGATTTGGGGACAACCAGCGTACTGGTTTACGCCAAAGGAAAAGGAATTGTACTGAAAGAGCCCTCCGTGGTGGCTTTTGATAAAGATGCGGATAAAATACGCGCTATTGGAGAGGAAGCACGACAGATGATCGGCAGGACGCCGGGCAATATCACTGCTATACGTCCGCTGCGTCAAGGCGTGGTCTCTGACTATATGATTACGGAAAAGATGCTGAAATATTTTATTCAGAAGGCCATGGGCAGGAAGTCCTTTAGGAAGCCCCGTATCAGTATCTGCGTCCCCAGCGGCGTCACGGAGGTGGAGCGGCGGGCTGTGGAGGAGGCTACTTATCAGGCCGGGGCCAGAGACGTCTATATCATCGAGGAACCGGTGGCGGCCGCCATCGGCGCGGGCATTGACATCACCCGGCCTTTCGGAAATATGATCGTGGATATCGGAGGCGGCACTACCGATATCGCGGTGATTTCCCTGGGCGGCACGGTGGTATCTTCCTCCATCAAGGTGGCCGGCAATGATTTTGACGAGTCCGTTATCCGTTATGTGAGAAAAAATCACAATCTGTTCATCGGGGAACAGACGGCGGAGGCGGTGAAGATACAAATCGGTACGGCCTATGCCCGGCCCCAGGTCGTGACGATGAATATAAAAGGAAGAAATGTGATCACCGGCCTGCCCAAGAGTGTGACGCTGAGCTCCGAGGAGATCCGGGAGGCCCTGCAGGAGGCGGTGAATACCATAGTGGAGAGCGTTCACAGCATTCTGGAGAAGACCCCGCCGGAGCTGGCGGCGGATATCGCCGACAGGGGTATCGTGCTGACCGGCGGCGGCTGCCTTTTACAGGGGCTGGAGGAAGTGATCAGCCAACGCACGGGAATCAATACGATGACGGCGGAGAACCCTTCCTGTGTGGTGGCCATCGGCACGGGCATGTATGCTGAGGTGATAGACAAGCTGAAGTCCGGCAGCACGCTGGGCAGGTAGCCAGTCGTTCATGTACGGCAAAGCCGGAATGACGGCATAGGGAAAAATGCCGCGGCCGTGCCGTGAGACCGGAAGAGAACAGAAACAGAACGGAGACAGAGAACAGTTGGAGATACTGGAAGGATATGTGGAGCATATCATATTCCGCAACGAGGACAACGGATATACAGTGCTGGAGGCTGTGAGCGAAGGTGAAGAGATCACCTGCGTGGGCAGCTTTCGTTTTATCAATGAAGGTGAAACGATGGCGTTCCGGGGCGATTATGTGGAACATGCCGCCTATGGCCGTCAGTTCAGGGTCTCGGAATATGAAGTAAAAATGCCGGAGGATACCCAGTCCATCGAGCGGTATTTGGGGGCCGGGAATATTAAAGGCGTGGGCAGGGCCCTGGCTGCCAGGATCGTCAGACACTTCGGTAAAGAGACACTCCGCGTTATGGAAGAGGAGCCGGAACGTCTCACCGAAGTAAAGGGGATCAGCGAGCGCATTGCCAGAGAGATTTCCGCCCAGATGGAA
Source organism: uncultured Lachnospiraceae bacterium (assembly GCA_949471785.1). Lineage (GTDB taxonomy): Bacteria > Bacillota > Clostridia > Lachnospirales > Lachnospiraceae > UBA11957. The sequence goes on along the minus strand of CASWRE010000006.1, from coordinate 57,741 downwards.
GAAAAAGCCGATTTGCGGAATGTTATGCTGTTTTTACAGCAGTATGGGATTTCGGTGTCGATGGGAGCAAAGCTGTACAAGCGGTATGGCGTCGGTGTGTGCGGTATATTGAAGGAAAACCCCTATCGTCTGGCGGATGAGGTGCAGGGAATTGGTTTTAAAATGGCCGATGAAATTGCGGGCAGGATCGGGATTCGTACGGACTCGGACTACCGGATTCGCAGCGGCCTTTTTTATACGCTGACCCAGGCGGCGTCCGAGGGGCATATGTATTTACCGGAATCCGAGCTGATGGTCCGGGCGGCGGCCCTGCTGGGGCTGGAACCGGAGCGGATGGAAAAATGTCTGACGGATCTGGCGATGGAGCGCAAAGTCATGTTGAAAGAGCAGGACGGGGAACCTTCCGTCTATGCCCGCCGGTATTACCATGTGGAACTGGACACGGCCAGGCTTTTGCGGGAACTGAATATTGCGGAGGCAGAAAAAGACGATACTGTCTCCGCAAGTATCCGCGCCATCGAGGACGAGACGGGCATTGTGCTGGACGGGCTCCAGAGGAAAGCGGTGGAGACGGCGGCGGGACGCGGTATTTTTATTCTTACGGGAGGTCCCGGTACCGGGAAGACGACTACGGTCAACACCATGATACGGCTGTTTATGCGGGAGGGATTGCATATCGCTCTGGCTGCGCCCACGGGCCGGGCGGCCAAGCGCATGACGGAGACGACGGGGTATGAGGCCCAGACCATTCACCGGCTGCTGGAAGTAAACGGCGGCGTGGAGGAGAGCGATCAGAGCAGGACGGCCATACAATTTGAGCGGAATGCCCAGAATCCTCTGGAATATGACGTGATCATTATTGACGAAATGTCCATGGTGGATATTTTTCTGATGCACAGTCTTCTGCAGGCTGTGACCGTCGGTACGAGGCTGATTCTGGCCGGGGATGTAAATCAGCTGCCCAGTGTGGGACCCGGGCAGGTGCTTAAGGACATGATCGGTTCGGGAGCTTTCAGCGTAGTGGAGCTCACCAGGATTTTCCGCCAGGCGGCGGAGAGCGATATTATTGTCAATGCGCACAGAATTAACGGGGGAGAATCCGTGCCTTTGGACAACCAGAGCCGTGATTTCTTCTTTCTAAAACGTTATGACGCGGATACGATTATCCGGGTCATGCTGACCCTGGTGACGAAAAAGCTGCCGAAATATGTGGATGCTGGAATGCTGGATATTCAGGTGCTGACGCCTATGCGCAAAGGCCTCTTGGGCGTAGGGCGGCTGAATGAGATTCTGCAGGCGGTGCTGAATCCCCGTTCGCCAGAGAAAAGGGAGCGGGAGACTGCTTCGGGCCTTTTCCGGGAGGGGGACAAGGTCATGCAGATCAAGAATGATTATCAGCTGGAGTGGGAGATCCGGGATCGTTATGGCATACCTGTGGACAAAGGCATGGGCGTGTTCAACGGGGATATAGGCATGGTGAAGGAGATCAATACGGCCGCCGGGCTGGTGACGGTGGAGTTTGACGATAAAAGGTGTGTGGAATATTCTTTCAAGCAGCTGGAGGAGCTGGAGCTGGCCTATGCCATAACGATCCATAAATCCCAGGGCAGCGAGTACCCGGCTGTAATCATCCCTCTGCTCACCGGGCCCAGGATGCTGATGAACCGCAACCTTCTCTATACGGCGGTCACCAGGGCCAGAAAGTGCGTGACTTTAGTGGGAAGCGAGAAAGTCTTTGGAGACATGATAGCCAACCGGACGGAGCAGAACCGCTATACATCCCTGCGGCGGCGCATTGAAGAGCTGGAAGGCTGGGAAACGGGGAGCGCCTGAGAGACGGACAGAGAGAGCGTCGGGGAGAAAGGCGAAACGTGTACATAGCAAAATATATAGTGGATGCGTTGTATCCGCCGTCCTGCCCGCTGTGCGGGAGGTTGACGGAAAAAGGGAGCGTGGTGTGCGTCCGGTGCAAAGATAAGCTTCGGGTGGTGGGAGACCCGCGTTGTATGCGATGCGGAAGGCCTCTTCCGGCCGAATCGGAAGACTATTGTCCCGACTGCCAGTCCATGCGCCACTGGTTTGACCAGGGGGTGGGAGTCTTTCCCTATCAGTCCGCCGTCCGCCGGATGGTCATGGATCTCAAATTCAGGGGAAAGACGGTCAATGCCCGTCTGCTGGGCCGGTGGATGGCCGCTTATGTAAAGCCCGAACTGGTCCGATGGCGGCCCGACGTGCTGGTTCCGGTACCGCTGCATCCCCGGAAGCTTCGGCAGAGAGGATACAACCAGGCAGAACTCCTGGCGGCGCGTGTGGGCGCGGATCTGGGCCAGCCGGTGGATAGCCGCCTGGTGCGGCGCAAAAACAGCACGGAGGCCCAGATGGGCCTGGGACGTCTGGCCAGACAGAGAAACCTTGAACGGGCTTTTGCTATGGTGAAGGACAGAAAGGCAGACGGAAATATCCTGTTGGTGGATGACATTTACACCACGGGCAGTACGGTAGACGCCATCGCCCGCGTTTTAAAAGAAAACGGAGCGCAGAACGTGTATGTACTGACCGTCTGCATAGGTTCGGACTTCTAAAAAGGTCTTTTCCTGTATATGGTTTTGTGATACAATAAAATGCGTTAATTATTCGGCACAGGCCGAGACAATTCCCTGGGGCCGCAAAATAGGATTGTAATTATAGCAGTAAGCGGGATATCTGCAGAGTGGAGGAGCAGCATATGGATGTAAAGAGAATCCGCAGGATGGTAAAAGTGGAGAGACTGATATGCCGGGACGCCCGCGAGGAGCTGAAAATTGCCCGCTATTATCGCAGCGATTATCTGGGGATGATGCTTTTGAAAAATTTTTTCTTCATTACGGTGGGGTATATGATCATCATAGGGCTGTATCTGGCGGCGAAGGGCGACGCGCTGCTGGAGGGGATTTATGTGGCCGATCTGACATTTATGGTAACCATGGGTATCGGCGGCTATGTACTGTTGCTGCTTGTTTATTCTGTGTTGACTTATATGATATGTACGCTCCGTTTTGCGAAGGCTAAAAAGCTGGAGCGTTATCTGGATCATCAGCTTGAGCTCTTACAGGAAGATGATCATTCGGAAAAAGATGTGAAACATCCGGGAAGAGGTACGGTATGAAAGGTTTATTAGGTTTCAGGGAAAAATGTATATCGTTTTCAGAAGAATATGGCTTTATTCTGTTTCCCATTTGCAAATTTGCCGTGGCGTTTGCGGCATTTCGAATGATAAATGCGTCGCTGGGCTATATGGCGCAGATGAATAATTTATTTCTGGTGCTGCTCATGTCCCTGATCAGCGCCGTGACGCCTGTCTCGATCATGGTCCTTCTGGCCGGTTTATTGATTGTGGTACAGTGCTATGCCATCCATTTGCTGGTGGCGGTTTTCATGCTGGTGGTTTTTTTCCTGCTGTATATCTTTTTTCTCCGCTTTGCCCCAAATATGGGGCTGGCGCTGATTCTGATGCCCATCGCCTGTCAGATCGGCGTGCCGTCCGTATTGCCGGTGGCCTGCGGGCTGCTGGGAGGGCCTGCGGGAGTGATTGGCGTCTGCGGCGGCGGAGTCGTATACAGCGCCCTGTCGGTGGTGATTCAGAATGCCCCGTCCCTGCAGAAAAGCACGTCGTCGGGTTCCCTCTCGACAATGATCCAGGAGGCGCTGCCCCTGCTGACTTTACTGCTGGACGGTCTGCTGAAAAACGCGGAACTGATGCTGATGCTGATTGCTCTGGCAGCCACGCTGCTGATCGTATATTTTGTGCGCCGTATGTCTATGGACTATTCCTGGCATATAGCGATTGTGGGCGGAACGCTGTCCTATGCGGTATTGATCCTGGCGGGCGGATTTTTTATGGACATGACGGTTTCTCTTCCGCAGCTGCTCCTTTCCGCGGCGGCGGCCGTCGCAGTGGGAGAAGGTATCCGTTTCTTTTGCTTTCAGGTGGATTATTCTTCGACGCAGCACTTACAGTTTGAAGATGACGAATACTATTATTATGTAAAAGCGGTGCCCAAGACGGCCTGGCTGGAGAGACAGCGCCAGAAAAGGAAACAGGCGGCGGCGCAAAAGAAACAGGCGGCAGTACAAAGGAAACAGGCGCAGAGCCGGCCGGCCGCAGTCCCGTCTCCGGGAGTTCAGATTGCTCCGGCGTCCCCGGCGATCTCGGCGGCATTGGAGCCCCCTGTACAGCAGCGGCATCCGGTATCTGCAGATCCCCTGGAAATGCCGGCGGTAGATTTCCGTGATCAGCTTGAGGAAACATTGAGGAATATACAGGACATATAAAGAGAGGGCGTGATACTTTTGGAAAGTATTTTAGTTATGCTGAGAGAAAATTTTCCCAGTATTTCCCCGCCGGAGACGGTTGAGTTTATTGATATCGTTCAGATACTGCTGATTGCCGTGTTTGTTTACTATTTTATGCTCTGGATCAAAAGTACCAGGGCTTATACGCTGTTGAAGGGAATTCTGATGATCGTCCTTTTTCTGCTGGTGGCGGCCGCTACGGGAATGGAGACGATCCTCTGGATCTGCCGGAATCTGAGCACTGTGGTTCTGGTAGCCCTTGTAATCATCTTTCAGCCGGAGCTCCGGCGTGTTCTGGAACAGCTGGGGGAAAAGAGAATTTTGTCTCTGGTGCCTTTTGATTCTTCGAAAGAAAGTGATCAGAAGATCAGTGATGAGTCCATCGACGAACTGGTACGGGCCGCTTACGAGATGGGAGAGGTGAAGACCGGCGCGCTGATCGTGCTGGAGGATACCATTAATCTGAGAGAATATGAAAAAACCGGTATTGAAGTGGACGCGCGGATTACAAGCCAGCTTTTAATTAACATATTCGAACATAACACGCCGCTTCATGACGGCGCCGTACTGGTGCGCAACGACCGGCTGCAGTCGGCCACCTGTTATCTGCCCCTCAGCGATAATCGTTCCCTCAACAAGAATCTGGGCACCAGGCACAGAGCGGCTGTGGGAATCAGCGAAGTCAGCGACGCCCTGACGATCGTTGTGTCCGAGGAAACCGGACGGGTTTCTTATACGCTGAAAGGGGCGATCCGCACCAACGTGGCTCCCAACGAGCTGCGGGAACAGCTGAAGAAGCTGCAGTATCCGGCTTTGGTACGGGATACGGAGAAAAAACGCAGAATACGGAAAGGACGTGACGGCATTGAAAAAACGTCTGAAAAATAATATTTTGCTGAAATGCGTGTCAGTCCTGATCGCCATAATGATCTGGCTGTTTGTGGTGAACATCAATGATCCGGTGGTTGACAGAACATATACGGGCATACCCGTAAAGATCATCAACGGGGCATATATAGAGAGCAGCGGGAATATGTACCGTCTGGACGACGAGCAGCAGACGGTGACGGTGACGCTGCACGGCAACAGCTCAAAGGTTACCCGGCGGAATGACGATATCATGGCGGTGGCCGATCTGACGCAGATTGTCGATATGAATTCTTCTCCGATCATGGTGCCTGTGACGGTGACCTGCCCCGGGGTCAGTGCGGAGGATATTTCGGTGACTCCGGTGACGATCCGGGTGGATATTGAGGAAAAACTGACGCAGAGCTTTATTATTGCTGTGAATACCGGGGATACCGTACCGGGCCAGGGCTATGAGATCGGCCAGGCTTATGCCAATCCGGAGAAGGTTTCCATCGGCGGGCCGGAATCCATTGTCAGTAAGATTGACCGGGTCGTGGCCAGCGTCAGTGTGGCGGGCCTGACGGGCGACAGTGTGCGTAAGGCGGATCTTGTCATTTATGACAGGAACGGCGATGTTATGACGGAGTCCCAGACAAAGTATCTGACCTTTGACACCGGAGATCCCCAGGTGGAGGTTAATGTGAAATTGTGGAAAACCCAGAGCGACGTGGTCTTTGACGTACAGACCGGCGGTACGCCGGCGGAAGGCTATATGCTGGAGTCTGTGAATACGACGCCGGATACCATCACGGTGGCCGGTACGGAAGAAGCCCTGGAGAGTCTGCGCGAGAAAGATCTGAAGATTACGATTCCGGGCAGATATGTGGATATCCAGGGACTGAACCAGAACACGGAGATCAAAGTGGATCTGGCGGATATTCTGCCCGGCGATTTAAAGCTGGCGTCCAATATGGCGGACTCTATCATTGTGGACGTGACGATCATTCCCCAGGGAAGCCGTCAGCTCAATTGTGCTTCTACGGATATCACGGTAGGCAATCTGCGGCCGGGTCTGCAGCTGGTATACGATCAGAAAGATGTGGTGGTGACCGTTAAAGGTATGCCGGAGGCTCTCGAAGCAATCAGGCCGGAACATATCAAACTTTCCGTCGATCTGGACGGCAAAGGCGCCGGCGATTACACGGTTCCGGTGGCGGTGACGCTGCCCACGGGATTTATCCTTGTGGATGCGGTATCGGTCACGGTACATCTGAGTGAAAAGGAACAAATTCAGTCTGAAACAGAGTAGGAGATGAGACAACAGACTATGGTGAGTAAAAAATTAATTATCCGCTATCCGTCAGGGCTGGAGCTGGAACAGGCAGGGGCCATTTGCAAAAAGGCCGTACAGTACAAATCACTGATTACATTTGCCTATCCGGACGGGACGGCCAACGTGAAAAGTGTTCTGAGCGTGCTCGGCTCCTGTGTCCGGGGCGGCGACGAGGTGGAGCTTTTTTGCGACGGGGTAGACGAGGTAGAGGCATTGCAGGCTCTTGCCGAGCTGATTACAGGAGGGGGAAACAGTCTATAGAGGACAGGGAACGAAACGGCTGTCGGGATATTCGCGGAGGCGGCCGAAGAGGAGAATAATTATGCGTACAAATAAAAGAAGGCGTACGGTCGTGCGGCTGTTTGCGGCAGTTTTGTGCGGGGCATTTGTCGGTATGGCCGCCGGGGCGGCTTTTTACCGGCAGACGCGCCGGGAGATATCCGCCCGGCCCGGGGAAGACGCGCCGGACGGCATGCCGCCGGAGACGGTTTCCTCCGCTTTTACTTACAGCGTTTCGGATGTATCCAGGGAAGTGATGCCGGCCGTGGTGGCGATTACCAACACGTCGGTGCAGGAATTGGAGTCTTTTTTCGGGTATTCCAGATCTTATGAGAGCGTGGGACGCGGCTCCGGTATTATTATAGGGGCTAATGACAAGGAACTGTATATTGCCACAAACAATCATGTGGTATCGGCTTCCCAGACGCTCAGCGTCGCCTTTATTGACGGAACGGCATCTTCCGCGACGGTGAAAGGAACGGACCGGGAAAATGATCTGGCGGTGATTGCCGTGCAGCTGTCTTCTCTGGAAGAGGAAACGAGAAAGGCCATCCGTACGGCGGTACTCGGAGATTCCACGAAGGTGGAGGTGGGTCAGCAGGTGGTGGCCATCGGAAATGCTCTGGGTTACGGGCAGTCCGTGACTTCCGGTTGTATCAGTGCGCTGGATCGTAAACTAATCGGCGAAGATCAGGGCATTACGCTGATCCAGACCGATGCGGCCATCAATCCAGGAAACAGCGGCGGCGCTCTTCTGAATATGAAAGGGGAACTGATCGGTATCAATTCTGCCAAATATGCCTCCTACGATGTGGAAGGTATAGGATATGCGATCCCCATCAGTACGGCCAGCCCGATTCTGGATGATTTGATTCAGATAGAGACCCGGGATAAAGTGCCGGAGAAAAGAGCAGCCTATCTCGGTGTGGTTTGCCGTGATGTGGTCGCGGAAGCGGCTGAAATCTATGGTATGCCTCTGGGAGCCTATGTGGACGAAGTGCGGGCGTCAACGCCTGCCGAAGCCGCCGGGATCAGGGCGGGGGATATCATTGTCACCTTTGCCAACCGGAAAATCCGGTCCCGGGACGATTTGCTGGACGCTTTGTCCTACTACTCGGCGGGGGAGATCGTGGATGTGGTCGTGCAGCGCACCGAGGATGGCGAGTACAGGCAGCAGACTTTCCGCGTACTGCTGGCCAGGAAAAAATCATAACGATTCAGCACGGGCAGGAGTGAAGGAATCTCCCCACCGCGCGTGTTGAGCGATGACAAAAAGCATGAGGTAGAGTATGGCAGAAGAGAAAAAAATAGATGGCGATGTCCCCAAAGACGAGGACGAATATGAAAAGGTTTGTTTTCTGTGCCGCAGGCCGGAAAGCAGAGCCGGCAAGATGATTGCCTTGCCCAATAATATTTATATATGTTCGGACTGTATGCAGAAAAGCTTTGATTCCATGACCAATGGTTCCATTAATTACAATGATCTGATTGCAAACATGCCGGCATTACAGATGTTTGATCTGAACAGCCTGCAAAATCAGGTGCCTCAGCGCCAGAAAATCAAAAAGAAAAAGCATAAAAAGAGAGAATCCCCGGCTTTTGACATACGGAAATTGCCGGCACCTCACAAGATCAAAGCAGGTCTGGACGATTATGTAATCGGGCAGGAGCACGCCAAAAAGGCTATATCCGTCGCCGTATACAATCATTACAAGCGCATTCATGCAGATCCGTCGGACGGTGTGGAGATCGAGAAATCGAATATGCTGATGCTGGGCCCCACAGGAAGTGGTAAGACCTATCTGGTGCAGACTCTGGCCCGTATTTTGGACGTGCCTCTGGCTCTGACAGACGCCACGTCCCTGACGGAGGCCGGCTACATCGGAGACGATATTGAGAGTGTGGTGTCCAAGCTTCTGGCGGCAGCCGGTAATGATGTGGAACGGGCAGAGCGGGGAATTATTTTTATCGACGAGATCGACAAACTGGCCAAAAAAAGGAACACAAACCAGCGGGATGTCAGCGGTGAAGCCGTCCAGCAGGGTATGCTCAGGCTGCTGGAGGGAGCCGATGTGGAGGTCCCGGTGGGCGCTAACAGCAAGAATGCCATGGTGCCTCTGACGACAGTAAATACAAGAAATATTCTTTTCATATGCGGCGGCGCTTTCCCCGATCTTCCGGATATCATCAAGGCCAGGCTGAACAAGCAGGCTTCTATCGGTTTCCAGGCGGATCTCAAGGATAAATATGATGACGACAAAGAACTGCTCGCCAAAGTAACGGTGGAGGATTTGAGAAAATTTGGTATGATTCCCGAATTTTTGGGCAGACTGCCGATTATCTTTGCATTGCAGGGATTGACGGAGGATATGCTTGTACAGATCCTCAAAGAGCCTCGGAATGCGATTCTCAAACAATACGGAAAGCTGCTGGCCATGGATGAGGTCAAGCTGGAATTCGAGGAGGGAGCTCTGCGGGAGATTGCCCGGCAGGCCGTCGAAAAAGACACCGGCGCCAGGGCTTTGCGCGCCATTATTGAAGAGTTTATGCTGGATATTATGTACGAGATCCCCAAGGACGATTCCATCGGGGAGGTCGTTATCACGAAAGAATATGTTACAAAAACCGGCGGTCCCAGAATACTTTTAAGAGGGCAGGAGACGCCGCTTTTGGAAACGAATCATCAGTAATCGTAACCACTGTTGTAACTGTGATGTATCGAACAGTTACGCATAAATTAACATAAGAAAGGATGATAAGATTATGTTGCAGGAATTATTGGAGAATGTAGGAAAAAACATTTCCGAGACCGCGGAAACTCTGGGGAAAAAGACCGAACGGGTGGTGGAGATTCAGAAACTGAAAAATCAGATCCGTACGGCAAACCGGGAAATTGCCCAGAATTATGAGGAGCTGGGTGAAATGCTTTACAGGAAGCATCAGGCCGGCGAGACTATGGACCCGCAGATCACGGCCATCTGTGAAGACATCACGGAGCTGAAAGTGGAGATTACTTCCTACAAGGATGAGATCAGCAAGTACCGCGGCGAGAGCGTTTGTCCGGAATGCGGCGCCGCAGTGCCGGATGAGGCGGCATTCTGTATGAAATGTGGTACCCGTATGCCGGTGTGCGAGGCGGAATTTGAAGAAGAAGACGCGGGGACGGACGACGGAGCCGCCGGAAATGACGGAGAAGATAATATGGCGTCCGAGGAAGATTTTGTGGAGGAGCCGGAGATCACGGTGGAAGCTGGGGCAGAAGGAGACAGTGAGTCCGGAAAAACCACAGAGGAGGCTTAGAAAACGCCCATGAGAGAACTGACCGTGGCGCTGGCCCTCTTTTCAGGGGATGAAGTGTTGAAGAAATATATGCGTCATCATTTGAAGGAGGGTGAGAGAAAGCCGGTGTGCAAAGGCCGTCTGACGCTCCGCAGACTGAAGAATCCGGGAGCCGTTCTGGGATTTGGCAGGGACAAGCAGAGGGAACTGAATCTGATTTCCGGCGGTATGCTGGCGGCTCTCCTGGTGCGGCTGGCCTGTATCAGCGGCAAGAAAGGGTACGGATGGGAGCGGGCGGCGCTGGTGCTGATCACCGGCGGCGGACTCAGCAATCTGACGGACCGGATCAGCCAGGGGTATGTGGACGACTATGTCAGCATTGCCTGCGGACCCGGAAAACTTCAGAAACTGGTATTCAATTTGTCGGATATACTGGTGCTCGCGGGAGCCGGACTGTTCGCGGCTAATGGCGGGTTTACCCCGCGCAGGAAAAATAAATAAAATGTACGGTAGAGGACTTTTGTCAGAAGTATGGCATACTTATGGTAAAAGTCCTTTTTTGTTGCCGTGAGAGTGCTTTTAGAAAGGAGCCGCTGGTGGTGTGAAGCAGATTTGGGAGAGAAGAGATAAAGGCAGGAAAAAAGAGGAACTTCGTCAATATGGGAGGAAACTGTACGGAAAATGTTCCCGGTGGGCCATGCGGGCGTCGGCCTGGGCAAAAAAGCACAGGAAGAAAATCCGGGCGGTGGGAAGGACCGTGGGTATTTTGTTTACCGTGGCCATGGCTCTGGGGATCGGGATGATCATTTTTGCCGTGAGCAGCGCGCCCAGGCTGGACAGCTTGAACGTATCGCCTACGGAGTTTCTGACGACGGTGCTGGATGACGACGGCGAGGTGATGACCACGCTGGCCCAGGAAGGGTCTAATCGCGTCTATGCGACGCTGGAGCAGATACCCGTGGTAATGCAGCAGGCTTTTGTGGCCGTCGAGGACGAGCGTTTCTATCGCCATATCGGCATAGATATCAAGGGAATTATGCGGGCGGCGGTGCGGGGGGTAATGGCGGGCCATTTTTCCGAGGGGGCCAGCACGATTACCCAGCAGCTTCTCAAAAACAATGTATTTACAGGCTGGACCGGGGAGCGTTCATTCGGGGAAAAACTGATCCGCAAAATTCAGGAACAGGCGCTGGCAATACAGCTGGAGGGAAGGGTTTCCAAGGAATGGATACTGGAGAATTATCTGAATACGATCAATCTGGGCAGCGGCTGCTGGGGGGTGCAGTCGGCATCCAGGAAATATTTCGGCAAAGACGTATCGGCGCTGAGTCTGGCAGAGAGCGCGATGCTGGCGGGAATCACCAAAAATCCTTCGGGATATAATCCCCTTTTGCATCCTGAGGCGGGCAGGGAGAGACAGGTGCTGGTACTGAAGAAAATGTTGGAGCAGGGGTATATCACGGATGCGGCGTATCGGGAGGCCCTGGCAGAACCGGTGCTGGAGCATATTGCCGACATCCGGGACGGCGGACAGGAGACCCGGGTTTTTTCCTGGTACGAAGACGCTCTGCTGAATCAGGTCTGCCGGGATTTGCAGGAAGCATATGCTTACACCGGAGAGGAGGCATGGCATCTGCTGTACAGCGGCGGGCTCACGGTAGAAGCCGCCCAGGACAGTGCGCTCCAGGCCATCGTCGAGGAGGAAATCAACCGGGGAGAAACCTACGATTCAGATGCGCAGTCCTCTCTGGTGCTTATGGATTACCGGACGGGGCAGGTGAAGGCTATCGCGGGCGGCCGGGGAGAGAAGACGGCCAGCCTGGTGATGAACCGGGCCACGGACAGTGTGCGTCAGCCGGGTTCCACCCTGAAAGTGGTGGGTGAGTATGCGGCCGTTCTGGAAAAAGGAGGGACACTGGGGGACGTCTATGACGATGCGCCCTGCCTTTACGCCGACGGCACTCCCATCCGCAATGTGAGCGGGACCTTCGGCGGCAAAATGACTCTGCGCCAGGCGATCACGGATTCGGTCAATGTGGTGGCGGTCAAAGCATTCCGGCAGGCCGGAGCCAGGGAAGTATTCAGCCTTCTGGAAAAATTTGGTTTCAAAAATCTGACAAAGGCGGATCTGGTTGAATCTCTGGCTTTGGGGGGAACCCATGGCGGCGTAACGAATCTGGAGCTTACGGCGGCTTACGGTGTTCTGGCCAACAGAGGCAGGTACTGTGAACCGACCTTTTACAGCCGGGTTCTGGCCCGGGATGGATCGGTGCTGCTGGAACGTACGGTCGATCCCGTTCGGGTGGTGGACACCCAGACGGCCGATCTTCTGACCGGCGCTATGGAGAGCGTATTGGATCGGGGCACCGGCCGGGAAGCAGCCTTTAGCGGGATGTCTCAGGCGGGAAAAAGCGGCACGACCACGGATCGGCGTGACGTGTGGTTTGTGGGGTATACGCCTTACTATGTATGCGGTGTGTGGGGGGGATACGACGATAACCGGGCTCAGAATGGCAGCAACTATGTGAAAAGGATATGGAAACAGGTGATGTCACGGGGACATGAACGTCTGGGGGATATAGGATTTTCAGGAGTGAAAAGGCTGTCTCTTTGCGAGATCTGCGGCAAATGCGGGAAACTGGCCGTGAAAGACCTGTGCGACCATACCGTACAGGGGGATGTAAGCTATGAGGAAACCTATATTCCCGGAACAGAGCCGAAAGAATTTTGTGACTGCCACGGGCAGGTGCAAATCTGTACGGTTTCCGGCAAAAAAGCGGGGATATTCTGCCCGTTGACCGGGGTACAGCGGCAGACGTTTCTTCGCGCAGGCACGGCGGGGACGGCGGATGAAGCCGCGGTGATGTCGGAGGGACTGGAAGAGAGTTCCTGTACGGTTCACGGGAGATGGTGGAAAGGATTGTTCGGGTAAAGGGGGGATGAAGGAATACCGCCCTTTTCCGTATAGAAGAGCATAAAAAATGCAGGAGATGGGACTTGAACCCACACGGTCTTAACGACCACAGGCACCTGAAGCCTGCGCGTCTGCCAATTCCGCCACTCCTGCATCTTGTTTTGTTGCGCTTCCGCAACTCACAAAAGTTATTATACACAGGCCAATAGGGTTTGTCAACATAAAAATGAAAAAAATACCATTGATTTACGCGGCAATAAAAAATGAAAAAATATGCTCATTGTCGACGGAACGGTTGAAATGAAAACCCCTTTGTGATAGACTTTTTGAGGTTTGAGTTGACAGGAAGTGGAAGAAAGGAAAACGGTGAACGAATGAAAGCTTTTCTGATTTTGGAGGATGGACATGTTTTTACCGGCGTCAGCATCGGCGCGAAAAAAGAGATCATCAGTGAGATCGTGTTCAATACCTCCATGACCGGTTATCTCGAGGTGCTGACTGATCCGTCCTATGCCGGACAGGCAGTCTGTATGACGTATCCCCTGATCGGGAATTATGGGATCTGTTACAGCGATCAGGAGTCTTTGCGGCCCTGGCCGGACGGATTCATTGTCCGGGAGTTATCCAGGATACCCAGCAATTTTCGGAGCGGGGATACGATCCAGAATTTCCTGAAACGTTTTGACATACCGGGAATCGCCGGCATTGATACCCGCGCACTCACCAGGCTTCTGCGGGAGAAGGGGACGATGAACGGCATGATTACCACCAATGCCGCTTATAATTTGGAAGAAATACTGCCGAGGCTTGCGGCCTATACCACCGGAAACGTGGTGGAACGGGTGACCTGTACGGAAAAAACTGTGCTGAAAGGCCCCGGAAAGCGGGTGGCGCTGATGGATTTCGGCGCGAAAAACAATATAGCGAAAAGTCTGAACCGCCGCGGCTGTCAGGTCACCGTCTATCCCGCCCACACTTCCGCCGAGGAAGTGTTGAGCGGTAAGCCCGACGGCATCATGCTCTCCAACGGCCCGGGAGATCCGAAGAACTGCGGCGCTATCATAGAAGAAATCCGTAAGCTTTATGCTTCCGGTGTTCCTGTGTTTGCTATCTGCCTGGGGCATCAGCTGATGGCGCTGGCCATGGGAGCCGACACCTATAAGATGAAATACGGCCATCGGGGCGGTAACCATCCGGTGAAGGATCTGGCCACCGGTAAAGTCTATATTTCATCCCAGAACCATGGCTATGTGGTAGATACGGAACATCTGGATACCCAGGTGGCCGTGCCTGCCTTTATCAATGTCAACGACGGCACTAACGAGGGTTTGTCTTATGTGGGAAAGCCTGTTTTCACCGTGCAGTTTCACCCGGAGGCCTGCCCAGGACCCCAGGATTCAGGCTTTTTGTTCGATCGTTTTATAGAAATGATGGGAGGTGACAGGTAATGCCGAAAAATCCCGATATTAAAAAAGTACTGGTGATCGGTTCCGGTCCCATCGTGATCGGACAGGCGGCAGAGTTCGATTATGCGGGCACGCAGGCCTGCCGTTCTCTGAAGGAGGAGGGCATTGAGGTGGTGCTGTTGAACTCTAATCCCGCCACGATCATGACGGACAAGGATATTGCCGATCATGTGTATATTGAGCCGCTTACCGTGGAGGTGGTGGAACAGTTGATCATAAAGGAGAGGCCTGACAGCGTGCTGCCCACTCTGGGCGGCCAGGCGGGGCTGAATCTGGCCATGGAGCTGGAAGAAAGGGGCTTTTTAAAGGAGCAGGGGGTTCGCCTCATCGGTACGACCTCCCAGACCATTCGCAAGGCGGAGGACCGGCTGGAGTTTAAGAGTACGATGGAGAAGATCCACGAGCCGGTGGCGGCTTCCCTGGTGGTGGAAAACGTGGAAGACGGCCTGGCTTTTGCGGCAGAGATCGGCTACCCGGTGGTATTGCGTCCGGCTTACACGCTGGGCGGCAGCGGCGGCGGTATTGCCGGGAATCCCGAGGAGATGGAGGAGATCCTGCAGAACGGACTGCGTCTCTCCCGGGTGGGACAGGTACTCGTGGAACGTTGTATCGCGGGTTGGAAGGAAATCGAGTATGAGGTTATGCGGGACAGCGCAGGCAACTGTATCACCGTATGCAATATGGAAAATATCGATCCGGTGGGCGTGCATACCGGGGACAGTATCGTGGTGGCTCCTTCCCAGACTCTGGGGGACAAGGAGTACCAGATGCTGCGGACTTCCGCGTTGAATATCATCGGCGAGCTGGGGATTACCGGCGGCTGCAACGTGCAGTATGCCCTCCATCCGGAGAGTTTTGAGTATTGTGTGATTGAGGTAAATCCCCGGGTGAGCCGTTCCTCGGCCCTGGCTTCCAAAGCCACCGGTTACCCCATCGCCAAGGTGGCGGCCAAGATTGCCCTGGGCTACACACTGGATGAAATTCCCAACGCCATCACTGGGAAGACGTATGCCAGTTTTGAGCCCATGCTGGATTACTGCGTGGTAAAGATCCCCCGCCTGCCTTTCGACAAATTTATCAGCGCAAAACGGACCCTGACGACCCAGATGAAAGCCACCGGCGAGGTCATGAGCATCTGCAACAACTTCGAGGGAGCCCTGATGAAGGCTATCCGCTCCCTGGAACAGCATGTGGACAGCCTGTTGTCCTACGATTTCACCGGCCTTTCGGACGAGGCGCTTTTAGAGGCTCTGAACATCGTAGACGATATGCGCATCTGGCGTATCGCCGAGGCCCTGCGCCGGGATATTCCCTATGAGGCTATCCATGGGCGCACGCGGATTGATCTCTGGTTTATCGATAAAATCGCGATTTTGGTGGAGATGGAAGAAGCCCTGCGCCGGGAAACACTGACGGAGGAGCTTCTGCGGGAGGCCAAGCGGCTGGAATTCCCGGATTCCGTGATCGCTTCCCTGACAGGGAAATGCGGGGAGGAGATCCGCGGCCTCCGCCGGGAGTACGGCATCACGGCCGCCTACAAAATGGTGGATACCTGCGCGGCGGAATTTGCCGCGGCCACACCGTATTATTATTCGGTATACGGCGGGGAGAACGAGGCAGAGTGCCACAGTGACCGGAAGAAAGTGCTGGTGCTGGGTTCCGGCCCCATCCGTATCGGCCAGGGGATTGAGTTTGACTTCTGTTCCGTGCACTGTACCTGGGCCTTTGCCAAAGAGGGTTATGAGACCGTCATTGTCAATAATAATCCCGAGACGGTCAGTACGGATTTCGATATTGCCGATAAGCTGTATTTCGAGCCGCTGACCCCCGAGGACGTGGAAAATATTGTTCAGATCGAAAAACCTGACGGCGCGGTGGTGCAGTTTGGCGGTCAGACAGCCATCAAACTGACGGAGGCCCTGATCAAAATGGGCGTGACGATCCTGGGTACCTCCGCCGAGGATGTGGACGCCGCCGAGGATCGGGAACTGTTTGACCGGATTCTGGCAAAGACGCAGATCAAGCGGGCGGCGGGCCACACGGTCTATACCGCCGAGGAGGCCCTGGCGGCGGCCCGGGAGCTGGGATATCCCGTATTAGTGCGGCCCTCGTATGTGCTGGGTGGCCAGGGAATGCAGATCGCTGTCAGCGATAAGGACGTGGTGGAGTACATCGGTATTATCAACCGGTATACCCAGGAGCATCCGATTCTGGTGGACAAGTACATTGTGGGCAAGGAGATCGAGGTGGACGCGGTATGCGACGGCGAGGATATCCTGATCCCCGGGATCATGGAGCATATCGAGCGGGCCGGTATCCATTCCGGGGACAGCATCTCCGTCTATCCGGCCCAGACCATCAGTGAGGAGTCGAAGGCCACGATTGAGGAGTATACCCGCCGTCTGGCCCAGGCGCTCCATGTGCGGGGTATGATTAACATCCAGTTTATCGTGAGCCATGAGGACAGCGAAGTCTATGTGATTGAGGTTAATCCCCGTTCCAGCCGTACCGTGCCCTATATCAGTAAGGTGACGGGTATTCCCATTGTGCCCCTGGCCACGAAAGTAATCCTGGGCCATAAGATCCGGGAGTTGGGCTACACGCCGGGGCTGCAGCCCGAGGCAAAACATATCGCCGTCAAAATGCCCGTGTTTTCCTTTGAGAAAATCCGCGGCGCCGACATCAGTCTGGGGCCGGAGATGAAATCCACCGGCGAGTGTCTGGGCATCGCGGAGAGTTTTAATGAGGCGCTGTATAAGGCGTTTCTGGGCGCCGGTATCCGTCTGCCGAAATATAAAAACATGATCATGACGATCCGGGACGACGCCCAGGAGGAATCTCTGGACATTGCCCGTCGTTTCCGCAAGCTGGGGTATAAAATTTACGCTACCAGGGGCACGGCCCAGTATTACAGGGCGAACGGCGTTCATGTGACCCGTACGAACAAACTGGAGCAGCCTTCTCCCAATCTGATGGATCTGATCCTGGGCCACAAAATCGATCTGGTTATCGATATTCCCTCCAACGGCGTGGAGCGGGCCCGGGACGGTTTTGTGATCCGGCGCAACGCCATTGAGACGGGCGTGAATGTGCTGACCGCCATCGACACCGCCCGGGCGCTGGTGTCCAGCCTGGAAAATACAGATATCAGCAGTCTGACGCTGATCGATATCGCCGGAATGGGACATGAGATGCCGTCCCGGCACATAGACTGAAAAGAACGACCGGAGGAGAACGGATATGCCGGAAATGTTAAAAGTAATAATTTTGGGAATCGTGGAAGGGATCACAGAATGGCTGCCCATCAGCAGCACAGGCCATATGATCCTGGTGGAGGAATTTATTGAGCTGGATGTCCGGCCGGAGTTCCTGGAAATGTTCCGCGTAGTCATTCAGCTCGGCGCCATCATGGCCGTGGTGGTGCTCTACTGGGATCGGCTGTGGCCGTTTCATTTGAAGAGAAACAGCGGCAGGAGCTGGTTTGTCAATCGCTGTGAGGGCGGTATGGGGAAAAAGCTGCAGGATTTTGCGGATTCCTATGTGGATATGGGCAAGATCGTGCTGTGGCTCAAGATCGTCGTGGCCTGTCTGCCCGCCATGGTATTCGGCCTTCTGCTGGATGACTGGATGGATGAGCACCTGTATAATTATGTGGTGGTGGCGATAGCTCTGATTGTCTATGGCGTCCTGTTTATTTTGATCGAAAACTATAATAAGAAGCGTCGGCCGGGGATGACGAAGCTGAAACAGATTTCTTTCTTGACGGCGCTGTATATCGGCGTATTTCAGGTACTGGCTTTGATTCCGGGCACATCCCGGTCCGGTTCCACGATCATCGGCGGTATTCTGCTCGGCGCCAGCCGGGAGCTGGCGGCGGAGTTCACCTTCTTTCTGGCCATTCCGGTGATGGCCGGAGCCAGCCTGCTGAAGCTGGTGAAGTTCGGCTTTGCTTTTGAGAGTCAGGAGATCGCGATCCTCCTGGTGGGTATGGTGGTGGCGTTTCTGGTATCCGTACTGGCTATTCGATTTTTGATGGGGTATATTAAGAAACATGATTTTAAGGCTTTTGGATGGTATCGGATTGTGTTGGGAATCCTGGTGCTCGGGTATTTTGCGGTGCAGAATCTGGGAGCTTAGCATATGCGTATGCCGTTCGCGGAGAATGGGAATCCGCAGAGTCGGTAAGTGAGACGATAGAGATGAAGAGAGGTATCTGCTATGATGAAGAAAAAAGTAGTGGTGGCGCTGGGACATACGGCGTTGGGGAAGACGCTGCCGGAGCAGAAGGAAGCGACAAAGAGGGCGGCACATGCCATTGCGGATCTGGTAGAAGCGGGGGCTGAGATCGCGATCACCCACAGTAATTCCCAGCAGGTGGGGATGATCCATACGGCCATGAATGAGTTTGGCAAGGTGCATGAGCACTATACGGTGGCCCCGATGGCTGTCTGCTCGGCTATGAGCCAGGGATATATCGGCTATGATTTGCAGAGCGCTATCCGCACGGAGCTGCTGAAACGGGGAATCTATAAGCCGGTGTGCACGGTGCTGACCCAGGTGCTGGTGGACCCCTATGACGATGCCTTTGACGAGCCCACGAAGGTGATCGGGCGCACGCTGACCGCCGAGGAGGCCGAGGCGGAGGAGTATAAAGGCAATTACGTGACGGAGACAGACGGGGGATTTCGCCGCATCGTGGCGGCGCCCACGCCCCTGGGCATTATTGAAATTGATTCCATCCGCGCGCTTTTGGAGGCGGGGCAGATTGTCATCGCCTGCGGCGGCGGCGGTATTCCGGTGCTGCAGCAGGACCGGGGGCTCAAAGGGGCCAGCGCCATCGTGGAGAAGGATTATGTCTGCGGCCTGATGGCCGAGCTTCTGGACGCCGACGAGCTGCTCTTGCTGACCGGCGTGGATCAGCTCTCCGCTGGCTACGGCACGGACCGGGAAGAAAAAATCGGCCTGATCACCACCACGGAGGCCAGGCGGTATATGAAGGAAGAACCGTTTGATAAAAAGACCGTGTATCCCAAGCTGAAAGCGTCTGTGGAATTTGTGGAGCAGAGGCCGGGCCGCTCGGCAGTGATCACATCCATGGAGAAAGCGAAGGAAGGGTATCTGGAAAAAGCGGGAACGATTATAAAATAGCGGCCCGGGCGACGGGGTTACAGGGAGGATTTTGGAGATGGATTTACTGGAAATCATGCAGAAAAGGCGCAGCGTCAGAAACTATACGGGGGAAAAGGTGACGGAAGAAAATCTTCTTAAGATCCTGCAGGCCGGATTGCTGTCGGCTTCGGGAAGAGCCATAAGGCCCTGGGAATTTATTGTTGTGCGCAGCAGGGAGACATTGAAGGCAATGGCGGAATGCCGGGTGGCCGGTTCTCGGATGCTGGATGGCGCCGATTGTGCTATTGTGGTACTGGGAGATGAGAGCAAGACGGATGTCTGGGTGGAGGACTGCTCCATAGCCATGGCCAATATGCATTTGATGGCGGACAGCCTGGGCGTGGGGAGCTGCTGGATACAGGGAAGGCTGCGGGAAGCGCCGGGGAATCGGACCACGGAGGAATATCTGCGAGAGCGGCTGAAATTTCCGGAGAATTACAGGCTGGAAGCGATTCTGTCCCTGGGCATGCCCGAAAATCATGCGGCTGCCCATGAGCTGAAGGACCTGGCGACGGATAAGGTACATCAGGAAGTGTTCTGACTGCAGAAGAAAAGATGACGGCATGGTACAACAACGAATCCCGGGAGGATGCAGCACATATGAAAACGTTGGATCGGTGGAATTTGATAGCAACCTGGAAAATGTCTCTGGGGGGAGTGCGCCGCGCTTCCCGGCTTCTGGGGGACGGTAAAAGTCTTGAGGAAGCGGTAACGGAGGCGGTGAAAACCGTGGAGGACGAAGCGGCTTACTGTTCCGTCGGCTATGGCGGGCTGCCCAATCGGAACGGAGAGCTGGAGATGGATGCCGCTTATATGGACGGGGATACTCTGAAGGCCGGCGGCGTGATGGCGGTCCGCGATATCAGAAATCCTGTGGCGGTGGCATGCGCATTGAGTAAATATGAACGCAATTGTTTTCTGGCCGGCGAGGGGGCCATGGTATTTGCGCGGCAGCACCAGTTTGCGTTCCGGAATATGCTGACGCCGGCGGCCAGGGAAAAATTCAGGAAAGCGACGGCAAAAGCCGGTGGGCCCGCGTGCCGGGACGCCTATGACGGCCATGATACCGTCTGCGTGATCGGACGGGATCAGCAGGGCTCCATGGCCTGCGGTGTGTCTACTTCTGGTCTGTTCCTTAAACATCCCGGAAGGGTCGGGGACAGCCCGGTCATAGGGTCCGGGTTTTATGCAGACTCCTGTGCGGGCGCCGCTGCGGCAACCGGAGTGGGCGAGGATATCATGAGAGGATGCCTCTCCCATGCCATTGTGGAAAGGATGGCGGACGGCTGTCCGGCGCAGGAAGCCTGCGAAAGGGTCCTGACAGGCCATATCGCAAAGCTTCGGCGGATCGGCGGCTCCTGTGGGAGCATGTCCGTGATCGCCATGGATCGGGAAGGCGGGATCGGCGCCGCCACGAACCTGAAACTCTTTCCCTTTGTGGTGGGGAATATGGCGGGAGAATGCCGTATGATGGCGGTGAAACAGGCGGACGGCAGAATGGAAATTATTGAGCCGGACGAGGAAGAGTGGAAGAAGTACGAGGTGGACTGAAGAAAAGTCTAAAAAGAGAAGATCAGGTTTTTCCATAGGATGCAGATGGGAAAATATCGGAGAAGCAGGGTATGTAGAAATATGTACTCTGCTTTTTTGTTGCCCTTTTATATTTTTTCACGTATTTTTCATCGTTTTTATGATTGATTTTACATTTTCCGCGCAGATGCCAATATCAGATTGACAATGATTCTGAAAAAGGTTATAATTTTTCGGGTATTAGTAAGCGCAGTAGTTTAAGCTTTTAAGCTTTAGCGTTTTAAAGCTGTAAATGAAGGGCGCAGCATTTACCGTTTTCTTGAGACAGAAAAAATCTACTCGGGAGTTGAGTGCATTCTTTTTTTGAGTTTACGGTACATTTGATAAAGGTGGGATGAAGAATGACAAAGTATATGGTTCGACGGGTGATTATGGCGATTGTAACTTTGGCAGTTGTGGCCTGCACCACATTTTTCCTGATGAATGCCATTCCGGGAAATCCGTGGCTGTCCGAGAAGACGCCGACACAGGCGACAATTGATGCTCTAAACGCCAAATATGGCCTGGATCAGCCACTGATTGTCCAGCTGGGGAAATATTTGGGCAATCTGATTCAGGGAGATTTTGGTACATCCATTAAAATGCAGAAAAACCGCCCGGTATTACAGATTATTTTAGAGATGTTCCCGGTATCGGCAAAGGTCGGTATTCTGGCCATTGTGTGGGCCGTGCTGGCAGGCGTACCGCTGGGGTGTCTGGCCGCGTACAAGCGGGGAACCTGGATAGACAGTTTCCTGCGGATTGTCTGTACCATCGGTATATCCATGCCGGGCTTCGTAGTGGCGACATTATTATTGCATACCCTGTGCGGCGGGATCGCCGGGGTAAAGCTGTTTCCCGCGCTGTTTGACGGGACGCCGGCCAGTTATGTGCTGCCCTGTATTGCCCTTGGCTTCTATCCGATGTGTTACCTGTCCCGGCAGACGCGGACGGCGATGCTGGATTCCATCAATCAGGAATATATTAAAACGGCCCGGGCCAAAGGCTTGAAAAACGGCGTCATTATTTTCAAACACGCGCTGCGCAACGCGCTGATTCCGGTCATCACTTATCTGGGGCCGCAGGTTGCGTTTACCTTGTGCGGCGGACTTGTTGTAGAAACGGTGTTTTCTATTCCCGGGCTGGGCAGGTATTTTATCCAGTCGATTCAGAACAGGGATTATCCGTTGATCATGGGAACAACTATTTTTCTGGCGGCATTTATCATTGTGATGAACCTGCTGGTGGATGTGTGCTATAAGATTGTTGACCCAAGGATTAATTTGACAAGGGGGAACTGATCGATGGCCGAGACGAAAAAGTACAATAAAGTGGGTTCTCTTCAACCCAATATTGACGACATTATGGATTGGAATTCCCTGCCGGAAAATGCTTTTGAACCGGCAACGGAAAGTGAAAAGGAAAGCTTTATTCAGGACCGGGAAAACGTTTCCTACTGGAAAGACGCGTGGCGTCGTCTGAGAAAAAATACGGTGGCGATGGTTGCGCTCGTGGTCATTGTATTATTGGTGATTTTCGCTTTTGTAGGGCCGCAGGTCGTACCCTACTCGTATAAAGAACAGATCCGCGGATCAGAGACCCTTGATCCGTGGCACTATACATTGGAAGATCAGCAGAAAATTAATGATTATATCGAAAAACACTCCGGCTCAAAGGTGCTCTCCGTGGAGGAAGCAATCGAGCAGGCCCGCGCCGAGGCGGAGGCAAAGGGGGAAAAGCTGACCAGAGTTGAGGAAGCCAAAATCCGCGCTTCGGCTAATGTCAGCAAGCAGTCGTCGGAAGAAACGGAGATGACAGCTCAGCAGGCCGCGAAAGAACTGGGCGTCAAGGCAAAAATCTTTGGGTATTCCAACCGGGAATTGCAGAAGATAGCCGAGGGCGAAAAAGTTTTCCCCCATATTTTCGGTACGGATGACCAGGGACGGGACATTATGGTCCGCGTTATGGTAGGGGCAAGGGTGTCCATCATTGTGGGTATCTGCGCGGCTATTCTGGTGCTGATCATCGGCGCCGTATACGGCTCGATTTCCGGCTATTGCGGCGGTATGGTAGATAATGTTATGCAGCGTATTGTGGAGATTATCTATTCTATTCCGGAAATGCTGATTATCCTGCTTTTGTCGGCCACATTAAAACCGGCTCTGGAACAGTTTCAGAATTCCGGCGACGGCGTGGTGCAGAGCCTGGTGACGTTGCTGGGGCCGAATCTGATTTCCATGTTTATTGCGTTCGGTCTCTTGTATTGGGTGACCATGAGCCGTATTATCCGCGGACAGATTCTGCAGTTGAAACAGCAGGAATATGTGACGGCGGCCCGTGCGCTGGGGGCAAAAGGAAGTCGTATTATCTGGAGGCATCTGCTGCCGAACTGTGTGGGACAGATTGTGACCACGACTTTCCTGCAGATCCCGTCGGCGATCTTTTTGGAGTCGTTTCTCTCCTTCGTCGGCGTCGGCGTGTCAGCGCCTTTGACCAGTCTGGGTTCTATGTGTTCGGAGGCGTTGAGTGGGCTGACTTCTTATCCGTATCGACTGTTTATTCCGGCGGCCATTTTGAGTGTGCTGATTTTATCGTTGAACCTGTTCGGCGACGGCTTGCGCGACGCTTTGGACCCCAGGTTAAAGAAATAAGGAAAGGAGATAATTTATGGAACAGGAAAGAAAAACGGAAAAATTACTGGAAGTAAAGGATCTCCAGGTGTCTTTCTTTACGCCGGCGGGAGAAGTGAAAGCCGTAAACGGAATCTCATATGATCTGAATTACAACGAAGTAATGGGTATTGTGGGGGAATCCGGTTCCGGAAAAAGCGTGGAGGCCTATTCGATTATCGGCCTGCTGCAGTCGCCGGGAAAAGTCGTGGGCGGCAGTATTACTCTGGAAGGGGAGGACGTGCTGGCGAAGACGGCGAGTGAAATGGTCAACTTCCGCGGTTCTCAGGTAGCCATGATTTTCCAGAACCCGATGACCTGTCTGAATCCCGTTTATACCATAGGGAATCAGTTGACAGAGGCGCTGCGGGCGCACAATAAAGAAATATCTAAAGAAGAAGCTGCGAAAAGAGCGATGGAAATGCTCGAGCAGGTAGGTATCAATAATGTGGAAAAACGAATGGGGCAGTATCCCCATGAGTTATCCGGCGGTATGCGCCAGCGCGTTATGATCGCCATGGGATTGATCTGTCATCCGAAACTTTTGATTGCCGACGAGCCCACGACGGCGCTGGACGTTACGATCCAGGCCCAGATCCTGGAGCTGATGAAAGAGCTTCAGAAGAAGAATCATATGGGAATTGTCTTCATTACCCACAATCTGGGCGTGGTGGCGGAAATCTGCGATAAAGTGTCCGTTATGTATGCGGGAAAAATGGTGGAGCAGGGTTCGGTGGATGATATTTTTTATAATCCTGGACATCCTTATACAAAGGGGCTGCTGCGTTCGATGCCCCGTGTGGATGCGGAAAGCTACGAGCGCCTGATTCCGATCGAAGGTACGCCCGTTGATATGTTAAATCCGCCGGAGGGATGTCCCTTTGCGCCGCGGTGCGAGCATACCATGAAAGTATGTCTGCAGAAAATGCCCCCCTATGTAAACATGGGCAGAGAGCATCGGGCCGCCTGCTGGCTGCGGATTCAGGAAGAGATGAAGAACCGGCAAGAGGAAAGTGAAACGGAGGGCAGTGAAAATGAATAAGAATGACGACATCCTCGTTTCCGTAGAACATTTAAAAAAATATTTTCCCGTCAAGGGAATGAAAGGACCCGGCGTACAGGCGGTGGAAGATATCTCTGTGTTTATCAGGCGGGGAGAAACCCTTGGCCTGGTGGGAGAGTCCGGCTGCGGAAAGACGACGTTGGGCCGGACAATTCTGCAGCTTCATCAGCCGACGTCGGGGAAGATTGTCTATGACGGCGAGGTGATCTATGAAGGAGAAGACCCCTGGAAGCCGGGGGCGAACGGCGTAATGCAGGATGTGAAAGTGCCGAAGCCGCGTCAGGCAAATATGCTGCCCTATCGCCGGAAAATGCAGATCATCTTTCAGGACCCTTCCGCGAGCCTTGATCCCCGTATGACAGTCGGTGAAATTATCGGCGAAGCGCTGGATATCCATAAGCTGTTTGAATCCAAGACCGATCGTATGGACCGGATTAAGGAATTGCTCTCGACAGTGGGGCTGAATACGGAACATGCCAATCGTTATCCCCATGAGTTTTCCGGAGGACAGCAGCAGCGTGTCGGTATCGCCCGCGCCCTGGCCGTTAATCCGGAGTTTATCGTGTGCGACGAGCCGATTTCCGCGCTGGACGTTTCCATCCAGTCCCAGGTAGTGAATATGCTGGAGGATATGCAGAAGGAGCTGGGGCTGACCTACCTGTTCATTGCCCACGATCTGTCCGTTGTACGCCATATCTCCAACCGGATCGGCGTTATGTACCTGGGGACCATGGTGGAGCTGGCTGAAAGTTACGAATTGAACCGTAATCCGATGCACCCGTATACACAGACGTTGCTCTCGGCAGTGCCCGTTCCGGACCCGCAGCTGAGCCGCAGCAGGCAGCGCATCATACTGGAGGGGGATATTCCGTCTCCGATGAACCCGCCCACCGGATGCCGTTTCCATACACGCTGTCCTCATGCGACGGAAAAGTGCCGCGGGGAGGTTCCGGAGTTTAAGGAGTATGCGCCGGATCATTGGGCGGCGTGCCATAATTTATAATATTTTGGGGTAATACAGCACAAGGCTGTTTATCAAATATAATTTTATATGGAGGGAACTATGAAACTGAAAAAGCTTACAGCTCTTGCACTTACAGCTGCCATGGGCGTTTCTGTGCTCGCGGGATGCGGAAGTAATTCCGGCTCCTCGTCACAGGGAAGCGCAGCGCCTGCAGAGTCATCCACCACACAGTCAGAAGGGTCGGCAGCCGCATCCGACACGGGCGAGGCCGCTTCATCCGCCGCGAGCGAAGCCGGCGCCGTAACCTGGGACGGAAAGAATATCACGGTAAACGTGGCCTCCGAGCCCCAGACCATTGATCCGGCGCTGAATTCTGCCGTAGACGGCGCCATGATGACCCTGCATCTGTTTGAAGGTCTTATGAAATGGAAAGATACCGGTACAGAAGTAGACGGTACTGACGGTACGTCGAACAGTGCGCAGATCACTTACGGACAGGCAGAGAGCTACGATAAGAAAACGAACGACGACGGAACGGTGACTTACACCTTTAAGCTCCGCGACGACATCAAATGGTCGGACGGACAGCCTGTAACGGCCGGCGATTTTGAATATGCATGGAAACGTCTGGTTACGCCGGAGACGGCCGCTGACTACAACTATATGCTGGACTGTGTCGTAAATGCCAATGAGATCATGGCAGGGGAAAAAGACCCGTCCGAGCTGGCGGCAAAAGCGCTGGATGATAAGACCTTTGAGGTGACGATCACCACCGATTTGCCGTATTTTGAGGAGCTGTGCGCATTCCCGGCCATGCTCCCGGTGCGTCAGGATACCATCGAGGCAAACGGCGATCAGTGGACTTTTGATCCGGCCACATACATCACCAACGGGTCTTACAAGATGCAGGCATGGAATCATAATTCGGAGATCATTATGGAAAAGAATGATCAGTATTATGATTACGCTAATCTGGGACCGGATACCATCACCTGGAAGCTGATGGACGACGCAAACGCCATGCTTTCCGGTTTCAATTCCGGTGAGTTGAACTTCATTGAGAATGTACCTCAGGCGGAGATCGCCAATAAGATCGCTTCCGGCGACCTGAAGATTGTTGACTATATCGGTACCTACTATGTATGCTATCAGACACAGAAAGCCCCCTTTGATAACCCGCTGGTACGTCAGGCTTTCACGCTGGCTGTTGACCGTACCTATATCGTAAACCAGGTAACCCAGTCCGGACAGGTTGAGGCAAACGGTTTCGTACCGGCCGGTGTCTATGACGCGGCAGGCGCTTCCGGCGACGACTTCCGTACCGTCGGCGGCGGCTACTATGCGGAAACGGATGCGGATTATGCGGCAAACTGTGAAAAGGCCAAAGAACTGCTGGCAGAAGCCGGTTATCCGGGCGGCGAGGGCTTCCCGGTAGTCGAATATCTGTATAACACAGATGATAACCACAAAGCAGTGGCGGAAGCTCTGCAGTTTATGTGGGAGGATGTTCTCGGCGTTACCGTTACCCTGAACAACCAGGAGTGGAATACCTTCCTGCAGACCCGTAAAGACGGCGACTATTCCATCGCCCGTAACGGCTGGATTGCCGATTACAACGATCCCATGTCCTTCCTGGATATGTGGCTGACAGGCGGAGGAAACAACGACGCCCAGTATGCGAGCGAGGACTATGATAAACTGATCCAGCAGGCAAAATCTGCCACAGATACAAGCGAGCGCATGAAATATATGCATGAGGCCGAAGATCTGATCATGGGACAGGATTGGGTACTGAATCCGCTGTACTTCTATACCCAGAAATATATGCTTTCCGACGGTATTAAGGGCATGTACTATTGTCCGCTGGGATACTTCTTCTTTGGCTATGTCCATCCGTAACGATATCTTTGCGGAAGCCTTTGACGACAGTCTGCATAAAAGGATGATAAAGGAAAGCGCGTGTTGAGGCTTTCCGATAAGAAAAAGAATCCGGATACCCGTAAGGGCGTCCGGATTTCTTTGTTGACAGGGAGTCAGGTGAGAAAACAAGAGCGGACGGGAGATTAAGTACCGGTCTTTTGAGACGCAGAAAGAGACCCGTCGCCGGGTCTCTTTCCAAAGTTTAAATGAGGGGGGAGATAGTTAGTGGTTAATCAACTATCCGGTTAACATTATAGCGGGGGTTTGTGAATAAAATGTGTCCAATAAATAAAAGAAAATAAAAAAATATAAAATAATGAACAAAGATAAGGGCATAAAATAGACCGGATTTTTTCCCCTTCCCTGCATTGAAAACGAATCCTATCTATGGTATGCTATCCTTGGTGTGCCTCTGGCACAAACAAATTCACATAAATAATCAGGAGGCTGAGTATGAAATTATCTGCTTTAGTCGAACACATACAGGTTGAGGTTCTGCAGGGAGATTTGGATACGGAGATTGCGGACATTGCCTGCGATTCCCGGGAGGCCGGCGAGGGTTCTCTGTTTATCTGTATCTGTGGGGCCAATGTGGACGGTCACGATTTTATTGCTCAGGTCATAGAGAAGGGCGCGGTTGCCCTGATTACGGAGCGCAGGGTGGAGGCGCCGGAGCATGTCGCGGTACTGCAGGTGGAGGATTCACGCTATGCGATGGCTCTGATAGCCGCCGCCTGGTACGGACATCCCGCCGACAGGCTGCGGGTCATCGGCGTCACCGGAACTAAGGGTAAAACCACCACGACCTATCTGGTAAAATCCATTCTCGAGAATGCAGGATATAAGGTGGGGCTTATCGGGACGATAGAGACCATTATCGGGGATAAAAAAATTCCTTCCTTAAATACCACGCCGGAATCCCATCTGATTCAGAAATACTTTTCCGAGATGGAGAAAGCGGGCTGTGACTGTGTGATCATGGAGGTATCTTCCCAGGGCCTTAAGCTGCACCGGACAGCCGGGTTCCTGTTTGATATCGGTATCTTTACCAACATTGAGCCGGATCATATCGGGCCCAATGAGCATGAGAGCTTCGAGGAATATCTGGAATGCAAGAGCCGCCTGCTGCGGCAGTGCCGTACAGGCATCGTCAATGCCGATGACATACATTTGGACCAGATCATTGCCGGGCACACCTGCCGTCTGGAGACTTTTGGCTTTTCAGAGAAAGCCGACCTGCGGGCGGTGGATGTAAAGCTGGTGTCGGGACGGGGAATGCTGGGTATTTCTTACCGTACGGAGGGGCTGATGAGTTTCCCCGTGGAGATTGATCTTCCCGGTAAGTTCAGTATCTACAATTCACTGACGGCGATTGCCATCTGCCGTCATTTTTCTGTGTCTGAAGAGGATATTATCCGGGCGTTGAAAAATGCGAAGGTGAAAGGGCGTATCGAGATGGTAAAGGTTTCGGACGAATTCACCTTAATGATTGATTATGCCCATAATGCCATGAGCCTGGAGAGTCTTCTGACCACTCTGCGGGAGTATCGGCCCCACAGGCTGGTGTGTGTGTTCGGCTGCGGGGGGAACCGTTCCCGTCTCCGCCGCTATGAGATGGGCGAAGTTTCCGGCCGTCTGGCGGATCTGTCTGTGATCACTTCGGATAACCCCCGGTTTGAGGAGCCGCAGGCGATCATTGACGATATTAAAGTGGGGATCGGTAAGACAGACGGCAAATATATAGAGATGATTGACCGGAAGGAGGCTATCGCTTACGCGATTCACCACGGGGAGCCGGGAGATATCATTGTACTGGCCGGAAAAGGACATGAAGATTATCAGGAAATCAGAGGAAAGAAATATCCGATGGATGAGCGGGACCTGATCCGGGATATTTTAGAGGAGGATCGGAACTGACAGTTATAGGATAGCATGAATCTGTAGAAAAGGGGAGCTATGAAATTTGCAGATGTTATAGTGGATATTTCTGCCCAACAGCTTGACCGGAAGTTTCAATATCGGATTCCGACCATGCTGGAGCAGAATATCCGTCCAGGCGTCCAGGTGGAGGCGCCGTTCGGAAAGGGGAACCGGACGGTAGTCGGCTATGTGATTCGAGTGACAGACAAACCGGACTATGAACTGGAAAAAATGAAATTTATACAGGGGATATCACAGAAAAAGCAGTCTCTGGAGGGAAGGCTCATTGAGTTGGCGTCCTGGATACGGGAAAACTATGGCTGTACCATGCTCCAGGCGTTGAAGACTGTTCTGCCGGTCAGACAGAAAAACGGAAGACGGACAAACCGGACAATTGTACTCAAACTTTCCAAAGAGGAAGCAGCCCGCATTCTTGAGGAGGAAAAGCGCAGGAGCCATACGGCCCGGGTCCGTCTGCTGGAATATCTCATTGACGATGGTTCCGTGGATTATGCGGCCTGTCTGAAAGAGCTGAACCTGTCGGCAACGGTGGTGCGGGCATTGGAGAGGATGGGTGTGCTTTTTGTAGAAGACGAATCTGATTTTCTTTCGCCCTTTCAGGAGCATAAGCGGGAAATGCCTTTTCCGGAACTGACCGAAGAGCAGGGAAGAGCAGTAGATGAGATCAGGGAGGAATGGCGCGGCGATGCTCCGCGGCCTGTCCTGCTGCATGGCGTCACGGGAAGCGGCAAGACCGTGGTCTATATGAGCCTGATCTCCGCGATGCTGGAACAGGGGCGCCAGGTGATTCTTCTGGTGCCGGAGATCGCCCTGACCTATCAGAATGTACAGCGTTTCTGCGAGTGTTTCGGCAAAGATGTGGCGATCATTCATTCACGGCTCTCCCAGGGGGAAAGGGCGGAACAGTTTGGCAGAGCCGCCCGGGGAGAGGCAAGGATTATGATCGGGCCCCGCTCTGCGCTTTTTGCCCCTTTTCCGTCTCTTGGGCTGATCATCGTGGATGAGGAGCAGGAGAGTTCCTATCACAGTGAGATGACGCCGCGCTATCATGCCAGGGAGACGGCGGTGGAGCGGGCGCGGCTGGAGGGAGCCAGGGTGCTTTTCGGATCGGCTACTCCGTCCATGGAATCCCGCTATCGCTGTGAGACGGGGGAATACCGGGAAGTACGAATGTCCCGGCGCTTTGGTTCCCGGGGGCTGGCCAGGGTTAAGATCACGGATATGCGGGAAGAATTAAGGAAAGGCAACCGTTCCATGCTGGGAGGAGAGCTGCGCCGGAGCCTTGCGGAATGCCTGGAACGGGGGGAACAGGCCATGCTTTTTCTGAACCGGAGAGGGTATGCCGGGTTTGTCTCCTGCCGTACCTGCGGTTATGTGGTTAAATGCCCTCACTGTGACGTGTCCATGACGATCCATAAGCATGGCCGTCTGGTCTGTCATTACTGCGGCCATGAGACGACGGCATTCCATAGTTGTCCCTCCTGCGGGTCGCCTTATATCGGCGGGTTCCGGGCGGGCACACAGCAGGTGGAAGAGCTGCTTTTGCGGGAATTTCCTCAGGCCAGAGTGCTGCGCATGGATATGGATACCACCCGTCATAAAAACGACCACGAGAAATTACTCCGGGCTTTCGGGGAGGGGAGGGCGGATATCCTGGTGGGGACCCAGATGATTGTGAAGGGGCATGACTTTCCCATGGTGACGCTGGTGGGGGCTTTGGCCGCGGATCTGTCCCTGTATACGGGGGACTACCGTGGCGCGGAACGGACTTTTCAGCTTCTGACCCAGGCGGTGGGCCGGGCCGGGCGGGCGGATCGGCCCGGCGTTGCGGTGATTCAGACCTACCATCCTGAGCACTATGCCATTCAGGCTGCCGCCCGTCAGGACGACGATATTTTTTATGAAGAAGAGCTGGGCTATCGTCGTCTGATGGGGTATCCGCCGGTGGAGAACCTGCTGGCCATTCATGCCAGCAGCGCTGACGAGCTCCGGCTGAATACGGCGATGGAGTATCTGAAACGCTATCTTTTCCGTGCCACGGGCCGGGAAAAGGTGCAGATCATAGGACCTGCGGACGAGGCAGTATCGAAAGTGAAGGATATGTACCGGAAGGTCATCTACATCAAACACAGGACCTACGGGACGCTTACCCGTCTGAAAGATAAAACAGAGCAGTACGTGGAGATCAACAACGGTTTCCGCGGTATCTATATACAATACGATTTTAACGCATAAAGGAGAAAGATTATGGCAATCCGAAATATCAGAATTATGGGCGATCGGGTGCTGAACAAGACGTCCCGCCCTGTGGAGGTGATGACGCCCAAGCTGCGCACCCTC
The DNA here is from genome assembly GCA_949471785.1 of uncultured Lachnospiraceae bacterium. Lineage (GTDB taxonomy): Bacteria > Bacillota > Clostridia > Lachnospirales > Lachnospiraceae > UBA11957. Next base: position 25,654 of record CASWRE010000006.1, on the reverse strand, counting down.
ATCCAGGATATGTTTGACACCATGTATGAGGCGGCAGGGGTAGGCCTGGCAGCTCCCCAGGTGGGGATCTTAAAGCGCATAGTGGTGATCGACGTGGAGGAGGAAGGGGGGCAGCCCTACGTGTTTGTGAATCCCGAAATTCTGGAGACCTCCGGCAGCCAGACCGGGGATGAGGCCTGTCTGAGCGTGCCCGGCAAGGCCGGTACGGTAACCAGGCCGGATCATGTAAAGGTAAAAGCTTTTAACGAAAATATGGAGCCTTTTGTCCTGGAGGCGGATGACCTGCTGGCCCGGGCGATCTGCCATGAATGTGAGCATCTGGACGGTATTCTCTATGTGGAGCACGTGGAGGGTGAGCTGCGCGACGTGAGTATGGAGGAAGAAGAGTAAAAGATGAGAGTGGTTTTTATGGGAACGCCTGATTTCGCGGTGGGCGCGCTGGACAGCCTTGTCGCTGCCAGTCATGAAGTGGCGGCGGTCATTACCCAGCCGGATAAACCCAAAGGGAGGAAGAAGACGCTGACTCCCCCCCCCGTAAAGGTGAGGGCGCTGGAACATGGCCTGCAGGTATATCAGCCGGCCCGGGTGCGCGAGGCAGTGTGTATAGAGAAGCTGAAAGAAATCTCACCGGACGTGATTGTGGTGGCGGCTTTCGGACAGATCATCCCCAAGGAGATCCTTGAGCTTCCCCGGTACGGCTGTATTAACGTCCATGCCTCGCTGCTGCCGAAGTACAGAGGCGCGGCGCCGATTCAGTGGGCCGTTATAGACGGGGAGAAAGAGTCGGGCGTAACGTTGATGCGCATGGATGAAGGATTGGACACGGGCGATATGATCGCCCGCACCGTGATTCCTCTGGCCGAGGATGAGACGGGGGGCAGCCTTTTTGACCGATTGAGCGAGGCGGGAGCAAAGCTTCTGACCGATACGCTGCCCCTTGTGGAGCAGGGAAAAGTGCAGTATGAGCCGCAGCCCCGGGAGAGTCCTACGCCCTATGCCCGGATGATGACCAGGGAGCTGGGACGCATAGACTGGAACCGGCCGGCGGCGGAACTGGAGCGGCTGGTCCGCGGCCTGAATCCCTGGCCCGCGGCCTATACCAGCCTCCATGGGAAACAGTTGAAATTGTGGAAGACCCGTATCGGAAATGCAGAAGCGGAAGGTTTTCCCGGCGAGATCCTGGAAGTCTCCGGCGGCGCGCTGGCCGTCCGGACCGGCGACGGCGTCCTGGAAATTCTGGAATTGCAGCTGGAAGGGAAAAAGCGTATGGACGCGGAAGCCTTTTTGCGGGGGTGTCGGATCGGGAAAGGGACGGTGCTGGGGCGGTGAGCCGGTTGTATGACAGAAAGAAAGGGGTGATCGGATGGCTGCAGTGAGTCAGATCAGGGAGCTGCTGGCGGAAATGCTTCTGGAGGTGGACCAGGAAGAAAGGTACAGCCATCTGGTTCTCCGGGAAACATTGGAAAAGTACCAGTTTTTGCCCAAACAGGACCGGGCGTTTATCACCCGGGTTTTCGAGGGAACAATAGAAAACAGAATACGGATCGATTACTGGATCAACGGCATTTCCAGCGTGAGTGTAGATAAAATGAAGCCCATGATCCGGGAGATTATCCGTGTCGGCGTATATCAGATACTGTATATGGACAGTGTGCCGGATTCGGCGGCCTGTAATGAAGCCGTGAAACTGACGCAGAAAAAAGGCTTTTACAACCTGAAGGGATTTGTAAATGGGGTCTTGAGAAATATCAGCCGCCAGAAAGGGCGTCTGCCTCTGCCGTCCAAAGAATTCCCGAGAGCGTATCTGTCCGTCCGTTATTCCATGCCGGAATGGCTGGTCCGACGCTGGCTGGCGTCCTACGGGCGGGAGACGACGGAAGCCATGCTGGAGGATTTTTTGAAAGAAAGGCCCGCCACGGTGCGCTGCCGTCAGTTTTGTACGGACCAGAAAGAAACGGAAGCCATGTTGAGGGATCAGGGAGTAACGGTACGGCCGGCTCCCTGGTTATCCTATGCGCGCTACATTTCCGGTTTTAATTATATACCGGCGCTGCATGCTTTTCGCGAGGGAAGGATTCAGGTACAGGATGTGAGTTCCATGCTGGTAGGAGAACTGGCCGCTCCGAAATCCGGCGATCGGATTCTGGATATGTGCGCGGCGCCGGGAGGCAAAAGCCTCCATGTGGCAGATATCCTGAAAGGCACCGGATTTGTGGAAGCCAGAGACCTGACCGAGTATAAAGTGGGGCTCATTGAAGAAAATATAGAGAGAAGCGGCGTGATCAATGTGGCGGCCAGGCGTCAGGACGCCACCATACCGGATCGGAAATCGGTGAAGGCATTTGACATTGTGCTGGCAGATCTGCCCTGTTCGGGGCTGGGCATTATCGGAAAAAAAACAGATATCAAATACCGGATCACACCGGACAGGATCAGGGAGCTGGTACAGCTTCAGAGGCAGATGCTGCACAATGCCGCCGACTACGTAAAGCCGGGAGGACTGCTGATCTACAGCACCTGTACGATCTGTGAAGAAGAAAATGAAGAGAACGTGCAGTGGTTTCTGGCTCACTATCCATTCATGGCGGAGAGCCTGGAAGAGTACCTGCCCGAAGAGCTGCGGAGTGAAGATACCGGCCAGGGCTATATCCAGCTTCTCCCGGGCATACACGGCGCAGATGGCTTTTTCATAGCCAGGATGCGCAGAAATCAGGAATAAAATGGAGCATTTGGATTATAAATCGCTGCTGCCGGAAGAGCTGGCAGAGCGGGTGACGGCCATGGGAGAGAAACCTTTCCGGGCAAAGCAGCTTTTTGCATGGATGCATAAAAAACAGGCGGCCTCCTATGACGAGATGACGAATCTTCCCGGAGCTTTTCGGGACAGGCTGAAAGAGGAGCCTCTGACTGCGCTGGAATGTGTCCGGACGCAGGTTTCTGCCGTTGACGGTACGAGGAAATACCTGTTTCGACTGTCGGACGGCCATGTGGTGGAGAGTGTGTGGATGCGCTATCATCATGGCAACAGCGTTTGTATTTCCACCCAGGTGGGCTGCCGGATGGGCTGTGCGTTCTGCGCTTCCACACTGGACGGCTGGCTGCGGAATCTGACGCCTTCGGAGATGCTGGAACAGGTTTATCAGATTCAGCGTCTCACCGGCGAGCGGGTGTCCAACGTGGTACTGATGGGAACCGGCGAGCCCATGGACAATTATGACCATGTGGTGCGCTTTATCCGCCTGATTTCCCATAACCTGGGGAATCATATCAGCCAGAGAAATATTACCGTGTCGACCTGCGGCCTGGCGCCGAAGATCCGGCAATTTGCCGATGAGGGGCTTACGGTAACGCTGGCGTTGTCCCTCCATGCGCCCAGTGATGAGAAACGCCGGCGGCTGATGCCCGTTGCCCGGCGATATACAATCCGTGAGACCGTGGAGGCCTGCCGGTATTATTACGACTGCACCGGCCGGCGGCTGACTTTTGAGTACAGCCTGGTGGCCGGCGAAAACGACGGCGCAGACGACGCCGCCAGGCTGGCCGGAGTACTGAGAGGATTGAACTGTCATGTCAACCTGATTCCCGTAAATCCCATCAAAGAGCGTCCTTTCAGGCCGTCTGACCAAAAAAATGTCCTCCGATTCAAAAATAAACTTGAAAAATACGGGATTAATGTTACAATCAGAAGGGAAATGGGCCGGGATATCGACGGCGCATGTGGTCAGCTTAGAAAGAGTTATATGGAAAAGAAGGAGTAACGGACAGAAGATGAAGTCATATGCAATGACGGATATAGGCAGAATACGCAATATAAACCAGGATTATCTGTTTGCCTCGGACACATCTGTCGGCAATTTGCCGAATCTGTTTGTGGTGGCGGACGGTATGGGTGGCCACAACGCGGGGGATTACGCGTCTCACTGCGCCGTTGAGACTATGCTTTCCTGTGTCCGGGATAACAAGGAATTCAATCCGGTCAAGATTCTTCGGGCGGCTATTGAGAAGGCGAATCTGGAGATCTATGAACGCGCCCAGAAGGATTCGGATTTGCACGGCATGGGAACCACGATGGTGGCGGTTACGGTGGTAGGGATGTATGCCTATGTGGCGAACGTAGGCGACAGCCGGCTTTATGTGATCGGAGACGGCATTCATCAGATCACGAGGGATCATTCCCTGGTGGGGGAGATGGTGCGTATGGGAGAACTGACCGAGGAAGAAGGCCGGGTGCATCCGGATAAAAATATCATTACCAGAGCCCTTGGTACGGACGATTCCGTTAAAGTGGATTTTTTTGATGTGAAGCTGGAGGAAGACAGCCGGATTCTGCTGTGTTCCGACGGGCTTAGTAATATGGTAAGCAATGAGGAGATTTACCGCACAGTGCTTGAAGACGAGGGGGACTCCGACAAGGCAAAGCGGTTGATTGACAGGGCAAATGAAAATGGCGGGAAAGATAATATCGCTGTGATTATAGTAGAACCCTTTGCAGATGAGGTGAAAGTATGTTAGAAACAGGTGTGAAGATAGGACAGAGATACGAGATTATCGACCGAATCGGTTCCGGCGGTATGGCGGATGTTTACAAGGCTATGGACGCGAAACTGAATCGTCTCGTAGCTGTTAAAGTGCTACGGCAGGAATTTCGGATTGATAAGACCTTTGTATCCAAGTTTCAGAAAGAAGCCCAGGCTGCCGCGGGATTATCTCATCCGAATATCGTCAACGTGTTTGACGTGGGCGAGGATGTCAATGCGAATTTTATCGTGATGGAGCTGGTGGAAGGCATTACGCTTAAAGACTATATCACCAGAAAGAAAAGACTGAGCGTCAAGGAGGCCACCAGCATCGCGATTCAGGTCTCTCTGGGACTGGAAGCCGCCCATCAAAGCGGTATTGTCCATCGTGACGTGAAGCCACAGAATATTATGATTTCCACGGACGGCAAGGTAAAGCTGTCGGATTTCGGTATTGCCAGGGCCGCATCTTCGAACACGATCAGCTCCAATGTCATGGGTTCCGTGCATTACAGTTCGCCGGAGCAGGTGCGGGGCGGTTTTGCCAATGCACAGAGTGATATTTACTCTTTGGGCGTGACCCTCTACGAGATGTTGACAGGCCGCGTGCCCTTTGAGGGGGATACCACGGTAGCTATTGCTATTAAGCACTTGCAGGAGGAGATCATACCCCCGTCAAAATATACGCCGAATCTTCCTCACAGCCTTGAACAGATCATCCTGAAATGTACTCAGAAGAGTGTGGACAGGCGTTATGCCACCATGGGCCAGGTGATCATGGATCTGAAACGTTCTTTAGTGGACCCGGACGGCGATTTTGTCAGTATTGCGCCTCTATCCAGCCACGCTCAGACAATCATGCTGTCCCAGTCGGAGATGGAAGAAATTCGAAACGGTTCTGCGGCGGGCGGCAATCAGGAGACGGGAAACGATTATGAGCCTCGCACGCGCAGATATGAAGAGCCGGATGAAGATGATGAGGATGACGAAGATGACGATCAGGACGGGATCAGCAGCGCGCTGGAAAAGGCCGTGACCATTGGCGGGTTTATTATCGGAGGCATCATTATTATATTACTGGGTGTGTTTATTGCCCATGCCATGGGAGTGATCGGCGGAGGATCATCCTCCTCATCCAGGGAGGAGTCGTCGGCGCTGTCGTCCAGTTCGGAATCTTCCTCCGCAACCGGGACCGAGGACCAGGTGGAGGTGCCGGATATTGTCGGGCATACGGTGGATGAGGCCCAGAAAATGCTGAATGATTTGCAGCTGGGGATCGCTAAAGGCGGCGAGGCGGCTTCAGACCAGTATCCGGAAGGACAGATTATCGAGCAGAATATCCCGAAGGGGACAAAAGTGGACGTTCATACTCAAATCACATACGTCATCAGTACAGGTAAGGCGGATGTGGTGGTGCCGGATGTGGTGGGAGAAACCCAGACCGTGGCGGAGACCACATTGAAGAGTCTGGGGCTGGAGACCACGGTCACCCAGGAGTACAGCAGCGAAGTAAAGATCGGTAAAGTCATCCGCACATCACCCAAAGCAGGCGCCGAGGTTTCGTCGGGCGCTACGGTGGAGGTGGTGATAAGCCTTGGCGAGGAGGATACCCAGGTGGAAGTGCCCAGTGTACTGGGGGTATCGGAGGCCACGGCGAAAAAGACATTGACCAATCTGGGGCTCAAGGTGACGGTGGATACAGGTACCAGCTCTAAGTATAATGAAGGAGAGGTCATGGCCCAGAGTATTTCCGAGGGGACCAAGGTGGATACGGGTACTGAAATTACGATCACAATCAGCAGCGGCCAGAAAGAGGAAGAAGAAGAGGAGCCCGAGAGCAGCAGCGAGGAATCTTCCGATGACGGTTCGAGTGACGAAGAGGCTTCCGCAGGTTCCGGCATATGGGCCTGCAGTGAGCGGCTGGAAGCGCCGAAAAATTATGAAAACGGCCCGATTCGGCTGACGTTGTCCCAGGTGGTAGACGGTGATACAAAGGAGACAACCGTGCTGGAGTCCGACGCGCCCTCTTTCCCCTTGAAACTTGAGACTACGGGCGAGCCGGGGGTCAGCCTGGGTATCGTCTATCTGTATGAGCAAGTCGACGGCGAATATGTGAGGCGGGCAAAATATAAAGTGCCTTTTTCAGAACAGTAATATGACAGGGAAGATTATTAAAGGAATTGCCGGATTCTACTACGTTTATGTGGTAGAATCCGGTATTTATGAATGTAAAGCGAAAGGTATATTTCGGAAAGACAGGCAGAAGCCCCTGGTGGGGGACCGGGTGCGGATCGAGGTACTGGACGAAAAGAATCGGGAAGGGAATCTGGTGGAAATTTTTCCCAGGAAAAATGAATTGGTCCGTCCCGCTGTGGCCAACGTGGATCAGGCAATGGTGATTTTTGCGGCAGATTATCCTAAACCTAATTTTTCTTTGCTGGATCGTTTCCTGATCATGATGGAACGTCAGCATGTGCCTGTCATCATCTGCTTTAATAAGACGGATCTTCTGAGACAGGAAGAGATCGATGGGCTGTATCGGCATTATGAGTCTGCAGGATATGCGGTTCGGACGATCAGCGTGCGGGAAAACAGGGGAGTGGAGGAGATCAAAGAGCTCCTGTGGGGGCGGATCACCGTGGTGGCAGGGCCGTCCGGTGTGGGTAAATCCTCTCTGACCAATGCAATTCAGCAGGAGATCTGCATGGAAACCGGAGCGATCAGCCATAAGCTGAATCGTGGCAGGCACACGACCCGCCATTCCCAGATGATTGCCATCGGGCCGAATACATGGTTTGTGGATACGCCGGGTTTTTCTTCCCTCTTTGTACCGGATATGGAAAAGGAGGAGCTGCGGGAATATTTTCCCGAGTTCCGATCCTATGAGGGACAGTGCCGCTTTCAGGGGTGTACCCATACCCATGAGCCGGGCTGCGCGGTTAAAAATGCCCTGGATGAAGGTATGATCGGCCGCCAGCGCTATGCGGGGTATCTGGAGCTATACGAAGAATTGAAGGGCAGGAGAAAATATTGAGGACATTAATCATCAGCGGGGGCACAATCGACCGGGATTTTGCCCTCTCTTTTATTCAGAATTACCGGCCGGAATATTGTGTGGCCGCCGACAGAGGACTGGCTTTCTGTGAGACGGCGAACCTGCAGCCGGATTACATCGTGGGAGATTTTGACAGTCTTCCCGCGGGACGGCTGGAGCGGTATCTGTCCGTTCATGACGTGCCGGTGCGCACGTTCAACCCGGTCAAGGATTATTCCGATACGGAGATTGCTCTGCGTCATGTCATAAAGGCCGGAGCAAAGCAGATTGTGCTGTTGGGAGCCACGGGCAGTCGTATTGACCATGTCCTGGCCGGCCTGCAGTGCCTTCACATTCCCCTGGAGGCAGGAATACCCGCCTGGATCGTGGATTCCTGCAACCGCATTAGTCTCCATGATCAGGGGTTTGTTCTAAAAAAGGATGAGCAATTCGGCGCTTTTGTCTCCTTTTTTCCGGCCGGGGATACCGTGGAAAATCTGACGCTGGAGGGTTTTAAGTATCCTCTGCACCACCACCGTATGATAAATGCCGACAGTCTGGGGGTGAGCAATGAGATTCAGGAGGATACGGCCCGGGTATCTTTCACTGCAGGCCGATTGTATATGGTGCAGTCCCGGGACAGGGGAGATCATTAATCCTGCCGGCGCGCCTGACTGCGTATGTTTTTCAGAGTGTAAAGTCTCACTTTTCACAACGCAATAAAGACTTTACACGTTTCGCATAACCCGTTATAATAAAAGCCATATCAAATGGCAGTTGCTTTAGCGGTGATGTACGGAGGTAATGGAGATGACCGAGAAAGAAATGATGCAGAGGAATATTGAAGAATTTGAACGATTGCAGGATTACATGATCTCATGTGATAAAGACTCGGAAGCATATAAAAAAATGAAAAGACGTTATATATCGCTAAAGGTTATATTAACGTCTTCCGGTATCAACCTTACCGAGCTGGATATCATAAAAGAATAATCATGAATCCTGATCTTCAGGGTGTAAAGCCTACATCTGGTTTTTCATGGGCTTTACGCCTTTTTTAAGGTATTTTGGAGGAGGCATAGTAAAAATGAAACTAGGAATCGTCGGTCTGCCCAACGTGGGAAAGAGCACCCTGTTTAATTCTTTGACAAAAGCAGGCGCGGAGTCAGCGAATTATCCTTTTTGTACCATAGATCCCAACGTGGGCGTGGTGGCCGTACCCGATCCCCGTTTAAAATTGCTGGGGGATTTTTACCATTCAAAGAAAGTAACTCCCGCCGTCATAGAGTTTGTAGATATTGCGGGGCTGGTCAAGGGAGCTTCTAAAGGAGAAGGGCTGGGCAATCAGTTTCTGGCCAATATCCGGGAGGTGGACGCGATCCTCCATGTGGTTCGCTGCTTTGCGGATGACAATGTGATCCATGTGGACGGCAGTGTGGAGCCTCTGCGGGATATTGAGACCATCAACCTGGAGCTGATCTTCGCTGATCTGGAGGTGATCGAGCGGCGCATGGCCAAGGTGGGCCGCACGGCCAAGATGGACAAGAGCGCCGGCAAAGAGTATGCGTTGCTGGAAAGGATCAAAGCGCATCTGGAGGACGGCCAGCCGGCCAAGACCCTGGAACCGGACGATGATGATCAGCGGGCGGCCATGAGAGAATACAATTTGCTGACGGCCAAGCCCGTTATCTATGCCGCCAACGTATCCGAGGACGATCTGGAAGATGATGCCGCCGAAAATGAGCTGGTGCAGAAAGTCCGCGGTTATGCAGGCGCGGAGGGCAGCGAAGTGTTTGTGATCTGCGCGCAGATCGAGGAGGAGATCTCGGAGCTTGAGGAGGATGAGAAAAAAGAATTTCTGGAGGATCTGGGAATTGCCGAGTCCGGTCTGGACAAACTGATTACAGCCAGTTATCGTCTGCTGGGACTTTTGAGTTTCCTGACCTCCGGGGAGGACGAAACCAGGGCCTGGACCATCAAAGTGGGGACGAAGGCGCCTCAGGCAGCGGGCAAGATCCATACGGATTTCGAGCGCGGCTTTATCAAAGCGGAGGTGGTCAATTATCAGGATCTTTTGGACTGCGGCTCCTATGCCGGGGCCAGAGAGAAGGGACTGGTGCGTATGGAAGGAAAGGAATATGTGGTGCAGGACGGAGACGTGATCCTGTTCCGGTTTAATGTCTGATAAAAGAGGAGGCCTTTGTCTATGGATATGCAGATCTACTTTCCTCATCTGGGCATCCGTCTTGAACATGTGGGGAAGACTTTTTCTGTGTTTGGTTTTCCCATCGCTTACTATGGCGTGGTGATTGTGGGCGGTATGCTTTTAGCTCTGGCTTTGGTCATGCGTGAGGCCAAACGGTCCGGCCAGGACCCGGAAATGTACTACAATATGGGTCTTCTGGCTATTTTGTTCGGCATTATCGGCGCCAGAATTTATTATGTGATTTTTGACTGGGATCTTTATAAGGACAATCTGCTGGAAATTTTCCATATTAGAAACGGCGGTCTGGCCATTTACGGCGGCGTCATAGGGGGCGTCCTCACGGTCTTTGCCTATGCGAAATGGAAAAAGATCAGCTTTCCCCTGCTTGCGGATACGGCCTGTATCGGCCTGATTCTGGGACAGATCGTGGGACGCTGGGGAAATTTTTTCAACCGGGAAGCGTTCGGAGAGTATACGGACGGACTGCTCGCCATGCAGATTCCCGTATCGGCGGTGCGCCGGAACGAGATCACTCCGGCCATGTGGGAGCATGTGGAAAACATCGGCGGCGTGGATTTTATACAGGTGAGCCCCACCTTTCTCTATGAGAGTCTTTGGAATGTGGCGGTGCTGCTTGTCCTGCTTGTGATGTGCAGGAAAAAGGCTTTTGACGGGCAGGTGTTTTTGTGCTATCTGATCGGATACGGATTGGGGCGGCTCTGGATCGAAGGACTGCGCACGGATCAGCTTTTGCTTCCGATGGTGGGAATTCCCGTTTCCCAACTCCTTTCCGGGTGCCTGGTGGCGCTGTCGGCGGTGCTGATGTGTCTGGGACTGTCAAAAAGGCGCAGGCAGAAAACGAACGCCGGATAATGGGACGGCCCCCCACTTTTTAAAAGTTGAATAATGAGAGACATTGCATACAGCCTGTTGGTCGGGCATTTTTGGGATGAACCTGCAAATAATCCCCACAAATGCCTGCCAACAGGTTTTTTGTGCATAAAAAAAAACATAAAAAATGGTAAAAATTTCCGACTCCGTAAAAAAAACGTAAAATTTTTTCGGGAATTTTTACTTGTATTTTCCCTTCCGGTAGAGTAGAATAGGTGTCAAGTGGTAGGAAGTGGTGAAAAGTGGTAGCAAATGGGGAGAAAGTGGCAGATCTCGCTGCGATTGCTGCCGGTGTACTGTTGGGGGAGCTTCGGTACGCCAGACATAAGAGGTTATTACATTATGTTCATGGGAGAATACAGTCATTCAATTGACGCCAAGGGAAGATTAATCATACCCTCCAAGTTCAGAGAACAATTGGGAGATGAGTTCATACTGACCAAGGGTTTAGACGGCTGCCTTTCGATTTACCCCATGAACGAATGGCAGGCCTTTGAAGAAAAGCTAAAAGCGCTGCCTCTTACCAATAAAAATGCCCGAACTTTTTCGCGGTTTTTTGTGGCAGGCGCGACATCCTGTGAGCTGGACCGGCAGGGGAGAGTTCTCATACCGGCTACGCTGAGAGAATTTGCCGGTCTGGAAAAGGATGTGGTGCTGACAGGAAACATTACCCGGATTGAGATCTGGAGTAAGGCGAAGTGGGAGGAGAACAGTAACTACGACGATATGGATGCCATAGCAGAAAGCATGCAGGATATGGGGATTGTCATCTAAAAGATGCATTTCGCAGTTCGCATTGGAGGTAGGATGGAATTCAGACACAGATCCGTATTGCTGGAGGAGACCATTAGCAATCTGAAGGTTCAGGCGAATGGGACATACGTGGACGGCACGTTGGGAGGAGCCGGACACGCCCTGGAGATTTGTAAACAGCTATCTGCCACGGGGAGATTTATAGGAATAGACCAGGACGAAGCCGCAATAGTTGCTGCCGGTAATCGATTATCTGCGTATAAAGGACGGGTGACGATTATTCGCAGCAATTATTGTGATATGGTCCGGGAACTAAACAAAAGAGAAATTACCGGCGTGGATGGTATCCTGCTGGATCTGGGAGTTTCCTCTTATCAGCTGGATACGGCTGAAAGAGGATTTACTTATCGCTATGACGCGCCGCTGGACATGCGTATGGATCGGCGTCAGACCAGAACAGCCGGTACGATCGTTAATGAATATACGGAAACGGAACTGTACAGGGTCATTCGTGAGTACGGTGAGGAACAATTTGCAAAAAATATAGCGAAGCATATTTGTGCAGAGAGGCAGAAAAGACCCATCCGCACAACGGGAGAACTGGTGGAAATCATCAAGCAGTCGATCCCAATGAAAATGCGGGCTACGGGAGGCCATCCGGCCAAAAAGACTTTTCAGGCCCTGCGTATCGAACTGAATCAGGAATTGACGGTTCTGGAAAATTCTCTCGACGGGATGATAGGCCTTCTCCATAACGGAGGACGGATATGTGTGATTACCTTTCATTCCCTGGAGGACCGGATCGTCAAATCTATTTTCCGAAAGAATGAGAAACCCTGTGTTTGCCCGCCGAATTTTCCGGTGTGCGTATGCGGCAGAGTATCGCAGGGCAGGGTAATTACCCGCAAACCGATTCTTCCGGACCCAGAGGAGCTGGAAGAAAATCCCCGCTCCAAGAGCGCGAAGCTTCGGGTCTTTGAGCGGAGAATGCAAGAATGAGGTGACAGAAAATAGATGAGCAGGAGAAACAGCCTTGTACCGATAGAAGAAAGTGAATATTATTATGACGGCAATACCGTCCGGGTCGGCGAACTGGATCCGGAGGAGGAGCAGCAGCCGGAAATACGGCACAGACTCAGCAAAAAAACCAGAAAAAACAGGGCGAAGGCCCTGAGCGTAAACCGCGGATATGTGGTTTTCCTGGCCGTTGTATCTACAGTGGCCGTATTTATGTGCGTGTCGTATATACAACTGAAAACAGAAATAACGAGCCAGTCGAAGAAGATAGCCGCCAGGCAGACAGAATTGACGGATATCCGTGCGGATAATGACGCGCTGGAAAATTCGCTGTATGCGTCGGTGGATCTGGATGAAGTGTATCGGATTGCCACAGGGAAACTGGGTATGCATTACCCGGATCAGGATCAGATCATACAGTACAGTACAGACGGAAGCGGTTATGTCAGGCAGTATGCGGACGTGCCGGAGACCGGCAAATAAAGGGTAACATTTCGGTTGTTCGGATTGTTGCGGCAAAGGAGCAGACAGAGCATTGAGCGAAAAGAAGAAGGCGGACCCCGTATACAGGAGGAAACCGAACGGAAAGATGAGGACAAAGCTGGTAGGACTTTTTTTGGTGGTCATACTGGCTTTTGTTGCTTTAGCCATACGGATCACCGTGATCAACGCAAAGAGCGGAGATACCTATAAGAAGAAAGTGCTGACCCAATCCCAGCAGCAATATTCGAGCCGCACCATTCCTTTCAAGCGGGGAGATATCCTGGATACCAACGGTACCCTGCTGGCGACCAGTGAAAAGGTGTATAATCTGATTCTGGATTGCAAGGTGGTGAACAGCAGGGAGGATTATCTGGAGCCGACGGTGGCCGCCCTCATTCAGCATTTTGCCGTGGATGAGTCGGATGTGCGCAAACGTCTCAGCGACGCCACTACGGCGGCCAGCCAGTATCAGATTCTGCTCAAAGACGTCACCATCGAGCAAAAGAAAAATTTTGAGAATTATCTGAATCCCGACGAGGAGACCACAAGCCTGAGCGATGAGGAAAAAGTAAAGCGGGGCCGTGTCAAGGGTATCTGGTTCGAGGAAAATTATCGCAGGACCTATCCTTTGAATACTCTCGCCTGTGATGTGATTGGTTTTACCTACGACGGGACGGAAGCCGAGTGGGGCATCGAGGGGTATTATTGCAGCGTGTTGAACGGGATTAACGGCCGCCAGTACGGATATGTCACCGGAAATGATACGACGGAGCAGACGATCATACCGGCTCAGGACGGCAATACCGTGGTGTCCACCATAGATGTAAATATCCAGAAAATAGTGGAGGAAAAGATCAACGATCTCTGGACTGCCCTGTCCGGGGGGCCTCATGGCGCGGACGGCGCGGCCAATATCGGCGTAGTGGTACAGAATCCCAAAAACGGACAGATTCTTTCCATGGCGAGTTCTCAGCCTTATGATCTGAATAATTCCCGGGATCTGACGCCGTTTTACAGTGAAATGGATATTTCACTGATGAATGACGATATGATGCTGGAAAATCTGCAGAAGCTCTGGCAGAATTACTGTATCAGTTCGGCTTTTGAGCCGGGGTCCACTTTTAAGCCTATTACCGTGGCCGGAGCTCTGGAGGCCGGTGTAATTGACGAGGGCAGCACGTACTATTGCGACGGACTGCAGAAATTTGGCCAGAACGAGGAGATCCACTGCAGTATTTATCCGGCCGGCCATAGCCAGCTGGATCTGGCAGGGTCTCTGATGGTGTCCTGCAATGACGCTATGATGCAGATCGGTAAAAAGATGGGGGCTCCGCAGTTCTTAAAATATCAGAAAACCTACGGTTTCGGAGCGAAAACAGGTATTGATCTGCCCGGAGAGGCTTCGGGAACCCTTTTTACCGAGGAGGGGCTGGGGGCCATGGAACTGGCCACGTCTTCTTTTGGTCAGGGTTTTACCTGTACCATGCTGCAGGAGATTAACGCTTTTTCTTCGGTGGTCAACGGCGGCTATCTGTATCAGCCCCGGATTGTGCGGGAGATACGCAGCAGTACCGGGGCCGTGGTGCAGAACAATGAACCGGTGCTTGTACGTCAGACGGCTTCCACAGAAGTATCCGATGAGGTGCGGGATTACCTGGCGTCCGTCACTTCCGTTCAGGGCAGTGGAAAATATGCGAAGGTCAACGGCTACAGCATGGGGGGAAAGACGGGCACGGCTCAGAAGCTGAGCGCGGGGCCGGGCAAATACCTGGTATCTTTCATAGGTTTCGCCCCTCTGGACGATCCGCAGGTGGCAGTTTATGTGGTGGTGGACGAGCCCAATCTGGCGGATCAGGCGGACAGCAAGTATCCTCAATATCTCTGTAAACAGATTATGACAGAATTGCTTCCCTATCTAAATATATTTCCAGATGAAGAGGAGATAACGCCGCCGGAAAAGGTACAGTCTTTTGACGCAATGATGGCGAACCTGATCGCCGGTAAACGCAGCGCGCAATCCCCCGCACAGCCCGCAGAAGACCAGAAAACCGGGGATATTGCAGGCCAGGAGCCGGCAGAAGGAGCCGGAACGGGCCAGGAGCCGGCGGAAGGAGTTGAAGCTGGCCAGGGGAGGACGAATGATCTCCAGAACCCGGATGCTCCCTACAACCAGGACGATCCGGAGGGAGCGGACAATACCAATCTGCCGGAGCCGCCTCAGGATAAGCAGAAGATTACCGGTGGAGACCAGCTGGATTCCGACGGCGTGTCTAACGGCGATTTGAAATTCATCCGGTAAAACAGGGCTGCAGGTATAACCCCACAGATTCTTCCATAAATTAAAAGGACGAAGCTGTGGGGGTTTTTATGCAGAAAAACAAAATTTTTCACAGAAGAAAAGTCCATCTTCTTTTTCTGGTATTTGCGGCTGTTCTGGGGCTCTTGTCAGTGAGGCTCTTTTATCTGATGGTGTTTAGAGGAGATTATTATTCGGATAAGGCACAGCAGCTCCATGAGAGGGAGAGGCCCATCAAGGCGGCCCGGGGGATGATTCTGGATCGGGCCGGCGTCGTACTGGCTTCCAATGAACCGGTGTGTACAATATCTGTGGTGCACAGCCAGATTGAGGATGAAGACGAAGTGACCCGCACTCTCTGTGAGATTCTCTCACTGGATGAGGAGCGGGTGAGAAAAAAAGTGGAAAAGGTTTCTTCCATGGAGCGGATCGCCTCCAATGTGCCCAAGGAGACCGGCGATGCGGTACGGGCCCTCAAGATGCCGGGGGTAAAGGTAGACGAGGATTACAAGCGGACCTATCCTTACGGCTCCCTGGCGTCCCGGGTGCTGGGGTTTACAGGGGCGGATAATCAGGGGATTGTCGGTCTGGAAGTGGAGTATGACGAATGGCTTCAGGGTACGCCGGGGACAATTCTTGTGGAGACTGACGCCAAGGGGGTGGATCTGCCGGATGCGGGAGAGAGCCGGATTGAGCCGATGGACGGCTGGAATCTGACCACAAGCCTGGATGTAAATATGCAGCTGTATGCCACCCAGGCTGCAGAGAAAGTGCTGGAAGAGAAACAGGCGGACAGTGTTTCCATTCTTTTGATGAATCCGAAAAACGGGGAGATTTACGCCATGGTAAATGTGCCGGAATTTGACCTGAACGATCCGTTTACACTGCCGGATTCAGAAGAAAACAAGGCCCTGTCCGGCGACGCCCTTCAGGATAAACTAAATGGCATGTGGCGTAACGCCTGTCTCAACGACACCTACGAACCAGGCTCCGCCTTTAAGATCATCACGGCTTCGGCGGCTTTAGAGCATGGGGTAGTCACTCTGGAGGATTCCTTTTCCTGCGGCGGATACCGGGTGGTGGAAGACAGGAGAATCCACTGCCACAAGCGTACCGGCCACGGAGCGGAGACTTTTTTGCAGGGCATTGAGAATTCCTGCAATCCCGTTTTCATTGATGTGGCCCTGCGGCTGGGGGCAGAGACATTTTATGATTATTTTAAGAAATTTCAATTGTTCGAGAAAACAGGGATTGACCTGCCCGGCGAGGCGGGGACAATCATGCACGACCTGAAAAATATCGGCCAGGTGGAGCTGGCCACCATGGCCTTCGGCCAGTCCTTTCAGATTACGCCGATCCGGCTGGCGGCCACGGTCTGCGCCCTGGTAAACGGGGGTACCACGGTGACGCCCCACATCGGCATGTCCATGGAGAGCGCCGACGGCAGCTATATCCGGGTGCTGGATTATGAGGAGGGAGAGCGGATTGTGTCCGCCGAAGTTTCTGAGACCATGCAGTTTGCGCTGGAGAAAGTGGTGTCCGAGGGAGGTGGTAAGAACGCCTACATAGAAGGATATGCCATTGGCGGAAAGACCGCGACCTCCCAGACCCTGCCCCGCAGCGCCAATCGCTATATATCCTCTTTTGTGGGCTTTGCCCCGGCGGATGATCCCGAAATTCTGGGGATCTGTATTATCCGCAATCCTCAGGGCGTCTACTATGGCGGCACGATCGCCGCTCCGGTCATTAAAGGTATATACGAAAGTATCCTTCCCTGGCTGGGCATAGAGAAAAAAGAGGCAGAAGCGGAGGGCAATGAAGTGGATAAAACAGTTGATTAATGGAGAAAAAGGACGTATACTGGTAACGGTTCAGGAACGGAAAAGATTTCATGACTGTGAAGGGACTGAATCGTTGTAAGATCTGTGTATGGTGGAAATACGGAGGGAAAATTTGGCGCAGAGATGCGTTTGTGGAGGTAAATATGGATACAAGTATTGTGATACCTGTGATTGTGGCTTTTGTAATCAGCGTGGTTCTGGCACCGCTTATCATTCCGTTTTTGCGCAGGCTGAAGGTGGGGCAGACAGAAAGGGAGGACGGCGTCCAGTCCCATTTGAAAAAGGCCGGGACACCCACCATGGGCGGCCTGATCTTTTTGATCGCCACCACGGTTACGTCTCTTTTTTTTGTCGGGAGCAATCCGGATATTATTCCTGTGCTGTTTTTGACTCTTGCTTTCGGCCTGATCGGTTTTCTTGACGACTATTTAAAAGTGGTATTGCATCGCTCAGACGGCCTGTTTCCGCGGCAGAAGATGGCTTTGCAGCTGGTGGTGACGGGAATATTTGCGCTGTATCTGATATTATACACGAACGTACCGCTGACTCTTCATATTCCTTTTACCGGCGGCTATCATCTGGATATCGGATGGCTGGCCGTTCCTGTGTTGTTTTTTGCGGTGGTGGGTACGGTAAATGGTGTAAATTTCACGGACGGTCTGGACGGCCTGGCATCCAGCGTGACGGTAATGGTGGCTATATTTTTTACGGTGGCAGCCCTGATGAAAGGCAGCGGCATCACGCCGATTACCTGTGCGGTGACCGGGTCGCTGATGGGCTTTTTGCTGTTTAACTGTTTTCCGGCCAGCGTGTTCATGGGAGATACCGGCTCTCTTGCGCTGGGAGGATTTGTAGCCGGCTCGGCTTATATGCTGCAGATGCCGATTTTTATTCTATTGGTGGGATTGATTTATGTGGTGGAGGTACTGTCCGTTATGATTCAGGTGACGTATTTTAAGGCCACAGGCGGAAAGCGGATATTCAAGATGGCGCCGATTCATCATCACTTTGAGCTCTGCGGCTGGTCGGAGACAAGGGTGGTGTTTGTATTTGCTATTTTGACGGCGATACTTTGTATGGTCGGATTTTTGGGTATGTAGGAGGAGACCATGAAGATGGATAAGAAACGGGTGCTGGTGTTTGGCTCCGGAGTGAGCGGTATAAGCGCGGCGGATCTGCTGGCGGCGCAGGGGGCGCGGGTGCTCCTCTATGACGGAAACGGGAATCAGGAGCCGGAGCAGATCCTGGCAAAGCTGAAAAAGCCGGAGGCGGTCGAGGTGATTTTGGGCGAGCTGCCGGAGGAGGCGTTAAAAGGGCTGGATCTGGCCGTCTTAAGCCCCGGGGTGCCCACGGATCTGCGGGAAGTCCTGCGGCTTAAAGAAATAGTTCCCGTGTGGGGCGAGGTGGAGCTGGCCTGGCAGGCCGGCCGGGGAACGGTGCTGGCCATCACCGGGACCAACGGGAAGACCACCACCACGGCTCTGTTGGGCCGGATCATGGCGGACGCCAGGGACAGCGTCTATGTGGTGGGCAATATCGGTACGCCCTATACTTCCGTCGCGCCGGAAATGAGAGAAGATACGGTGACGGTGGCGGAGATCAGCAGTTTCCAGCTGGAGACGATCCATACGTTCCATCCCCGGGTCAGCGCTATTTTAAATATTACCGAGGATCATCTGAACCGCCATCATACCATGGCGGAATACATCCGGGTGAAAGAGCTCATTTGCAAGAATCAGACGAAAGAAGATACGGTGGTGTTGAACTATGAGGATGCGGTACTCCGGGAGTTCGGAAAAACCGCGCCGGCCTCGGTCATATATTTTTCCGGCAGGCGGGAGCTGAGAGAGGGAATTTTCCTGCGGGGAGAGACGATCGTGCTTGCCGTGGACGGCGAGGAAATTCCGGTGATCCAAACCGACGAGATGCACCTGCTGGGCCGCCATAACCATGAGAATGTGATGGCCGCCGTGGCAATGGCCTGGCGGGCCGGAGTGTCCATGGACAGCATCCGTCATTCAGTGAGGAATTTTCACGCAGTAGAGCATCGGATTGAATATGTAACAGAGAAAAAAGGCGTGGCCTACTACAATGATTCCAAGGGAACCAATCCTGACGCTGCGATTAAGGGCATACAGGCGATGAATCGGCCCACCTGGCTGATCGGAGGCGGTTACGACAAAGATTCTTCCTATGAGGAGTGGATACGGGCCTTTGACGGCAAGGTGCGGGGGCTGGTACTGATCGGACAGACCAGAGAGAAAATTGCCGAGGCCGCCCATGGCTGCGGGTTTATGAACACGATTCTGGCCGATGACCTGGAGGAAGCCGTCCGGATCTGTGCGGATCATGCCGTGGCGGGGGAGGCCGTGCTGCTGTCGCCGGCCTGTGCGAGCTGGGGACAGTTTCCCAATTACGAAGTTCGAGGTAAGAAGTTCAAGGAGTACGTGGGGCGGCTGTAGGCTGCGGGAATGATAGTTCTAAGCTGTCCACCCCGCGCATATAGTGATGGAAAAGCAGTGTTTTCCGGAGCGGAGCGGATGGCGGAATTCTTTCGGGCGGATAAGAAATGTGACAGGGCGCTTCTGGCAGCCGTGCTGGTGATCACTGTCCTTGGCATGGTGTATCTCTACAGTACCGGGGCTTATTATGGGCAGGCCCGGTTCCATGATTCCGCATACTATTTTAAAAAGCAGCTTTTGGCAGTCAGTCTCGGATTGGCAGTGATGGCCGGTGTGTCCTGCGTGGATTATCATCTGGTTATCCGCTATGCGGGGCTGATCTATTTTCTGTCCCTGATACTGTCCACCGCCGTTCTTTTCATTGGTCAGGAGTATAATGGATCAAAACGCTGGCTGGCCCTGGGGCCTCTTTCTTTTCAGCCGTCAGAGCTGGCTAAAATAGCAGTGATTCTTTTACTGGCCGGTGTGATCAGCCGCCAGGGTAATAAAAAAACGGGATTACTTTTTGCTGTGAGAATTTTTCTCTATGTATTGCCCATCGTAGCCCTGGTGGCCACAAATAATCTGAGCACGGCTATTATTATTCTGGGCATTGCCGCATGCCTGATCTTCATGTCCAATCCTTATTATATGCAGTTTGTGGGATTGGGCGGAGCGGCGGTGGTGCTGGCCGGTGCGTTTCTGGCGGCGGAGAGCTACAGGCTGGAGCGGATTGCCGTCTGGCTGGACCCGGAAAACTACGATAAAGGTTTTCAGACGATCCAGGGGCTGTATGCCATCGGCAGCGGAGGTCTGTTTGGAGCCGGGCTGGGCGGCAGCATGCAGAAGCTGGGCTTTGTGCCGGAGGCCCAGAATGATATGATTTTTTCCATCGTGTGTGAGGAGACAGGGTTTTTTGGCGCAGTATTTTTGCTGGGAGTATTTGGTTTTCTGCTGTGGCGGCTGATGCTGATGTCTGTCAAGGCTCCGGATCTGAAAGGGAGCCTGATCTGTGCCGGGATCATGATTCACATTGCGCTGCAGGTACTTTTAAATGTGGCCGTGGTTACGAATTCTATTCCCAACACGGGTATTACCCTTCCCTTCATCAGTTATGGCGGAACATCCGTGGTATTTCTTCACGGTGAGATGGGGATTGCTCTGAATATCAGCCGACAGATGGTTCACAGGAGTCCTTGAGTAAAGCGGTAACAAAAAGATCCGGGAATGCATATACATATAAATAAGAAAAGTCTGGGAGTATATGAGTGGGAAAGATTCTAGTGGGCGGCGAAGTCCGCCTGAAGGGCGAAATTCCTGTCCAGGGCTCCAAAAACGCGGCTCTGCCCATCATGGCCGGAGCCATATTGCATAAAGGATGCACGGTTTTACATAATTGTCCCCGGATATCCGACGTTTATAATATGGAACAGATGCTGAAAAATCTTGGGGCGGGAACCCGGTGGGAGGGACACACGCTGATACTGGACTGTTCCCGGATTTGTGAAACTGCCGTGGAGGAAGGGTTGTCCGGGCGGATGAGATCCTCAGTGATGTTGATGGGAAGCATGCTGGGACGCTGCGGCAGGGTGCAGATCGGTTATCCCGGCGGATGTGTTATCGGGAAGAGACCTATAGACTACCATCTGGATCTGTTTACGGATATGGGAGCGGCTGTTGAACGGAAAGGGCAGCAGCTCGTATTGAGCTGCCGTGGCCTGGAGAGTGTCCGTCATCGCTTTCCCCGTCCCAGCGTGGGGGCCACGGAAAACGGAGTACTGGCTGCCGTCCGCGCCCGGGGGCCGGTGGTCCTTGAGAACTGCGCCAGAGAGCCGGAGATCCGGTATCTGTGCGCTTTTCTGCGGTGTATGGGAGCCGATATTGAGGGGGATGGCACGAGCAGTATCCGTATCGCCGGAAACAGCTGTTTACACGACGGGGAATACAGGATTCCCTCCGACCGTATCGCGGCGGGAACCCTGGTACTTTCCGGCGCCGTCACCCGGGGGCAGGTCGGGCTTGTAGGGGCACCCCGGGAGGATCTGGATGAATTGCTGAAGGTTTACGAGAAAATGGGTGGACAGTTTTCGTGGAACGGTGGTACACTGTTAACGGACAGCCGCCTGGTGCGAAACAATGTCGGTGAAATTGTGACGGCCGTACATCCCGGTTTTCCCACGGATCTGCAATCCCCGCTGATGGCCGTATGCTGTACGCTGGAAGGGGAGAGCAGGATTCGGGAAACGATTTTTGAGGATCGCTTTCGGGTTGCCGGTCAGTTGGCCCGTATGGGGGCGCGGATCGAGACTGTGGATAATGAAGCCGTGGTGACAGGGCCTGTGCATCTCACAGGCTGCACGGTCAGAGCTCAGGATCTCAGAGGAGGAGCCGCCTTGGTGGTGGCCGGACTTGCAGCCCGGGGCCGGACTGTGGTAGAATGTCAGGAATATATAGAAAGGGGCTATGAATCCTTTTACGAGGAAATCAATTTGCTGGGGGGGCGGATTGTGAAAATAGACAGTGAAACATGAGATCGGATTATGGGCGTAGGCAGAATGGAATATACATATGGATCGGCGCCGTTGCCGGAGTGATTTTGGCGGTGGCCGTGCTGTGCGTGTGGTTTTCCGTGCAGTATTCCGTACAGAATGTGAGCGTAATCGGTAATACCCGGTACAGCAATGATCAGATCATATCGGAAGTGCAGAGCGGTCTGCTTTCTGATAATGTACTGTATCTTTCTTATAAAAAGAAAAAATATACGCCAGTAAATTTACCGTTGGTGGAAAGTATTGAGGTGCGGATGGTGGATAATCACAGCATCCGCATCACGGTGCAGGAGACCCAGATCGTCGGCTATGTCCGGTATCTGGACTGCGATATGTATTTTGACGCCAACGGACGAATCGTAAAGAGCGAGGTTCATGGTGAAGGAAAAGAGCCTCAGGAGGAGTCTCAGGATCAGACTCAGGAGCAGGATTTGCCGGGAGCCGAGCCGGTGCTGGGCAAATCCGCCACATCTTATGTGGCTGCCATGACGGAAGTGCCGCTGATTACGGGCCTGTCTTTTGACCGGGTACAGATGCAGGAAGTTCTGCCTGTGAAGGATCAGAAAGTATTCAATACTATTCTCGGCGTCAGCCGGATGCTGAATAAGTACCAGATTATTCCCGAACAGGTGGAGTTTAATGAGGACAGTGAGGTAACACTTTATTATGAAAAGATCCGTATTCTTCTGGGGGAAGACAGGGAGACGGAAGAAAAAATTTCAAGGGCCGCGGCTATTTTGCCGGAATTATCCGGAAAATCCGGAGAGCTCCATCTGGAAGATTACAACGGAAGCTCGGAAAATATTATATTTTCCGAAGGTGATTCCCGGAAAAAGGCGCCTGAGCGGGCGGATCAAACGGCCAAAGATCGGACGTAAAAGGGCAAAAATCCCTCATGCCGTGATATTTTTGAAAAAAAGAGTTGCTTATTTACAAATAAAATTATATTATATAGACGTATGCATTTATGAAAAGGACATTTATCCATTAAGGGGTTTATTTCCGCGGACAAAGAACCGGGAGGATATACGGATAGATTCTTACGGAAATTTCCGCGAGAGCCTGATATCCCGTCAGGTGTTTGGGTTTTTGAGTCTTTTTAGTTTATGAGGGATATTTGGCTAAATTACGCAAGGTTGAAAAGGAGGAAGTACTTTGTTAGAGATCATGACAAACGAGGCTGAATCATCTGCGAAAATTATCGTTATCGGTGTAGGCGGCGCAGGGAATAATGCAGTCAATCGGATGGTGGATGAAGCGATCGGCGGCGTAGAATTCGTCGGGATCAATACAGATAAACAGGCACTGACGTTATGCAAAGCACCCACTGTGCTCCAGATAGGGGAGAAGCTTACTAAAGGATTGGGAGCCGGAGCAAAGCCGGAGGTGGGCGAGAAGGCTGCCGAGGAGAGCATGGAGGAGATCCGCCAGTTGGTGGAAGGCGCCGATATGGTATTTGTCACCTGCGGTATGGGCGGCGGTACTGGTACGGGAGCCGCTCCCGTCGTGGCGGGTATTGCGAAAGAGATGGGAATTCTGACGGTGGGCGTTGTGACTAAGCCTTTCCGTTTCGAGGCGAAGACCCGTATGAGTAATGCCCTGATGGGGATTGATAAGCTGAAAGAGAATGTGGATACACTGATTATTATTCCCAACGATAAGCTGCTGGAGATCGTAGATCGCCGCACGACCATGCCGGAGGCTTTGAGGAAGGCCGACGAGGTACTGCAGCAGGCCGTTCAGGGCATTACGGACCTGATTAACCTGCCGGCTCTGATCAACCTTGACTTTGCCGACGTGAAGACGGTTATGGTGGACAAAGGAGTGGCCCACATCGGTATCGGTGAAGCGAAAGGCGATGATAAAGCCCTTGAGGCGGTACAGCAGGCCGTTTCCAGTCCGCTGCTGGAGACGACGATTTCCGGCGCTTCCCATGTAATCATCAACATTTCCGGTGATATTTCTCTTATGGATGCAAATGACGCCGCCAGTTATGTGCAGAGCCTGGCCGGCGACGAGGCAAATATTATCTTTGGTGCCATGTACGACGACTCCGCAGTGGATACCGCAAGAATTACGGTTATTGCCACCGGGCTGGATGACGCCACGGCCAAAGTTGCCAGCGTAAAGGATGCGCTCAAGAAGAAGACAGAGAAGCCTGCGGCCCAGAAGGCGGTCAAAGCCCCCGTGTCTGCGCCCACGCCGGAGCCCATGAAGCAGGCGGAGCCTTTTGTGGCCAGACCGTTTTCCATGCCGTCTCCCACACCGCTGTCCAGTAATGTACAGAAGAAGGATATACAGATCCCGGACTTCCTGAAAGCCCGCAGATAGACAGAGAAAAGAAAAATGCCGCGAGTGATAGATTCCTATCATCCGCGGCAATTTTTAGTGGGAAAAATATTTCTTTTTGATGACTTCCACAGGCATGTCCAGCCCGGTAAAATGACGGAAGGCGGCGGCGCCCTGATACAGCAGCATATACATGCCGTTGAAGGTCCGGCAGCCCCGGCTTTCGGCCATCTGCAGGAAACGGGTTTCCCGGGGATTGTAGATGATATCGCAGGCCGCAAGACCCTCATGGAAAACGTCGGGGTCAGTGACGACACATTGTTCCGTATGGGGGGCCATGCCCACGGAGGTGGCGTTTATGATTATTTTACTCTCGGAGGCACAGGTCTTCATGGCGCTCATGTCGGCCGTATCATAGAGGGAGGCTTCACAATCCGTATCACGGTTAATCCGGTCGGTCAGCTCCCGGGTACGGGCATGGAAACGGCTGGAGGGGCGGGCAAAAATGTTGAGCTTTTTTACCCCGTCCAGAGCGGCCTGGGTACAGATTGCCGTCCCGGCGCCACCGGCGCCAATGACGGTGACCGTTTCGCCGGAAAGGGGATATCCGGCGTCCAGAGCGGCCTGTATAAAGCCGGCGCCGTCGGTGTTATATCCGGTCAGGACGCCGTCTCTGTTGACTACCGTGTTGACGGCCTGCATGATATCGGCTTCGGGCGAGAGCGTGTCGCATAGCTCCACCATCCGGTTTTTGTTGGGCATGGTCAGGTTAAAGCCGCGGATACCCGCCGCCGTCAGTCCGCGGACAGCCTCTGGGAGCCGGTCTTCGCCGATTTCGAAACAGAGGTATACATAATCCAGTCCGTGGTAACGGAAGCTTTCGTTGTGCATAAGGGGGGAGAGGCTATGCCGGACCGGACTTCCCAGCAGGCCGAACAGTCCGGTATGTCCAGTGACAGATATATTCATAAGAGTACCTTCCTTTGTGTAAAATTTTGATGAAACAGTGTCGGCGGCGAATGATTCGATCGGTGTTGAATCATGATAAGATAAGACCGCAGCCTGGCCTGAAAACCGGTTACTGTTCACTCTGTGACCAGTAACATGCAGTTTGGGCATGAAAATTCGCTTCGCGAAGCCCAAACTGCCACCTGAATCATGTTTTTCCGCAGCCACGCAGCGAGTGCGTGGCTCGGATGTGAAAAGTAACGAAAACCAAGCCACGGTTTTATCTTATCATGTATGGGCTTGCTCTGTAAAGAATGTGTGTGGTAAAATTCAGGGTAACTGTTCAGTACAGGCCGAAGCACTTGCTGCTGAGGCCGTAAAAACATGAT
>CASWRE010000005.1 GCA_949471785.1 uncultured Lachnospiraceae bacterium | reverse complement strand
CTACTGCCTAAAGAGGTGGTGGTAAATCTAAATATCAACGTGTCAGCACACTAGTCGAGGTACGCACTATCTACCGTTTACGAAAGCATGGCCATTGTCGTTATTTTCTTTGTATTATTGTTTATATACACTTTCTCCCTTCTGTAAAATAAAACCGGCGCCCAAATCTTGTATTCAGGTGCCAGATAATTGCAGACAGCACACACCGTATGAAAAACACTTATCTTTCGTACCATGCGGCCTTATCTTCTTCTATCCAGACTATACTGTTGGTTTTGGAATCCCACCAAATCCTGACTTGGACGCCTGCCAAGCCCTGCGTTTTTACGCTCGCGGACTATACCGCCAAGCGGAAAATACAAGCCGCTCATCCTCTGGTATCTGATACAAAAACCGCTCCACTACATGGAGCAGCAGCGCATGATTCCGAAGATGAACCAGGGTACGGCGCATCACCTCCAGGCTGTACGCCAGCCTGGCCAGCTCATTTTCTCCCCTGACCGTTACCTGGCCCTGCAGTTTTCCGCGGCTGATAATACCGACTTCCTTTTCCAGCAGCCGGATATACCGCACATACCCCTGAAGCTCTAAGATAAAGATTCCCAGGCAGGCCATGAACCCCATAAAGACCGCCGCTATCCACAGGACCGCAACATAATCCTCTCCCGCGCCCTCATAGAGATATACAGAAGCCTGCCCATCCGCAAAATCCAGCGCGTAATAAAAAAACGCCCTGCTCTTATGGATCTCCCCCGCGCCGGGAGCAATATCCCCTTCATAGGAAATATCAAGCAGCAAAAGATCATCCCGGAGAATCATAAACTCGTCAATTTTCCTCTCTGTGGCCCACTGCCTGAACGGCTCGCTGTCCACAGCCGCCAGCCCATTCTGCCGCACAAATGTCTGAAGCTCCTTTGCCCTCCCCATCTCCGCATCATAATAGTAGCCGGAAACCTCAAAATATTCTTTCAACATACGAACGCCGCCTATGCCGACCAGCAGGGTCAGAAAAATCCCCGCCGCCAGCCCCTGAAGCAGGCAGGACGTCATTTCCCACGTCAGGCTATTATTTTGAAACTTCCTGCCCAAACCGATACCCCTTTCCCCACACAGTCACGATAAACCGGGGGGTCTGTGGGTTTTCCTCGATTTTCTTCCTCAACCTGCGGATATGCACCATGACAGTATTACCGGAAGAATACTCGAAAGGCTCTTCCCATATACTCTCGTAAAGATTATTTATGGAAAATATTTTCTGCGGATGATTCATGAACAGCAGGAGAATCTGATATTCCATTTCCGTCAGATTGATATCCTCATCCTCCCGGACCACCCGATTGTATTTCGTATGAACCTGGAGCCCCCGGCTTCCAGCCACTCCGGCTGTCCTTCCGGCACCGTCTGGTCGTAAACCGTATGCCTGCGGAGAATGGCCTTTACCCGTCCCAAAAGTTCCACATAGGAAAAAGGCTTGGTCAAATAATCATCGCCTCCCACCTCCAGTCCCAGCAGTTTATCGGAATCCTCCCCTCTGGCCGTCAGAAACAACACCGGGACATTGGATTTCCTGCGGATCTCTTTACATACCCGGATTCCGGAGATTCCAGGCATCATCACGTCCAGGATCACTATACTTATTTTATCGCTCAGAAGCCCCAGCCCCCTGGAGCCGTCCTCGGCCTCTTCCACCATGTACCCTTCTGCTTCCAGAAGGATACGTACTCCCTCCCGGATGGAAGCATCGTCTTCGATCAGTAAAACGGTTTGATTTTTCATCTATGCCTATCTCCCATCACAACCAAATCAGGCCCGCACCTGCAATTGTATCACAGACAGCATATGCTATGTCTTCCCCTATAAGGTTTTCTCTATAAAAGGCTCCTTTTGTAAAAACAATGTAGAACATAACGATTGTTATTGGCATCAGGAAAGCTATGACGCTCCATCTTACCGATGGCAATGGCCGTCCCAGATATATTTCCGAAAATGTCTTTTTTAAAACAAATCTACTGTATAAATATACAGCAAAAATGATACTGCTGATACCTAAACAAATACTGACTATTTCGCCCAATAAAAACGAACCGCTCTTCACAAATACAAAGCTAAGCGCCTCTATACTAAATGCATCAGCTAAAAAATAAATAACGATTATAACTGCAGTATGTAAAAGTGCTTTTATCCTTTCCACACCTCTATTCCTTTCTATGGTTATTTCACATATTTTAAAAATGATTCCCAGAGCCGTCATTTCCTATAACTAATATGATTTGCTATCCTTAATTTATCAGAAATACAATTGTATATTTTTATTTACTTGTTTTTTTTCAGAGAAGTTTTGCTAATATAAGCTGTCCACTCACCATATTTAAACTTCGCCCACCCGTTGTCGACCGAACTAACATTGATTACTTTTCCTTGATTTAATGTCGTAAGCACAGGATAACTTGTTCCCGACTCACTTCTGACTTTGGCAGAACATATTTTAACTATATATGTTCCACGAGAGCATCCATACGTCGTAATTCCCCCATTGTTAACTTTTTCCCTCTCATCTCCAATTCTTATCTCAGTCTCCTGCACATCCTTACATGCAACTTTCGTTCCTTCCGTCCCCTCCGCAGCCCGGACACGGGACACCGGCGAAGCCGTCATCATAGCCGCCATAGCCAATGCGCAAAATTTGATCATATACTTTTTCATGTTCTGTTCCCCTTTCATCTCCACCGTTCCAAAATATCCGCATTTAAAGCGGTTCCTGCTATAGTGTAATTATAAAAGAATGTTCTGACAATGAAGCTTACAAATTCTTAACAATTCTTAACGAATCCGCCCTATAAACGTAAAAAAGCACATGGCTTAATTTTACTGTTCCATGTGCCTTTACACTGTACCCGCTCCATTCTATTTTCACAGGAAGACCTGACGCTCATCAAACATATTCCGGGCCGAACCTCTTGAATATTTGCAATCGGCAGGATCTCTCTCATTCGATCTGCGCCCGGCCGCCGCACTCGTCCCACAGATGGTTATTCCGGTCAAACAGCAGATTGTAACAGATCTGATTGTAATCGAAAAGGATCTCCGCGTAATCCCCGGTGTCCGTGTTAGTGTGCCAGGTTCCGTCCTGCTCCCAGTAGCCCTTGCTGTTCACCGCCGGAATGGTTTCGTGGAGATTCAGCAGATATTTGTCATAATCGGACAGCTCCACTCCTGCCGCCTCTAAAAGCTTCGCCGACAAATAATTCATGGAGATCTGATTCAGCTCTCCCTCGTTATCACCGTATTTCAGGCCGTCATACTCGTCGATATCAAAATTCGCCCACATAACATAGGGGATATAATATTTATTCAGCGTCTGCTGGTTGGTATCATCGGGGATCAAATGATCCGCCCACACCTTCTGAGAGTCGTCGTCCCAGGAAGGCTGATGATCTCCGTACATCAGAATAATCGTGGGATCATCGATATTCGAGAAATATTGGATCAGCTCCTTGAATGCCTCGTCGGACTCTCTGAGCAGGGTAAAATAGTTATTCATCCCCACGGAACCCTTGAAGGAGCTGACCTCCACCTTCCGATCCATCTTGTCATTCAAATAAGTAAAAGGACTGTGATTCTGTATGGTCACATTAAACATGAAAAAGGGCTGATCGCGAAGACGCTCGTTTTCCTCATACATTTTGATCACATCCTCATAGTCTCCCCTGTCGCTTAAGAGCTTGCGAAAACGCTTCATGCCCGTGGTATCCTCGTAGAAAACCGCTTCGTCAAAGCCCAGCACCTGATAGACGCTCTCTCTGTTGTAGCCTGAAGCGTGGTAGGGATGATAGCCGATAGCGTAATAGGGGGTGGACTGATTTTTCAGCACCGTCAGAATGGACGGCATCTGGCTTTTTACGTACTGGGCATAGGGGATCGTCCCTGTGGGCAGGTATGCCAGGGAATATCTGCTCAGGAATTCAAATTCCGTGTTGGCCGTGGGACCGCCGGTGACGGAGGCATTTACGTACCCCTTCTGGGTATTCTCTTTAAGACTGTGTATAAAAGGCATACAATCCTCGCTGAGCTCATAGTCGTAAAGCACCGACATATCCGCAAAGGCCTCGTTTTGGATCACAATGATATTCGGCGTCTGCACTTCTTTTGTCTCACCGTGCTTTTCTTCATATTCCCGCGCCCTGGCCACAAGCGCTTCTCTAGCGCTCTCCACATCATAACCTTCCAGCTTCACATTGCCGGTGGCCATCATATTGCTCAGGAAAAAGGGCAGATAACCGTTGTCCTCTACCTCATTGGTGTAATTCCAGGTATTTCCTTTTATGTACCCGAAAAGGAATCCGTTCTCCAGTCCCCACACGGTCAGCGCAATCAGGCATATCTCTCCTACCACGGTACTGCCCAGGCGCACCCGCCTGGCCCGTCGCATGGCCGCCGTTTTCGGCAGCTCTTTGACTATTTTTTTCATTTCCCGCAGCTTACGCCTGTCCGCCCGGGTAAGCTTCTCGCCAGGATTCAAAAGACGCACTGCTACAAGGGCCGCCAGAAGCACGCCTATAGGGATAAAGAAATATTTATCGAAAACCAGCTTATAATTTCCCGCCACTTCCAGGGCCGTCCCGATGACCGTCAGATCCCCGGACATCACATAGGTACCGCGAAACTGCATGACACAGTAATTACCGAGGCCGATAAATTCCGCCAGCGCCAGGGCAATCGTGGCGGCCGTCCGCATCCGCCGAAACAAAATATAGAAAAAGCAGATCACGATCACCCAATACACCAGGGAATAAACGACCATGGACAAAAGCACCCGCAGCTTGCTCTCACAGGATAGCTCCACAATGCAAAAACAGGCAAAAGCCGATACCGCCACGGAAAGGCATTTGATAAACCAGCCGTGTATGCGGCCCGCCTTTTTGCCCCACCGGATGACCAGCTTCCAGTCTGTCAGGCACAAGGCAGGCAGCAGCCACGCCAGGCACCACCGCGGATAGGCATGTTCCACCCGGGACAGATAGTCAAGCGGCAGATTAAACAGATCCCCTTTGTGGATCTGCAGCGCCCATCCCCACAGAACAAGCGCCAGAACGATCATAATCATCCGCCGGAGCATGGATACCGCCACGCGGCCGTTCTTCTTCCTACGCGTAAAGAACCCCATACGGCCCACCCAGTAAAAAAAGATATACACGGCCAGAGACAGATATACGCTGCCCCAGATATAATTTGCCAAAGCCTCGGCAAAAGTTTCACCGTCGGTTTTCACCCAGGCGGCGGCCTTCACAAGCTTAAAGGGCGAGGTAAAATTTTTCCCGAATTTTTCCTGCAGCGCCAGGAATTTCTGGCACACAAAAGCCGCCGTGACAGCCAGAGCGACCAGCAAAGTCAGAAAGAGCTGTCCTTTGTGGGTATACAGATACTTCGCCCAGGCCGGAGCCTTTTTTGCCTTGTCCGTCAGGAAGCGTCGGATACGGGCAGACCTGCGGTTCTTTGCCCCGGATGTCTGCGGCTCCGCTGCGGATTCCCGCCCTTCCGGAGCCTCTGGCATTTCCGGGTTTTTCGTATAGGTAATCTCCGCTGCCTGCTCTGCCGCCGTTTGGTCACTTTCAAAAGCGCCCGGCATTCCTTCCGAAACTTTCTGGTCTTCTTCCTGCACTTTCTTATCTATTGTATCCAAATTTTCATCTCCTGCCAAAAGTTTGTTCATAACTAAAGCGAGTCTATTCTAAACTTTTTTCCCGCATACGTCAATTGCGGGATATCTATTTATACATACCACGCTCCTGTGTCCATTTGGTGAAGATGAAATAAAAACAATAAAACTTATCATACTCTGCGTAAAAAGCTCTCACCGCACCAACTGCGGATATTTCTCTTTATTCCTGCGCTTACACTCATACATGATCCCGTCCGCTTTCTGGAGGATCTCGTCATAGGACAACGTATTCGTCCCGCCGTCAATGCCCACAATGCCATAGCTGAAACTGCATTGATATTCCGCAAATCCGGCCTGTTGAAATTCCTTTAAAATTTCCGCCATTTTTCGTTCGATCAGCTCTTTGATACTGCCGGAGAATACCAGGCAGAACTCATCACCGCCGATCCGCGCAAACGTATCTTCGCTACGGAAATTAGCCTTGATCAGCTCCACAAAATTCTGGATATAGCTGTCGCCTTCCAGATGCCCGTAGGTGTCGTTCACATATTTGAGTCCGTCCAGATCCAGGTAGCACAGCGTGGTATCCTGGCCCTCGCGAAGGATCTTCTCCATATATTCCTCGAAAAACAGCCTGTTCCTGATTCCGGTCCCCGCGTCATGGTAGGCTTTACTGGCCAGGGTATGAGCCGTCTGCTTTTCGTCCGTGATATCTACAATGATATGCACATAGGAGGCGTGCTCCTTCCACTCGATGGGGAAAGAAGTGATACGGTAATACGTATCGGCCTCACTGGCAAGCTCCCACACCTTATACTGTTCGTCACTGTTCCACCGAAGCAGCTCCTGATGGAAAGGCAGACGCTTTTTACAGACGGCGCAGATCTGCTCATCCGCCTTCCGTTCTTTTTTATTACAGTACAGAATTTCCTTTGTATCCCTGTCTACCACGAGGAGCCATTCTTTCCGTTTACTGAGCATCGCCACCATGAGCTCGTTATAGCCCTCAATAGCCTCTGCATGGTTTTTAGCCCTGATCATTTCCCCCCTGAGCTGGGCTTCACGCTCTTTCAGCTGCTTGGTCATCTCATTAAAAGCCGCGGAAAAATCTCCCAGGTAAGCTACCTGCTGAGAGTAATCCCCCCTGGCCACCTGCTGGGCCTGCCAGGTCAGATGGTTCAGATTCACATGGAGGTTTTTCAGATTTTCACACAGATAATTATCTTTACTCGGGAAATCCACCGACAGATTCCCTCTGGAAAGCTCTGCCGAATAGGCGATCAGCTCATCCACCTCCCTCTGCAGGGATTGGAAATCACGCTTTATACTCTGATAAGGCTCGCTGAGCTCACGGTCGCCAAAGGAATCCTTTACCTCCGCCCGGAAGCGGCAGACACGGTCGCCCGTCGCCCAGCAGTCGATCTCTATGGCCGTATAAGGCTTTCCCGAATAAGCGGTCAGAATACCGGAAAGAAAGCCCTCGTCATAATTGCAGACGGTCTCTCCCAGCGTCGGAAGGCCGGAACAATCCGCATCCTCCGAAACCGTGAGGATAATCTTTCCCGTATCTTCCTCCATCTTCTCAATCCGGAGAACCCCGATTTTGAAATCCTCCAGCCGCTTTTGCAATTGAGCCGCAAATTCCGGAAAGGGCAGAGACAAATCCAGATTCTTCCCGGCAAAATATTTGCCGGCCCGATAACCCGCGTTCCGGAAAACGCGAATCTGTTCTTCCCTGCCAAGCTGCTCGGTCAGCTCCTCGCGGAAGGAATATTCCATAAGCCGGTAAACCGCCACCGGGATCTCTTCTCCCAGATTTTCCCGACCGTTTGCCTCTGTCTGCAGATAATCCGTCAGCTTCAGGTTTGTTTGATTTTTCCATGTATGATCTTTCACGTCCATTCCCCCTCCTGTCTTTTTGATGATAGCACAATTCCCCATGTATTCCAATATATTATAACGCAAAAAATCCCCTTCCGGCGAATTGATTCCCCCCTTTCTTTATGCTACACTGGATCTACATTCAAAAGAAAGAAGGAAAATCCATGAGTCAAACAGAAAAAGAGAAAAGCAGCAAAAAGCTTCTGGCGGCCGCCGTGGTTCTGATTGCGATAATCGCCGTTTTTGCGGCGGCCTACGTAAACTTCCGCCCCAAAGCTCAGGCGGGCGCCAAGGCAATCACCCTGACTGTGGTCGACAATCAGGGAAAGGAAACCGCCTATGAGGCCCGTACAGACAAAGAATATCTGGGAGAAGTTTTTGACGAGATTGACGGACTGACCGTAGAGGGTACCGAGAGCACCTATGGGCTCTATATCGAAACTGTAAACGGGCTCGCCGCAGATTACGACACAGACGGGGCTTATTGGAGTCTCTATGTAAACGGAGAGTACGGGTCGAACAGCGCGGACAGCCAGCCCATCACAGACGGAGACGCTTACACGATAAAATATGAAATCTCACAATAATACACTGACGATCAAAGACATCGCCCTGATCGGGGTTATGACCGCCACCCTGGAGGCAGGCAAAATAGCCCTGACTTTTTTGCCCAATGTAGAGGTTGTATCTCTGTTTGTCATTTTGTACACCCTGGCCTTTGGCCGGAAAACGGTCTATGCTATCTTCACCTTCATCCTTCTGGAAGGGTGCCTGTACGGTTTCGGCCTGTGGTGGATCATGTACCTCTACGCCTGGCCGCTGCTTTCTTTTCTGGCATGGCGCCTGCGCAGGCAGGACAGGCCTCTGCCCTTTGCCATGCTTTCCGGGGTTTTCGGTCTGTTCTTCGGAGCGCTGTGCGCCATCCCCTACTTTTTCATTGGGGGCTGGTCCATGGCCTTTACCTGGTGGATTCCCGGCATTCCCTACGATCTGATACACTGTGGCGCTAATTTTGTACTGTGCCTGATCTTATTCAAGCCGCTGCACAACTGCCTGTGCACAATTAAAAAAAATCTGTGACAGCTATTTCCGCAATAACAGTCCGATCTGCTCGGACTGTTATTTTTCACGGCCGCTCTCACTTTTCCGGCTCCTCTTGCGGAATTCCATCGGCGTACATCCTTTTAACCGCTTAAACACACGCGTATAGTAGCATGGATTGGCGAAACCACAGCGGCCTGCCACCTCGGTGATCTCCCTGTCACTGCCTGCCAGCAAAGGCAGGCTCTGGTCAATCCGATATGCCAGCAGATAATCAAACATGGTCACCCGCATATACTTTTTAAAAAACCGGCAGCATTCACTTTTACAGATATTGACCTGGGCCGCGATCTGATCCAGTGTGATCTTTTCCTCATAGTGCTCCTGAATAAAGCGAAGAATTGTGCGAATCCGCTCCTGACTGCGGTCCGGCGTGGACTCTACGGCATTCGCATTCTCCCTGTGGACAGTATGACGGTAAATACCCAGCCAGATCTCCGTCAAGGCCAGCTGGATCTCCATCTCCACCGTGCCGCTCTTCTCCTGATACACGGTCCAGATCCGGCCCAAATGTTCCAGTATCTCCTGCTGCCACCCGCCGTCCGGTTCCAAAAGAAACGCCGGGACAGAAGTATCCCGGATCACCGGATGGACATATTTTGTATAGAGCAGGCTGGCGCTGTAGCCGTACAATATTTTGGGATCGAAAGTGACGGAGATGTAGCGGCAATCCCCGCTCCCCGCCATGCGGCCGGTGTGCAGGGCATTGCTGTTGCAGAACAGTCCCTGTCCCGGCTTCAGATGCCAGGTTTTCTCGCCTGCCTGGTACAGAATCTCTCCTTCCAGCACAATGGTCAGCTCAATCTCCGGATGCCAGTGCCAGAGAAAAGCGCCGCCGTAATCAGACAGACGCTCCTCGCTGACCATCACCGGAAAGGCATAGCTGCCGTGTTCTTTCAGTTCTTTTTTATCCCGGTCCGTGCGTATCTGCGCCGCCATATCCACTCCTTTTTGCATTCCTGCATCCTGTTTTTACGGTATGCGCGGCACATGCGCATACCTGTCTGAACGGTTACCTTTTTTCCTCAATATCGTATAATTATTATTCAATATAATTGTTGTTTTGGCGGTATAAGCCCTATATACTCTCATTATACTGATATTTCGTGTAATGTAAATAAAAAAAGAAAGGAATACGCTATGACTTCCAAAGAGCTACAGACTATTTTTCAGGAAACTTTTGCCTCGCAGACTCCGCCGTCGGTCTATTTCGCGCCCGGACGAGTCAATCTGATCGGAGAGCATACCGACTACAACGGCGGCCACGTCTTTCCCTGCGCCCTGACCATCGGCACCTACGGCGCGGTACAAAAGAGGAGCGACCGGAAGCTGCGCTTCTACTCCATGAATTTCCCGGACACGGGCATTGTGGAGACTTCTCTGGATGATCTCGTCCCTGATAAGAAAGCGGGCTGGACCAACTATCCCAAGGGCGTGATCTGGGCCATTGAACAGAAGAGCTACCCGCTGCCCTCCGGGCTGGATATCCTGATTTACGGCAATATCCCCAACGGCTCCGGCCTGTCCTCCTCCGCCTCTCTGGAGGTGCTGACCGGGCTCATCGTGCGGGATACCTTCGGCTTTGACGATCTGTCCATGCAGGATCTGGCCCTGATCGGCCAGACCGCCGAGAATCAGTACAACGGCATGAACTGCGGTATCATGGATCAGTTTGCATCGGCCATGGGCAAAAAGGATTGCGCCATTTTCCTGGATACCGCTACGTTGGACTACACTTACGCCTCTGTGGCCCTGAAGGACGCCCGCATCGTCATCACCAACAGCAAAGTTAAGCACAGCCTGGTCACCTCCGCTTACAATGACCGCCGGAGGGAGAGCGAGGCGGCGCTGAAAGATCTGCAGGCCGTATTGGATATTCGGACCCTGGGCGATCTTACCGAAGTCGAATTCGACGCCAACTGCGAACAAATCAGCGACCCGGTCTGCAGAAAGCGCGGAAAACATGCCGTCTATGAAAACCGGCGTACAATCCGGGCGGTGGAAGCGCTGAACCGTCAGGATATAGCCGAATTCGGCCGCCTGATGAACGAATCCCACGTATCCATGCGCGACGATTACGAGATATCCTGCCCAGAGATCGATCTGCTGGTGGATCTGGCCTGGAAAACCCCGGGCGTCTTGGGCTCCCGCATGACCGGCGGCGGCTTCGGCGGCTGTACCGTCAGCATCGTAAAAAATGACGCTGTGGAGCCGTTCATCTCCTCCCTGGGCGCAGCCTATCAGAAATCTACGGGACATGAAGCTGAATTTTACGTGGTGGACATCGGAGACGGCGCCCGCCGGCTGGACTGATTGGACCAAAAATGAGGGAGCTGTCTGTATCGGCCAGACGGCTCTCTGTTATGAAGGAGGACATACCTATGTTAAGCGAATCCATTGCCAGACTTGTGGACTACGGCATCCGCCGTGGACTGACGCCGGCCTGTGAGAAAATCTATACCACCAACATGCTTCTGGAGGTTTTCGGCGAGGACGATTACCAGGAACCTGATACCCCTCTTTCCGAGAAACCCCTGGATGAAATCTTAAGCAGCCTTCTGGATGAAGCGGTGAAACGGGGGATCATTGAAGACAGCATTGTCTACCGGGATCTCTTTGATACAAAGCTCATGAACTGCCTGCTTCCCCGGCCCGCCCAGGTACAGCAGACGTTCCGGGAGCGGTATGCTCTGTCCCCGACGGCGGCCACCGAGTATTTCTACCAATTCAGTCAGGACAGCGATTATATCCGCCGCTACCGCATCGCCAGAGACGTGCGCTGGAAGGTAGACAGTGATTATGGCGAGATTGATATCACCATCAACCTGTCCAAACCAGAAAAAGACCCGAAAGCCATCGCCGCTGCCCGGCTGGCCAAATCCGGCAGCTACCCGAAATGCCAGCTCTGCGCGGAGAATGAAGGTTATGCGGGCAGAGTCAATCATCCCGCCAGGGAAAACCACCGGATCATCCCGATCACAGTAAATAATTCCCCCTGGGGATTCCAGTATTCGCCCTATGTATACTACAACGAACACTGCATCGTCTTTAACCAGGAACATGTGCCGATGAAGATCGAACGGGCCACTTTTGTAAAATTGTTTGATTTCGTCAAACTGTTTCCCCATTATTTTCTGGGCTCAAACGCGGATCTGCCCATCGTGGGCGGCTCGATCCTGAGTCACGACCACTTCCAGGGCGGTCACTATACCTTCGCCATGGAGAAAGCCCCCATCGAGATCCGTTTTACGATCCCCGGCTATGAAGATGTTGAGACCGGAATCGTAAAATGGCCCCTGTCGGTGATCCGTATCCGCCACCGGGACGAAAAGCGGCTGATCGACCTGGCCGATCATATCCTGACTGCCTGGAGAGGATACACCGACGAGGAAGCCTTTGTATTTGCCGAGACCGACGGAACGCCCCACAACACGATCACGCCCATCGCCCGGAAAAGAGACGGCATTTTCGAGCTGGATCTGGCGCTACGCAACAATATCACCACCGAGGAGCACCCCCTGGGCGTCTATCACCCCCATGCCCAGTGGCACCATATCAAAAAGGAAAATATCGGCCTCATAGAAGTCATGGGCCTGGCTGTACTGCCCTCCCGCCTGAAAAATGAAATGGAGCTTCTGAAGACCTGCATATTGGAGAAAAAATCTCCGGCGGATTATCCGGAGCTGGAGAAACATATCCCCTGGGTGGAGGAATTCCTGCCGCGGTATCAGACGATCATCAACGAAGACAATATTACGGATATCCTGCAAAAAGAGATCGGGCGGGTATTCGTCCATGTGCTGGAAGACGCCGGCGTATTCTCCTGTGACGCAGAAGGGAGAAAAGCTTTTCTGCGATTTGTGGAGACACTGTAAGAGAGTCGCGCCGCCAATCGGATGACGGACCGGAATATCTTCCGGCCCGTCTGTGCGGCAATACAATTTTTCACCCGGCAGCTCAAAATATTTCGGCCGGATTTTTGATTTTTTTGTTGACAAAACACGAGAGTATGGCTATAATAGTTTTTGCT
The DNA here is from genome assembly GCA_949471785.1 of uncultured Lachnospiraceae bacterium. Taxonomy (GTDB): domain Bacteria; phylum Bacillota; class Clostridia; order Lachnospirales; family Lachnospiraceae; genus UBA11957. The sequence continues at coordinate 96,192 of CASWRE010000005.1, read as the reverse complement.
TGCAGAGAGCAGGCGATAATCGAAGTGTGGCTCAGCTTGGTAGAGCGCTGCGTTCGGGACGCAGAGGTCGCAGGTTCAAATCCTGTCACTTCGATTATTTAAAAAGTGTGGGAAACGTTGATTTTGCAATGTTTCTCATATTTTTTGTTGTTCTTACGTTTTACCTGGTAAAGATTCTGTCACGGATTTTGTCACGAATTTTTTGAATGGTACTCCACTTTAAGCCTGGAATCTCTTCCCTTCGCGATCCATAATACAATGCAGGCAAAAACGCAACTTCAAACCTATGTCCTGATATGGCATCCAGAAAAGTATTTATGTCATCTGAACCGATATCTGCTTTTGTTTTAATGCCTGTATTCTTATGTGGAGTTTTGATTTTTGCAGCAGGACTATCAGCAATATTAGTTATATGCTTCAATGTGTTGTAACGGAGTAATACCAAATAAGCAGGCAGACAAAAAAGGCTCTTGCAATCAAATCTAAGATATGCTATATTATAGACATAAAAAAAGCAACCGCCCACAAGGGGTTGACCAATAATGAGATAGCAAAGCCACCCATCACTCGCCAAAGTATCAGGGTGGCTTTGCTATGTACAGCTACTTACAAAACGTAAACACGAATGTAAGCAATGCCAGAAGGAATATGCCAAATGTCAGCAGTTCCATAAGAGAAATATGGATCTTATGTTTTCTCATTTTCATAGCATCACCCCCATTCTTTTTAGAATGAGGTCAACGCACCCTGTAACACGATTGCTCTCTTAAGATTTTAACACATCTTTTGACGCTCCACAACATCAATGTTTCATATTTGACAGCCAAAAGTCCTCAGGAAAACCGACGAGACGGTTGCAACGGCAGTATTTGATATGCTATAATTGCGCAATAGAAAAATGTGATGTGACAGGGACTATGCCATACCACATTTTTTAGGGTGGACAAATTGCCGTCTATATGACAAATGTTCCCATAAAATACATACAAAAAAATAAAACGATTAATCACAGAGGGAGGGCTGGTATGAGACAGTTTTTCGGCATGAGCCAGAGAGGCAATCTGCAGGAGGCTGCCAGCGGACTTGGCAGGCCCCAATTTATTATGCTATTGTCCAATGAAAAACAATTTGAAGAACACGTAAAGGCTTTGGAGGCGCTTTATCCGGGCGTGCCCAGTATCGGCTGTGTCGGCATGGGTTATGACACACGCATGGTGGAACAGGGCGTCGTCATCATAGCTTTTCTGGACGGCGTAAATGCCACGGCCAATGTACTGGAGCAGGTATCTTCCATGCCGGTAAAATATATCGAACGGCTCAGACAGGACGTGGCAAAAGTGGGCGGCTCGGGACGCGATACGGTTTGTATCGACTTTTGCACCGGCAATGACGCCTGTGCGCTGACCACAATCTACACGGTTTTGAAACGAAACAGTATCTCTTTAGTGGGGGGAACCGGCGACGCAGGCCTGGTTTCCGCCAACGGCGTCGTCTACTCTGACGCCGTGGCCTACGGGCTTGTCCGTAACCAGAATGGCCGGGTAAAAACTTACAAAGAGAATATCTATCACAAACTGGGCAATTACCGCTTTATCGCTTCCCAGACAGACCGTTCCCAGTACATTCTGGGAGCTCTGAACGGAAAGCCGGCCAAACAGGTTTATCAGGAAATCCTCCATGTGACAGATCAGGAAATTCTCACCCGCACTTTCCAGAACCCCTTCGGCAAAATCAATGGGAACGACACCTGTATCATTTCCATCAAAGATGTGCAGGGCAATTCTCTGGCCTGTTTCCGGCAGGTCAACGACTCCGACGTGCTGATTCTGCTGGAGCTGGGCGATTATCGGGCCATTGTCCAGGACACCATCCGTCAGATATGCCAGGATTTTCCCACACGTTCGGCCGTCTTTTCCGTAAACTGCCTGTTCCGCTACAAGCTGTTCTGCAGCCACAACTATATGGCCGACTATCTGCGGGAAATGGGCGCATTGGGAAGCCATGCCGGCCTGGTGGGATACGGCGAACACTACAACAATCAATTTGTCAACCAATCCATGACCTGCGTGGTATTTGAGTAAGGAGGGGAGCGCGTACCATGTTTTTTTCAAAGAAACGGAAAGCCAGACAAGTATCTAAACCAAACAACACTCAACCGATCCGGCATGTGACCGGCAGCCTGAAGGAATACCAAAAAGATCTGGCCCGGAAAGAGGTGGAATCCCTCTTCGAACTCAGCGAAATCGGCAGTTCCTTCTCCGGCATCCTGAAGGAAGCGGACCATTTTCAAACGCAGCTCACAGAATTCGGCCAGTCCTTCTCCAACATTAACGAGGCGGCCGGACAGTTCACCAGTGTAAAGGATGAGATTGCCCAGACAGTGACCGACGCCCAGAAGAAACTGGAAGAGCTGAAACAAACCTCCATGCAGGTGCAGGCTTCCTACAGCGAGATGGAACAGACTTTTGCGCAGCTGCAGACCGCTATTCAGAATATTCAGAAATGCATGGGCGGTATCGTGTCCATCGCTGACCAAACCAATCTCCTGGCCGTCAACGCTTCCATAGAGGCCGCCCGGGCCGGAGAGGAAGGACGGGGATTTTCGGTGGTAGCCGCCCAGATCAAGGAGTTAGCCAACGAGATCAAGGTGCTGGCCGTTGAAGTGGACAGCGGTATCCGAAATGTGGAAACCAGTTCCGAGCAGCTCAGCGAAAGTATCCAGTCCTCAGAACATACTCTGGCTCAGAATGTCGGGATCGTGAACGACACTGACGAGAACTTCCATAAGATTACCACGGCTGCCGAAGGCTCCACCAGTGTGCAGACAGAAATATCCCATGTCATCGACGAATCCCAAATTTCCCTGCAGTCTATCTGCCAGTTTTTTGACAATATCCGAATTCAGTACCAGGAAGTAGTCAAACACCTGAACCGGGCGAATAATCTGGGTACCACCAAAAGCTCCATGTTTGAGGACATAGATAATATGCTGTCTCAAATCGCTCCCATGGCCGAAGAAATGAGCGGCGAGGAATAAGCCGGCAGCCGGCCCATGAAATTCAGCCTTCTTCCTGCCAAAAGCAGAATCGAAAGCCCCGGAAATAACGCTCCGGGGCTTTTCGTCCGCCGCTATCTGATCTTTTTCTCCGTCAATTTTTACAAGAAATCCCAAACACCGTCTGCACCTCCTCGTCCGATATCGGCGATCGGGAAAAATTGGCTTTCCGGGCAATTCTTATAAAGGCATCCCACTCTTCCCTCGTGACAGCCGGAAACGTCCGGACCAGCATCTGCCTGTACTCCTCGTCGGACATTTGCACAAACCACTGACGATTTTTCACCCTCATCCGCCTGTACATACTGCGGTTCATACGAAGAACCGCCTGACGGTTCCTCTTCCGCCGGATATCGCCAAGCAACAATTGTACTTTTCTCTGCTTTTTGACAGTGAACAGACGCAGCAAAACTACCAAAACGGCCACCATTGCGCCCATTAAGACTGCAGCGAGAAATACGGATCGTCCCAAAGGCCCTGTGGATTGCTCCATTTTTGCCAAAATGTCTCCATCCGTGGCGCCGGGCAATCCGGATTCATCCACAGAATCCGCCGTATGCGGCGCCTCTGACGTCCCCGAAGAACCTGTTTCCGTCCGGTCCGCCGACGGTTCCGCCCCCTCCGCTGAAGCCGTATCGCCTGGCTGTACCCCGTCTGCAGACAGTTCCGAATCCTCCGACGCTTCTGACAACGCTCCATCCGTCGACGGCCCCGATTCTTCCCTTTCCTCCCCACTCTCCGGCAACCTCCGAAAAGTCAGGTCCGGGCGCGTCGCCATCATTTCCTCTTCCCGCCTGTCCGTCTGCTCCTCCCCGTATCCCGGCGTCATCTCCACCGGAACCCAGCCCATATCCTCCAGATAAATCTCAACCCATGCGTGGGCCGCGCTGTCCTTCAAAGACAGCGCATACTGACCGGCCTCATTCTCGAAAGCAGAAGCCGACGCCACATAGCCGGAAGCATAGCGGGCCGGAATGCCCATGGCCTGGAGGATCAGAACTCCGGCGCTGGCATAATGTACACAATATCCCTTTTGGCTCCCAGAAAGAAAATACTCCACCACATCGGTACCGTCCGGCACCTGATCCAGCTCCTGGCTGTATAGGCCGCTGCTCAGATAAGCGCTTACAGCATGGGCAAAATGCAGCCTGGCCTGATTGGCGGTCCCTGCGTCTGTGCTGGCAAGGGATTCTGTCAGGACGCTGCCCGGAAAATCGGAACCATCCAGATAGGAAGGCCATTCTCCCAGAACCGTGCTGTAGGAACCGGCATATGCGGCAAGCAGTTCTTCCGCGATCCGTCCGGCGGAAGGCACGGCCTCACTGCCGGAACAATAATTTTCCCGGACATAACCCGCATACCATTCCGCCATCTCGTCTTCCCACTCTGTCTGCTCCTCCGTCCCCCGGCCAAAATGCACGGTATCCACAGATTTTTTCTTTTTTATCTGATATTCCCCGCCATACTGCAGACTGCCGTCAGGATCTTCCGGAATCAGGAAACAGGGTGCGTACACCGTGCCGCCACGCCGGCCAAAATGCAACGTACAGTCTTCCGAAAATCTTTCCCATTCTCTTGCGCTCTCCCCCACGGCCCCCGCTCTGCGGCACAGCCAACGGGCCACATCCTCCTCCGTCCATTCCTGTCCGGCCAGCGACTCGCGCAGTATGCTCCGATTACTATTCCACCCGCCCCCTGCATATTTCCCGCCGTAGAATCCGCGAAAATACAGGGTGCGCTCCGGTTTTTCCGCAAGAATGACGCGCAGCGCCTCCTGCTCCCTGTATTTCGGCGTCCGGTTATTAATATTTTCTTTGGCGGCGTCTTCTGACGTAAAGGAAAGCTGCTGGATATTCAGCTCCAGCGCTTCCTCCACCTTTCTCTGAAGAACGACCACTCCCTCGCCGGATTCCGCCAAATCCCTGGCGTCCTCAGTAAAACGAACGGAAATCCCAAGGGGAAGGAAAACGGCCAGCAGAATAAGCGCCGCCAGAGACAGCCGGCGGCCCGTCCACAATCGCGCATGCCCGGAACCTGTTTCCGCGTTTCCCCGGGCGGTCTGTGCGCTCTCCCATCCTCCGGCCTGACAAAACAGCAGACCAATAAAACACTCTGTGATTCCCGAAATCCCCGGCGCACATCCTGCCAGAAGTCCCAGATTCAGAATCACCAGCGGAAAGCCCATAACAATCCATCGTCTGCGGAAGGCAAAAGCGATATACAAAAGGGCCGTCAGAAGAAAACCGCCGATACACAGAACTGCCAGAGGACAGTACCGGATCTGACCCTCCGGGAAAACAAAATTAAATTTATAATGACGATTCACCGCCGCTGTCACGATTCCCACCGCCTGCAGGCTGCCCGACAGGATCTCTTCCCCATATTTGTCCCCTATACGCCAGGCCGCCAATACGCCCAGAAAAGGCGTCAGACCGAGAAGCGCCCGCCTGCACGCCTCAAAACGACGCCCCGGCAATGTAAACAGCAGAACCGTCACGGCCAGTATCACCGTAAGCCCCGTCAAAGGAATCTGCCCTCCGCCGGAAGCTGCCATTTCCGGAAACTCGTCTGTCAGCATATGGATACCGGACCAGGCAAAACAGAGGACTGACGTCAGCGTACACAGACAGTCCGCAACCAGACTGCCCCAGCCCGTTTTTCCCCCAACGGACAGATTTTGGGGCCTGCACAGCAGTTTGGAGACTTTTCCTTTAAACAAGAATTTCCACCTCCTCCTGTCTGAACGCCTTTCCATCTGCGGACAGCAGTCGTTCGCCGTCCTTATACAGATCGGCCTCCCCTGTCAGCCGCAGTCCGTGCAGATAATATTCGCCGCGGTATTTCTCCCGGTACAGTTCCTCCAGCGAAATTCCCTGTCCTGTGCCCTGCGCCATGAGATAACGGCTGATAAAACGATAGTAACTTTCTTCGTTATCCACCCGGGCGCGAGTGACGCCCTGTATCCTGCCGTCATACCAGGCCGCATAGTGTGGACAGCCCGCATCCATCAGCGAAAAAGACAATCCCGCCGCCAGCCGCAGATACCGCTGGCCGCTCTGTCCGTTTTTCTCTTTCTGATAGTCCAGAAAAAGAACCGCCGGGCAGGCCTTGGGCAGACTGTATTCCTTCACGACCAGATCGTCCGTCTTCGCCGAAAGCTTCCAGTGAATGCTCTGCAGCCTGTCCCCCTGCCGAAAAGAACGAATCTGAAACACCTCGTCCGTGTCCTGGCCCGCCCGGTCTTCATCGTACACTTCGGCATCCCCGAAAAAACCGCGCACCTGCTCCGTCAGCCGGACGCCCACAGGCAGAATATCCGGCAGCACCTGAACACAGGCCGACCGATTCACTTTCTTCCGTATCCAGGCCAGGCCGGTGAGGTCGTAAATCCGCATCTCCTTCACACAAATATCATAGCGTCCCGCACCGGGCAGCTGCAGAGTATACAGAAACTGATTCTGCCCCGGCAAAATATCCGAAACCTTCAGCCGGACGCGGCGCTTCTTTCCCTGAAAATCATTGCTGATCATCAGACACAACCGTACTCTGCCGCACGAAAACGAGCTCTTATTATCTATACGGATCTGCATGGAAACTTCCTGCCCCTCGTCTGCGACAGCGATGGGGACATCCACTGCGCAGTCCACGCAAGTTCGGAAACAGAGCAAGAATCCCGCTGCCAGCACAAACAGCGCCGCCAGATAACCGGCCAGCAAAAGCAGCGGACCGCTGAAAAACAGCAACGCTACATACACCAGAATCCCCGCCAATACCAAAATCCAGATCATATTACTCACCGTATTCCCGTCTCTTCATATAAGAGGCAGGCGGTTTCACTTCAGACAGGATCTCCTTCAGCACGGCCTCCTCCGAGACCCGGGTCACACGGGCTTTCGTATTCAGAACGATCCTGTGCCTGGCCACATCGGTATAAATCTCGGCCACGTCCTCCGGCAGCACATATTCCCTTCCCTGCAAAAAAGCCCATGCTTTCGCCATGCGTGTGCAGGCAATCGTCCCCCGGGGACTTAGACCCAGTTCGATATAGGGATTTTCCCTGGTGGCGCGGCATAGTTTCACAATATACGTATACACCACATCCTTGATATAAATTTCCTCCACACACCGGCGCATCTCCACCAGATCCCGATCATCGATCACCTGCCGCACCTGTTCAGCACCCTTTCCCACACTCTTTCCCCGGGCAATTTCCACCTCGCTTTTCAGATCCGGATAGCCCATGCTCATACAGATCATAAAACGGTCCAGCTGTGATTCCGGCAAAAGCTGAGTACCCGCGCTTCCCTTGGGGTTCTGGGTGGCCATCACAATAAAAGGAGAAGGGACCCGATGACTCTCGCCGTCCACGGTCACAATCCCCTCCTCCATGACTTCCAGCAGAGCCGACTGGGTTTTCGGGGATGTGCGGTTAATCTCATCCGCCAGAAACAGATGGCACATGATTGTTCCCGGATAATAGACGAAACGCCCGGTCTCCTTCTGATACATGGTAAATCCCAGAATATCTGCCGGCATCACATCCGGCGTAAACTGCACCCGATGGTTCTCCAGCGCCATCGCCCGGGAAAAGGCCAGAGCCAACGTTGTCTTTCCCACTCCCGGCACGTCTTCGATCAGCAGATGGCCCCCCGCCAGTATGGCCGCAAAACCTTTCTGAATGCACTCGTCCTTCCCGGTTACGGCCTTTTTTACTTCCTCAATTACCATCAGGGCCTGCAGATATTTTTCCTGCATCAGTGTATCCTCCCTTTTATCATCTGGTTTACGCCTGTCTGTTCTGTATTATATCAGTTCCGCCTACGGCGGTATCTGAAAAAAAGTGAAAATTTCTCTCGTAAAGCGCAAAACATCCCGGCTGTTAAACCGGGATGCGCGCCGTCTCCTGTCTGCCTGTTCCTGTACCATTAATCCATCACCATCTTCGCGGCGCCATAGATGCCTGCGTCGTTCCCCAATTCCGCCAGCACAATCGGAATATTCCGGCAAACCGGGAACGCATACTCACGATACACAGCCAGCACCGCGTCTATCAGAGGCTGTCCCGCCTTTGACACGCCGCCGCCGATGACAAAAATATCCGGATCAACCACACAGGCTATATTGGCCAACGCAATACCCAGATAGTGGGCCATACGCCCCACAACCGTCACCGCCACAGGATCCTGCTCCTTATAGGCGTCAAAGACATCTTTTGCCGTCAGTTTCCCGGCGTTCAGTACGGTTTTCCCCTCGTAACGGGCCAATTCCTGCCGGGCCAGGCGCACCACGCCCGTGGCTGAAGCCATCTGCTCCAGGCATCCCCGTTTTCCGCAGTTGCAGTACTCCGTCTCCGCGGGTTCCACACACATGTGCCCGATCTCCGCCGCCGCGCCATGGACTCCCGAGAGTATCCTGCCCCGCAGGACGATACCGCCGCCCACGCCGGTGCCCAGCGTCACCATCACCATGCTGGAAGCTCCCCGGCCGCCGCCGAGCCACATCTCCCCCAGGGCCGCCACATTGGCGTCGTTACCGACCCGAACAGGAAAACCGGTCATCTCCCGCAGTTCCCTGGAGGCCTCCTTGTAATCCCAGTGCAGATTGACAGCGCAGGATACATCGCCGTTCTCCAGCACCGGCCCCGGCACCGCCAGGCCCACGCCCTGGATCTGCTCTTTTGCAATATCCTTCTCCGAACATTTTTTCAAAATCGCTTCCGCGATATCCGGCAGGATATGGCCGCCGTTTTCCTCTGTGCGGGTGGGAATCTCCCACTTATCCAGCGCCTCGCCTTCCAGGGTAAATAAACCGCATTTTACCGTGGTGCCCCCCACGTCAATACCAAACGTATACATCATACTTCTCAATCCCTCTTCTTTGTCAGATTTGCCTGTACGCGCTTGTACAGCTCTTTCGCCGCGTTATAGCCCATCTTTTTCTGACGATGGTTAACGGCGGCGGATTCTACGATCACTGCCAGGTTCCGTCCGGGACGGATCGGCAGAGAATGACAGATCACTTTATTGCCGAGGATCTCTGTATATTCTTCCTCAAGACCCAGGCGGTCATACTCCCGATCCCGGTCCCACTCCTCCAGCTTAATCACCAGGTCGATCTGCTGACTGTCCTTAACGCACTCCACGCCGAACAGGGTCTTCACATCGATAATACCGATACCCCGCAGCTCGATAAAATGGCGGGTGATATCCGGCGCCGTGCCCACCAGCTCATTATCGCTGACCCGGCTGATCTCCACCACGTCGTCGCTGACCAGACGGTGTCCCCTCTTGATCAGTTCCAGAGCCGCCTCGCTCTTTCCGATACCGCTCTCACCCATGATCAGGACACCCTCGCCGTACACGTCCACCAGTACGCCGTGAATGGAAATGCAGGGAGCCAGCTGGATACCCAGCCACCGGATGATGGCCGCCATACAGCTGGATGTGGTGCGCTCCGTAGTAAACGTGGGCACCTTGTACTTTCTCGCCAGCTCCAGCATGTCCTCATCGGGCACAACCTGAGTAGTAAAAATTACACAGGGGATATTTTTTGACACAAACTGCTCATAGGCTTTGATCTTCTCCTCCCTGCTCAGATGATTCACCAGATAGGAATGCTCCACATAACCTATGATCTGTACGCGCTCCGCAACAAAAAAGTCATAATACCCCGAAAGCTGCAGGCCCGGCCGGTTGATCTCCGTGAGCGTAATCTTCGTCTCCGACGTATCCAGCTCCGGCGTCATATTCTTTAGCTGCATCGCCTCGACAAGCTTATCCAATGTTACTGTTTTCATGTCCCTTCTCCTTTGATTTTCTGCACTTAACATACTCTATAGTACCACATGCCGCGCTCCATGTGGAATATAAAAAGCGCATAATATTTACCCTCCCCAATCTTCCCGAAAAAATTGAGGAGGGAATTTTTTTGTATCTGCCCGCCGATATTTGTTTGTCATTCTTTAATATAATCAATTTCTGTAAGATTGACGCCTGAAGCCGTTAAAATAACTTTCAGCGCCATATAACGTTTCTTTAATTTTTTGTATACTTCCGAATCTTTATCGCAGGACAACATATAATCCTGTACTCTGTCAAACTCTTCAATGGATATTTTCAACATTTCTTTTTCTGTCATAGCGATCTCCTGCCTTCTTTACTGTAGCTTGCGCTGCCATATTACTGTCTTATAAGTATACCACAACTGAGATACAGCGTCTATGCCCGATTATTCCGGATGAAAAAACGCGTACACCTCCCGGGCGCTTTTTTCGTTCATGCTCTCCACCTGTTTGAGCTCCTCCACCGTGGCTTCCCGTATATTATCCATGGACTGATACCGCCGCATCAACGCCTTCCTCCTGGCCGTTCCGATGCCCGGGATATCGTCCAGCACCGAACGTACCTGCCCCTTGCTTCTGAGCAGTCTGTGATATTCAATGGCAAAACGGTGGGCCTCATCCTGAATGCGGGTAATCAACTTGAAACCTTCGCTGTGATGGTCTATGGGTATCTCCTCCCCGCGAAAATACAGTCCGCGGGTCCTGTGGTGATCATCCTTCACCATGCCGCAGACCGGAATCGAGAGGGACAGCCCGGCCAGCACCTCCTCGGCGATGTTCACCTGTCCTTTGCCACCGTCCATCAAAAGCAGATCCGGAAAGATCTGAAATCCCTGGAGTATCTGGTTTTCCGCCTGCTCCCGGATGCCTCTCTCAAACCGGCGGGTCAGCACTTCCCGCATACTGGAATAATCGTCCGGCCCCTGGACCGTCCGGATCTTGAACTTCCGATAATCGCTGCGCTTCGCCTTTCCCTTCTCAAAAACCACCATAGAACCTACAGACTCAAACCCGCTGATATTGGAGATATCAAAAGCCTCCATGCGACGGATCTCCTCCATGCCCAGCAGGCGGGCGATCTCCCGGACGGCGCCCACGGTACGGCCCTCCTCCCGCTTGATTCGCTCTCTGTCCTGATCCAGCACCATATGAGCATTTCGGGCAGCCAGTTCCACCAGCTTTTCCTTTGTCCCTTTCTTCGGGACACGAATGTGCACCCGCTGTCCCCGCTTTTTGGTCAGCCATTCCTCCAGGACTTTTACATCCTCAATTTCATGCTGGAGCAGCAGTTCCTTCGGGATAAAGGGCGTGCCGGAATAAAACTGTTTCACAAAGCTCAAAAGGATATCCTGCTCCCGGTCCGTCTCGGACACCCGCAGATAGAAATGATCCCGTCCGATCAGCTTTCCTTCCCGGACAAAGAAGACCTGCACCACCGCGTCCTGACTGTCCTGGGCCATGGCGATGATATCCTTATTCTCCCCTGTACTGTCCGTAATCTTCTGCCGCTCGCCGACTTTCTGAATATCTCGGATCAGATCCCGGTAACCCGCCGCCTCCTCAAAACGCATTTCCAGGGAGGCCTGCCCCATCTTTTCTTCCAGCTCCCGGATCGTCTTCTGGTAATCTCCGTTCAGAAAGCCCAGCACACATTTAATCTTCTCCTGGTATTCCTCTTCACTGATATACCCCTGGCAGGGGGCCTGACACTGTTTCATATGATAATACAGACAGGGCCGCTCTTTCCCCTGATCCTTCGGCAGACTGCGGTTGCAGGAGCGGACCTGATACAGCTTGCGGATCAGCTCAATACTCTCCTTTACCGCTCCCACGCTGGTGTAGGGGCCGAAATATTTTGCCTTATCCTTTTTCATCTCCCGGGAAAACAGGATGCGGGGATAGGGCTCGTTCACGCTGACCTTGATAAAAGGATATGTCTTATCATCCTTCAGCATGGTATTATATTTGGGCCGGTGTTCCTTGATCAGGTTGCACTCCAGCACCAGGGCCTCCAGCTCCGAATCCGTAATGATGTATTCAAACCTGGCAATATGGGTCACCATTTTCTCGATCTTCGGCCCCTTGTTGCGGCTGCTCTGGAAATACTGCCGCACCCTGTTTTTCAGGCTGACCGCTTTCCCTACATAGATGATCGCGTCCTCCGCGTCGTGCATGATGTATACGCCCGGTTTGCCGGGAAGCTTTTTTAATTCCTCTCCTATGTCAAACATATCCCGCTCCATAAAAATCCTCGGCCCCGATACCACACTGTATCGGGGCCAAAAACACTTTCTGCCGCTCTAATCCCACTGTATTTCATCATGAGAAACCGTACCGTTTTCGGCAATATCCCTCTCCGCTTCTTCCAACACTTTTCTCTCTAAGGGCGTCACCTTTGTGAAATCCGGATCCCAGGCAATGACCAGTTTCTTTATAAATTCAAGAGCAAAATTTTGCTCCGCTTCCTGCACAGCTCCGTTCATACTATTCCACTCCCTCCCTACTTATAAATATCGCCCCGCATATCAACACTCATAATATAGAGTATTTCAATGTTTCCATCCTGCGTATACATATATATGATTCTGTATTTTCCAACCCTCAGCCTTTTTCTTCCATCCGAATACCCCTGCAGCATATTTTGTCTCCTTTAGGCGGGCTGTCCGTTAAACCTTCAATTGCCTTTCTAATTCTGTGTTTTGTTGGTCTATCCAGCGCTTCAATGTATTTTACCGCACTTTTGGCATACGCAATTTTCATGATCCGTCCCCCGTTTATAAGCATTATAGCAGTTTCTCCTCCCATAATACAAGGGAAAGACGGATAAAAAGCTGTTCCTTTTCATCCGCCTTTTTTGTAATTACATATTACGGCGCCTTATTCGCCGGTTTCTTCCGTTTCTTCCGTCTCCGCCGGCGCCATCAGGTTTACGTCCTTTTCCAATTGTTTTTTCACGCCGGGATCCGGCAGGCCCTTTACCTCGCGGAAGATCTGCATAAACTCTTTACCGGTGATCGTCTCCTTCTTGATCAGATAATCGGCGATCTCATCCAGCACATCCCGGTTCTCTCTCAGCATTTCCTTGGCCTTTTCATAGGATTCCCTCAGAAGCTTCATCACCTCATGGTCAATCTCCGTAGCCGTGGAATCGCCGCAGTTCAGCATGGTCCGTCCGTCCAGATACTGGTTTTCCGCCGAGGCCAGCCCCATCAGGCCGAACTTCTCCGACATGCCGTACTGTGTGACCATGGCCCGGGCAATTTTCGTCGCCTTCTCAATGTCGTTGGCTGCCCCGGTAGTCACGTCCTCAAAGACAAGCTCCTCCGCCGCCCGACCGGCCAGGGCGCTTACCAGCATGGCGCTTAATTCACTTTTGCTGTTTAAGTATTTTTCTTCTTCGGGCACCTGCATCACATAACCCAGAGCGCCCATGGTGCGCGGCACGATGGTGATCTTCTGCACCGGCTCGGCATCCTTCTGCAAGGCGCTGGCCAGGGCGTGCCCCACTTCGTGGTAGGATACGATCTTTCTTTCCTCCTGGCTCAGGACCCGGTCTTTTTTCTCTTTCCCCACCAGGACGATCTCCACGGCCTCGAAAAGATCCTTCTGGCACACGGCCTTGCGACCGTTTTTCACGGCCAGGATCGCCGCCTCGTTGATCATATTGGCCAGGTCGGAGCCCACCGCGCCGGATGTGGCCAGGGCGATGGCGTCCAGATCCACGCTCTCGTCCATCATCACGTCCTTGGCATGCACTTTCAGGACGTTGACACGGCCTTTGAGATCCGGCCGGTCTACAATCACCCGCCGGTCAAAACGGCCCGGGCGCAAAAGCGCCGGGTCCAGCACCTCCGGGCGGTTGGTAGCCGCCAGAATCAGAAGTCCCTTGGATGTGTCAAAACCGTCCATCTCCGCCAGAAGCTGGTTCAGGGTCTGCTCCCGCTCGTCGTTGCCGCCGCCGTAACGGCTGTCGCGGGTCTTTCCGATGGCGTCGATCTCATCGATAAAAATGATACAGGGGGCGTTCTTTTTCGCCTCCTCGAACAGATCGCGCACCCGGGACGCGCCCACACCCACAAACATCTCCACGAAATCCGAACCGGACAGGGAGAAAAACGGCACATGGGCCTCGCCTGCCACGGCTTTGGCCAGCAAAGTCTTACCTGTTCCGGGAGGGCCCACCAGCAGCGCCCCTTTGGGAAGCTTTGCGCCGATCATCGTATATTTCCCCGGATTGTGGAGGAAATCCACCACCTCCTGCAGAGATTCCTTGGCCTCGTCCTGTCCCGCCACGTCGGCAAAGAGTACGCCGGTATCACGCTGGACGTAGGCTTTCGCCTTGCTCTTGCCCACGCCGCCCATCATGCCGCCGCCCTTGCTCATGCGGGAGAACAGCAGATTCATACCCACGATCAATATAACGAACGGGATCAAAAAGCTTAAAATTGAGGAGACCACCGCCCCTGTGGGATCGGGCTGCTTTTCCTTAAACGTGATATTCTCTATCTTGGAAAGGCGCTCCACCAGCACGGTAGACGCCTCCATCAGCCGGGTTTTATAAGTCACTTTGATATTTTCATATTTCTGCTCCCGGGGCGTGATGGTCAGCGTATTGGATTCCAGCTCCACGGAGGCCACCTCGTCTTTTTCCAGCATCTGCAGAAATTCAGAATAGTCGATCTCCTCGGGAGACGACGCGTTCTGTCCTATATTTGTGAAAAAACTCCATATCAGCAGCGTACCCAGCAGGCCGATCAGCAGGATCAAAAGCGACTGCTTATTTTTCGGTCCCGGGTCGGGCTTGTTCTGATTGTTCTGGTTCTTTTGTTGATCCATATATCCCTCCTTGTGCATCTAACTATTATACGAACATAGCAGGGATAAATCAATAACCTTAATTATGAAATTAAAATATATTTTTGATAAAATGTAACGGTTCAGGCAAGCCGACCTGTCACATGCAAAAAGCAACCCAGGCTGACCCCCCTCTTTTTGAAACGCTTCTCAAACAGAGAATCCTTCCCTGACTATCTCGCCGCAAAAGTGGATCGCTTCCAGGGAACTTCCCACGGAAACGCGGTATGTCCCCTCGTCCGTCACAAATGCTCCCACATCGGTGTGCCAGGTCTGGAACGCCCGGGCGGGAAGGGCGACGGACACGCTTTGCTTTTCCCCCGGCTCCAGGGACAGCTTCTCAAACGCGACCAGCGCTTTCACCGGCTCGTCCGGGCCGGGATTCTCCCGTCCTATGTAGACCTGCACCGTCTCCTTGCCCGCTCGGTCCCCGGTATTTTCCACCTCCAGGGATAAACAGTACGGCAAATCCTCTCTGTCCGTTTTCTCTATGCGCAGATTGCTACAGGCAAAAGAGGTATAGGACAGGCCGTGGCCGAAGCAATATTGCACCGGGACGCGGTATTTCTCGTAGTAGCGATAGCCCACCAGACGTCCCTCGCGGTACATCTCGGTCAGACGGGCGTCCATCCGGGCGGCTTCCTCCCCGATCAGCTTCCGGCCGGGATATTCTCCCAGGGCCAGGGCAGGGCTGTCCTCCAGAGCGCAGGGCAGGGATTCCGGCAGCCTGCCGGAGGGATTGACCCGGCCGAAAATCACTTCCGCTAAAGCTTTTCCTCCCTCCATACCCGCATACCAGTCCCACAGAACGGCTTTGGCCCGCCCACACCACCGTTCCATCGATACGGGGCTGCCCGCCCGCATGACGATCACCGCATCAGGCTTTACGTCCAGCACCGCCTCGATCAGCTCATCCTGCCCATAAGGCAGTGTCAGGCTCTCCCTGTCGGCGCCCTCCACATCGTGGTCGTGGTTCAGGCCCCCCACGAGGATCACCTCGTCAGCCTTTTCCGCCAGGGCGACGGCCTCGCGGAGAAGCTCCTGCCGTTTCCGGCTCACCGACGCATCGGCGAGAGTCTCCCGCCGTTTCCGGCTTACCGACGCATCGGCTGCCCCGCCGGCGCTTCCGGGGCTCTCTCCCAACGCTTCCTCTGCCTCGTTTTCCCGGGCCGCTTTCCCGCCTGCAGGGGAAGCATCCTTCTCTTCCGATCCTCCCAGGCTGGCCGCCTGCCAGTTGACCTCGCTTTCTTCTTTCTCCGGCTCCACATAATAGCCCCGGGCAAAATCCACCCGGCAATTCCCGCCCAGCAGGTTTTTGATTCCCATAAGCGGCGAGATCTCGTAGAGTGCTTTGATCTCCGCGCTGCCGCCGCCCAGGGCATGAAGCCGGTCGGCGTTATCGCCGATTACCAGCAGCCGCCTGATCTTTTCCGCTGCCAGGGGCAGGCGGCCGTCCTCATTTTTCAACAGGATCACCGATTCCCGGGCCGTCTTAAGCGCCGCCTGCCTGTGTTCCGGCGTATTGCAGCAGCCAGCCTTCCGATCGTCGCGGGGAACGGCTCTCACGCCAGGGACTTCTCCGTCATGGCCGTCCGCCACATCGATCATTTTCAACCACAGCATCAGCAAGAGGATATGCGCGGCCTTTTCATCCACCAGACGCTCCGGTATCCGGCCTTCCCGGACCGCCCGCAAAAGGGGCCCTGCCAGATAGTATTCGTCAAAATTATCCGTCACCGACATCTCCAGATCCACCGAAGCCCGGGCCGCCGCCTCCGTATGGTGCAGGGCGCCCCAGTCGGTGATCACCGCGCCGTCATAGCCCCACTCGTTGCGCAAAATCTCGTCCAGCAGCCCCCGATTTTCACAGCAGTGCTCCCCGCGGAACAGATTATAGGCCCCCATAAGAGTATGGCTTTTCCCCTCCTTCACCGCCGCCTCAAAGGCGGGCAGGTAAATTTCCCGCAGCGTGCGCTCGTCCGTTTCCACATTGACCCACAGCCGCTCGGTTTCCTGGCTGTTCAGGGCAAAATGCTTTACGCATGCCGCTACGTCGGATTCCTGGATGTCCCGGATCATCTCCACCGCCAAGCGGGCCGTGAGACAGGGATCTTCGCTCATATACTCAAAATTGCGCCCGCAGACCGGCGTCCGCTTGATATTGATACCGGGGGCCAGGATCACGTCCTTGCCGCGGCCCCTGGCCTCCTCACCCAGCGCCCGGCCGGTTTCCCCGGCCAGCGCCGTATTCCAGGTGGCGGCCACCGCGCTGTTGCTGGGCAGATAGGTCACATAATCGTCGGAGCGGCCCACAGGTATCCAGCTCGCGTTGTGGAATTCCTGACGCACGCCCATGGGGCCGTCGGACATTTTCAGGCCTGGAATGCCAAGCCGCTTTACATCCCCGCTGCGAAACAGGCCGTCCCCGTGGATCATGCGTATCTTTTCCTCCAGGGTCAACGCCTTTAAGAGCCGGTCTGCCTTTTCTTTCAGTATCACATCATCCATGCCGCTGTCCCGCCGGTTCTGCTCCCCCAGGCCCATGCCGGATACGCCATCTGCCCGGTTCTGCTCCCCCAGGCCTGCGCGATCCCTGCCACAGCCATACTGCCCCTTTTTCATTTCTGCATCCCGCATATCAGCTTTGGCCCTCCTCAATCCTGACCGCCATCTCGCTCTGGCAGCCGGCAAGCGCTGTTCTGTCTTTTTGCACTTCCATGGCCGCGCCCTGAACCGACAGGCCTGTGACGCCGATTAGTTCCACCGTATAAGTTCCTTCCCCTTTGCAGGACAGCATGATCAGCCCGTCCCGCCGTTCGTTCGTAAAGAAATTGGTCCAACATCCCTTCGGCAGGTAGTATTCTCCGATGCCCCTGTCATTCATGACCGGAGCCACAAGAAGATTATCCCCCAGCATATACTGCCGGTCCAGATACAGGCACGTCCGGTCTTTCGGGAATTCCAGGGCCATGGCCCGCATGGTGGGAATTCCCTCTGTATGGGCCTGGACGGCCGCCCGGTACAGATAGGGCATCAAACGCATTTTCAGGTTGGTGAAGAAGCGAAGCACATCCACGGCCTCCTCGTCATACAGCCAGGGTACCCGGTAGGAGGTACTGCCGTGGAGACGACTGTGGGAAGACAACAGGCCGAAGGCGCACCAGCGCTTATACACGTCCGCCGTGGAGGTATCCTCAAAACCGCCGATATCATGGCTCCAGAATCCGAAGCCCGACAGCATCAGGGACAGGCCTCCCCGCAGGCTCTGTTCCATGGCCGTATACGTGGACCAGCAGTCGCCTCCCCAGTGTACCGGGAATTTCTGGCCCCCGACCGTCGCGGAACGGGCAAACAGCACGGCCTTCCCCTCTCCCCTTTTCTTCTCCAGCAGCTCATACACGGTCTTGTTGTACAGATAGGTATAATAATTGTGCATCTTTTCCGGGTTCCTCCCGTCCGCGTACACGCAGTCCGTGGGAACCCTCTCGCCGAAATCCGTCTTGAAACAGTCCACGCCCATATCCACCAGAGCCGCCAGCTTTTCCTGATACCACAGACATGCCTTCGGATTCGTAAAGTCCACCAGGGCCATACCCGGCTGCCACATATCCCACTGCCACACGGAACCGTCGGGACGTTTCAGTAAACAGCCCTTTTCCATCCCTTCCTGAAACAGATGGGAGGCCTGCCCGATATAGGGGTTGATCCACACACAGACCTTAAGCCCCCGCCCGTGAAGCCGCTCCAGCATGGCCTCCGGCTGAAGGAATACCTGGGAATCCCAGGTAAAGTCGCACCAGTGGAATTCCTTCATCCAGAAACAGTCAAAATGGAATACGCTTAAAGGCAGCTTCCTCTCCCGCATCCCGTCGATGAAACTCGTGACTGTGTCCTCATCATAATCTGTAGTGAAAGAAGTGGACAGCCACAGCCCAAAGGTCCAGGCCTCCGGCAGGGGCGGGCGGCCGGTGAGGGCCGTATAATTACGGAGCACCGCTTTCATATCCCCGCCGCCGATGAGGAAATAGTCCAGGCTCTCCCCGGCCACGGAAAATTCCACCTTATCCACGGCCGCGGAAGCCGTCTCAAAGAATACCCGGTCCGTGTGGTTGACGAACACGCCGTAGCCCCGGCTGGACAGGTAAAACGGTATGTTTTTGTAACTCTGCTCCGTGGACGTCCCGCCGTCCTCATTCCAGATATCCACGCTCTGGCCGTTTTTGACAAAGGGCGTAAAACGCTCTCCCATGCCATAGATCAATTCCCCCACACCCAGGGACAGCCGCTGGCGCATATAGGCGTCTTTATCGCCGCTCTTTACATACATGTCCCCTTTCCAGTCCGTCTTCATGTAGGCCAGATCCCGCTTCCCACTGGCGCACAGCTGAGTATCCTCCCAGTAATAGACCATATGCCAGGGATTTTTCTCTATTTCCAGCCGAAGGCCGCCGTTTCGGATCACCAGGCGTTCGTCCCCGTCCTCGGCAAAAACTTTCGCCCCCTCATCCATGGCCAGTTCAAAGGCGGGACCGTCCTCTCTCACCCCCATATAATGGCGGGTTCTCACCCGGATCACTTCCGGAGCCGGACAGCTTATCTCCACCGTCAGGTTGACCCCTCCCAGGGCGTCCCCGCGTTTCAGTATATGGGACGTGGGCGCGATCAGCGTGACCTTTGCCTCCTCCATTCTGGTAAACGATACCTCCGCCGGGCTAAAGCAGGCGCAGCCTTCCTTCTGCAGCCAGCATCCGTTACTGAAATTCATATGTGCCTCCTCCTTATATCCATTCATTTGTGTTAGATTATAATACATTCCGTAGAAATCCTACGGTACTTTTTATACTTTTTTTGCTCCAAAAATTTGCCCGAACTTGAAACATGCGAAAATATTCTATAAATAACTTAATTGTCTGACCGCTCCACCTTCACAGGCAGCCCTCTCTTTTCACGCTTCCATTTCCCGCATTTGCAGGACAGGATCATCCAGAAAATCATCAAATATTCACCATGAAAATAAACAAAAAAATACCATATTTTTCGCGCATCGGTTATATTACAATAGGAACATATATAGGCCGCAAGCATGCGAGGAAACATGACCATGAAAAAAACACTGCTCCTGAATTATTTTTCAAAAAAGAACATGAAACATCAGCTCATCACCTTGTTTATCTGCGCCATTATTGTGCCTGTTTTCTGTGTCAGCGGCGTCATTAGTTTTCTCACCTATAGAAGGACGGCTTCCCATTATGAAGCCCTGACCCGCTCCCAGGTCAAGCTGGTACATGCCACCGTTGTTTCTACCGCCATATCTCTGCATGCCATCTATGAAACAGTGGTCAGCGATAACGGGCTCCAGGAGTTTTTGTGCGCGGACAGCTCTGATTATGATTATACGCAGGCCGCCGGGCTCCAGGCGGCGGCTTTCGAGGAAACCCTGACCAACACGGCCATGCTCAACAGCCTGACGCTCTATGTGCCCGCGGAACTGATGGAGCATGTCCCCCGGAATAAATATATCCTTCCTGTCACTGACGAGCTGAAAGCCGCCCGCCTGTATCAGAAATCAGAGGAAATCATCGGTAATTTCTGGATCAGCGACATCCGCACCGGGCAGAACGATGTGAACTACTGGGAGCTCCACTACTGCTGCCGCATTCCCATCCCGCAGAAAAGCTCCCACGCCGTGCTCGTCATGTCCATATCCAACGACTATCTGCGCAACCTGATCGCAAACAAAAATTACCAGATCTATATGAATGTGAATGACGAGCCCGTTTTCATCAGCTCCGACAGGAGCTGCGCCGGCCAACCCTTCCCCATCAGCCTGGAGGACGGCTCCGCAGATTCCGGTACCGGGATTTTTACCCTGTCCGGGAGGAAGGTGATCGGTTCCCTGGAAACAGCCACCCTCTATCACTCCGCCGACAAGGACGCCCTTCCCACGGCCCACCGCCTGTTTGCCATCCTGCTCCTGCTTTTATTTTCCGCGCTGTTGGTCTCCGGGGCGATCATCCTCCTGTATGCGTCCTATTTCGGCAGCCGCATCGACACCCTGCGGCTGGCCATGTACAAGGTCAGCAACAACGATTACGAGATCGTCGATACGATCCGGGGAGACGACGAGCTGACGGCAGCTTTTCATGACCTAAAATTATGGTGCGCAAGCTGAAAAAAGCGGAAGCGGAGATCTATCAGTCCCAGATCCGCGAGCAGACCATCACAAACCAACAGCAGAAGATGGAGTTAAAGCTTTTAGCAGGCCAGATCCATCCCCACTTTCTCTACAATACCCTGGAGAGCATCCGCATGAAAGCCTTTGCGAAGGGCAATAGGGAAGTCGCCAACGCCATTAAGCTTTTGAGCAAATCCATGCGCTATGTACTCGGCACCACCCAGGCCACCTCCACCACCCTGGAGAATGAGCTGGACTACATCGCTACCTACCTGGCCAACCAAAAGCTGCGTTTCGGCTCCCGCATCAGCTACGATATCAAGGTGAACGAAAGCCTGCAGCCCGCCCGCATCCAGATCCTGCCCATCCTCCTGCAGCCCATTGTCGAAAATGCTTTTTCCCACGGGCTGGAAAACCGGGCGGAAAACGGCCGCATCATCCTGAAGCTTTACCCCGCCAAAGACCGGACATGTCTGACGGCGGCCGTCTTTGACAACGGCGAGGGCATGTCCAGGGAAAAGCTTTCCGACGTTGTCGCCCACATGAACACGCCCCCGAAAGACAGCGGCCACGGCGTGGGACTCTACAACACCAACAACCGCATCCGCCTTTTCTACGGGGAGGAATATGGCATCACAATCAGGAGCAAGCGAAATTACGGAACCTGCGTCTTCTCCGTCTGCGGAACCGCGTCCAACGGAAAAGACGCCCTGGATAAGATTCTGGATAAACGGCCGGATCTGGTGCTCTTAGACATCCGTATGCCGATTTTAAACGGCATCGAAGTGGTGCAGGCGGCTGTAGAAGCCGGCTTTACCGGCAAATTTATCATTCTCAGCGGACTGACGGATTTTAAGCTGGCGCAAACCGCCATGCGCTTCGGCGTAGATTTTTACCTGACGAAGCCCATTGATAAAGACGAACTGGAACAGGCGGTACGTACCGTCCGGGAACTAATAGAAAAAGAATCCCGAAGATCCTCCTCCTACACCCGTTACCGGGATAAAGCCAAAGAAAATATTCTCCGGGAAATCCTTCTGGATACCTGCCTGTATGATTCCCTCGATCTTAAGGAACTCCATCTGCAGGCCGGGGTATACCAGGTCATCACCTATGGACAATACAATCAGGACTCCCTCTGCCCTGTCTGGGATTTCGCCGAACTGATGCGCGTGACCAATCAGGACAACAACTCCTTTGATATCCTGGAGATGGAGCAGCGCAATATTATCCTGCTGAAAGGGGATTTCGCCATCGAACGTTTCCGAAACCTGCTGTCCCATTATCATGCCGGCCCCCAGAAAGGTTCTCCCTTTGACACGATTTTTCTGACCTATGGCCGCCCGGTATCCGTCCCGGAGGATATCCATCTCTCCTACCGGGATGTCTGCAGGCTGGAAGAACGCCGGTTTTTCTGTGAGGAAAACCAGCATGTACTGGGCTTTCCCGAGCTCCACCGGTACCTGGAGAATGCCCACGAACCCGATCCTTCCCTGGCCTCGCAGTACACGGAAACCTTTTCCAGGTATATACAGGCCCACAATCCCACCCTCATCACGGAAACATTAAAAGAGCTGTCGGATTACTTGACGGGATGTGCGGCTGAAATCATGGATATCAAGCATTTCCTGATCGACCTGTATATTATGGTTAAGCAGCGGATCATGCAGGCTTTCCCCCAGACGAACCTGCCCTTTCCGGCCAATGCATCCGTCATTGTCCTTGTGGAAAAAAGTATTACCTCTACGAGATTATCGCTTTTCTCGCGGAACAGTTTGAGATGTGGATGCATTCGGTGGGCTTTTCCTCCGGGGAAAATGTGCTGGACGAGATCCTTTACTATATCCAGCACAATTACCGCGATAATCTGAAACTGGAGTCCATCGCTCCCCTCTTTGGCTACAACAGCTCTTATCTTGGACGGCTGTTTACCAGGAAACTGAACGTAAATTTCAACGCCTACCTGGACCAGGTACGCATCGCCGAGGCGAAAAAGCTTCTGGACGATCATTCCCTGAAGGTCTATGAGATCGCCGAACAGGTGGGCTATAAGAGCGTAGACTATTTCCATCGGAAGTTTAAGAAATACGAGGGAACATCCCCGGCGGAGTACCGGAAAAGCAGAGGAGAATTTCATGCAACAGACCAATCCAGCCCATGACTTTGCCGAAAGCAAACTTTCAATGGGCTGGATTTCATAAAGCGCCGACAGATGGGGCGCAGATATTGATTATTGCTTTTACCGGCTATTCCCGGGGAGCCGCTTTAAAATCCGCACGTCTTTCGGCGCCAGTTTGATCTCAGCGGCGCCGTGGATACGTTCTTCGGACAGCATATCGATATAGCTGTCCTCCAGCCATACGCGGGAGAAAGCGTCGTTGTGGTTCAGCAGGAACAGATAACTGCCCGTCCCGTTTTTGCGCAGGACGGCCTCCACACCTTCGGCCTGTTCCAGAAGCGGCTGTATCCCGCAATCGTCTTTGCACACATCCTGCAAAAACTGATTGTAAAATCCGGCGTCGGAACAGGTGGCCACGTAGTAGGCTTTCCCTTTTCCGAAAGCATGAACAGTCACGGCGGACATTCCGGCATAAAAATCCTCCTGATAAGAGGCGAGGACTTCCGCTCCCTCCGGATGGAGCAGATCGCACAGAAGCCGTGCTGGATACCGGCTGCCGTTGTAGATAAAGCCGTTCTCCTTATCTTTTGGAAGGGCATCGATTTCCTCCACCCAGATCCCCAGGATATCGCGAAGCCGCCCCGGGTAGCCTCCGGTAACCACCAGGTCGTGCTCGTCCACGATGCCGCTGAAAAACGTAGTGACAAACACGCCTCCGCCGGCCACAAACCGGCGGATTTTCTCGTCATACCCTTCCTTAGTCATGTACAGTACCGGCGCGATCAGCAGCTTATAGGAGTCCAGGTCATCCTCCGCGCCCACAAAATCCACCGGTATATGCAGGTCATACAGGGCCCGGTAGTAATTCAGGATCTGTTCTTTATAATCCAGATCGACGCTGGGACCCGCGGTATGGGTCAGCGCCCACCAGTTATCCCAGTCAAAATAGACGGCGACCCGGGCCTCCACGGCCGCCCCCAGAGTGGCGTCGCCCAGCTTCTCCAGCTCCCCGCCCAAAGCGGCGACCTCCCGGAATACGCGAGTATCGCCGGTACCCACATGGTCGATAACCGCGCTGTGGTATTTCTCACAGGCGCCGATACTCCGGCGCATCTGGAAAAACATGACGGAATCCGCGCCGTGGGCCACGGCCTGCCAGCTCCACAGCCGCATGACCCCGGGCCTTTTCAGGGCGCAGTAATCGTGCCAGTTGGACACGCCGGGGGTCTGTTCCATCAACAGGAAAGGCTTTCCCCCGCCGACGCCCCGCATCAGGTCATGGGACATGGCGATCTCCGCCGGCTTTGCGCCCACAGCCGGATAATTATCCCAGGAAACCACATCCATGTATTTTCCCCATTTCTGATAATCCAGCACGGGATAAAAGCCCATCAGGTTCGTCGTGACCGGGATTTCCGGCGTGACCGCTTTCACGGCGTCGTACTCCAGGCGGAAGCAGTCCAGAATGCTGTCCGAATTGAACCGCTTATAGTCCAGCGTGATCCCCTGGAAAGTGCTGCGGTCGTAGCGGAAATGCTCGCTGAGCATATTGGGAAGGACGATTTCCTCCCAGTCATAAAACGTATGGCCCCAGAAAGCCGTGTTCCACACGCGGTTCAGCTCCTCCAGGGTTTTATATTTTTCTTTCAGCCAGAGGCGGAACGCCCGCTCGCAGTTCTCACAGTAGCACTCGCCGCCGAACTCATTGGAAATATGCCAGGCCACGATATTGTCATACTCTTTGTAACGTTCCGCCAGTATGCCCGCCAGCTTCGGCGCGTATTTCCGGTACGTGGGGCTGTTGGGACAGGAATTATGCCTGTCGCCGAACTTGCGCTTTCTCCCCTCGAAATCCACCCGCAGGATATCCGGATGGCGGCGGGCCATCCAGGCCGGGTGGGCGCCGGTGGACGTGGCCAGGCACACCTTCAGCCCGTTATCCCGCACCATGGCCATGATCCGGTCCAACGTGCCGAAATCATAGGCCTCTTCCGAGGGCTGGATAGCCGCCCAGGAGAACACATTCAGCGTCACAATATCGATCCCCGCCTTTTTAAACAGGCGCATATCCTCCGCCCAGATCTCCTCCGGCCACTGTTCCGGGTTGTAATCCCCGCCATAGACGATCTTGTTTACTTTATCACTGTATTTTTTCATGTATTTCCTCCTGCACGTTTTCGCAATTCTTTTTTCGAAGCGCTTCCTCTTTCAGATTTTCCATCTGCTTTTCTCCGGAGGCGCTTTCCCTCTGCACATTTTTTCACCTGCTCTTCTCCGGTGGAGCTTCCTTCTGCGTGTCTTTCACTTGTTCTTCTCCGGGAAATCTTTCCGCCGAAGCTTTCCGCGCTTCGTTCTGGTCCCGGGCATTTTTCAGATCCACCGCGTAGACGTCGTCGTAGCCCAGGCCCCTGACCGTGGTCTGTATTTCCCGCAAAATCGCGTCGAAATCTTCCTCCGGGGCGAATACCAGTTCCCAGGAGCCGTTTACCACCGCGGTCTTACACTGGGCGCGGACCGTCGTGATATTGGCATTTTCCCTGGGCGTGGAATAACCGGACCCGGGAGCGATCAGGAGCATGCCCTGATTTTCCAGGTACTCCATCACCGTCCGCGCCTTCATCCGCTCACTCCAATCCTTCTCCAAAGACGGTCTGTCCCCCTCAAGCGTTGTCTCCCAGCAAAGATAATTATAGGGTTCCCCCGCGTTGGGGTCAATCTCTTCCTGATTGACCGTCTTAAAATTCAGGGCGGACACTCCGCTGCTCCACTTTCCGCCGCCATATTCTTCCGGAACCTCCACCGGATTGTCGGGAAGCGCCGCTTTACCAAATTCCGTCAGTACCGGACGCCCATCCTCCCCCACTTCCCAGGTAAGCCCCTCAGGCCCCTGGGCGCCGTTTGTCTGACAGTTTATCTCCACCCCTTCCGGGGAATACAGCCAGTCAATAAAATCCACCAGCCTCTGAGGATCTTCCGTACCTGCCCCGTCCGCCTTTGACAGCACAAACCCCTGCTCGTCGTAACCGTACATACACGCCAGCTGCTTGGCGTTATTCATCATATTATCATCCCAGGTATTAAACAGAGAGATCGCATAAATATCGTGACAGCCTTCCTCTTCCCTGGCCAGTCTCTGCATATCCTCCAGCACATCCAGAAAATCCTCCAGATTACGCATGACGGGATAGCCAAGCGCTTTATAATAATCCCAGCGGATATACGGACCAAATGTGGGCGCCGCCCAATCGGCCGCCTCTGTGGCCGCCTGGGTGGATATGGAATTGGGAAAGCAGTAAATCCCGTCCTTTTCCACCAGGTCGTTGGCCCTGGCCACCGCATCGCCGTAATTCTTCATCACCGCCTTATCTCTGACCAGCTTTTCACAGTCAAGAATCAGACCGGCATTCACCAGATCGTCGAATTTGCCGTTGGCCGTATTGACGATGATCAGGTCTCCCAGATTTCCCGCCGCCGAACGGGTCTGAAACAGGGTATCCCCGCCGTCCGACCTCCCCGGAACCGGCGCCGCATCCGGCCGCCAGCAATGCCAGGCAGAGCAAAAAAACGATCCCTTTCTTTTTCATATACTTCCTCTTTCCCTGTGCCGGCCGTACACCGGCCGAATCGTTATTAATTAAGCTCAGTATACAACAAATTTCGCCGGAAAGACAGGTTGAAATTGACCGGACGGGGGGCCTGCGCCCATCATGTCAAATTTTCTACATAGTTCTGTACGCTTTTCTTCCGTAGCCGGGCCGGTCTCCCTACGGCTATAATCAGAGTAAACAGATCCCCGTCCCACGACGCACGCCGGACGGGAGCTGTCCGGACAGATTGTTCAAAACAGGACTCGGAGGTTGCGGATATGAATGCAGGTAAAATAAATCCATTCATTGATTTTATCAACACGATATTTAACTTTGTGGTGCTGAATATGGTCTTTATGGTCACATGCATCCCCGTTTTTACCGTGGGAACGGCCGTCGCTTCCCTGTATTATATACTCATCAAAGAATCGCGGGGCGAATACGGCTATCTGGTGCGCACCTATTTGCGGGAATTCCGGCGCAATTTCAGGACAGGCGCCGTCTCTTTCCTTATCCTTTTTGCCGTAGGCGCCCTGCTGGTTTTCAACCTGTTTTTCTGGCCCTTCAAGGGAAATCCCCTCTCCGCCGCCGTCACCGGCCTGCTGATTGCCCTGACGGTCATGTGGCTGGTCATTTTCCATTACACCTTCCCCCTGATCGGAAAATTTGTATGCACGCCTGTACAGGCCATAAAAAACGCCTGGGGCCTTGCCGTCAGAAATCTGAAGGGAACCCTGGGCCTGCTGGCCATAGACGCGGCCGCCGCCTGTTTCCTGCTGTTCGCCTCCCTGTCTGTCGTACTCATGGTCCTGTCCACTTTCGGCCTCGTATTTACGGCCTTCTGCAGATGCCGCATACTGAACAAGATCTTTCTCCCCTATGAGAAGGAAACCGCGGAACACCGGCAGGGCATCCTGCGTGAACACGCCGACATAATAGCCGGGACATCGCAGTATTGAATGTGTAAACAAGCGGATACCCGCCGCCGGCTTTTGGATATCCGCTAAACTTTATAAAGAAAGGATTAATCATCATGAAATTCGGACACTTCGACGACGTGAGGAAGGAATATGTGATTTCCACGCCGCAGACCCCGCTTCCCTGGATCAATTACCTGGGAAACGAGGCCTTTTTCTCGTTAATTTCCAACACCTGCGGGGGCTACAGCTTCTACAAAGATGCCAAGCTCCTGCGGCTGACCCGCTACCGCTACAACAATGTGCCCGCGGACACCAACGGCCGGTATTACTTCATCCATCACAACGGGACCGTCTGGACGCCGGGCTGGCAGCCGGTGAAAACTCCCCTGGACACCTATGAGTGCCGCCACGGCCTGGGCTACAGCCGGTTTATCTCCACAAAAAACGGTATCCGGGCCGACCTCACCGCCTTTGTCCCCCTGGGCGAATCCTGCGAGGTAAACCGCCTTGTCCTCTGCAACGAAACCGGGGAGAACCAGACCCTGTCTTTAAGCTCCTATGTGGAATTCTGTTTCTGGAACGCGGTGGACGACGCAACGAATTTCCAGCGGAACTTAAGCCTGGGCGAGGTGGAGGTCGTCGGTTCCACCATTTACCACAAGACCGAATACCGGGAGCGCAGAAGCCACTATGCCTACTACACCGTCAATGCGGCAATCGACGGCTTCGACACGGACAGGGACGTTTTCCTCGGCGCCTACGGCAGCGTGGAAAACCCGAAAGCTGTGAGGGAAAGCGCCCGCGCTGGCGGCCATTTCCCGCCTGGACACCGATGAGAAAATCGAAGATGCCCTAAGCGCCCTGAACCGCTACTGGGAAGGGCTGCTGTCCCGGTTCACCCTGGAATGCGCCGATACAAAGCTTTCCCGTATGGTCAATATCTGGAACCAGTATCAGTGTATGGTCACGTTCAATATGTCCCGCTCCGCCTCCTATTTTGAGTCGGGCACCGGGAGGGGCATGGGCTTCCGCGATTCCTGCCAGTATCTTCTGGGCTTCGTCCACCTGATCCCTGACCGGGCCAGGCAGCGTATCCTGGACATCGCCGCCACCCAGTTTGAAGACGGGAGCGCCTACCACCAGTACCAGCCCCTTACCAAAAAGGGCAACGCG
Organism: uncultured Lachnospiraceae bacterium; assembly: GCA_949471785.1. Lineage (GTDB taxonomy): Bacteria > Bacillota > Clostridia > Lachnospirales > Lachnospiraceae > UBA11957. The sequence goes on along the minus strand of CASWRE010000005.1, from coordinate 67,468 downwards.
GATATCGGCAGCGGATTTAACGACGACCCCCTGTGGCTGATCGCCGGAACGGCCGCCTATATCAAAGAGACCGGGGAATCCTTCCAAACCTTCGGCCCCTCGGAAGGGCCGGTGGCAGAATCCGTCTTCATCGCGGGCATGTTTGTCAAATACGGACGGGACTATGCGGCCATCTGCCGTCTTGCGGGCAGCACAGATGAAGCTGATCGGGCCGATCAGGCCGTGGAAGCCATGACCCGGACCGTGCTGGACGCCGGCTGGGACGGCGGATAGTTTCTCCGGGCCTACGACGCCAACGGCCATAAGGCGGGCTCCGACGAATGCCAGGAAGGAAAAATCTACATTGAACCCCAGGGTTTCTGCGTGCTTGCCGGTATCGGCATCCGGGAAGGCTATGCCAAAAAGGCTCTGGATTCCGTGAAGGAGCGCCTGGACACCCGCTACGGCATCGTGCTGCAGCAGCCCGCCTACAGCCACTATTATGTGAACCTGGGAGAAATTTCCTCCTACCCACCGGGATACAAGGAAAACGCGGGGATATTCTGCCACAACAATCTCTGGATTTCCATTGCGGAGACCTGCGTCGGTCGGGGCGGCAGAGCCTTTGAGATCTATAAAAAGACCTGCCCCGCTTATATCGAGGATATCAGCGAAATCCACCGGACAGAACCGTATGTCTACTCCCAGATGATCGCGGGCAGGGACGCGCCGAAACACGGCGAGGCGAAAAACAGCTGGCTCACCGGCACCGCCGCCTGGACCTTCGTCAATGTCTCCCAGTACATCCTTGGGCATCCGGCCGGAATTCGACGGGCTGCGGATCGATCCCTGCCTGCCCGGGGATCTGGGAGAACTGGAAATCACGCGCCGCTACCGGGGCGCAGATATCCATATCACGATCAAGAATCCGGTTCATGTGGAGAAAGGCATCCGCTCCATGGCGATCGACGGGCAGCCCGCCGACGGCAACCGGATCTGCCCGGACGGGACGAAAACGGAATATCAGGTGACGGTGATCATGGGTTAACCGCTGTCTACGGACAGTCCGCCACAAGAAAAGCTGCAAAGAGAATCTACCGCAACGGCAGCCTCTTTGCAGCCTTTATCCTGCCACATCCGTATTATACTACTCATAATGCCCTTTACAGGAAATTACAATAACAGTTTCCTTTTCAACAGCATAAATGATCCTGTTTGCTCCATCTATACGCCGACTCCAGAACCCGCTTAGATTTCCTCTTAATGGCTCCGGTTTGCCAATGCCGTCAAATGGGTTTCTCCGCATATCTTTTATTAGCTGGTTTATACGTTTCAGGGTAGGCCGATCCGTTTGCTGCCATTCACAATATTCGTCCCATGCGTCATAATCCCATTGTATACGCTTAATTTGTATAACAACTCCCTGCTATCTAATCTATCAAATCATGTTCTGCCAGCCTCAGCCGCCTCGCTTTATAATCTTCCATCTTCTTTTCCAGATAGCGGATATTGCTTTCACTGTAAAACGGATCGGCATCTGCCGTGATCTCAAAGGGTATCCGTCTCTCTTGCGCAACTTTTGTCAAAAAAACCGTTATTGCTGTTGTAAGGTTCATGCCCATTTTTTTACATATATCTTCGACGTTTTCTTTTAGCTCCGCATCTATACGGAAATTTACACTGGCCTGCGCCATAGATCATCCCTCCTTTTTCCTTATATGTACTCTCGGAATCTCGCAAATTCAGGCACAAAGAGACTCCGAGAATACATTTATTATATCGCATTACGAGTGTTTGTAAAGCGTTTTCTTTACATTCATATTCAAAACTAAGATAAAAGAGGACAACGTTTTTATCCGCTGTCCTCTTTTTTAAAAGGAGTATAAGAAATAGAATTATCCTGAAGCCTTTGCCTTTTACTGGGCCGCCACCTGGGCCTGGATCAGGTCTGTCAGCATTTTTGCCGCGTCCGCCATACCGGAACCCTCCAGCTCGGAAATCATCTTGTCATACAGACCGTCAAAATCCGCCTCGCTGGCCATGACGCAGCTGATCAGATCCGCCTGGGCGATCTCATCCAGCTTGTTGCCGATCTCGTCAAATTCCACCGGCTTGGAGAGAGCCCACACAGGAGAATAGGCGGGAGTCTCAAACTCCGAAGCCTGGGGGAAGATATCCATCAGAAGCTCTGTATTCCACGCTTCGCAGGCCGCTTTCTGCTCCTCGTCATACTCTGCGATTACAGAATCCTTGCCCACCACCCGGTAGGTGCTGCCCGTCTCATCCATCACGCCGTCGCCGTCGCGGGGGAAGGGATAATTGGGGAAGGCCCTGGTATATCAGGCAGGGAGCTTTCGTGCCCTCGTCCATCGTCACCGGAAGGCCTGCGTAAGTTTTATCCAGCTTGCCGTCCTGTTTCAGGATCTTCTCGCCGTCGGCATAGTCCCAGTCAGTATCCGTAAGCGCCAGCACACGGCCGGAAGAGATCTTGGCAATATAGTCGTCATGGGTCTGGGTGGCAAATTCCGGGTCCAAAATCCCCTCATTGTACATCCGGTTCAGCCATTTGAAGTACTCGCGCACCTTCGGCGAAGCAAATTTATAAATAGCATTATAGTTTTCGTCGATCAGCCACTGGCCATTATCCGGTGCGCCCTCGGCGATATAGCCTGCCGGGTTGCCCAGAGTAATCATCCAGTGCCAGTCGGAGGCGGACATGCTCAGGCCGATTGTGTCCATACCGTCCTCGGTCTGGGGATGGGCGGCCAGATAGTCTTTGATCATTTTCTCAAACTGCTCCAGCGTCTTCGGAACCTCATAATTATTTTCTTTCAGAACAGCCCACTGCAGTTGAGCCGTACCGGAGTGTTTGTACACTTCGCCGCCCTTGCCATAGGAAGAGAGCTGATAGATCGACGGGTCGTCCGCGGAATATTTCAGCTTGTCGAACTCGTCCCCGTACAGCTTTTTAATATTGGGGCCGTACTCCTCAATCAAGTCCGTCATGTCGATGAGCACACCCGCGTCGATCAGGCTGCCCGCGTCGCCCTTGGCATAGATGATATCCGGGTATTTCTGCTCGGCGATCATCAGGGAAATCCGCTGCTTGTCCTCGCCCACCGGATGGTCCATCAGCAGCTTTACGCCGGTCTTTTCTGTCAATGCCTGCGCTACAGGATCGCTCCAGGGATCGTCCTCCTGTCCGTCCGCATTGTAAAATGTCAATTCCACCACGCCGTCCTCGCCCGCGGCAGAACCGCTTCCGGCCGCATCGGCGGCGCTGCCGCCGTCTCCGCCCTTGCCGCCGCAACCGCCTAACATGCCCACGGCCATGGAGACCGCCAATACTAAAGCCCATACTTTCTTTGCTTTCATACGTTTTATCTCCTTTAATATTTTAAACTATCATCAATCCTTCACAGCTCCCAAAGTCATGCCGCCCACAAAGTATTTCTGCAGAAACGGATACACGATCAGGATCGGCACGGTGGCCACGATGGTAATGGCCATACGCACGGACACCGGCGATACCGCCTTTGTCATCTGGGAGGCAGCGGCATGGGGATCGATCTGGATCATAGCCTGCTCCATAATCTCATACAGTACATACTGCAACGTGGGCAGATCCCTGGCGTACAGATACTATCCATGAAGGAATTCCACTGGCCCACTGCCAGGAACAGGGCTACCGTCGCGATGGTCGGCGTGCACAGGGGAAGGATCACCTTCAGCCAGATCACAAAGTCATTGGCGCCGTCCAGCTTGGCCGCCTCCTGCAGGGCTATGGGCAGTCCCTCGATAAATGACCGCATCAGGATCACATTGTACACCCAGATCAGGCCGGGGATAATGTACACCCAGAAATTGTTGCCCAAATTCAGGGTCCTGGTGATCAGCAGGTACTCGGGAATCATACCGCCGCTGACATACATCGTAATGATAAAAAGGATCGTAAACGGTTTATTAAAATAGAAATCTTTCCGGCTGAGCACATAAGCCAGCATGGCCGTACAGATCACGCCTATGATCGTTCCGACGAGGGTCTTCACCACCGACATCATAAAGGCGCCGGCCAGGTTATTCTCTTTAAATATGTAAATGTAGTTGCTCAGCGTAAACTTCCGGGGAATGATGAAATTCACATTCCGCATGGTATCCATGGAATCATTCAGGGAAATAGCCAGCACGTTCAAAAACGGGTAGACGGTTATAACTACGAGAAGTATACAAAATACCAGCAGGATATAATCCAGAACCTTCTCACTTCCGGTATATTTAATCTGGTTACTGTCTTTTTTTGCCATTTTCCGCCTCCTACACAAGCTTGCTCTCGCCCATCATTCCCGCCACTTTATTGGCAATGAACAACAGGATAATACCGACCACCGACTGGAACATACCGATGGCGGTACCCAGGCCGTAATTGTTGCTTCCGATACCGCGGACATAAGCGAACCAGGAGAGAACCATGGCGTGATCCTGCACGATGCTGTTGCTTAAGAGCATCTGGCGCTCCATACCCACATTCAGGGCGCCGCCGACACTCATAATCAGCAGGACGATGATCGTGGGCTTGGTGCTGGGAAGAGTCACATTCCAGATCCTCTGCAGCCGGTTGGCCCCGTCCACCTTTGCCGCCTCGTAAAGCCCCTGGTCGATACCGGCCATGGCGGACAGGTAGATGATGGCGTCCCAGCCCATCTCCTTCCAGACATTGATCAGGCAGACCACGATCCAGAAAGCCGGGGAGTTATTGGACATCAGGTGCAGCTTCGTATTGAGCATGGTATCGATCGCGCCGCCGTCGTTCAAAAGCATTTTCGCAATACTGGCGATGATAACCCAGGATACGAAGTGGGGAAGATAGGACACCGTCTGCGTGAATTTCTTGAACCGTGTAAAACACAGTTCGTTCAGGATCAGCGCAAAAAGTATCGATGTGACGGTTCCTATGGCAATGCCCAGGATACTGATGCCGATGGTGTTGATCATGGTCTGGCCGAAGAGGCGGTCCGTAAATGCCTTGATAAAGTTATCAAAGCCCACGAATTTCCGTTCCCACATCGGCAGGGCAAAGGAACCAGGCTTTACCTCCTGAAAGGCCATCGTCCATCCCCATAACGGCACATACTTGAATATGATCAGCCATATCACGAAGGGAACCGACATGAACAGAAGGTATCTCTGCTTCCACATGAGATTCAAGGAGAATTTCTGTCTTGTTTTCGTTTCTTTTTTCTTCATCCTTTTCTCTCAACCTCCTTTTCTTAAATTTGTATAAATTATATGAAAAAGAGATATTTTCCGGTACCGCACTTTTTATAACTTTTTTGCAGGATTTATTTTACTTTCATTTCCGCCGCATTTGCGGGCATGATCGCCCGGATGTCAGAAAAAGTTTCGGATACATAAAAAATGCCCGCCTCCATTCCGACGCCAGCGCATCAGAGGAAGCAGGCAAAACCGCTTACAGCGTTTATTTAAGAAATCATTGCAAATTCACTCGGCAGACGGCAACGCGTCATAGGAAGATTTCGCAGACGCCGCACCGACCGGGCCTCTACATTGCTTTTCTGTAAATCTCTGCGATCTCCTCCTCTGTAAATACCACCGGATTATTAGCCACCGCGGCGGCGGATACTTTCATACAGTTTTCCGCCATCCAGGAAACATCTCCCTCCTTAAGCCCAAGATCCGACAGCCGGCAGTCCAGATCCAGCTCTTTGAGCAGACTCCGGATCTTCGGCGCACAGTCCGCGGCGGTAAGGCCTCCGAAGATCCGCGCGATCTTTGCGTATTTAAAATGCTCCCCTCTCCGGGACGCCTCTATTACCGCCGGGGTCAGCGCCGCCAGACCCTGGCCATGGGTGATATTCTTAAGCCCGCTGGCGGGATGCTCCATACCATGAGCCAGCGTCACCCCCGCCGTATTTATGACCATACCGCCGATCGTGCTGGCCAGGGCGATCTTCTCCCAGCCGTCTTCAGCAGCCGTGCCGTGGTACACCTCAGCCAGATTTTCCGCAATCAGCGTCATGGCATACAGGGCCAGCGCGTCAGTGAAAGGCTGAGCAATTCGGGAAGTGTATGCCTCCATACAATGACACAGAGCGTCGAAACCCACGGACGCCAATACCTTCTTCGGCATGGTCATCATGCACTCCGGGTCCACGACAGATACCTTCGCCACGATGGCGTTGGTCCGCAGGGATTTTTTATCCCCTGTCTCCGGATTGGTGAGCACGGCAAAACCGTTCCCCTCCGAGCCGGTACCGCAGGTGGTGGGCAGCAGAATCAGGGGCAGGGCTTCCGTACCCGTCTGCCTGTTAAATATATAATCATTAATGTTGCCCGGATTGACCGCCAGGAAAGCGATGGCCTTGGCGCAGTCCATGATGCTGCCGCCGCCGATGGCTGCCACCATGTCGCAGCCGTTAGCTTTGGCAAATGCCGCGCCCTCCTCGGCGGTGGTGGTCAGCGGATTGGGTTCCGCCTTATCAAATAATACATGGGCTATGCCCGCCCCGGACAGGCTCTTTGCCACCCGGTCATACAGGCCGGACTTCTTCGCGCTGCTTCTGCCTGTGACCACCAGGGCCTTCTTCCCGTAGGGCCTGGCCAGATCCCCGATCTGATCCGCTTTTCCCCGGCCGAATACAATGTTGACAGGGAGGAAATAGGAAAAGTCCATAGCCGGTACATTTTCTCTGACAACGGTTTCCGTATGGACTGTTTCCAGAGCTTCTTCCAGAGCCGTCTCCACTTCGTCCGGTACGGCCGCCCCATCTTCCACGGCCACATCGATGTGCGTGGCGAATTTTTCTTTATATTTCAGCTTGCAGACAGCATAAAATACCACTCCCAGCAGGGCCCAGCCTCCCGCCATGGCCCATTCCTGAGCGACCAGGGTACAGCCGGAGCCGGGAATCATATACATCGCCACCATAATACCTGACATCAGGATTGCCGCCGCCCCCACGGGTTTGTAGTGCTTCACTTGGTAGGGGCGTTCCATCCCGGGCGCCTTCGTCCGCAATACCACAAAAGAAACGGAAACCATGCAGTAGGCCAGACAGCAGCCGAAGTTTCCCGCGTCCACAACCCATACCAGCATCTTCCGCCCACAGAACGGAGCCAATACGGACAGGGCGCCGATCAGGTACAGCGCATTAACGGGAGTCTTGTGTTTTTGATGCAGCCTGGAAAAGCATTTGGGGATCATGTAGGATTCCGCCATGGAATACATGGCCCGGCTGCCGCCGATCATGAAGGAATTCCAGCTGGTGACAATACCGCACATGCCGCCGACGATCAGTACCTTCGACATAATACTGCTATGGAAAGCCATCGCCATGGCGTCCGCCGTGACCAGGCCGGAGCCGTTCTGGGACTGCAGAATCGCCTCCGGGCTCATGACGTAACCCACACCCACGATGATCAGCCCATAAAAAGCCACCGCCAGAAGGATGGACAGGATCATGATCTTTCCGATTTTCTTTAACGGGACATTGATCTCCTCCGCCGCCTGAGGGATTACGTCAAAACCAATAAAGAAGAAAGGCGTCACCACCGCCACGCTGAACATAGATTTCAGGATACTGCCCGCCGAATCCCCGGCAAAAAGCTGCGGCTCCAGATTGGCGATATCTCCGTTCAGCGCCGAGGAAGCAATCAGCAGGATACCCACGCCGCCGATGATCACCGTCAGCACTGTCTGCAGGATGGCCGCGGTCCTGGCGCCGCGGATATTAATATACGTGATAAAGATCGCCATAACGACCGCCACGGCCAGCCAGGAGGCGTATATGTCAAAGCCCGCCACCGTGTACAGATAGCCCTTCAGAAAATCCGGGTATATATACGTTACGATCGTGGGCAGGGCGCATGCCTCAAAGCAGACGACACTGACGTATCCCAGGATAATGGCCCAGGTACAGATAAAGGAACCTGTGGGTCCCAGGGCCTTGTAGCTGAATACATGCTCCCCGCCGCACTGAGGCATGGCCGCCGTCAGCTCCGCATAGGTAAGCCCCACAAAAAACACCATGATCCCGCCGATCATGAAACCCATCGCCGCTCCGATCACGCCTCCTCTGCCGATCCAGTCGCCGGTGGAAACCACCCATCCCCAGCCGATCATTGCCCCAAATGCAATGACGAGAATGTCCCATGCGCTGAATACCTTATCAAATTCCGAATTCTTTTTCTCCATGTGCCCTCATCCTTTCTATGGCATAAAAAACGGCGCCAATACCCGGGAGTTCCTCCCCCGTTTATTAACACCCTTGTTAATCTTAATAACATATTCTTACTATAATTGCGTTTACGCTTGTCCTTTAACCTGCCTGCGGCCGGGATACCCGCTCTTAATCCTCAAACCGCAGGTCAATGAGCTGCAGGATATACTGTGCCGTTTTCTCCAGCCCCAGCACGCTGCTGTCGATCATCATATGGCGCATATGCCGGTCGCCCCGGTATGTACCGGTGGTATACTTGTAGCGCATATGCAGCATATCGTCGTTATATTTCACCAGCTCCGCCGCTTCTTTCTTCGACACGCCTTTCTGCTCCATAATATGGCGTATCCGGATCTCCTCCGGGGAGTAAATAAAGATATTCAGGCAGTCCGTCCTGTCCTTCAGCACATAATCGCTGCACCTGCCGATGATTACGCAGGAGGACTTTTCCGCGAATTTTCGGATAACCTCAAACTGAGTGTGGATGACCCGGTTCGTCAGATTCGCGTACCGGGGCCCCAGCCTTGTCTCAAACTCATACTTCACCTTATCCCCGGCATCCGCCTTTTCCACCAGATCCCGATCCACGCCCAGGCGCTCCACCACCTGGTCCACCAGATCCCGGTCGTAATACTCAATCCCCAGTTCACCAGCAATCCTCTTTCCGATATCCGGCCCGCCGCTTCCATATTCACAGCCGATGGTAACAATAAAATGCTTCATCCCCACGCTCTCCTTTCCTGATTACACTCATTCATGGTTAATCGCTGTCTCCCCCGCCAGTTCCTCCACCGTATCCCGGAGAATCCCGTAAGCCCTGTCGCATTCCTCTTTTGTCACGATCAGCGGCGGCACCATGCGGATCACGCTGTCCCCGATGGCCGTGACCAGAAGCTTTCTGTCCAGACAGCCGTGCTTCACTGCCACACTGTTTACACTCCCGTCAAACTCCACACCTACCAGAAGGCCCTGTCCGCGCGCCTCCTTCACATGGGGCAGCGTTTTCAGCTTCTCTATAAAATATGCGCCTACTTCTTTTGCATTGCCTGCCAGATCCCGCTCTTCCATCTCCGCAATCTCCGCCAGCGCGGCAGCGCAGCTCACCGGATGGCCCCCAAAGGTGCTGCCGTGGGAACCGGCCGTGAATGCCGCCGCCGCCTCGGCGGAAGCACAGATGGCGCCTATGGGCATGCCGCCGCCGAGAGCCTTGGCCATGGAAACGATATCCGGCTTGATCCCATAATTCATATAAGACATCACCGCCCCCGTGCGGCACCAGCCGGTCTGCACTTCATCCAGCAAAAGCAGCATCCCCTTCTCATCGCAGAACTCCCGCAGCCCCCGCAGAAATTCCCGGCTGGCAGGATGAACGCCGCCCTCTCCCTGCACCGGCTCTACCATGATGGCGATAGTATTTTCCGTACAGGCGTCCTTAAAAGCCTGCAGGTCATTATATTTTGCGTAGCTGAAACCCGGCGTCATATCGCCAAACCCGATCTGACAGCCGTTGTCCGGCTGTCCCGTGGCGCTCATGGAACCGAAGGTGCGCCCGTGGAACGACTGCGCCGCCGTCACGATATGGTATCTGCCGGGGCCGTATTTTTCCACGCCGTATTTCCGCGCCATTTTAATCATGGCCTCATTGGCCTCCGTGCCCGAATTCTGGTAAAAGATTTTGTCCATGCCCAGCATCGTACATACTTTCTCCGCCAGCAGGGCCTGGGGGATCGTGTAGGGATAATTAAACGTATGCATAATATCTCCCACCTGATCTTTCACCGCCGCCACCACCCGGTCATTGCAGTTTCCCGCGGCATTAACCGCAATGCCCGCGTAGAAATCCAGATAGGGCGTCCCGTCCTCATCATATATGTACATCCCTTTCGCCGTCTCCGCCAGAAAATCAAAACGTTCGTAGGTCTCAATCATATATGTATTTACCTTGTCCTTGATGTCCTGTGCGGTAAGCCCCGTGTCCTTTAATCTCATTTTGTTTTTCCTCCGTCATATCCCTATTTCCCGTTACCGGTATGTCTGTAAAATTACCGCTGTATCCGCGATTCTTTCCCTTTATCCGGCCATAGCCTGCGTCACCGCTTTCTCAAATATATCCAATCCCGCCTCCAGCTGTCCGTCGGTCATCACCAGCGGGGCCAGAAAACGGATGACATTGTGGTAAGTACCGGCGCCTTCCACCAAAAGGCCCATCCGGGCGCATTTCTGTATAATTGCCGCGGTCAATTCCGCCGCCGGTTCCTTTGTCTTCCGATCCTTAACAAATTCTATGCCCACCATGCCGCCCAGGCCGCGGACGTCCCCGATGACCGGATAACGCTCCTGCATCTGCGTATAACGGGCCATGACCTTCTTTCCGATCTCGCAGGAACGCTCCGCCAGATGCTCCCGCTCCATGATCTCAATCGTCTTTAATGCCGCCGCACAGGCCAAAGGATTGCCGCAGTAAGTGCCGCCGACGGTACCCGCCGCCAGTACGTCCATAATTTCCGCCCCGGCGATGATGGCCGAGAGAGGCACGCCCGCCGCAATGGATTTGGCCGTGGCGATGATGTCCGGCTGTACCCCCGCCTCTTTCCAGTATTCCGAGGCAAACATCCGTCCCGTCCGGCAGAAACCACTCTGCACCTCATCGGCCACCAGCAGAATGCCATGGGCGTCGCAGAGCTTCCGCACTGCCCGCATCCACTCAATAGGAGCCGGGATGAATCCTCCCTCCCCCTGCAGCGGCTCCACCACAATGGCAGCTATGGTATCCGGCGCCGCGCATTCCTCAAACACATCCGTAAGGGAGGTCATATAATGATCCAACAGTTTCTCCTCCGGCATTCCCTCCGGTTTTCGGTAATAATAGGGGAACTGCGCCCGGAAAACACCGCCCGCCAGAGGGCCCATCCCCTCGGCATATGCTTTTTTCGATGTCATTGTCATGGTCAGAAATGTCCGCCCATGAAAAGCCCCGGAAAACACAATGATATTCGGCCGCTTCGTATATGCTTTGGCCACTTTCACTGCGTTTTCATCTGCTTCCGCGCCGCTGTTGGCAAAAAACACTTTTCTTTTCTCTCCCTTCACCGGGGCGATCTGCGCCAGCTTCTCCGCCAGAGCCACATACCCTTCGTGGGTCACAATATTGATCATGCCGTGAAAATACCGGTCTGCCTGCGCTTTCACGGCCGCCACAATCTCGGGATGGGAATAGCCGATGTTCAGCACGCCGACACCGCCCACCCAATCCAAAAATTTATTTCCGTCCACATCCTCAATCATGGCCCCTTCACCCCTCTCGATTACAACGGGATAGGAGCATCCGATCGCCGCAGGTACCGCCTGCTCCCTGCGGGCGATCACCCCGGCCGCTTTCGGCCCCGGCAGCGATTCCGTTACGATCTCCGGCAAATCCGTTCTTAACATTTTTTCATCCTCCTCACACGCTATTCACAAAAAAAGAGGACAAAGCCGTGCCAAAAGCACTTCTTTGTCCTTTCCTGTTACAGTATGCCACGGTTTTTTCCCGGTTTCCATGGGGCGGTGGCACAAATTATCCGACATGAGTTTGTGCTGTCAGCACAAATGCAATCTCATATGCAGAAACATCCCCATTAAACTGCCACGGCAAAATCAGATTCCTCACCGGGGTATGGTTTCTCCCCCATTACTGTTCGCTCCCGGAAGCCTCCTTCCGAAAAATATACTGGCGCTCTCTCGGCAAAGCATAGTATAATTGTATCTGTCCAATACAGGTCGGGGCACTTGCCGCCGAGACCGTAAATGCATGATCCGGGAGCGCAAAACAATAGGTTTTTGCCTTATAACCGTGAAGGCACCGAACAATTATAAAACCAGAATGATACGCCAGGAGGTCCGCCCATGTCACTCAGCCTGCAGCATATTTACGAAGAAACCCGACAGAAATATCATCTGAAATTAATCTGCGGAGGCTCCGGCCTGGATCAGATCATGACCTGGGTGCATATTTCCGAAGACATTGCCACCTGCCGTTTCCTGCAGAGCGGCGAGCTGGTGCTGACCACCGGTTTCGCCTGCAGTCAATCGGAAGGATGGTTGTACGATTTTATCTCACGCCTAATCCGGCAGAATACCTGCGGGCTGATCATCAACGTGGGAAAATATCTACAGGAAGAGGATATCACCGGGGAAATCCGACGCCTTTGCGACCGCAATCATTTCCCTGTATTTACCATGCCATGGGAGGTGCTGATCTTTGACATCACCCATGATTACTATGACCGCATCTTTTCCGACACCCAGACGGAACACGCTATAACTGCCGCCCTGCTGGAGCTGATCCACAACGGCCCGGATGCCGCCCGGAGCCTGTCGCTTCTGGCAGGCTACGGCTATCCGGAATACGCAGACTACTGTATCTGTTGCCTGGAATATACCGATCCATCGGAAGGAGAAAAAAGCTCACGATTGTCCTTTTTTCTCAGGCGTATTCTCAGAGATCTTCATTCTGGCCTATACCTGTGCCATACGGGCCGCCAGTTCCTGATTTTATCCATCGGTCTTCCTCAAGATTTTCTGAAACGGGAGCTTGCCCGGCTGCCCGGCGAGCTCTCCACGGCTTTTCCGGAACTGCATTTTTACGGAGGGCTGGGCAGCCGTGTCCCCGCGCTGGACGGACTTGCCAAAAGCTATGCCCATGCCAAAGCCGCCGCGGCCATGGCGGCGGCCAGAAAACGTCTGTTTTACACCTTTGATGAATTGGGATTCTTCCGGCTGCTGCTCTCCATGGACGACCGCTCCCTTTTGGAATCCTATATGGAGGAACAGCTGGGCCCTATCCTGCGCTACGACGAGGGACACGGCAGCAATTATCTGGACACACTGTACTGGTACCTGCTGTGCGGCGGCAGTGTCCGGCAGATTGCGGCGGCCCTGTATTGCCATCGCAACACCGTCAATTACCGAATCCGGGTACTCCGAGAGGAATTCAGGCTGCCCCTGGAAGATATGCAGAAACGTTTTGCCCTTATGGCCGCATTCCAGATCCGGGAATATCTGCAGTATTTCTAAACACCCTGCAAGTAATCGTTGCCTGCAGTTTCTCCGGATTCTCCGCGCCGGAATCCGAAAAAATTGATTCCTTGCTGACCCTCGTGATTCCCGTCATTAGCGCCCGCTCTAGATAAGGATTTGTCTAAAATATAGAATTCTTAAATATTCTTTTTCCTCTGTAAACCGCTCGGAACAGCTTTTCTTTTTTCACACATTCTCTTGCAACTTTACCTGCCGCAGACTCCAGTAACTGCCGTTTTCCTAAATTCTTTTCCGTCTTTTGCCGTTCCTCCAACTGAGCACATAAGCGCTCCATCCGTTCCAGAAGCCACGCAAGATTATGTACCGGGCGGTATAGCTTTAACAGCTTTATCATTTCACGGCCTTTCTGGTCGTCCGAATCAATACCGCCCAACTCATTACGGTAGAATATACGATTATAATCCATTTCTACCGGATTATAAAAATACTCATTCGCTATTTTAGAATCATCGTGTATATTCCCCTGATACTTTTCCCCTTTTGATAAATTGCATTTCGGACATGACCACATCAAATTGTTATAATCTGTCTTTAGCTCGTCTCTGATCCCTTTAAAAGCTTTTTCCGGAATAAAATGCTCCACATGATACGGGACAGTCACCAGATCCTCCGGCATATTACAATAACAGCACCTGCCCTGGAAATCTTTTTGCAGATATGGCCTGTATTTCTGCGGAGTATCAAATTGCTTCGTACACGTCCGGCGTATCTCATGCTCTTTAAACTGTGCGTACTTCATAACCTCACCCTAACAGTTTTTCATATTTGTCCAGTTCTTCAAACGCTTCTTTTAAGTCGGACATGTCCAACGCCGTATCCACGGTTGTCTGATAGATCTGTTTGTATCTGCTCAGTTCGTTTTCTACCGTAATGACTTCTTCCAGCGTCTCCTGACTTGCCCCGTTTTCGTCCAGCCTTTTCAGACAGATTTCTAATCTCTCCTCCAGCTCTTTTCTACGGGAAGTATATTTTTCCATATTCAACATAATGTTGTTCACAAGCTCTTTTGTGATATCAAGATCCGGTTTCAGAAATACCTTTTTTGCATATACTTTATCTGCGTCCGTATGTTGCGATCTTTTGCTTTCGTCCGGTGCGTTCGTCATGATGACGACGGGAAATTCCGGCGTTTCTTCATGCATAAACTCGATAATCTCCCATCCCTCTATCACATCTGCCGTCGTATCTAATTTAAAATCAACGATCAAGGCATGTATCATTCCCTCTTCCACGTCCTGCCGTATTTCGCCAACGATTTCTTCCCGCGTTCTTCCTTCCAGCTCATATTCTTTAAATTCAACTTCCGCATTCCAGCCCACATTGTCCAAAACAGACACCTGTATGTCATCACGTTCGCTTTTTGCGTCGTCAATGATACCGATCCGATACATCACTGCCTCCCTTTCTTCCATACAATTTCCAGTCCAAAGCCTGCCTGCTTCTCCATCACTGAAATCGTCCCGTCGTTGCGCTCCACGGTTTCCTTCACCACCCAAAGGCCCAGGCCGGTTCCTTTTCCTTCTTTAGAAGTTTCTCCCAGTTCAAATATCCTATCCGGGTTATCTCGATATTTTTCCGCAAGAACCGGCCCATTATTTTCCATTATCAAATACAGTCCGTCGTCTTTTTCTTTTAGCCGGAAAGTAATCTCTCTCCTGTTGTTATGCTCCTGTTCCAGAAACCAGGCAGAATTCAGGATAAAATTATTTAGTATGATATACATATCCACCAGGGCAAGTGGTATACGGTCTTCTGCCGCCGTGCCCTCTTCCGAAACCGACTGAACCTGAATATGCTTCTCTCCCAAAAGCACCTTCCATTTGGACAATATCTCCGTAATCATTGCTTTCAGGGAATTTTCCTGTACCTTCAGATTTTCCTTCTTCAGTCCGTCCATGATCACATCCAAAAATGCTGCCGTCACCATGTCGTTCTTTTCCAGGCTGTCAATACGGTTATAAGGATTATATGCGGCCAGCCCTTCGTATTCCTTGCCTTTTAAAATGTAATTGATCCTACTCCGTATCTGGGAGGCTTCCACATGAAATTGAGTATTCATCGCATTGAACTCATGAAAAAACGTATTCAGTAGAATGCCGGAAGAACTCAACACCTGCTGGATCTGCTTGCTGTTCAGCTCTCTTTCCGATTCTCTCATCATTTCATAGACGGTATCATACATTTCCTTCTCTGTAAACTTGCTTTCCCGCTTTGTCCCGCTCCCTGTGTCTCCCGCCGATTCTGGGTCATCCGTGATCCCGTCGCTCCCGCCAGAGCCTTCTGCCCTGCGGACAGCCTCCCCCTGTATCTTCTTCGTGTAATCTGCCATCTCACTTTCTATCGAATCAATCCATTTTGCGTATTCCCTGTAAATATACTGCCGGTCATATTCAAACTCTTTCAAACATTCCTGCAAAAGATTGACAAAGATATAATAGGTATCCGTCAATGCAATTCCTTCCCGGTTTGCCATGTCCTCCAGATACGGGTTCGACTCACGCCCGATTTTTACCAATCCGATCATCTGATAGGGCTGTACCCGCCAGGCAGTTCTTTGGTTTGCCACAGATATGGAACTTTTCTGCGCCCGTTCGCTCATCCCCAACCAGTCGTACATCGCCCCCTCGTCTCCATAAGGGCGCACTTTAAAATTATCCCGGTATAGTTTCACACCGGAAAACTGGTTTAGCAGATTTCTTCTCTTTCTGACGGCCACCTTTTTCATGATGGCATGCTCATTATTCGCATTTCTCAAAAAATACAGCTCCGCAGTAAACGGTCCCACTTTTTGTATTTTCTCCGGCCCATCCCCCGGAAGAAGCTCCTGAACATTTCTTTGAAAGGCTATCTCATTCCCATAGTCTTCCTTCTGATAGCCCTTTTTTTGAAATTTATCTCTCGCCCAGAATTCTTCCACAGATCTTTTCTGAGTCTTTCCATATTTTTCCACCGTGATATGCCTTTTGTAAAGATTGACTTCGTTCCGAAGCAGCCGGATACTCAGGAAATCCTTCCCATCGTATTCCGCCTTTATCCTGTAATCATAATCATCCTCGTCTATAGATACGACTTCCGTCCTGTAATCAAATTCCGGATAAAAATGGTTATTCACAATCACCTCAAACCGGTCAGCGCTCCCCATGGGATTGATACTTTTCAGATTCGCATTTACTTTTCTAAAAAGCCTTGCGCTCCAGGCCTCCCTGATGGGCGTCAGCACGATCACGGTTCCTGCAGACCAGTCGTGTTCCGATAAAACAGGATTTTCTCTCCCCAGCATTTGTCCTACAATTTCCCTGTATTCCGTCCCGCAAAAATCCAGCTCTGCCTTCACGTCTCCGATCAGTTTTGCTTTCTCAAACTGAGTCCAGTCCATGGCCCAGCGCAAAACCTCCCCGGCCTCCTTGTCTTTCGTATACATAACAGAGTGAACCGACAGCTTATCCAGCGCAAACCGTCCGATTCCTTTCGCCCCTGTTTTAATGCGCCCCTTGTCAGACACGCTGTTATATTCTTTATTGCTGGTTCCGATATGCATCCATGCGTCTTTCACAATATCCAGACTCATGCCGGAACCGTTGTCTGCGACAATGATCCTGTTATGGGAAAACAATAGTCTCTGCAGTTCGTTCTGTTCCTCTTCCGACAGGTCTCTTTTCTTCCTCCACTCTCCCTTTTCCTCTTCATAGCAATCCCGTACAAAAGATAATTCCCCCTCTGACAGATAATCCGAAAAGGCCCCCATGGCCGCCCTGTCGGGAACATCCGGAAACGGCATGAAAAAATCAACATACACGCAGGTGGCATCCGCATCATAGGAATTCTTGATCAATTCAATCAACGCCCCGTCCACATCCGCTATGTTTTCCCGCCCAATCAGTCTCGCCGTTTTTGCACTGACCTGAAATTCAACCTGCTGCATTGTATCACCGCTTTTCCCACCAAAAATCCTTCTTTGTATATTAAATTCCTAACAATACCAATACATAACTGAAAAACCTTACTTTGCCCGACCCTTTACAAGTTGCTCCACTTCCGCAACTTCGAGTCCCGAATACCGTGCAATTTTCTCAACAGGTAACTCTCCATCATCCAACATTCGAAGCGCCATCTTCTTTTTTGTTTCATCTCTACCCTGGCTTTTTCCCTGATTCAATATCGTTCTTGCCTCTGTTTCAATCAACGCCCCACCCATGATATCACCTACGCCTTTCTGCACATTTTCATATTTTTGTGCGATTTCTTTTATCACATCGTTAGAAAACTCTATAATCGTCCTCTTATCAAATGCCCCGATCACTCCCCAATGTTCCATCTCATTGAGCCTGTCCAGAATCGTATGGTATTCCACTTTCAATTCTGACAGCTTCTCTTCATTATCATTATACTCCGGAAACCGCTTCTCATGTGAGAAAATATAAAACGGGATCAAAAGCAGCAACTTCTTTTCAAAAATATCATCCAACGAATAAGTCTGCACTTTCATGATTGGTACATCATACTGTACAGTTCCACCAGGCGTAACAATCACATACTTCATTTTATCCGGTGTCTTTTTATACGTCCGAAGATATAACACCGCCGTATTGGGAAATGTCACTCTCAAAACTTCCTCTGTGACCTCCCCCTCGTCAAGTGCGATCTGGGCATCATATTCAAAAAGCCTTATCATCATTCTGCCATCCGGCAGGCTGCTTTCGCATTCAAGGTGATACTTCTTTTTTATCTTTACGGTAAAAAATAATTTGAAATCTAAAAGTTCTTGACATATCACCAGAATACTATGCGAAATCTGTTTCTAAAAGTTCACGCAATTCAATCCCACGTCCTTTTAACTTATACTTCAATAACTTACTAATACGGTCATCACAGGTAATGAAAAATAACTGCTCCATGGTTGCTTTTGACGTCATTTGATACTTAAGTAAATCCATGAACGCAAGCATATTTACATCATCCATACAGGCAGTCAGGTCATCGATAAAAAACACTTTCATCTTTTCACGGTCATTCCTTGCATTGATACCTGCAAAAAAATGAGCCAACATAAAGACACTAATCTGACCATTACTTAAAACATTAACGATATTCTTACCCTTATCATCAACTAATGAGATTCCCTCATTTTCCTGGACAATGTTGATTCCCTCATTAGAATTTAATCTTATCAACTTATTATAGAACTTACTAAGAGCGGGTCCTACTTTTTCATGCTCGTCTTTCGAAAGCTTCTCTACAACATCTCTGATATCGTTTGCTCTCTGAGATGCAATATCTTTCAGCTTCTGAAGTTTTTCTATCTCTGCATCAAGTTTCTGATTCTTCTTATTCTCCTCCTCCAGTTTCTGATTCAGATCAGATAAAGTCTGATTTGCAAGAATACTGTCAATAGCATTGATCTTTGACACAAATAAATCATAAGAGAAATAACCTACGTTTCAATATGTTCATATTATAAGCGAAAAAAGCCAAAAGTACAATAAAAAGCAGGCTGACAAATCATTTCATCGCCACCCTGCTCATCATACAAACTCTGCTTCTATATCTTTTCTGCGACCTCTCTTAAAATACCCCCACCATCTTCCCGATCCAGTAAACCAGCCCCAGCGCCCAGCTCGATAAAATCCCATACAAAATCACCGGCCCGGCAATCGTAAATATCTTCGCCCCGATGCCGAATACCTGTCCTTCTTTCTGATACTCAATGGCAGGGGCCGCCACGCTGTTGGCAAAGCCCGTGATCGGCACCAGGGCCCCGGCCCCGCCGAATTTGCCGATGTAAGGCCAGATATTCAAGCCTGTCAGCACAACACTGGACAATACCAGCAAAATCGAGCAGAAGCTCCCCGCCGTTTTCTCGTCCAGGCCCAGGGCCGCGCCCCAATTCAGGAAAGCCTGTCCCACCGCACAGATCACGCCGCCCACCAGAAACGCCTTACACATGTTTTTCGGCAGGCTGTGCGTGGGGGTAATCTCCTCCACATACTCCTGATACTCTTTCTTTTCTTCCTCCGTTACCATAGATTACCTCCTGTCCAAAAAAAGTAAATCAACGCGCCCGCCGCTTTTCCCAGAGCCAGCGCCAGAACCACCAGCGCAAACCCTTTCTCAATTTTGGCCCGGCGCTGCAGCACCGCGTAAATATTAACAATCTCTCCCAGAGCCGCCGTCCAGCATCCGAGAAACATCCCACCCAGAATGCCCACCGCCCACAGTGCGGGCATCCCCAGGGGCAGACGGATAAAATCCAGTTCCAGCAAAATGCCGATGAAGATCCCCGCCATCATGCAATCCTCATACCAGAGAATCAGGCGGGTAGTACCGCTGATGGCCGCCACCCGGGGAACAATACCCAGGGCCAGAATAAAAGCCGCCGTACTGCAGGCCACCGCCATCCCGGAAAAAAACGCCACACAGATAGCCGCTGCCGCACGTCCGGTGACAAAAGCCACAGCCGTCGCCCCGACTGCCTCTCCGGCAAACAGCGCGGTTCCGGCCGATACCATCTCCATCCTCAATCACCGTCCTCTCCTTTTATCCGTTTCTCTTCCCGTGTCATCTTTTCTCTGGTTTATTCCTCCTGCATACCGTCTTCCAGCTCCAGCACCGTTTCTTCCACATCCTCCATATACTGATGCAGTTCCATCTCCATCGGTGTGGGCTCCTGCTGCAGGCGCCAGCGTCCAAAGTGGTTAAAATAGAAAATCATCCCCAATCCTATACCCAGAGAAAAGCAGATTTCCATACCCGTCTGTCCCACGATTTCTCTTACGTCAAAGCACTCCCTCACCCGGGCCAACAGCCCCGGCACATTGGCTTCTGCCAGAAAAGTCATGATTGTGAAAGCCGACCCTACAAAAACAATCAGACTCACTAAAGCGGTTTTGGTGTATTTCAGCCATACATGGCCCTGAGATCTTTTGGCATACTCCAGAACCATCTCCGGATCTCCGAGGGGAACCACTTCCACATGGGGAAACCTGCTTCCGATCGCCTTAATAACATCCCGCACAGACACCAGATACCGGCCGTATTTCCCCTCCTTTACCTCCACCAGAGGAATCTGCATACATTTTTCCAGCAGACGGCGATCCACACTGTACAGCTCCGCCACATCGCCGAGAAGCACTTTCCCCGGGCCGACCATGTTGTGACGCCCCACCTGCACATAAAGCGTCCCCGTCTGTTTGTCTACCTGCGAAATATCAAAGCCCCCCTGGCCATATTTTCATGCATATCTCTGCCCATCATCAGCCACAGCGCAACCAGGCCGGCCACTCCCGCCGCAACCAGAAACCACAGATACCAGTTCCTTCGTTTCGTCCGTCTATACATGTACGCTCCCTCCCTTTTGTATTTTTCTGTTATTCCTACACCGTAGTCTGCGCAGAATTTCAGAAAAAATACTGCTTTCTCCTCTTTTTCTCACGATTTGCTTTCCCTCTCATCCATTCCGCAGCTTTTTCAAAATCCTTTTTTCCATCCGCGAAACCTGAACCTGGGATATCCCCAGCTTCTCGGCGATGGCCGACTGCGTCTTTTCCTGATAGTACCGCATCAAAATCAACTGCTTTTCCTGAGCGTCCAGCCGTTTTAAAAGCCCCTCCAGAAGCATGCGGTCCAGCACGCGCCCTGTGGGCTCGTCGTCATTTTCCAGCTTGTCCATCAGGGTAATCTCCGTACCGTCCCCCTGATAGATGACCTGCTGCAGCGACTCCACATCCGCCCCCGCTTCCATGGCCATTGAGAGTTCTTCCACCTCAATACCCAGATCATCGGCAATCTCCGTCACCGTGGGCTCCCGGCCCAGCCGACGCTCCAGCTCCTCCCTGCTCTGCCAGGCCTTAACCGACAGCTCTTTCAGCGAGCGACTCACTTTAATCATTCCGTCGTCCCGCAGGAAACGTTTGATCTCCCCGGTGATCATCGGCACGGCGTAAGTAGAAAAGCACACGTCATAGCCGGTATCAAATTTATCTATGGCTTTCAGCAATCCGATACTTCCGATCTGAAAAAGATCCTCCTTTTCCACTCCCCTGTTTAAAAAGCGCCGGACAATGCTCCAGACCAATCCCATATTTTCCTCTGCCAGCGTATTCCTCGCCCCTTTATCGCCCCGGTGAGACCGTTCAATCAATGCAAGGGTACGTTCCATGCCACCTCCCAGGCCAATATGCCCACATCATGCATCTCCGGACAAATCGTTTTGCCCGGACTGGCAGCCAAATTTTTTCTTCATCCACACGGTGGTGCCCACACCCGGTTCGGATTTCACCCGCAGCTCATCCATGAATGCCTCCATAAAAGCGAACCCCATACCCGACCGATCCATCTCCGGTTTCGTCGTGTACATCGGCTCCATGGCTTTCTGTACGTCCGGGATGCCCACACCATGATCCACAATCTCCACCTCCATCTCCCGCCCCCTTACACGGCAGTCAATTCGTATCTTTTCCACCTGTTTTTCATAGGCATGAATAATTGCATTTGTCACCGCCTCCGATACGGCGGTCTTCAGATCCGCCACTTCCTCAAGGGTCGGATTGAGCTGCGTGGCAAAGGCCGCCACCGCCACCCGCACAAACCCTTCATTCAAGGATCTGCTGTCAAATTCCAAAGACATTTCATTGGTGTTTTCCATGATAACCCCCTTTCTTTGCTCTCTGTTTTGCGGCGTTTCCGGCCGGGCCGCCGCCGGCCCCTCTACAGCCATTCCCTTTTCCTGTTTACCGGTATCAATTTACTGATACCAGACATTTGAAGGATTTTTTCGATTCGATCGCTCACGTTTTCTGCCTGTATCCGTCCTCCCTTCCGCTGTATAGCGCGATATCTCCCCATCAGCACGCCAATACCGGAGCTGTCCATAAAGGACGTATCCCGAAAATCAAATACGATTGTCTGTATATCTCTGTTCATCATCACTTCGTCCGCTTCCTGCTGTATGGGCAGAGCATTATGGTGATCCAGCTCTTCCGGCACCCGTATCGTCATGCAGTTATCCCTGATCTGAAATAGGCTGTTCATATTTCCCTCCCAATCTTAAATATACGAAACCCCCTCCGCCGGAGACTTTTGTATATACCACGGCATACAGAAAATCTGCCGTCGGCAGCTTGTCCACATATTGATGCATAAAATAAGGATGCAGCCGCAGAAAACCTTCACGGCCACATCCTCTGTATTTCATACTCGCAACCTGCTTTTTCTATTCATTGGGCGTCATATTGTCGTCCGGTTGATCGCCGTTTCCCGTCGGCTGACCACTATTTCCGGTACCGCCATCGCCGCCTCCCGTACTGCCATCGCCGTCTCCGGTACCGCCATCACCGCTTCCCGTACTGCCACCGCCGTCTCCGGTACCGCCATTACCGTCTCCCGCCGTACCTCCTGCGCCATCGCCGTTCCCAGTACCGGCATTGTCATCCTGGGAACCGAGATCCGCCGTCCGGCCAGAATTTTTCATCTCCACGGAAATATCTGTACCGTTGTCAATGGCGTCAATATAAGACTGGGCATTTTCTGAACGGCTGGTATTCGGAAATGTCTCCACGATCTTCTGATACATGGCCCTGGCCTCATCCGGCATGCCCAGATAACGATAAGCATTGGCCAGGTAATCCATCACGTGATAATCCTCGTCCTCAATCTCCATGGCCTTGGTGAGATTTTCCACCGCTTTCTGGTAATCCTCGTCCATGTAAGCCGAAACTCCCGTTTCTTTATAATTCTCAAACAGATAACTCCTGACCTGACTGTAGATAGAATCATAAAGCAGCCGGCCGTCTACGGACAATACGCCGGAATCAATACTGCTAAACACATTGGCCACACTGTCATATTTCTCTTCCTGGAAAGCATTGTACGCCTTCAGAAGATTCTCGTAGCTGGTCACCTGAGCCGTAGCCGTCTCGATCTGGGCCGTGGCCGACGCTACCGTCTCCTGAGATTCGGAAATCTGTGCTTTCAGTTTGGTAATCTCTGAGGACTGACTCGCCATGGTATTACTGTACTCCACGACCTTCTCGTTGGCTTCCTGGTTGATATTCTGGGTATTGGCGGGAATCACCAGGAACCAGACTACCGCAGCCCCCACCGCCAGGCCAAAACACAGATTAATCAGCGTAGCCAGCACGGAACTCTCCCGGAAAGCGGGGGGCTGGATGACTATGTCATTATCCGACAGGAAAATCTCCGGCGCATTTTCCTGCACCTGCTCGGCGCTGGGTTTCCTGCCGAAGGAAGGCCACACAAACTCCCTTCTGCCGGAACTGCCGGTCTGCTCGTCGATCTCTTTCATAAAACGAAGAGTGGTAGAATTGGTTTTGTCAATCCTTGCCGCTTTCTTGAGAATTCTTCTCGCCTTTTTGTACTCCCCGTCCTTCATATAGATCAGAGCCAGCAAATGGTAGCCTTTGATAAGTTTGGGATTCTGGGACAGCACCTTTTTCAGCTGAATGACTGCCGTGTCCGTATGGCCGTTCCGACAGGTAGACAGCGCTTCATTATAGCTTTTTATGGAGAGATTGATCGTATCCAGCTTATTGCCATTGGCTTTCAATCGCTCAATATACTCTGAAGCAATATTCCCGCTGGTCTGAAGATTATCACTGATAATCCACTCGCTCATGGCCGCCACGGCCTCGCCCATCTCGAAATAAACCAGCCCGAGCAAATTCCTCGCCTGAATATTTCTCTTATTAAATTTCAGACTGCGCACCAGCAGATCCACCGCGCCGGACAGATCGCGGATCTCCGCCTTTTCCAGCCCGTGATTATAATACATATCGGATACCAGATAAGATCTCTTCTGTATCGTCACATCGCATCCGCATCCCGGGCAGAAAGGGGATTCCGTCAGTTCGGTCTGACATCGTATACATCTCATTTTTATACCCCTTACTGCCGGAAACCGGCTGAACGGCTGTCCATCATTTCCTTAACAATATCCATAATATCCGTGAGCTCCTGGTTATGAATGGTTTCCTCCACCTCATTTACCTCCAGGCACGGTTTGAATTTTTTCAGTTCTTCTTCGTAATTAATCATCTGTACTCCTCTCCAGATATGCTTTGATCTCCCCCACCAGGTAAAGGGAACCCACGCAGAACAGCATGCCGTCCCCTCTCTCTTTCAGAGCCAGCCGAAAGGCACGAACCGTATCCGGCTCGCTCTCCACAGTCGTGCAGCCGGCACGCCGGAAGGACTCTGCCAGCCGTCCTGCAGAAACTTCCCGGCCGCCGCCCACCTGAGTCGTCACCACATGAGCCGGACGAATGGCCTCACAGATCTCGCCGATCATCTTGTCGTACTCTTTGTCGGACACCGCAGAGAACAGCAGCGTAATTTCGCACTCTGCGGCAAACCGCCGGGCCGTCTCCACAAAACGGGCTATACCGTCCGCATTGTGAGCGCCGTCAACGACCACTCCAGGCAACACGGTCTCCATACGCCCCGGCCAACGGGTATGAGCAATGCCTTCTTTCAGCCGCTCCAGAGGGATGCCATGCTCCTTTCGTAGCACCAGCATAGTCAGAAACGCCAACGCAGCGTTCATCATCTGATAGGGCGCTATGTAGGGAATATGGAGCTCGACGTCTCCGCCATAGGGATTTCGGAACAGGAATGTAATGCCTTCCCTGTCACTGTCCGTAATCTCATACATGTCCTCCCCAAGCTCATAGGCGGGAGAAAAAAGCTCTTCTGCTCTCCCGCGAATGACCGCGGAAGCATCCGGCACATGCCCGTCAAAGATTACCGGAACGCCGGGCCTGATGATCCCGGCCTTCTCCCCGGCTATAGCCGTCACCGTGTCCCCCAGCCACTCCGTATGGTCCAGGCTGATGGACGTGATGATATCAGCCAGAGGCCGCTCCACCGTATTGGTGGCGTCCAGCCGTCCGCCGAGTCCCGTCTCCAGAATCACATATTCCACCTGTTTCTTCCGGAAATACAGCATCCCCATCACAAAAAGAGTCTCAAAATAGCTGGGATGGCCATCGCCCTCCGCCACAAAGCGGTCAATCTGCTCTTTGACGCGATCGAACACTTCCACAAAATCTTCCTCGCTGACCATCCGGCCGTCGATCTGAAAACGCTCCCGGATTGTCACCAGATGAGGTGAGATGAACAGGCCGCAGGCCAGTCCGCCCTCACGGAACATAGAAGCCAGATAGGCGCAGGTACTGCCCTTGCCGTTGGTTCCCGCCACATGAATCACCTTAAATTCATTCTGAGGATTCCCCAGACGGGCCAGCAGTTTCCTGGTGTGTTCCAGCGGATGCTTGGTCGAAAATTTTGGTATTTCTTCTATATAATTTACGATTTCCTGATAATGCAAAATGATCACCACTTTATCCTTTTGTCAGTACGTCAATTTCACGGCTCCCTAACATTATAATATAGTGACGATCATTTGCAAGTAAATAATATCGCAGTTTCTGACCAAAATCCCGAAAAAAGGGGGAGCCGCCGACGACAGCGGCTCCGTTTTCTTTACATCTGGGCCAGACGCGCTTTCACCTGAGCCATCATCTGAGAATATTTCTCAAGTTTGGCCTTTTCTTCCTCGACCTTTGCCGCCGGGGCTTTGGCCAGGAACCTCTCATTTTTCAGCATCCCATTGGAACGGGCGATCTCTTTGGTGAGACGCTGCTCTTCTTTTAAAAGGCGTTCCTTTTCTTTCTCTTTGTCCACCAGATCCTCCAGGGGCATATAGACCACCGCGTCGGGAATCACTACCGACACGGCGTCCTCACCGATCCCGGCTTTGTCCGCCTGGACGCTCACCGCACCGGCCCCTGCCAGCTTCTGGTATACATCCTTATGACTGGAAAACATGGCCCCCAGCCCCTCGTTTTCCGTCACCACAAAGACATGGGTCTTCTTACTCTGGGGCACGTTCATCTCCGCCCGGATATTGCGGATACCGCGAACCATGTCTTTCACATGGCTGATAAAGGACACTTCCTCCGGGAAAGTAAACTCTGCCCGGGCCTCGGGCCAGGAGGCGATCATGATGGATTCCTCCCCCGGATACAGGGTACAGTAGATCTCCTCGGAGATAAAGGGCATGTAGGGATGAAGCAGTTTCAAAGCTTCGCCCAGCACATGGGTCAGCGTCCAGAGAACCGCGTTGGCGCTCTCCCCGGCCTCTTTTGCCCCCTCGCCGGCATTTCCATCGGCCGCCTCTGCTTCTGCTGTCTGGTTCCCCTGGGGATTCAGGCGGGATTTGACAATCTCGATATACCAGTCGCAGAATTCATCCCAGATAAAATCAAAGATTTTCTGCACGGCGATGCCCAGCTCGAATTTCTCCATATTGTCCGTCACATCCCGGATCAGATCATTCAAAAGCGCCAGTATCCAGCGATCCGCAGGCTTAAGCTGATCCGCAGCAGGCTCCACGGGGGCCGTTTCACCCATATTCATCATGATAAATCGGGAAGCATTCCACACTTTATTGGCAAAATTCCTGCTGGCCTCCACCCGCTCCCAGTAAAAACGCATGTCGTTGCCCGGGGCATTGCCCGTAATCAGAGTAAGACGCAGTGCGTCGGCCCCGTATTTGTCGATCACCTCCAGAGGATCAATGCCATTGCCCAGGGATTTACTCATCTTACGCCCCTGGGAATCCCGGATCAGGCCGTGGATCAGCACATGCTTAAATGGCGATTTCCCGGTTTGCTCCAGGGCAGAGAAGACCATGCGGATGACCCAGAAGAAAATAATATCGTAGCCTGTCACCAGCACGTCCGTGGGATAAAAATATTCCAGCTCCGGCGTTTTATCCGGCCACCCCAGGGTGGAAAAAGGCCACAGGGCGGAGGAAAACCAGGTGTCCAGGGTATCTTCATCCTGGATCAGGTGGGTACAACCGCACTTCGGGCATTTCTCCGGCATCCCAGACTGAACGACAATCTCGCCGCACTCGTCGCAGTAGTAAGCCGGAATCCGGTGCCCCCACCAGAGCTGACGCGAAATACACCAGTCCCGGATGTTTTCCAACCAGTGATTATAGGTCTTGTCAAAACGCTCCGGCACAAAGTTGAGGTCGTCGGTTTTCACCACATCCAGAGCGGCCCGGGCCATCTCCTTCATGCGGACAAACCACTGTTTTTTCACCATGGGCTCCACGGTGGTATGGCAGCGGTCGTGGGTACCCACGTTGTGCACATGCTCCTCCACTTTCACCAGAAGACCCAGTTCCTCCAGATCCGCCACAATAGCCTTCCGGGCCTCATAGCGGTCCATACCGGCGTACTTGCCGCCCCGCTCGTTGACCGTACCGTCGTCATTCAGGATATTGATCTCCTCCAGGTTATGACGTTTGCCCACCTCAAAGTCGTTGGGATCGTGGGCCGGCGTGATCTTCACGCAGCCCGTACCGAATTCCTTATCCACATAGGCGTCTGCCACCACGGGAATCCTTCTGCCAGTCAGCGGCAGCTCCAGCATTTTCCCGATCAGATCCTGATACCGCCCGTCCTCCGGGTTTACGGCCACGGCGGTATCGCCCAGCATGGTCTCCGGCCGGGTAGTGGCGATCTCCACAAAGCGTCCCGGTTCCCCGACAATGGGATAATTGATATGCCAGAAATGGCCTTTCTGCTCCTGATGCTCCACCTCGGCGTCGGAGATCGACGTCTGGCACACCGGACACCAGTTTACGATGCGGGAGCCTTTATAAATGTAGCCTTTCTCATAGAGCTTGAAAAATACCTCCTCCACGGCCCGGGAGCATCCTTCGTCCATGGTAAAGCGCTCCCTCTCCCAGTCGGCCGAGGAACCCATTTTCTTCAGCTGATTGATGATTTTCCCGCCGTACTCCTCCTTCCAGTCCCAGCAGTATTCCAGGAATTTCTCCCGGCCGATCTTCGCCTTGTCGATCCCCTTCTCTTTGAGCTGGTTTGTCACCTTCACTTCTGTGGCAATGGCCGCGTGGTCTGTGCCCGGCTGCCACAAGGCCTCATACCCCTGCATCCGTTTAAAACGGATCAGGATATCCTGCATAGTATTGTCCAGGGCATGGCCCATATGCAGCTGCCCGGTAACATTGGGCGGCGGCATCACGATAGTAAAGGGCTTCTTGTCCGGATTTACCCTGGCGTGGAAATATCCCCTTTCCATCCACTTCTGATACAGTCTCTCCTCGATCCCCTTGGGGTCGTAGGTCTTTGCCAGTTCTTTTTTCATCATAACCTCCTGTCATTTTTTCTCCAGTCTTTGGTACATCCGCCAGACCCACCAAATCATAAAAAAAAGCCCTCTGCCAAAAGCAAAGGGCGACGCAGCCGCTGTACCACCTTATTTCAACACAGATACCGCGAATACACGCCATACAAAACGCGTCATCCCGACGCAGCGATCCGTTCATTCGCCCTATCCGTATCCTCTCATCCGATAACGGGGATGAAACGTGCCCGCTTACTATGCCCCACAGTCAAAACTGCAGGAAATTTTCAGCGAACCGGTTCGAAAGCCACCTTCTCCCCGCCTGTCTCCGGGACATCTTTCAGCCGACGGACGTCCCTCTCTGCGGTCAGTACTGGGATACTCCTCTTTCTCACTACCTTTTTC
This sequence comes from uncultured Lachnospiraceae bacterium, assembly GCA_949471785.1. GTDB lineage: Bacteria > Bacillota > Clostridia > Lachnospirales > Lachnospiraceae > UBA11957. The sequence goes on along the minus strand of CASWRE010000005.1, from coordinate 38,594 downwards.
TGTGTGGATTTATCATAAACGCAGGGGACGGGGTTTGTCAAGAAGGAATATTCGTAATTTGCCTTCGGCAAAGTCCTGAGATGCACTGTAACTAATCTTCTTACCTCGAATAATATCCGCTTGAAAAAAATTCACATGTAATGTAAAAATAATTGACTAATTTTAATAAATATTATATATTTTGCCAATGAGAACTACAATATAAAGGAGAAGGTATCATGAAAACGCAAAGAAAGCCACGGGCGCTTATGGTCGGAAGTGTGATGTTCCTTATTGCAATGGCATGGTTTGTGATAATGGGCAGGACGGTTGAAGCGGCCCCAAAAGTGACGGTTAAAAAAGTTGCTTCCGTGAATTCGTTGACGAAAAGCAAGACGATCAAACTTGCCAAGGGCAAAAAGGCTACTCTCAAGACGACTGTGACCGTTACGCCAAATAAATCGGCAAACAAAAAGGTCATTTATAAAAGTTCAAACAAAAAAGTAGCGACTGTCACAAGCAAGGGTGTGATTACCGGCAAAAAACCGGGTACAGCGAAAATCACCGTAACATCAGTCAAAAACAAGAAGGTAAAAGCTACGGTCACTGTCAAAGTGCTAAAAGGCAAAGTAACAAACATTGCACTGAACAAGACCTCCCACACGCTTAAAACAGGCGCTACAGTAAAACTTACGGCGGCCGTTAAGGCAAGCGCAGGCGGCAGCAAGGATATCGTATGGACAACTTCTAATAAGAAAGTTGCGACAGTGAACAGCAAAGGGACTGTAAAAGCGGTCGGAAACGGAAATGCCACCATCACCGCCAAAGCGGCGGACGGAACCGGAAAAAAAGCCGTCTGCAAGCTGACGGTAAAAAAAGCGGCAAACAGCCAGAGCAGTATCCGTTTTGCTAAAGATATGGTCAGTACCATGTATCCAACGGAAGAACTCATTATCCGTGTCGAATGCAGTTCTTCCAAGCATGGAAAGATCACATGGAAATCATCTAATACCGACGTTATAGATTTTGTAGATGATTTTTTTAACGGCCCGAAGGAAGAGGAGGCTGTAATAATTTATGCCGAGAACCCCGGAACAACCACCATTACGGCCACTGTAGACGGTAAAAGTGTAAGCCAAAAGATCAAGGTTGTGGCTCCCAAGCCCCAGTATACCTATGAAATCAACTTTTTGAACCCGCCATATTCATATGGCGCATTCAATCTTGTATATATAAAAACCGATAATCCGTCTTCCAAAAACTTTGAATTAGAATTCATTGATGTGGCCACTGACAAAGAAAATGATCCGCTGGTCGCTATGACTGATTGTTATTACGCAGATTTAAAACGTATGGGCACTATGACTCCCGGTTTTTTGTATAAAACGGATGGCGGATATCTTGGCGTATTTTTATTTTTGGATCCAGGGAAATGTAGGATTTCCGTTACAGAATATCTCTCTGACGCCAAGGGGAACAGGATACACTATAGAAGCTATAGAGATATCCCCCCGCTATACCAAACCCCGATAACTGCAGACGCCGGGAAGGGATATATCGACATAAAGGATATGGCTAAGGAGGAAAGGATATGGCGGCAGTCCGTCATTGACAAAGTAACTACAGCATCCATGACAAAAAAAGCTAAAATGGAAGCGATCACACGCTATCTGGCCCAAAACTCTATTTATAGTAAAACACCAGCAGACGGCCGCCCCGGTTATGTTACTTTAGCTGCGGATACGGCGATACCTTTTTGGAAATTCCCAAAATTTGAAGTCAATTCTTACACTTCGCCCGCTATTTTAACGGCCTTTGGAGAAATGATCGGTTATCCGCTGGAAAATATGTATGGCAAATATCCATATGGTACGCCAGATTGGTATGCGTGGCATATGATAGCGCGATCCGTCGAAGATGGGACTTGTTATCAGTTCTGCCCCGCCACAGACACGAATGTTATTGATACATCCGCTATTAAGCAGTTGGATTTATCCAAATGGAAATTCTATACATGGTATAAATAAGCAAAAACCCGATAACTGTACTCAGTACAATACTATAAGGGCATGGCAAAATCCTTTATTCCTGTGATTTTGCCATGCCCTTTCCCATGGGACGCACAATGGCCGCCCTAAAACACCAGCTCCATTTGCTCCACCACCTCAATCTGCGACACCTCCAGCGTATTCGGCTCGCTGCCTTTGATATGGTCGGTCTTCATGTACTGCATCCCGTTCCGCAGACTGGCCGCGATCAGGTTTAGCACATAAATGTTATCAAACCGGTTGTAGATGGATTCCCCGCCAAGGCCGGTCAGGCAGATCAGCTGGGTATTGGCTTTCCCGGCCATATCCATCAGCGGCTTTAACAGGTGGGAGGCGTTGGTCTGGGCAAAGGGATTATCCATCACCAGCACTTTGCCCTCATTCCGATCGGCAAAAAAGTCCGTGTCGTCCCGCCGCATGTAGCACAGCAGGCTGGACAATACCACAAAAGCGGAGAGGAAACCTTCGCCGCCGGAATTTCTCGCCACCTGGGCCCAGGTGATCGGATACTCCCGCTGCTCCTCAATCTTGTACAGCTTGATCTGTACCTCCCCGATACCTACCACGGTATCGTACAGGTTTTTCGTGGTCAGCTGGGCGCCGAAATATTCCTGGGCATTCTCGTTGCGCTCAAAGATCGCAATCCCCCGGCGGGTGATCTCGTCAATGAGGTCAGACAGGCGGACACGGTAGAGGCTTTCATTTTCCTCCCAGTCCGGCAGCTGTATTTTCAGCATTTTCAGAGGACGTTCCCGGACCGTAATCGTGGAATTGCTGTCGATCCGTCCCAGGTTGGCATGGATTTCCCGGACATATTCCTCCAGAAGCTCCACGATCCGTTCCTTTTCCTTCTCCACCACGGAGATATCCACCTCCAGCTTTTCCATCAGGTCGTCAAAGGACTGGACCGTGGTGGCCAGCTGGCGCAGTACCTGGGACGCGTCCTCTGTAAGCTCCAGCAGGATCTCCAGCGGCTTTTTATAATACTCGTCCGCAAAGGCGTCCATCCGCAGGATTCGGTTCAGCGTCCGGACAAGGCCCTCCTTCGCATCCCGGCGATTCTCCAGAATGGCTTTGTAATCCCTGGCCAGCTCGCCCTTTTTCCGGCGCAGCTGCCCGCGGTCCAGCTCTGCCAGGGGTTCCTCCCATTCAACGGGTCCCGTCTGGGGCAAGTCGCTGTATTCCGCCAGGGCCGTCAGGTTTTCTTCATACCCCTGCCCTGCCTCGTGGAGGGACGCGGCTTTTTTCTGCAGCTGCTTTCCCTGGTACTCCAGCCGGCTTTTTGCCTCGTCAAAATCCCGAATCCGTATCTCTTCCAAAGCCAGGGGCCCCTCCTCCCCGCAGGCCTCGCGGATCTGGTCCAGACAGGCTTTCTTCCGGCTCTCCAGCACGGCGACCTGCGTCTGGGCCTTATTCCAGAGCCTTTTTTTCTCTTCCAGGTTCTTTCGGGCGCCGGACAGCTGCCTCTCTGTATGTTCTTCCTCCTGCTGGGTATAGGCGCAGCCCTCCCAGGCGCCGTCCGCAAGGCCGTATTTTTTCTGCAGGCGGCGCAGTTCCCGTCCGGCCTCCTCATAACGCTTCCGGGCCTTCTGCTCCCGCAGCTCCAGCTCCTGCAGCTCCTGGGACAGGCCGGCCGTAATGGCCTTGAACCGGGCCTCCTTGCCGGCGATATCCAGTTTTTCCAGTTCCTCATCCGCCGCTGTTTCCGGCTTCCTGGCGTAGGCGGCGTACCGGCGGCAGCATTCTGTAAGCTCCTGCTGCACCCGGGACAGACGTTCTATCTCCATCCGCAGGCTCTCCAGATGCTCCTGTTCCCGCAGGAGCTGCCCTGCGTCCAGTTTCTGCCTTTCCTCCAGGGAGGCGGCCTCTTTCCTGCAGCCCTCCAGCCTCCGGCAGTCCTCTTCATACCGTCCGTAAGCCTCGCAGAGCCGGGCGAAATCTTCCTGCCTGCGCTCCATCCCTTCGATCTTCCGCTCCGTTTTCCGGATCTCCTTTTCCAGGCCCGCGACAGTTTCCTCCGTCGCCGCGAGATCTGCCGCCGTATCGTCCCGCTTTACGGCCAATTCCTGTATGGCCCGCTCCAGCTCCGCCAGGAGCGTTTCATTAGCCTCGTACTTTTCCCGGGTAACCGCCTGACCGCGGACCGTCTCCTTCCGCGCGAAATACTCTTCGTATTCCCGGTTGCGGATAGCAATGGCCTCCTTCTTTTTCTCAATCTTCCGTTCTGCCTCCCGCACCAGCAGGGCCAGCTTCTCCTCGCTCAGCAGATTTTCGTTAAAAAGCACATAAAAACTCACCTGGGGAAATGTGATCACGCCGCTTTCCGCGGCTTCCCCGGCCTTTTCTTCCAGAAACTCTCGGCGAACCACCGGAACCGGGAAAGAGGTGTACACGCCGCTCTCCAGCCGGGACAGCTTTTCCAGCTCCTGTCCCGACAGGATCAGAGCATACGGCAGAAACGGATGATCCCGCACGATCTTTTTATTCTGTTCCTCGGAATAGCCGTTCTTTTTCAGCCACTCCATCCCATATACCACCCGGATGCCCCGGTCCGCAAACTCCTGCTGCAGCTCCCCGGGCAGCTCCATCACCCGGCCCTGGGTCAGTTTCCGGTAGTCCCTCTCAAGCTGATCCTCCTCCTTTTCCAGGATGCGGCGCAGCCCGGCGATCTCCTGGAGCTTTTTCTCCGACGCACGGAGGATTTTCTCCGTGTCAAACCGGTCCGCCTCCGCAAGTTCCAGATATTTCAGGACAGGCGCGCGCTCCGCAAGCTCCCGGCCATAAAGGTCTTGCAGCTCCAGGGCATGCTTTTTCTCCCACTGTTTCTGCTGGTTTTCCCGGTCCAGGGCCTCCAGGGCGCTTTTCAGGCTGCGGCTCTTCTCCCGTCCGTCCTCCAGACGCCGCTGCCGCCTGCGCTGACCACGGGCTTCTTCCTCCAGGGCCTGCCGGTCTTCTTCTTTCCGGATTTCCAACAGGCCCGGCTCATAGCGGCCCAGGATATTGCGGGCAAGTCCCGCCCCATAGCGGCTGTTGAAAAACGTCTCCGCCTCGTCATAAGATTGCACGCTGCTCTTTAACGCCCCTTCCCGGGACGCATTCTCTCTCAGGGACAGCTCTGTCGCCCGGATCTTCTCCTGCCTGTCCGAAACAGCCTGCTTGGCCCGGTGTTTTTCCCCGTCCTTTTCCTCCAGGCCGGCCTCGTTTTCCGCAAGAGCTGTCGCATAATGACAGTGAAGCGCGTACCCCAGGTAATCCCGCTCCGGGGCCAGCTCTTCCGTCTTTTTATGGCAGACGGCCAGACGCTGCCCGGCTTCCATAAAGTCCTCCCGCTCCTCCGACACAATATCCCGCTGTTTCGCGCAGAACAGCAGATGAAGCCGCTCCTCATACTCCGCCGCGTCCCGCTCCAGTGCGTCCCGTTCCGCCTCCAGCATATCCCGATTCCCGGCAAAAAAGCGCTGTTCTTTCGCCAGGGTATGATATTCTCCGGACAACCTTTCATACTGTACCCGCCCCAGCGCCCGCCTGTTCTCCGAAAACTCCTCCTCCACGGCCAAAAGCCGCCCCGCCGTCTCTTCTTTTAACTTCTCCAATTCCCCGATAAAAGCGGCGATCCGGTTTTCCTGCCGTGATTTTTTCTCGTCTACTGCCTGGTACTGCCCGGCTTTTTCCTCAATCTGCCTCCCCTCTTCCTTAAACAGGCGGATGGTATCCCGCCGTTTGATCTTTGACTGGTTGGCCTTATACTGTCCCACATATTTTCCGGTGATGGACTGGAACTCCTTCATACGGTTCTGCTCCCGGTTCAGCTTGCCCTCAACAGCCTCCAGAAACCATTTTTCCACCAGGCCGCGCTCGTCCTTGCAATCGGAAAACAGGTTAGACAGCCCCGACTCCTCCAGATTAACCTTTTTAATAATAGTCTCCCACTCCCGGTAATGGATCTGGTATTCCCGCAGCTTATCGAAGTATTGCCGGGACTGGGCGGCGTTGCCCATATCATAGAAAAAGAACCGGGAAGGGTTTTCCCGTTTAAACCGTTCAAAAAGCTGCCTGCAGGCGGCGAAGCTTTTCAGGACGATCTCTTTCTTTCCCCTCTCCACCACCGGCAGATGATGGATATCCTGCATACAGGGCTCGCTGTACTCGCTGACGATGTTGACAATCTCCAGCCTGTCCGGCTCTTCCCCGTCTATGGCCTGGCTTTTGCGCACCATCATGCCCGTCAGCACGCATCCCGCCCCCTGGTCTAGCGACCACTCCACCAGGATAAAGGTGGGCTTAGGCGTATTAAAATAACTTTCAAAAGGCCTGTCCTTGGCGTCCCGGTAGCGTTTGTGCACAAAGGGCGCCGTCAGCATCTGCACCAGCACCGATTTTCCGCCGCCGTTCCGGAGGGAGAGCAGGGTGCTCTCCCCGTTCAAATGGAACGTTTCGTCGCTGACCTTGATCGCATTATTATTGTAATTCAAATTGATCAGCCGGATCGCTTTGATCTTACTCATCCTCCGCCACCCCCAGTACCCGCCGCACCCGGCGGTAGTTGTTCTGATTTAGCAAATTCCAGTCCATAAAATTGTCCAGTTTCTTAGTGGTTTTCACCATCTCGTCCTGTTCCACATACTCCACCAGCCCCTGCTTCTGCAAAAAGACCAGGATCTGGTGAAGAAAACCCTCCTTCGTGGTGCGGGCCCGGGAACCCCTGTCGTCGGAACGCAGCGCCTCGTAAGCCTGCAGGATATCGGAAAAGGCGATCCCGCCCTCCTCCTGCTCCTCCGGGGTATTCTGCGCCCCCTCCTTAAGCCGTTCCGAAATGCAGTTTTGCAGCTCGCCGACGCGAATATATTCCCGGGTCTTGCTGCTGCTCCCCTGGCCGTCAAAAAACTCCACCAAGAGAGTCAGCACCACAAATTGGGATAGATAATAATCCCTGTCGGTAGCCCCCGATCTGCACAGGGCCGCCTTTAACTGGGCCTTGGAAAAACCCAGGAAATTATTTTCTTCTTTGGGGATCAGATAGATCACATTCCCGTAACGCTCTACCGTGCTCCCGGCGATTTCCCCCTGGGATTTCACCAGGTTCTGGATCTCCTCCCGCTCCGTATAAGCCCGGTAGAGAGCATTTTCCCCGTCCTCCCTGAGCTCATGGTTTTCCAGCAGATAATAGAAAATCTCCTGGCTGAGCCTCACCTCTCCCATTTCGTATGCCATACCCCATATTCCTCCTGTATCTAATGTCACTTTGACAACTCCAGACGCTGCCGCGTCCGGGCTTATCAAAATGACGTCCCATCCCGTATCACCCGCACCGCCACGTCCGAACACCGGATACTCTTTTTCTCGCCCTTCTCGTTTACCACATTTTCGAATACCACCGGTTCCCTCCCGGGCAGCCGGTACGTTTCGATCCGCGTGACGCCAGCCATCCGCGGGTTTTCCTCCACCAGGCGCAGCGCCATCTCATGGAGCTGGAACTCCGCCGGACCGTCCTGGATGAATTCGCTGCGCTCCTTTTTAAGGGCCGCCATATCCATGGCCTGGCACTTGATCAGCTCCACCATAATCTCCTTGAAAACCTCCACATTGGGGATCAGCCGCTCTGTCCCGCTCTTTTCCCGCAGCTCGCCCAGGGAAATCTCCCCTTTTTCGCAGGCCTGCCCCAGCAGATAGCCCAGACAGGCCTCATAGCGGCCCAGCTTTTCGCGCCGCCGCCGCTCCTGCTCCTTCTGCCATTCCTCCCCGTCAAAATCCAGCTCCTCCGCGAAATCCGCCTCTTCTTTTTTCCGCACCGGCCTCTGCAGCTCCATGGACTTATTAATATTGTAAGATTTTTCTATATCGCGGTTAAACAGAGGGCGCAGAAAATAATCCAGATCCCCCAGAGATTCCGGACGCGAAAGCAGCTTATCATACAACTCCGTACGCAGAGAAAACCGTTTGATCAGCGACATCTGCGCCAGAGCCTCCAATTCTTTCGTATATACCTCTTTCAGGTCAAAATGGCTGTTCAGTATCCGCTGGTGCTCGTCAATGGTGCGGTTTAAATACTGTTCAATCTCCCGCAGATGGGCAAGCTTTTCCTCCTCTTTTTTACTGAGCCGCCGCACGTTGATATTCTCCTCCTCCAGCTCCCGGGCGCGCCCCTTCACCATTTCCCGGTAATCCTGGAATTTCCGTTTGGTATCGCTGATGGCGTCCAGGTTTTCCAGAAGAATCTCCTCATAATCCTTCACAGAATAATTCAGGGCATTGCGCCGGATCCGGCCCACGGCCTCCTGGATTTTCTGCAGCTGGATCCGCAGCATATTGAAAATGTTCTTGATCTCGTCCACGGCCTTGTCGTAACTCTGTTTCTCCAGATGCATCTGAAAAATCATCTCGTGGACCGTCAGCTTCATATTATTCTCGATTTCCAGGGTGGACAGAAGCAGATTATACCCGTCGTCCGTCAGATAATAGGACGTGCGCCGCAGCTCGTGATCCACATATACAATCTTGTTAGCCACATAGCTCACATGCATGATATGATAGGCGTTCTGTTCAAAATCAAACCCATCAAAATACATGGCCTTCCCCTCGTTGGAAAGAACCACATTGACAATAAAGTCCCCCAGCTGCCGGCATTCGTCATAGGTCAGCTTTTTCTTAAAATGCTGCCCGTTCATATTGTCGATACATGCGCCGATATCGTCCATGGTGCAGGCCTCCGCTTTCAGCGACTGCTCCATAATATATAAAAGCACGGCAAAAAGAAGGTTGATCTGCTCGTCCGCTTTCACAAAACCGTACTGTTTCCAGGTGGTTTTCTGGATGCTGTTCGCAATCAGAAGGGCATACATCCCCACATGCTTCATCCGCCGGGGAAACTGCCGGAGAAATTCATACTGCATTTTGACGTCCTCTTTTTCCGTAATAAAAATCCACTTCAAAAATCCGAAAGATTCACAATCTCCTGAGGGATGTACCGCCCCGCCTCCAGAATAACCTCCATCCGCCGGATCTGTTCCGCACTGAAATGAGAAAAAAACTCGCCGGAAATTTTTCTGTTCTGCCCCTCGCTGGTATCGGGAAGCCGGACTACCCGGTCTGCTTTGCACAGCATGGCCTCATAAGCCGGGACGAAGGGCACAATCAAAAAACGCTCCCGAAAGCCCTCCGAGAGCTGTTCATAAATGCCGATACCCTCGTAATCCAGATCGCCAAAGTAGGAAAGTGTGTTCCCTCCTTCCGCCATGTAGGGCTCCGCACAGAGGCCGAAATCCCGAAACGAGCGCAGAATCCGTTTGCCCGCCCCATAGATCAGCGTCCCAATTGTCCGGCCGAAAATCCGCGCATTTCCCGCCAGCATGTGTTTCCGCATACTAAAAAAAGTGTCCTTATTTTCCAGGATCAAAAGCTCCTGGGGCGTTTCCCGGGTACGGGTATAATAGGCCAGGGGTTCCTCCGTTTCATAGAAGCACAACGCCTCCGGCTCCAGCCCGCAGCGTTTGAGAATGGTTTTTCCCGGCCCCCTGGCGAGAAACTTTTCCCGGTTCCAGATCTCAAAGCTCCGCTCATTGACGGACTCCGGGTAGTCCAAAAGGGCGGCATCCTCCCGCAGATACCGGTCAAGGGCCAGCACATCATCCCGGTCCTTCCCGTACTGTTCCGGGTGGGCCAGATAATAGTCCACGCCGATCTTCGGATGGAGCCGGTACGTAAGCTCCTCCTCCCAGGCACTGTAGTCCGGCTTTTCCTCTAAAAGCCAGTAGGACAGATGCAGCGCCGGACTTTTCCCGTTCGTGCCCGCGGCCTTTACCGGCCTGACCCTGCCCTGCCCGATAAGTTCCATAATGTACCGATGCTGCTCTCCGTAGGGCTGTCCCCTGCGGGTATACAGCAGTTCTTCCAGAGAAATGCGTTTCATCGCCCTGCCTCCCAGTCGCCACATCCCTGCCAGATTGCCCGCACTTCGTTATTAGGAATGAACACCGTTTTATTGGCATAGCTGTAACCCAGATACCCCAGATGAATCAGAAAGGTCAGCACATCATCCTCTGTCCGGAAAGTAACCATATCATTCGAAAAACTCTCCATATTCACGGGCGCCGTCTGATTCCAGTAATTGCCTATTTTTCCGAATCTCATACAGCTTACCACCGACCGGGGGTTATATATGGACGGCGCCTCCTCAAAAGAATAACCGTCATACCAGCATTTCAAACTTTCCCGGTCCATACCATAGCGGTCGCAAAGGGCATTTGCTGCTGGCATGGGCATCCTGCATATTCAAAAAAATTGTATTGTAGCGGTTCAGATGCGCCTCAAAGCTCTCGTCTCCCGCTATGGCAAATTCCGAAAACAATGCCCGGGAATCACCCTGTCTAAAAGTTTATCATCCCAACAGCTTTTTTCAACTATTCTGTTCTGTCTGACTGTCGCCCAGCAAACTAAAACTCCCCCTGATTCGTCATCGCGTGAAAGCAAATCCCCGTTCAACAATCAGTACATCTATACGATCCCATTCTAACATAGATATGCCACTTCCGCTACGTTATTTTGATTTTGAAACAAGAAAAAAGACAGAGCGTGTGGCTCTGCCTGAAAGATGTTTCTTGCCGTTCACTAATAGGAGATTTTGGCCGGGGAAATCGGAACTGTTTCTGGTTTCACTATCAAAAACTTTTCAAATAGAATTATCTAATATTTAAGGATACATTCAGTAATCACTTTTCCTGTTTTATTTGTTCTGTTTCCTCAATCAACATATCAACCTCATTTTTTTCTATTCTTTTTCGGTTCTCGTCATAAAGCTCATATTGTTTATAGGCATGTGCCTTTGCCTGTTTTGCAGAAATGTGCCCAGCTCCAGACAGCACTTCCCGTCCTGTCATATTCAGGAAATTATTGAGGTAAGTTTCCCAATCTTTCATATACATAGGGTTATGCCTTCGCGCCTGGTCTTCCGCGAAGTCCAGGTACATCGTTACCACCCTGTTTAATTCCTGCATTTCATCCGCATTGAGATAGTTTTTTGCAATATCCACATCTTTTTTTCGGACTTTCGCACCCTCAAAAGCAGTCAGCCCCATATTGTCTTTCGTGGCGTCCGCCCTCTGCATAATGACTTCTGCCGCGGTATTCCCATGTACTCCGTAATGTATTTTACTCTGAACAGTTTTAAACAATAATTCTGCATCTTTATCATTGCTGGAATAATCAACAGATGTTTTGTATATGTCGCAAATTTTTTGGTAAAACCGCTTTTCCGACGCCCTGATTTCGCGGATGCGCTCTAACAATTCGTCAAAATAATCTTCGCCAAACGGCTTGGGATTTTTCAGGCGTTCGTCATTCATGGAAAATCCCTTGCGGGAATATTCTTCTAAGATGGCAGAAGCCCAGTTCCGAAAATGCATTCCCACATTGGAACGGACACGGTAGCCAACGGCAAGAATCATTTTAAAATTGTAATGCTTTTTCTTCCGTTTAATCTGCCTTTTTCCCTCTGTTTGAACTTGTAAGAAATCTTTACAAGTTGAAGTTTCGTACAGTTCACCATCAGCATAAATATTGCGGATATGCATAGTGATGTTCTGTGGAGTCGTATTATATAGTCTGGCAATAGCTGACTGATTCATCCAGATGTCGCCATTCTGGAAAAACACGTCAATTTTGGTATCGCCTTTTTCTGTCTGGTAGATAAGGATATTTCCCAATTCCACCATTTCATTATTCTTCATTTGTCAAATCAGCCTTTCTACCGTTTGCCCGGCCTTTATACACATTACAGTTCCGATTTGCCATATCCGTTTCTCCTATTAGTGATGGGAAACAATTCCTTTTATTAAAAGAATTACAAAAAGTCGGAAAGGAGAATTGAGTTATGCTTCTAAACAATCTTGTAAATGACAGACTTTATCTCTGCTGCAGTCCACCACCTTATAAATACTATACAAAACAAATGTTCTAAAATCAACGGGAGGATTTTATTTCTATGGGAGACAGCAGAAAGGAAACAATGCCCAAGTACTTGTGCTTGCATCTAAACAAAACAACGTGGCGCTGTATATAGCCGGGGAAAGCAAAAGACATAAGGGAATACAGAGTACTCCATAAAGGCGAGAACCCGCCGAAAGAACTTACAGATCAGGGAGGACGCCTACCCCGGCACGCGCGGTTTTCATGTAGAGGAAATAACATCATTTTCGTTGCGGAGGAAAAACGATGGAATTAGAAAAACCGTCCTGCCGGAGTATTCACCCAGCCGTTTAATCACTTATTCCGTATTCAAGGTTACTGGCCAAGTAAATACCATCTCTATGATATTCCACCTACGAACCCGCCGTCACACAAGATGCTCCTTCGGCGCGGCAGATTCTTCCGGATGTATAACCACAAAAAAGTCTGCTTGAATAAAGCAGACATCTTACCTGTTCTCACACCGGATAGCTGTTCAACTTTACTCGGAAGTCTCAACCTCACAACTCAAGCAGGTTTCCTGACTTATAGATCATCGCTTGACTCTCCTTCTCATACGTTGAGGACATACAATGGAATATTGAGTCTCGCTCCCTAAATACAGTGACCGGATCGTTCAGGATTCTGACCTGATTCCCTCTTCCAACTGGCTTTCGCCAGAAGCACTTGAATTGGTAATATGGAATAATACGGATATTATAGTAGCACTAACCAAATGGAATGTCAACCCTTTTTTCTTTTTCCGGCCCGAGCCCATTGGCATTTTTAATTATATACCTTATAAACCAAAAGGTAAGTATTTTCTTTATTTATAAACCTCCCCACCGCAAAAATAAATTTCATACCACACGCAAAAGCAAAACACGACCCACAGCTTTCGGCTATTATCGCGGCGTTTCAGCAAATGCTCCTCCAGAAGCCCCTCCAGCTTTTCCTGCCGGAAATACAGGCGCGACGCCTCTCCCCCAAAAGCCTCCCGCAGCCGCTTTTCCCCTTCCTTAGAGCGCATCCAGTGGCAGATCGGCACGGGAAAACCCAGTTTCGGCCGGCCGCTGGTAGCAAGATCCAGATGACGCGACGCCGCTTTCCGCAGGATATATTTCGTCGTGCCGTCTTTCTGTTTCATATCGGAGGGCAGACGGCGGGCCAGGGCAAAGACTCCCTCCCGATCCAGAAAAGGCACCCGCACTTCCAGAGAATTGGCCATGCTCATGCGGTCCGCTTTCTGAAGGATATCCCCCGGCAGCCAGTAGCGCAGGTCAATATCCTGCATCCTGTCCGCGTCCGGCATCCCCCGGGAACGCCCGTAATCCATTCCCAGAAGATTCCCGGGGCCCGGAGCCGCCGTCGGCACGCGCAAAAGTTCCCTCCGCTCTTTATAGGAAAAGATATTCGCGTTGCCGATGAACCGCTCCTCCACAGACTTGCTTCCCCGGATCAGAAAATGCTTTCCCTTCCAGTTGGGCAGATGCCCCGCCAGCCGGGCCAGGATCTTCCGCAGCTTCAGGGGGAGGCGCTGATAGAGACGCAGCGCCTCCGGCTCGCAATAGATGCGATAGCCGCCGAACAGTTCATCGGCGCCCTCGCCGGAGACCACCACCTTCACATCCTTCGACGCTTCCCCTGCCAGAAAATACAGAGCCACTGCGGAAGCATCCCCCAGAGGCTCATCCATATAGTAAAGAACCTCTGGCACAGCCTCCCAGAATTCCTCCTCCCGGATCTGCCGTCCCCGATGCTCCAGATGGCATTCTCCGGCCGTCCGGCGAGCCCAGGATATCTCATTGTATTTTCCGCCCTCCTGCCCAAAACCCACGGTATAGGCCTTCTTCCCCTCAAATTCCGAGGCAATCAGCCCGGAATCCACACCGCCGGACAGGAATACGCCGATCTCCACATCCGCAATACTATGGGCCTCTGCGGAACCCTTTATGGCCCGGTCTACAGCCTCCGTCCACTCCTCCTCGCTTTTTTCCCACGGGGCCGCCAGGGACGGTTCAAAATAACTCCAGATCTCCGGCGCGTCCTCCCCCACCCGCCAGCGCAGGAAACTTCCCGGCTGCAGCCTGTAAATCCCCTTAAAAAACGTTTCCTCCAAAACCGAATACTGAAAGGAAAGATACTGTTCCAGGGCCTCCTCATTCAGCCGTTTCCCACAGCCGGGAAACCGCAGGATACTTTTTATCTCGGAAGCAAACACAAAATTCCCTCCGATCATGGCATAATGCAGCGGCTTAATACCGAAAAAATCCCTGGCCGCGAACAGTTCCTTCTTTCCCTCATCCCAGATCACAAAAGCAAACATCCCCCGCAGGCGGCCCAGCATCTGTTCTCCCCACTCCTCATAGCCGTGGATCAGGACCTCCGTATCGGAATACGTGGCAAATACATGCCCTGCCTCCGCAAGCTCCTTACGGAGCGCCCGGTAATTATAGATCTCCCCGTTAAAGACCAGCGCCTTATCCCCGGCCTCATTTTCCATGGGCTGCGCACCGTTTTCCAGGTCAATGATGGAGAGCCGCCGAAACCCCAGGGCCGCGTCGCCTTTTATCCGGCTCCCTCCGTCGTCAGGCCCCCTGTGCCGGATGGCCTCCATCATTTCTTCCAATATGTCCTCCCTTTTCCCCCTCTGTGCCCCTACAAAACCGCAAATACCGCACATGCCTTACAGCCTCCCCTTTCTCTTTCGTCCGGATTGTATTGTAATACTGCTTTATTTCTTTTTTTAATCTAATTTGCATCGAATCTGCATCGGGGCGGTTATATATTTGTATATATAGTAAGCGACAAAATAATTTGCCGCTTACTATATCCCCTCCGGGGGATGCACACGATTTTGTAAGAAAGATGCTGCGTTTCACGCAGCCAAAATCGGCACAAGTGAACGACAAAAACAAAAATTTTTGTCGTTCACTATAGAATAACGAACTGCTACATCTGTCCAAAAAATCCCCGGTTACACCCCGGTTGACGTTTCCCGTGAAATCGAATATACTGGTTAAACAAGAAACCGGCGTCACCGTCCATATGGTCAAAGAAGGCCCTGCGCCTGTCTATGAGGAGGTACAGAAAAAATGAACGCATGGAAAAAGGAAGCATTTTACACGCTAGAAGATATCTACGCCCTGCCGGACGGCGAGCGGGCGGAACTGATCGACGGCCGGATCTACGCCATGGCCCCGCCCAACACCGTGCATCAGAGACTGGTACATTTCTTCGACTGGAAAATCGGAAATTACATTCAGGACAGCAACGGTAATTGTGAAGTATTCCCGGCTCCCTTCGCCGTATTTTTAAACAGGGACGACGCCACCTATGTAGAACCCGATATCTCCGTGATCTGCGATCCATCCAAACTGGACGACAAAGGCTGCCACGGAGCCCCCGACTGGATCATTGAAATCGTTTCTCCCGGCAATCCCGGCCATGACTATATACGCAAGCTGAATTTGTACGCAAATTCAGGCGTCCGGGAATATTGGATTGTAGATCCCCGCACGGAAAGAGTGATTGTCTATCATCTGGAACAGGCTGATTTTCAGATGGACACTTACACGTTCCACGCTAAAATCAAGACCGGCATTTATGATAACCTGTGGATCGATTTTCAGGGACTGAACTTATAACCCTGCGGCAAAATCGAAACCCACGACCGCCGACGCAGCTCGGTCGCATCTCAAATACGCCAAAAGCAGCGCTCTCATCCCGGCAGGATGAAGCGCTGCTTTTTACAATTCTCTCATTTCCTTTATCCGATATCCGTCCGCAGATCAAAAATCTCCGCCAGGGCCTTAATCTGGTTACTCCTCTTCCCGGTCAGGACGATGACATGGTGGGAACAGATGCGCTCCATCATATCGTAGCCGTCGGCCACCCGGATCAGCCCGCCGTTGCGGCAGTCCGAACCCGGATACTGCACGTATTCCTCCAGCTTCGCCTTCTCCACAAAGATTGTACCGAAATCGCCGTGGAGCTTGCACAGGGTAACATCCCCCGGCTCCACCTCCGCGTCCACGGCCACGCCGTTCTCCCCCACCAGATCCCAGGAGTGCCAGCCCAGCACCGGCGGGCGCAGGGTCCAGCGGGAGGCCATGCACTGGGGGATGCAGCCCAGATAGCCGCAATGCACCAAAAGGGCATGGTCGTCCGGATCGGGGACGTCGGGGAACTCCTGTATTTTCTCATGGGAGAGGGCAGGCATACCCGAGAGGAAGGGATAGATATTGGTGGTGAAAATCGAAGCGTCTATGGTTTTCCCCAGCAGATACTGGGTCATCAGCGAGGATGTATCGCTCTCGCAGACCCACATAATCCCCCGCTCTTCATAGAGCAGGCTCCAGGCCAGGCAGGGGGTGGTATCACAGAAATACGCCTCGTTCAGACAGTTGACGCCGCAGCCTGCCACGCCGCCCTCCTCGTCCACCTCATCCCGCAGGGCGATGAACAATTTGACCGCCGCCAGCACGGGACGGGCGTAGGGGACCTCCTCGTGGATGGAGAAACGCTTCATTTCCTCCCTGGCTGCCTCGTCGGACACTGCCCTTGCCCGCTCGCCCAGGGCCTTGTAGGATTTATGTACGATGGTGATACCGAACTTCTCCTTCATGCTGCGGATACATTCCTCATTCCACCAGTAAAAAATCTTGAACTGCTCCGGGATCAGGCCGTCCCCCGGCGTGTCGTGGAACACCAGGAATTTCTGATGCTTCATCTCCCGCTTCAGGGCCAACGCCTTAAAAACCGTCTTGGCCAGATCTACGCTGTGGGGATTGAATACCGTAAGTCCCTTACTCTTCATATAGGCAACGGCTTCCCAGTCAAACATCAGCGATACGCCCACAGTAGTTGTCAGGACGACGGCCGGCACATGAACCGTCTTAAGAAGCGCCTCCATATCCTTATATACTTCCACCCACAGCACCGGAAACAGCACGGCGTCCGCATCGGGACAGGGCTGCCCCACCGCCACCGGCTCCAGAAATTCCACTTCGTCTTTATAGATCTCTTTCAGCGCGTTCAGAATGCGGTAAAATTCCTGATCCGACGCCCCAGCAAACTGCATTGGCACCACTCTTGCTTTCATATCCTTCACCTCCGTTTTTATACCACGCGGCAGTATTCTACCTTCTCTCCGCCGGCTCCCCTGACCAGGAAGTAGCGGAAACCATTGTCCCAGAATTCGGGAATATCCACAATCCCCTCTATAATATCCATGCCCGCCTCTTTCGCATGGGCAAATTCCAGCTCCAGGTTCTCCACCTCATAGGCAATGTGGTCGATCCTGGCGCCGTTTTCCTCAATATCCGCGGCTTCTCCGCTGCCCGCCGGGCGCTGGATCAACTCGCACAGCACTCCCGTGCCCCGAGAATACACAAATACCACCCGGCTGCCCTGGCTCATAAATTCGGCCCGCCGCTCAAAATCCGATTTCCCACAGTACCAGTCCGCCGCTTTTTCCGCGTCGGGCACCAAAATACCGATATGCTGCAATGACGTACTTCGTACCATATCACTCATCCTTTCACGGCCCCCGCCGCGATGCCGCCCTCCACTTTCTCCTGGAACAGCAGGTAAACCGCCAGGATCGGCAGGATCGACAGCACAATGGAGGCAAACATAGGCCCATAGCTTGTAAACCGCTCCCCCTGCAGCCCTAAAAGCCGCACGGAGATTGTCTTCATCGCCTGGTTGGTCAGCAATGTGTTGGCAAAGATCAGCTCATTGTAGACCGCCAGGAACGATATAATCGCACCGGTAAAGATACCCGGGCTCGCCACCGGAAAAATAATCCGGAAAATAATGCCCGTGGTGCTGCACCCGTCCATGATAGCGGCCTCATCCAGTTCCCTGCTGACCCCTTCGATGCAGCCTGTTATGAGATAAAAACTCATAGGAAAATTCACCGCGGCGTACAAAAGGATCATCGGCCAATACTTATCCCGGAAACCCAGCTCGGTAAACATCGTCACCACCGGGATCAGCATGGCATAGGGCGGTATCATCAGCCCCAGCAGGTAATACAGCCTCAGCGCCCCGGAAAAACGCAGGAGCTTCCGCGCCACCACATAGGCCGCCATCGTCACAAAAACCACCACCACCAGGCAGGCGCCGAAGGAAAAGATAAAGGAATTCAGCACTGCCCGCAGTATGCCCACGTCCGCCACCGAAGAGACATAGTTGCTCCACTCGATATGGGAAGGAAGGGCAAACATGGTGTTCCAGATCTCAGTGTTGTTTTTAAAGGATGAAACCACGGTAAAATAGATCGGATACACAAAAATCAGGAAAAAGAACACCGCCAGTACACGGTACAGGATATCTCCCACTTTTAATTTCTTCATGCTGCCACCTGCTCTTTCTCTCCCCTGGAAAACAGCCCCGTCAAAAGGACGCTAGCCAGGAAGGAAGCCACGATCAAAAAGGAACCCATCGCATTGGAATACCCGTAATTATTGTAGGTAAAGGCATTTTTGTACAGCAGCGTACCGAATACCTCCGATGCGCTGCCCGGGCCGCCGCCGGTGGTCACATACACCATCTCAAAGGTGGTGATGGAACCGACTACGCAGTTTAAGAGGAAAATCTGAAAACTGCTTTTCAGCATGGGTATCGTAATATAGCGCAGCTTCTGCCAGCCCTGGGCCCCGTCCACCCGGGCCGCTTCATACACATCCTCGGGGATGGCCGTCAGTCCCGCCGAGAAAATCAGCATATTAAAGCCCGCATAAGTCCAGGCATTGATTACGGTGATCGCATAGATAGCAAAAGTCTGGCTGCCCAGAAAGTTCACATTGACATCGGTAAAGCCAAGGCTTTCCATCAAAGTAGCCAGAGGACCGCCCTCGGGATACAGCAGGAAATACCACATCAGGGCGATCGCCGTGCGGCTGATGACCTGGGGCATGAAATAACTGGTCTTTAAGAGTCTTTTTCCCTTCATTTTCGACTGGATCACTGTGGCGAGAAAAAAGGCCGCCGGCAGGATCAGGATACAGCCGGACAAAATGAAAATCCCCACATTAGTCAGCGCCGTAAAAAACCGCCTGTCCGTAAACAGCGCCACATAGTTTTTTAATCCCACATACTCCAGCGGTGAATTGGGGATACCGTTCCATTTAAAAAAGGATAGCCGGAACACGGAAGCCATCGGATAAATAAAAATGAACGAATACAGCAAAAACGCGGGCAGGCTAAGCAGCAGGGCTTCTACTTTCTTCTTCCTGCTCATCACACCGGACACGACGCGCACCTCCTTTTTATTATAGCGGGAGAAAATCTCCCGCCATCAGCAAACCTGTCATTCTCATAGAACCGGGGGATTCCCCTGCAGCGGAATCCCCCGCTCCGGACAGTTACATGTCTTCTCTACCTACAGTGCCATTTTCCAGACAGCCGTCCCGGGCAATCAGCTCCCGGCGCCATAAGCGTCCACCTCACCCTGGATACGGTCGGCGATCGCCTGCCCCTTATCCCCGGAGAAGATCGTGGTCACCTCTGTACGCACCACGTCCATCAGGGAAGTCATCGGTGAAAACTGTTCGATCTCCCCAATCATATTCGTGGCCTTATTGTAATACTCATTAAACTGCGTAGTCAGCGCGTCCGCCTCAATGGTCTCATCGAATTTCACCGGGTAGGTGCCCGCGCCGGACTGGGCCTCGTACATCCCTTCATAGTATTCCTGGGAAGTGAAATATTTCAGTACGCGGACCGTGGCGTCATAATCGGGGTCGCCGGGCTTGGAGGAAATGGCCATGAAATCATCCGGGCCGCCCATCCACTCATCCTTGAACTCCGGTTTTTCCTCAAAATACGGGAAGCCTTTGCAGACGATATCCCCCGCATTGGCAAATTCGTTGATCGTCGCGATATTCCAGGAACCGCTGAAAATGATTGCCGCTTCTTTATTCTCCAGCTTGGCCAGCTCCCCGTTGGCGTCGTAGGCCAGATTATTATCGCCGAAGATTCCGGCCTCCTGCCATGCCTGCATCTTCTCGATCAGGCCCAAAGTCTCCGCTCCGTTCCATGCTTTATCTCCGGCGATCAGGTCATTCTTCAGCTGGTCGCCATAGTATTTCATGGAGAGAGCCGTGAGAAAATGTCCCGCACGGTAATTGTCCTTCGCCCCGAAAGCCATCGGCGTATATCCCGCCTCAATCAGTTTGGGGGCCGCCGTTTCAATGGCCTCCCAGGTTTCCGGAAGCTCCATATTAAGCTCGTCAAAGATCGTCTTGTTGTAGAAGCAGCACACACCATAGGGCGCCGTGGGCAGCCCGTAGGTTCCCTCCACACCGTAGGCCGAATAATCCACCGGAGCAAAGAGGGCGTCGATATATTTCTCTGTCCACGCCGGGTCCTCCTCAATCAGTGAGGAAATATCCGTCACCACGCCGTTTGACACATAATCCAGATTGGCCGCATAGCCCAGGAAATTAAATACCTCAATGGGGTCTCCGGAAGCGACCGACGTCTTAAACAGCGTATCCCGGGAATTCTCGTCGGAGATGGACACATCCTCCAGCTCGATATCCGGGTTCTCCTCCTGGAATTTTGCCACCATGTCCATAAAATAGCGTTCACGCACACTGTCCGGATTGCTGTACCTGGTCAGGATACGCACCTTCACTTTCTCTCCGCCTTCAGCCGCCGCCTGAGAAGCCGCCTCGCTTCCCGCATCCCCGGCCGCCTGGCTGCTCTCCGGCTGATCCGCCGCCTGGGATGACGACTGAGCGCCGCCGCCCGAACATCCGCCCAAAAGTGACACTGCCATCGCAGAAGCCAATACTGCACTCATTATTTTCTTACGCATGATATCCTCCCGTTCTTTTCCTCGTTGTAACTGCCGCATAAACCCACAGTTACGCCTCGTCACTTTGCTGCTTTGTGACTGCTCAAATTTTTTCACCCTTGCATTCATTTCTTTTCTACAGTACTGTTGATGGCTTTATCATACGCAATTTTCTGTTTTTACACCATGTAATGTTTTATTCTGTTTTGGTAAATATTTTAGGTTGGGCTGCCTCCTATTTTCTCCTCCTGGCCTGGGATGGGGAAATACCATAGTATTTTTTAAAACAGCGGCTGAAATAATATTCGTCGCTGTATCCTGCCAGCTCCGCCGCCCGGTGTACCTCCACGCCCTCTCCGGCCAGAAGCTCCCGGGCCCGCTCCAGACGGATCGCCGTCAGGTACCGGGTCATGGATACCCCCATATCCTTTTTAAATACCGCGCTTAAATAGGCCGCCGTCACTCCCATCTGCCGGGACACTTCGGCCTGGGTCAGATCGGCGTCCCCGCAATGCTGCTGCATATACCGGCAGGCTTTCTGCACCACCGGCAGGCTGCGCTCCCCTCCGGCCCGGAAAGAGCGGCTGTCGATCAGATCCCCCGTCATGCGGCAAAACCATGCCGTCACCTCTCCCAGGGACGCCATATGCTCAAAAGCCGCGTCCAGGCTTCTGTACTCTCCCATGAACCAGCGCAATTCCAGCCCGGACACCGCACAGGCCTCGGATATGCCCAAAAGCAGCCGCTGGGCATTCTGCAGGATGCTCTCGTAATTACACTTACTCTCCCTCATATGAGAAAAAATACCCCGCACCGCCGTCTCACAGCCCGCTTTATCACAATTGCCTACACAGGCCTGTACATGTCGGATCTTGGCCGCAGACACCTGATAGCGGCTCTCCGTCTCCCGGGCGACGGTCTCATAAGCAAGAATGTCCTCCGCGAAAATCTTTGTATTATTTAGAGCGCTTACCGCCTCCTTATACGTTTTGACAAGCTGCCCGGTTCCCCTTCCCCGGGCGCTCACGCCGCAGTGTACCTGGGTGGACAGCCGCCCTGCCAGAAGTTCCCGCATGCGGGCAAGTTCCCGATCCTGCCGCTCCTCCTCCCCGGGCGCACACTCCCGGAATACGATGCAGGATTGGTCGAACAAGTCGCAGATCACCGTCAAACCGGCCTGCTCTCCCATGGCCTCCCGGCCCGCCGCATAGAGATCCCGATAGCGTCCCTCCAGTGGCAGATCCTCTCTGCGGTATCTCCAGATCATAAAAACGGCGATCCGGTAATCACAGTCCGTATTCACCCCCATCTCCCCGGCCTTTTCCCGGATCTCTTCCTCCCGGCCCAGGGCAAATCCATAATGAAAAAGCTCGCTGAAAAAATTGGACTCCACGATCAGCCGGGCTGTCTGCTGCTTTTTGTTTTGCGCTTCCTGCCGCATCTTTTCTCGCTGCTGCCGGGTCAGCTTTTCATACAGATCCCCCAACACGCCGATAAATTCCGCCTCATTCACCGGCTTCAATATATAATGGCTGACGCCGTAGGTAATCGCCTGCCTGGCATAAGTAAAATCACTGTGCCCTGTTAAAAAGATTACGGGAATTTCAATCTTTTCCTCACGGAGCCTTTTCACCAGCTCAATACCGTTGATTCCCGGCATGGCAATGTCGACGACAGCCAGATCGTACCGCTTTTCCCTGAGCAGACGCAGGGCCTCCGCGCCGCTCCCCACATCGTCCATCACCTCATAACCCATAGCCCGCCAGTCAAACCCCAGCAGTATCCGTTTCCTGACCAGCAATTCGTCGTCTACAAGAATTACACGAAACATCCCCTCTCCTTTCCACAGGATTTACGCTGTCCGCGGCAAACCATGCCGCAGCCTCTCCCGCCTTAACGCGCCGGATCACTGACCCTCCGGCAAAACCGTACTGTCGCTTCTGTCCGGCAACACGATCCGGATCAACGTCCCCACAGGCCGGGGCAGGATTTCCAATCCATAGCTGTTTCCGAAATACAGCTTGATCCGCTCGTCCGTATTGCGCAGTCCGAAACTTTCCATCCTGAATCCCTGCCGTTCCCCCACCATGATCCTTTTCCGGGTGAGAGCGTCGATGCCCATTCCGTTGTCTTCGACTTCCATAATCAGGCCCTCCGCCTCCCTGCGGATTCGGATGAACAGTCGCCCTCCCCGCTCCATATCCTGGAAACCGTGATGGATCGCGTTTTCCAGAAGAGGCTGCAGCGTCAGCTTGCATATGTGGTTCTGCCAGAGCTCCTCCCCGCAGCAGACTTCATAGGTGAATTTTTCCGGACAGCAGATCTTCATAATCTCCAGATAATTGACGGCAATATCCAGTTCCTGCTTCACAGTGATGATTTCTTTTCCCTTGTTCAGCACCCCCCTGTAGAATCCTGACAGGAGTTGGATCGTATGCATCGCCAGTTTTTTCTCATCCATCACGATCAAGCCGCAGATACTCTCAAGAATATTATAAAAAAAATGGGGCGTCATCTGCATCTGGATCAGGGACAGCTCCGACTCCCGCTTTTCCGCCTCCTTGTCAACGATCTCCTGCATCAGCGCCCGGGTCTTGTCCACCATCCGGTTGAACTCCAGAGCCAGAGTCCCGATCTCCCCGCCGTCCTTCACGATCACCCGTTTGTCGTAATCGCCCCGACCGATCTCCACCATGGTCTCGGTGATCCGGCTCAGGGGCCTGGTGATGGAGGTCACAAGAAAACGCACCAGAAACAGGCTGGCCATGAAGATCAGGCTGCCAAGCCCCACCAGACCGATCCCGTAAAGAACGAGCGCCCGGATATAAGACGCTTTCGCCACCTCACTGATCACCGTCCAGTTTTGCCCGTCATAATCTTTCAGCACATACCAGGCTTCCCTGTCCTCCGTCATCAAAAATCCGTCCCGGCCGCCGACTTTATCCTCCGTCCGCCTGTACCATGATTTCTCTCCCAGCTCCTGGTACAAAAGCTCCTCATCCCCCGCCAGGATGATCCTGCCCCCGCTGGCAAAATACAGCCGGATATCGCCGCTCATCACCGTCTCGTACAGGCGGACTGCCTCGCTGTTGGGAATCTCAATCTCCACCGTCCCGATCAGCCTGCCGCTGTCCATACTGTATACCTTGCGCACATAGCTGATGCAGTCCGCATAGTCTCTGTCCCGCGCCTTTTTCCAGGGACTTTTGTGCAGTTCCAGCATATCCTTCTGCCTGTCGGATGCCAGAAAATCCCCGATTCGCGCCATTTGCCGTCCGCCATATTCTCCCGAGCATTCCAGACTCTCATTTACATAACAGTTTCCCCGCAGATCGTAAAAAGCAATCGCGCCGTAGCCGCCCTTCTGCCCGATATAGCTGTTTAATACCTGCTGGATCAGCATATACTTCTCGTGCTGCTTGATGATATCGCCGGAAAGAAACTGATCCGAATTACCCAGAAGAGTCTGGCAGCTCTCTCCCACCAGGACCGAAACCGCGTCATTCTCCACCCCCTGGAAAAACATATCCATCTTCTCCAGCACCATGTCCAGATCCTTTTTCACCGACGACTGCGTCTGATCCACCAGCTGTTTTTCCAGAATAAAAAATACACTGCCGATAAAACAGGCCGTGGTGACGATCATCAAAGCGGAGATCACAAAAACAATCCTCTCGGTGATACCCTTTTTATAAAAATATCCCTTTATCGCTTTTATACTTTTTTCCATTACCTTCCGCCCTCTCTTCTGTCCGCAGGATCACCGGTCCTGCGGAACTGCCCCGGCGTGACCTGCTCCCACTTGCGAAAAGTATGGCAGAAAGCGCTCTCACTGCGGAAGCCGCAGCGAAAACAGATCTCCTTGGCGGACAGCCTGGTACTTTTCAGCAAATATTTCGCCATATTCACGCGGGAACGCAGGATATACTCATGGGGCGTAAAACCGGTTTCCCTCTTAAAAAGGCGGGTATAATAGTAAAGGCTCAGATTGGCCTGGCGGGACAGCGTTTCCAGGGACAGCCCTTCCTCACACAGATGCTCCCGGATATAAGCCACGCTGGCCTCCACCATCCCCGAATAGGATTCCCTCTCAGAGGCCGATTCCCCGGAAAGAGACAGCGCCGTCAGCAGGTTTGTGATCCGCGCGGCCATCGCCACCTCCTTGATCCGCTCCCCATTGCGGAACTGCTCATACAGCCGGTACAGCTCCGAGACAAATTCCGCCGGGTTCCGATGGGAAAGGACGATATCGCCTTTTTCCGTGATATGTTCGTAATACCCGCGGCTCATGGGGCCGTCAAAATGCACCCACAAAGCTTCCCACTCTCTTCCGTCCGAATAGTAGGCATGGGAGCGGTAGCAGTCCAGCAGCACCGTCTGTCCTGCCTGGGCCCGGAAAATGCCGTCCCCCGGACTCACCATACAGCTTCCCCGGCAGATATGCATGATCAGAAAACTGTCGAAGGTCTCCCTGTGAAGAAAATAATCCTTTTCATAAAAAGAATGCCCCACCACCAGCGGATAAAAAAAAGTCTTCTGGGCCTGTGTTCCCGGCGTGTGCAGAAAATATTCGGACTTCTTTTTAACCCCCTCCTCCCGTGCCATCATAGCGGAATCCTCCTCTGTTTTTTTCTTATAATTATAGTCTCCCCCTCTGTATCGGTCAATTTGCGGGGAGGGATTATTTAGGGCAATTTTTTACAACTCTTCGGCAAGTTTATCTAATGACATTTTCCCGCTCCCCTTTATAATATTTCCCAAAAGACCGCAAATATTGTGCAGGGAAGGGCATTTTCTATTTTCCGCCCTCCTGCCTCTTTTCACGAAAGGAGTTCGCCAGATATGACATCCAGAGAGCGATTAATTGCAACTTTAAACCATGAATCACCGGATCGGATTCCCCTGGATCTGGGCGCCACCAGCCAGACCGGCATCAATGCCAGCTCCCTGTATCAGCTGCGGAAAGCGCTGGGTCTTCCCGAACGCCGCATCCGCATCATCGAACCCGGGCAGCTCCTGGGGGAGGTGGAGCCCGACCTGCTGGAACTCCTCGGCGTGGACGTGGTGGGGCTTTTCAATACCACCAACTATTTCGGCTATAAAAACGATAACTGGAAAAAATGGCAGATGGACGACGGCACCCCCGTATGGATGGGGGGCGGCTTTGCCTGCGACACCGACGAGACGGGGAAGACCTACGTCTATCCCCAGGGAGACAGGACGGCGGAATACTCGGCCGTGATACCCAAAGGCGGTTCCTTTTTCGACAGCGTGCCCAGAGCCCGTTTCGACTGGGATCTGGATGAGGAAGATTTGAAGCCCCTGGAGGACTTTAAGGATGATTTTGCCGTGGTTTCCGACGAGGAGGCCCGTTACTGGGAGAAAAAATCCATCGAACTCTATGAAAACACAGATTACGGTATCGTGGGTATGCTGGGGGGCGGGGCCCTGGGCGACGCCGCCGTCATCCCCGGTCCGGCCGTCAAACATCCCAGAGGCATCCGCCGGGTGGACGACTGGCTGATGGCCCACTCACTCTACCCCGATTATATCCGGGCCGTATTCCGCTACCAGACCGATATCATGCTGAAAAATCTGGAGATCTACCGCCAGGCCGTGGGCGAGCGTATCCAAGTCGTATGGATTTCCGGCACGGATTTCGGCAACCAGATCGCCGGAATGATGAGCCTGGAGACTTTCCGCGATCTGTACAAACCTTTTTATAAAGAGATCAACGACTGGGTGCACAAAAATACCGGCTGGAAAACCTTCTACCACACCTGCGGGGCCGTCTGGGATTTCCTGGATGATTTCGCCGAAATGGGTCTGGACTGCTTAAATCCGCTGCAGCTCTCCGCCCGGGGCATGGACGCCGTGAAGATCAAAGAGCGCTACGGCAAGACTTTCACATTCTGGGGCGGCGGCGTGGATACCCAGAAGGTACTGCCTTTCGGAACCCTGGAGGAAGTCCGCCGCCAGGTGCGGGAGCGGATGGAAATTCTGGGAAAAGACGGCGGTTTCGTGTTTAATACCATTCACAATATCGTGGCCAACGTTCCCGCTGAAAATCTGATCGCCATGTATGAGGAGGTCACGGGAAGGACGTTTCGATAAAACATAAAAAATCTGCAAATGCAAAGTCCTGGGCTGAACAGTTACCGGTTTTGTGACAATTTTCCGGGTATCCTCTTGACAAAATCTCTGAATTTGGTAGACTGCCAGACAGAGTGCGAGAAGACGGCCGAGAGGAGAAAAAAATGCATATAAGAAAAGCAACGGCTCAGGACATATCCAGGATTGCGGAGATCCTGGTCTTTGTAAAACGGATAAATTTCCGTCCCATTTTCAAAAACGATGACTATTCTTTTATAGAATTGCAGGTACTGCCTGTAGTCCAGGAATACTCATCACCGGATATCCTTGAGCACATATGGGTTTATGATGACGGGATCGTTAAAGGAATGATCCATATTCAAGGCGCGGAAATCAGGGAACTGTATGTGGATTATTTCTTCCAGAACCAGGGAATTGGAGCCGAGCTGATCGAATTTGCAAAAAGTAATTTTCCGGTACGTTTTTTATGGGCGATCGAAAAAAACACCGGCGCCATCCGTTTTTATGAGAACCATGGTTTTTACAGAACGGATACGAGAAAATTGGAAGCTGGCACAACCGAATATCTCATCCTGCTTGTTCTTGCCGCTTTTCGGGATTACACTGAACTTTCCGGCCTGGAGGAGCCCTGCCATGACTAACCAAAAAGAAATGGAACGCTACAGCGTCATTACAGAAAAAAATCCCCGGGAAATTGTGCTGCTCCGGGGAAGCGGCTGCCGGTGGCGCCGCTGTACATTCTGCGATTATCATCTGGATTACAGCCGTGACGAAAAAGAAAACTATCATTTGAACCGGCGCGAACTGGCAAAGGTCACGGGCCGCTATCACTGCCTGGAGGCCATCAATTCCGGCAGCTTCTGTGATCTGGACGAACGCACCATGACGCTCATCGAAGAGACCTGTCTGAAACGGGACATACGGCAGCTTCATTTTGAGTGCCACTGGATACACCGCGCAGAGATCCCCGCCGTCCGCCGCCGTTTCGCCGACAGGGGGATCACGGTCAAGATCAAGAGCGGCATCGAAACATTCGACTACAATTTCCGCGAAAACATCTTAAGAAAGGGCATAGACGAGGCCGATCCAGCCCGCATCTGCGCCCCTTTTGACGAAATCTGCCTGCTCTTCGGCCTGACCGGCCAGACCGCCGCTTCCATGCGGCGGGATATTGAGACCGGCCTGGCCCTGAACGAGCGGGTCTGTATCAATATTATGACGGAAAATACCACCGCCGTCCGTCCCGACCGGGACGTCATCGCCGTCTTTGCCAGAGAACTGTATCCCCTTTATATCGACGACCCCAGGGTGGACATTCTGATGGAAAATACCGACTTCGGCGTGGGCGGCGAGCAGATACCGGCCAGAGAACTCTGACCACGTCCGTCCAGACAGATCGCCGGATTCGTTCCTTACGCCGGCTCCAGTACATCCGGCAGCTCTGTAATCGAATGAATCACGCCCTCCGCTCCCGCGACGCTTCCGAATCCATAAGCCGCATAGACCATCGCCGCCCCCGCCTCATGGGCCGAATCACAATCTCCCTGAATATCTCCCACATAAACCGGATATTTCAGATGGTTGCGCTCCGCCACCAGGCGAATGTTACCCGCCTTCAAAAGTCCCGTCCCTCCCAGGCTCTCAAAGTCCGTAAAATATTTTCCCAGCCCATGAGCTTTAAAAAAGGCTTCTATATATCCCGCCTGACAGTTGCTGACCACCGCCAGCAGATATTTCCCTTTCAATGCCTGAAGCGTTTCCTCCAATCCTGTGTACAGAACGCCCCCATGCTTCTCCATATAGGCATTCTCCGCCGCATACAGTTTCTCTGCAAGCCGCTCGATCTTCCCGCTCTCCACACCGGGAAACAGTCTGGCGAAAAGCTCCCCCATGGGCAGCCCCATACAGCCTTTCAGCTCCTCCGCGCTCTTCGCGGCATATCCCTCCTCCAAAAGCACCTGGTTCCAGCTTCTGGCAATATTCTCCGTGGCGTTCCACAGCGTCCCGTCCAGATCAAAAATAACTCCGTCCGCCTTTATCATCCAAACCACCTTTCCCGAGGCCCGTCCAAAGCCCTTCAGCCATTCCTTTTCAGACATGCCCCGACTTTCCGTTATGTTGTTCCATTATCCGTAAGAGCATACCACACTCTTCCCAAAAAGAAAACCCCCGGCCATTCGCGGGGGGAGAGGAAAACAAAAACGCTACGACAGACAAACGGAACCGTTACAGACGAGTCCTTCACTCCAAAATCTGATAAAATTCTTCCAGCGTTAAGCCGTGCGTTTGTAAAAACCGGGCGGCCCGTTTCCCCACATATCGAAAATGCCAGGGTTCATAATCTACTCCCGTCATTTCCGACTTATCTTCCGGATAACGGAGTACAAACCCATATTTGTGACAATTCTCTCTGAGCCACTGATTTCCCGCCGACATCTCCTGACTCTGATCCATCTCCATATTATCCGACGCCAATATATCCAGAGCCAGCCCCGTCTCATGCTCGCTGTACCCGGCCGGCATGGTCTCCCTGTAAATCTCATTCAGGGCCTCTTCCCGGCTCATACCCTCACGGATGAGCTGGGCTGCCTCTTCCTCAATCAGCTCCTGCTGCCTCTCCCGGCTGCGGTACGCCGAAGCAATCCAGTACGTATGCCCCGCATCCGCCGCATCAGCAAACATGGTCTGCAAATCCTCGTACAGGCGGGAAGACGCCTCCAGACGTCCGCCGCAGATCTTCCGAAGCATGGCGTCATAGGAAGGACTCAAAGAATTTTCTCTGTTCACCAACACCATCTGTTCAGGATTCTCCCGGTAGATCTCACCGGCCTCATCACCGGAAATGCCGACGCTCTGCCCTTGCATCCCGCTTTCGGGGATTACAGCCATGGCGCCCGTTTCCGATCGTACTGCCGCGTTCTCTCCCTCAGCAAAAGCCGCCATAGCGCCTGCGTCGGACTTCGCCTGCTGCCTGAACATCCCCGGGCTGTCCACATCGCCGGAAAGCCAGTGAGCCTGGATGATCACAGCCAGCGACACCGATATGCCAATCGTAATCGTCAGCTTTCGCACGTCAAATCCAGATCGTTTTTTCATCGCCATTCCCCTGATGTCCATCGCTGTTCCTCCTGTCTGTTCTGACAGAAAAATAACATAGCCGTGTTTCCGTTTTTTTACATTTATGCATCTTTTTTGCATCCGATGGTTTTTATCCCAAACGGCCCGGCTGCCCCCGTCGACGCCGGCTCAGATTCCCCACTGGATACCCGTTGAAAAGATAACGCCGCCGGACTGGTAATTCGCCCGGAACCTCAGAAGGCTGCCGTCCTCTTTTATGGCAAGGCCGTTCTCCACACTGAATTTCCAACCCAAGCCTCCTTCTTTGATCATCCAGATAACTGTCTCTATTGCCCGGCTCAGATCCCCGGCTATTTGCTCTCTATATTTGTATATTTCCGCCTCCGCCCCGGACTCTTCCGTTTCTTCCGAAACGGTAATGCCAAAGTACCCGGCATACCCCTGCGACAATTTGTCCATCAGATCCATGGCCGTCTCTCTGCCGGATTTACCGGCATTTAACATCTCACCGATCAGATATTCCTCTTGAGCGACGCACTCGCTTCTGGCATCCGTCCCCTCTACCGTAATCTCGTACAGCTTATGATACTCTGTATCCATCTTGACCATCAGCAGTCCTTCCGCGCTCTCATAATTCAGGAACCAGTAGCTGATCCTTCCCCTCAGCCGGTCGCCGTTACCCGGATAGATGTTGTACATTTCCCGATAAACCAGTCTGTATTCTGACAAATCAATAGTGCCATACAGGATACCCAGCCGATATAACCGCTCGATCTCTTCCTGCAGATACCCGGTAAGTTCCCCATCCGAAACTTCTGTATCTGCCGCCGCCGGAATGTACACCTCCTGCAATTCGATGAAACGACTCTGGTAGTACACAATATCCTGCAACTTCTCCTCCATGGAGGCGTACTCATTGGCATAGGCTTTCACATCATTTTCCATGTACTCGGGACGGTTCAGCGTGCGCCTGTCACTGTAACCGCCGTAGACCTGAGGCAGCCGCATTACGCCCTGCGCCAACAGAACCAGGCACAACAGCATACTGCCGGTGGCAGCCATGCTCCTGATCCGTTTGTTCCACCTTTGCATCATCCACATCTCCCCTCCGCCATTTCCGCCCCTCCTGGCCGCATCGCTGTCCGAATCCCGCCGGTCAGCTTTCCCACAGGATACCTGTGCTGAAAAACGTGCTGTCGTACTGGTAATTCGCCCGGAATCGCAGACGGCTGCCGTCCTCTTTTACGACACGACTATTCTCCACGCTGAATCCCCATTCCCATTCTCCGTTCCCGATCAGCCAGACAATATCTTCCATCCTCCGGCCCGTCTCTTCGGCTGTCTTCTCTGTATACACGTCTGTTTCTGTCGCATTTTTCTCATATGTGCCGGTTCCTGCGGCACTCCCTTTATACCCGCTCTTTTCAAACGTATAATCTGTATACTGATCCGCCTGATGCTCCTGCGCAACGCCCTCGTAAATAGTATTCCCGGCATCCGCAGCACTTTTTTCGGGCTTTTTTGCATCATAAAGGGATTCCGTCTCTGTCCCGGACTCTTTCGTTTCTTCCGAAACGGTTATCCCAAAATACTCCGCATACCCCTGTGACAGTTTGTCCATCAGGTCCACGGCCGTCTCTCTGCCAGATTTACCGGCTTTTAACATCTCGCTGACCAGATATTCCCCCTGGGCGCTGCACTCTCTTCCGGCATCTGTCGTCCCGTCCATACTGATATTATACAGTTTATGATATTCCGTATCCATCTTGGCAGTCAACAGTCCCTCCGTGCTCTCATAATTCAGAAGCCAGTAGCTGATCCTTCCCTTCAATCGGTCGCCGTTGCCCGGATAGACGTTACACAGGCTCCGGTAAATCAGATGATATGCTGACAAATCGATCGCCCCACTGAGGATACCCAGCTGATACAGCCGGTCGAGCTCCTGCTGTAAATACCCTGTCAGTTTCCCGTCCAAAACCTCCGTGTCTCCTGCCGCCGGAATGTATACCTCCTGCAATTCAATGGAACGCTTCTGGTAATAGACAATATCCTGCAGTTTCTCCTCCATAGACGCATAATCATAAACATAGACTTTCACATCATTTTCCGTATACTCGGGATGGTTTAAAGTGCGCCTGTCACTGTAGCCGCCGTAGACCTGAGGCAGACGCATCA
Organism: uncultured Lachnospiraceae bacterium; assembly: GCA_949471785.1. Lineage (GTDB taxonomy): Bacteria > Bacillota > Clostridia > Lachnospirales > Lachnospiraceae > UBA11957. Next base: position 6,452 of record CASWRE010000005.1, on the reverse strand, counting down.
CCCCCAATACCAGTATCGCCAGGAAAAGCAGCACACATCCCGTAGCCGCCATACGTCCCGACAGGCTCTGCCTCTTACGCATTGCTTTCGCCTCCTTTTACGGCATGACGAAATCTGTCCCTTCCGTTTCCGGTCCGCTTCATTAAGACCGCTCTTTTGATCTTTCCGGGCAGTTTTTTCTCCTGCTGGGGCAGCTCGGACCCGGTCTGCAGTTCTTCCCGGAAGTTCTGATTTTCCGCCGGCCCGTGATCCGGCAGGATTACCAGCACACCGGTACCTTTGCCCGGCTCACTGTCCATATACCATTTCCCCTGATGCAGTTCCACGATTTTTCCACAGAGGGCCAGACCAATGCCGGACCCTCCCTCCTTGCGGGCGCGGGACTTATCCACCATATAAAACGCCTCCGTCACCCGGCTGATCTCCTCCTTGGGCATACCCGCGCCGTCATCCAGAACAATGATCTGATAACTGCCGGATACAGCTTTCCCCCTGACCCAGATATGTCCTCCCTCAGGACAGGCTTTCCTGGCATTATCAATAATATTGCCAAACAGGGACAGCAAAAGATCCCTGTCTCCATAGACCTGTCCCTGATCCATCCGAAACGTTAAAATAACCCTTTTTTCCTCCAAAAGCTTTGCCGTCATCTGCCTCAGGGCGTCCGCCAGCTCCTCCATATCCAGCGGCCGAAACGCCACGTCCTGTTTATCCATGCCGATCAGCTCCAGCAGCTTGTGAGAAAGCCGCTCCAGCCGTTTCCCCTGCTGATAAATATAGTCCGCTGATGTCAGACGCTCTTCCTCATTCATGTCCATCATACGCAGCATATCCGCATAACCGATGATGGAGGTCAACGGCGTCTTCAGCTCATGGGCAAAGGCCGCGGTGAAATCTTCCTGTCTGCGGGCGGAAAGCCGCAGTTCCTCCATACTCTGTTCCAGCCGGTCTGCCATATGATTGAAATCGCCGATCAGTTCGGCCACCTCGTCATGGCCCCTGGGCCGGGCCCGGCTGGAATAATCTCCCTTTGCAAAACGCTCCGTCACCCGGGAGAGATCGCGTATCGGTTTCGTCAGACTATGGGCAAACAGCAGCGCCCACACAGCCACCGCGCAGAACGTAATCAGGATCGCCACCCTGTACTGGCCGTACAGCCGCTGACGATCCTCATAAATATAGGAAACATCCACATTCCGCTCCATGTAGTAAACATTTCCTTCATATGAAATATAAAACAGCGCCTCAAGATAATATCGTCCGCCCTTGTCCGATATCTGGCTCACGCTCTCCGATTCCTCCAACGGAATATCCATGAGGCTGCTCACATAGTCGCCCTCTTCGTAAATGGCCTCCTTTTTGGCATTATAGATCCGGAATACGTTTCTCTCGTTGCCCATACTTTCCCAGATGGATTTTGCAATGCTGGCTGCGTTCTCGTCATTAACCTGCTCCTCGGGCAGATTCTGCAGCGCCGTCAGAAACGCATACTGGTACATCTGATTTTCCCGAAAGCTTCGCTCCTTCTCTCTGTTCAGGGATGTCTGATAATTCGCGTTCAGCACCCAGACGCCAAACAAGGCGAAGGCCAGAAGCGTCGAAACCATCATTCCCAAAAATAATTTTCCATACAGTTTCATACCTTCACCCCGTCGGCCGTCTGCTTTCCTCTGTGCTTCACACTACATGGAGCCGATACCCGATCTTATACACTGCCTCAATCTGGTTCTCCCAGCCCAGCTTCCTTCGCAGACGCTGGACATGCAGATCCACCGTGCGGCTGTCCCCCATATAACTGCTCTGCCAGACCTGCTCATAGATCGTCTCCCTGTACAGCGCGATGTTGGGATTCTGAGCAAACAACAGCAATAATTCAAATTCCTTCAGAGTCAGATTGATCTCCCTGCCGCCTTTTGTCACAGTGCGGGAGGGGATGTCAATCACCACATCCAGCGCCTCCACCGTCTGGTCCGTCTTATGAAACCGCCGCAGTACGCTCTCGATACGCGCCAGCAGCTCCACCACCTCAAACGGTTTGGCAATATAATCATCGGCTCCCGCTTTCAGTCCCTTGACTTTGTCCGCCGTCGTTCCCATCGCCGTCAAAAAAATAACCGGAATATCGAACTGTTTCGCATACTCCAGAAGCTCATACCCATTGACTTTGGGCAGCATCACATCCAACAGGCACAAATCATAATGCCCCTTCTCCAGACGGTCCGCTCCCTCCAGACCGTCATAAGCGCAATCACACTGATAACCGTTCTTCACCAGATTCATACGGATCAGATTCGCGATCGGCTCCTCGTCCTCAACTACCAATATTCGATTCATATACTCCACCTCATCTGTAGTACATTCTCACCCTGCCCTTATTCAAGCCGAAAATGCCCACGATTACTTTACCCGGTAATTGTATCATATTTGTATCGGTAAAGGAAAAAACATAAAAAATAATTTCCGATAACGCAAACGCTCTCCCGGCGCCCAAAAAGGCCGCCCGCAATTTCTTTTCTCACGGACGGCCGACTGCCTCTTTACGATATATATTCCATTACTCTCCATAGCTGTAAGCCCACAGATTTTTGATCTGCGCCATGAGTTTCGTAAGCTCCCACGTCTTCTCGCTGCGTTTCCTGCTGTTGGGGTCGCAGACCCTGATCTTCCCGTCGCCGTCCACTCCTGTCAGCACAATGAAATGACCCGCCGTCGTGAAATCCCCCGGCCCCATACTGCAGATAATCGGACTTCCCTCTTCCAGAATGGCCCGGATATGCGCCTCGTCAAAAACCACATCTGACACGATCAGCCCCATACTCTCCGCGCCCTCGGACATCAGCGTCCAGGTGGAGCCGGCCCCGGACTGGTAATAGCCCTGCCGCTGGGCCATCTGGGCCACCTGATAGGGATTCCAGTCTGTATCCCCGCTCAGCCCGCAGCGCACCATGGACAGACAGGTGGGCCCGCAGCCCGTAAGCGCCAGCAAATCGTCGCCGTAGATTTCATAGCCCCAGCGCTCATCCCACTGTAAAAACAGCGGGATTGTCCCTTTCGTGACCTCCCCGGTAAGGTCGATCACCGGATGGCTGTCTTTCTTTGACGGATAGTCCATCACAAAAGAACGTGTCTCCGGGTTGCTCTGCAGCAGCTCTTCAAGCCCCCTGGGGTACTGTCGCGGCTTTTCCCCGGAAATATTATTCCAGGCCTCCATGACCCCCCTGCCGGCTCCGCTCTTTACCGCCAGGAATCCCCCGAAAGCCGCCATGATCAGGAAAGCCATACAGATCCGCCGGATCAGGACGGCCTTTCTCCTCCTGCGCATTTTGATTTTTCTGCTGTATGCCATCGCGCCTACCATTTTTATCCTCCCCTGTGATTTCAACAAAAAAACATCTGCTTACGGGTATAGTGTACCCCGTTTGCAGATGTATTTTATCCGTGTTTCCTGATTAAATTCTTACGATTTTCTTAAAATTGTTTCCGCCGGCCCTCACCTATCCTTCAATCCGCAGCGTAAAGATGATCGTCTCGTTTTCGCTGGCGCAGGTCAGCGTGCCGCCGTGGAGCTGTACGATCTCCCTGGCGATGGCCAGCCCCAGCCCCGCGCCGCCGGTCCGTGACGTCCGGGCCGACTCCATGCGGAAAAACTGCTCAAAGATCCGCTCCAGCTTCTCCGGCGGAATCGTCCTGCCGTGATTCATAAGCGTCAGCTCCATCCCCCTCTCGCCCAGGCGCAGGGCCCGAACCGTGATCCGGCTGTTCTCATAGCTGTAGTTCACCGCATTTTTCAGCAGATTATCAAACACCCGCTCCATCTTATCCACATCACAGCTGATCTCCAGATCCGGCTCCAGTTCCAGCTGATAGGACAGCCTTTTCTCGTCAAACATCGGGCGGAATTCATACATCAGCTGCTCCAGCATCACGGTCATATTGACATTGGAAATCTCCAGTTCCATATGAGAGAGATTGAAACGGGTGATCTCAAAAAATTCATTGATCAGCTCCTCCAGGCGCTCGGACTTGCGCAGGGCCACGCCCAGATACTTGTCCTTCAGCTCCCCGGACAGTTCCTTTTCGTCATAGAGCAGCGTCAGATAACCGATCACCGAAGTCAGAGGCGTTTTCAGATCATGAGCCATATAGACAATCAGATCGTTTTTCCTCTGCTCCGCCTCCCGAGCCTGTTCCCTGTCCACCCTGGCCTTGAGCATCATCTGGTTTAGCTGGTTCTCCACCTCGCCAAGCTCGTCGGGCAGGCGGACGGCCTTATCCCGCCCCTCATAAACCTCTCCCACAGCTTCGACCACCCGGTCCAGCAGCATGGCAAACCGCCGGAAATTCCGCCAGCACATCACCAGCACCACCAAAAGCAGCAGCCCCAGGAAAACCTGCGCCATATAAACATGGACGCCGTGTACCAGCGGATACAAAGGCATGGTCTCGTACCAGATCATGCGGCTGCACACCCAGTATGCCGCGCCGAAGAGCAGCCCCATAACCACGATACTGACCAGCAGTTTAATAAAAAACTGCCGCATAAGCCGTCCGGACAGCTGCCGCTGCAGCCGGCGTTTCCTGCTTCCGTTATTCATCGATCCTGTACCCCACACCCCAAACCGTCTTGATGAACTTGGGTTTCCTGGCATTTTCCTGCAGTTTCTCACGGAGCTTGGCGATATGGGCCATCACCGTATTATTACAGTCCAGATATTTCTCTCCCCAGACATTCTCAAAGAGCTCCTCCGATGTCACCACATGCCCTTTCCGCCGGCACAGATATACGAGAATGGAAAATTCCAGGGGCGTCAGACGGACTTCCCGGCCGTACAGGCGGCAGACATGGGTGTCCCCGTTCACTTCCAGTCCGCGGATATCGTAATATTCCTCCTCGACCCTCTCCATACAGGGATTATACTTTTCCACCCGCCTGAGCTGGGCCCGCACCCGGGCCGTCACCTCCAGGGGATTGAAGGGCTTGGTCATGTAATCGTCGGCCCCCAAGGTAATCCCTTTGATCTTGTCGCTGTCCTCCACCCGGGCCGTCAGCATAATCACCGGAAAAAACCATTTCTCCCGGATCTTCCGGCACAGGGTAAAACCGTCCATGTCCGGCAGCATCACATCCAGCAGCGCCAGGTCGATCCGATGCTTCTGCAGACACGCCAGAGCATCCTGCGCGCAGTAAAATTTATATACCCGGTATCCCTCGTTGGCAAGATACACTTCCAGGAGATCCGCGATCTCTTCCTCATCATCCACGATCAAAATATGCTGTGCCATAGCCGTCGTCACTCCACTATCCCGTTTTTCTTTGCTGCTGCGGCATCCTGAGCCGCTATGTGTGTCCAGTGTAGTCTAACACAGATTTTTAAACTTCACAACCGTTATGGGATATGTGCAAACGGGCTTAACAAAAAAGCCTCATACACGGTAAAGCGTACGCAAGGCACAACTTATATCCCCAATATATGTCCTGCCTCTACAGGCAGCCTGGTAAATCCTGTATCCTCACACAGCCGGACAAATTCTTCCTCTGATACAGGCATATGTTCCGGCTTGATTATATGCTTGATTGCAACTTCCCATACAGAGGCCATACTATAAAACACTTCATTACTTTCCTTTTCGAGAAGTTTTATCACTTCATCCGACAGCTTTGACGTATCTGCAATGGCCCATAGTGCTATATGCGTATCCAGCAAAATCCTCACGTCTATTTCACCCCAAACATTTCTGCTATCTCGTCATTATTCTCATCAATATTATCCGGAATTGTATATTTTCCATTTGCAATCCCCAATGTTCTTTTCCGCCTGGCTGCTGATAAATGCATGGAAAAAGGCATTCCCTGATCCTCCACGCTTTGCCTTGCAAATATTCTTACCGCCTCTGCAAAAGATGTCCCCAGTTGTTTATACAATAATTCAACCTGTTCCTTTAACTCTGAATCCATTCTTACTTGCAGGGTTGCCTCCTTAGCCATAACAAGCACCTCCTTTTTGTAATACAATTATAATACAATCGTATTGCATTTTCAATTGTATAATTAGATTAAATATCTCCACTATAATGCGGCATTTTAGGCCCGCCTGCCACAGTATCAGGATCAGCTTCTGTTTTAACCGGAAACGAAAGAGCAGCAGAAACGGGAACAAAACTCTGTGGTAACGCTTATAGCAAAGATTATTGGGAATATGTTCTCAGAAATAAGATGGGAAGCCGAATAAAACCAGGATACGTCAGCCAACATTTTAGAATCGTTCTGGCAAAGAACAATCTGAGGCGATTATGGAAAATTATCCCACACAGACCTGGCAAAAGCGGGAGGGATGCTCCTTCATCAAAAAAAAGACTTATCAAACAATAAGCCTTTTTACAAGTGCCGCAGACCGGGATCGAACCGGTACGGGTATCACTACCCACGGGATTTTAAGTCCCGGGCGTCTGCC